>NZ_VTDE01000006.1:0-224072 GCF_052824965.1 Erwinia sp. 1181_3
ACAGGCGCTCCGGGAACGCAAGCAGTAATCTCAACTTTTTCACTGCCTGCTGAAAGTTCCAGCGAAACGCTGCTTTTTAGCCCTGTTTGATACGTCCAGGCAGCTCTTTCAGGCTATTAAGCACCCAATCCGCTGCACTCTCGCCTTCAGCAGTGACAGGCTTCCCGCTACGAACCAGTACTTTTTTACCGACTCCGGCAGCTAAAGCGGCCTGCATGTCCTCAATCTTATCGCCAACCATATAAGAAGCGGCCATATCGATGTTCAGCTCCTGCTGCGCGGTCAGGAACATTCCCGGCTGCGGCTTACGGCAATCACATGACTGACGTAACTCTTCTACTATTGCTTCCGGATGATGCGGACAGAAATAGATGCCATCCAGATCGACATCGCGGTCGGCCAGCGACCAGTCCATCCATTCGGTCAGATGCATAAACTGATCTTCGGTAAACAAGCCGCGCGCGATACCGGACTGGTTTGTCACCAGCACCAGCGCAAAGCCCATTTCTTTTAGTTCACGCATGGCATCAATCACGCCATCGATAAACTCGAAGTTGTCGCTTTCAAATACATAACCGTGATCGACATTAATGGTGCCATCCCGATCGAGGAAAATTGCGGGGACTTTCTCAGCCACGTAGTAACTCCTGCTACAAAATTTGCCGTAGTGTATCGCATCACTACCATAAAAGAGAGAATGGCAGATTGAATGACTTCGATTGATTTAGACGTCTGGATGCCCTACCATCCATCCAGTCCCTTCAATGCGGGATGCCGTTATAATGAATGCCACGGATAACTCCCATCACGATAATAAATAAATCAATGATTAAACTTTCAAATATCACCAAAGTGTTCCAGCAGGGTTCACGCACGATTACAGCGCTGTCTGATGTCAGCCTGCATGTGCCCGCCGGACAAATTTATGGCGTGATCGGCGCTTCCGGTGCAGGTAAAAGCACCTTAATCCGCTGCGTCAATTTGCTGGAGCGTCCAACTTCCGGCAGCGTGCTGGTTGATAACCAGGATCTCACCACACTATCAGAAAGCCAGTTAACACTGGCGCGTCGCCAGATTGGCATGATCTTCCAGCACTTCAACCTGCTGAACTCACGTACCGTCGCCGGTAACGTTGCACTGCCGCTGGAGCTGGGCAACCTGTCAAAGGCTGAGATTAAAGCCCGTGTCAGTGAATTACTTGACCTGGTTGGCCTGGCGGATAAACACGATGCCTGGCCTGCCAATCTCTCCGGCGGGCAGAAGCAGCGCGTGGCCATTGCCCGTGCGCTGGCCAGCAACCCCAAAGTGCTGCTGTGTGACGAAGCCACCAGCGCGCTGGACCCGGCGACCACCCGTTCCATTCTTGAATTGCTGAAAGACATCAACCGTCGTCTTGGGATCACCATCCTGCTGATCACTCATGAGATGGACGTGGTGAAACGTATCTGCGATTGCGTTGCGGTCATCAGCAACGGTGAGTTGATTGAGCAGGATACGGTGAGTGAAGTGTTCTCTCATCCAAAGACGCCGCTGGCCCAACAGTTTATTCAATCAACGCTGCATCTGGATATCCCGGAAGACTACCTGAAACGTCTCTCCCCAGAACCCAGCGCAACAACCGTTCCTTTATTACGCCTGGAATTCACCGGTCAGTCAGTGGATGCCCCGCTGCTGTCTGAGTCAGCACGCCGTTTCAATGTGAACAACAATATTATCAGCGCGCAGATGGATTACGCCGGTGGCGTGAAGTTCGGCATTATGCTGGCCGAAATCCACGGTGAGTCAGCCGATACTCAAGCGGCCATCGCGTTCCTGCAAGAGCACCATGTGAAGATAGAGGTATTAGGTTATGTCTGAGGCGATGATGTGGTTAATGGGCCGCGGCATCTGGGAAACCCTGATGATGACCTTTGTCTCCGGCTTTTTCGGTTTTGTGCTTGGGCTGCCCGTTGGTGTGCTTCTTTATGTTACCCGTCCTGGGCAGATCGTGGCGAACGCGAAGCTTTATCGCGTGCTGTCAGCCGCGGTGAATATCTTCCGCTCGATTCCTTTCATTATTTTGTTGGTGTGGATGATCCCCTTCACCCGGATTATCGTCGGTACCTCAATTGGTCTGCAGGCCGCGATTGTTCCGCTCACCGTAGGCGCAGCACCCTTTATTGCCCGTATGGTTGAGAATGCCCTGCTTGAATTACCTACCGGCCTGATTGAAGCATCACGCGCCATGGGTGCCACACCATTGCAGATTATCCGTAAGGTTCTGCTGCCTGAAGCACTGCCAGGTCTGGTGAATGCCGCTACTATTACTCTGATTACTCTGGTCGGCTACTCAGCAATGGGTGGCGCAGTCGGCGCAGGCGGTCTGGGTCAGATTGGCTATCAGTACGGCTATATCGGTTACAACGCGACAGTGATGAATACGGTATTGGTTCTGCTGGTTGTTTTGGTGTATTTGATTCAGTTCTGTGGCGATCGCATTGTTCGTGCGGTTAGCCACAAGTAAACACAACAGTAATTTCTCTCTATTTAAGGAAGGGATATGTCTTTTAACGTTAAAACGCTTGCCGCTGTTGGCGCACTTATCGGTACTCTGGCACTGGCTGGCTGCGATCAGAAAGAGAAAGATCCAAACCACATTAAAGTGGGTGTGATCGTGGGTAGCGAGCAGCAGGTAGCTGAAGTCGCCGCGAAAGTGGCAAAAGATAAATACGGCCTGGATGTTGAGCTGGTGACCTTCAACGATTACGTACTGCCTAACGAAGCATTGAGCAAAGGCGATATCGACCTTAACGCCTTCCAGCATAAACCTTACCTGGACCAGCAGATCAAAGATCGCGGTTACAAGCTGGTTTCTGTAGGCAGCACCTTCGTTTATCCGATTGCGGGTTACTCGAAAAAGATTAAAACGCTGGATGAACTGCAAAACGGTGCACAGGTGGCTATCCCTAACGACCCAACCAACCTGGGTCGTTCACTGCTTCTGCTGCAGAAAGTGGGCTTGATCAAACTGAAAGAGGGTGTTGGCCTGCTGCCAACCTCACTGGATGTGGTTGAGAACCCGAAAAACCTGAAACTGGTTGAACTGGAAGCACCGCAGTTGCCACGTTCCCTGGACGATCAGCAAATTGCCCTGGCAGTGATCAACACCACTTACGCCAGCCAGATTAACCTGACGCCAGCAAAAGACGGCATCTTCGTTGAAGATAAAAACTCGCCGTACGTAAACCTGCTCGTTGCCCGCGAAGATAATAAAGACGCGGAAAACGTGAAGAAATTCGTACAGGCTTATCAGTCAGATGAAGTTAACGACGCAGCGAACAAAGTGTTCAACGGCGGCGCAGTGAAAGGCTGGTAATTTAACCAATGCGGGTGGCTTCTGCCGCCCGCTATCACATTCTCATCGTCCATACGTGCCAGACTGTACGCTCTCCGCTTGTTATTTCCCTCCCGGCTTGCTTCAATAACGCCACTTTTACCGATCGTGAGGATTTTCCCATGCGTGTTTTACCGCTCTGTTTGTTAGCGCTAACGCTGACAGGGTGCTCGTTGGTACCACGGCCCTATGAGCCTGTGAAACCTTTTCCACAGTCTACGCAAACTGGCGCATCTCAGTCGAAACCCGCAGCCCGCCCTGCCCCGGTAAAACTGTATACCGACCCTGCTGACCTCGTTAGCAAACCTTTTGCTGACCTGGGCGAAGTCTATGGCGAAGATTGCCAGAGCAGCGCACAGGATTCACCACCGAATCTCGCCACCGCACGTAAACGTCTGCAGATCCGGGCATCCGGTATGAAAGCCAATGCGGTGCTGGTACATAAATGTGAGATCGTGAGTGGCGCTCAGGGCTGCGTGCGTCAGGCCGTATGCCAGGGTTCAGCCCTCAAAGTCAGCAATCAATGAGTCGTTTCTCCTTCGATCAGATTGGCGTGATCCATTCACCGTGGAAGGAGAAATTTGCCGTTCCCCGTCAGCCTGGTTTGATACAGGATGGTGGCGGCGAGCTGCATCTGCAAGCGCCTTATAACCAGCCGGAAGCCGTACGTGGGCTTGAAGCATTCAGTCATCTCTGGCTGTTGTTTGTTTTTCATCAGACGATGGAAGGCGGCTGGCGGCCTACCGTACGGCCACCGCGGTTAGGGGGTAATGCGCGCATGGGTGTGTTTGCCACCCGCTCAACCTTCCGTCCAAATCCTATCGGCATGTCGCTGGTTGAGTTAAAGGGCGTTCGTTGTGAACAGCAGCAGGTGATCCTCGAATTAGGCAGCCTCGACCTGGTTGACGGCACGCCCATCGTGGATATCAAACCTTATCTGCCGTTTGCCGAGGCGCTCCCCGAAGCGCGCGCCGGGTTTGCCCAGCAAGCCCCCGATGCCGATATGCCGGTCTGCTTCAGCCTCCCGGCACAACAGCAGTTACAACAGCATCAGCGGCACTATCCGCACCTTGAACGCTTTATCGCTCAGGTGCTGGCTCAGGATCCCCGGCCAGCATATCGCAAAGGCGAAGAACCGGACCGGGAATATGCCGCCTGGCTGCTGGAATTCAATGTACGCTGGCGCGTGACCCAGTCCGGTACGGAAGTTATCGCCATCGACCCGCGTTAATTTCTCCCGGCATCTTTTGACTCACCTGACACGCTGGTACACTAGCGTCCACGTTTTTTGGCTTTATGCGTTCATATGGAATCGTAATTCATGCGTACTACTCAATACCTGCTCTCCACTCTGAAGGAGACACCTGCCGACGCTGAAGTGATCAGCCACCAGCTGATGCTACGCGCCGGGATGATCCGTAAACTGGCCTCCGGTCTGTACACCTGGTTGCCGACCGGTTTACGCGTGCTGAAAAAAGTTGAAAACATCGTGCGCGAAGAGATGAACAACGCCGGTGCAATTGAGATTTCTATGCCCGTCGTTCAGCCTGCGGATCTGTGGCAGGAGAGTGGTCGTTGGGAGCAATATGGCCCGGAGTTACTGCGCTTCGTTGACCGTGGCGAGCGCCCGTTTGTTCTCGGCCCAACGCATGAAGAAGTGATTACCGATCTGATCCGTAACGAACTCAGCTCCTATAAGCAATTACCGCTGAACCTGTTCCAGATCCAGACTAAATTCCGTGATGAAGTGCGTCCACGCTTTGGTGTAATGCGCTCACGTGAATTCATCATGAAAGATGCCTACTCGTTTCATACTTCGCAGGAGTCGCTGCAGGAAACCTACGATGCGATGTATCGTGCCTACAGCCAGAGTTTCAGCCGTATGGGGCTGGACTTCCGCGCCGTTGATGCAGATACCGGCTCTATCGGCGGCAGCGCCTCCCATGAGTTCCAGGTGCTGGCGCAGAGCGGTGAAGACGATGTGGTGTTCTCTACCGAATCTGACTACGCCGCCAATATTGAAAAAGCAGAAGCAGTCGCCCCTGCCGGTGGCCGTGCAACCGCCACGCAACCGATGGTGCAGTTCGACACGCCAAATGCAAAAACCATCGCCGAACTGGTAGAACAGTTTGGGTTGCCGATCGAGAAAACCGTCAAGACACTGATGGTGCAGGCAACCAAAGAGAGCGGCCATACGCTGGTTGCCCTGCTGGTTCGTGGCGATCATGAGCTGAATGAAGTGAAAGCGGAACATATTGATATCGTTGCTGCCCCGCTGACCTTCGCAACAGAAGAAGAAATCCGTGCGCTGGTTAACGCGGGCCCTGGCTCCCTCGGTCCGGTAGGCCTGAACATGCCGATCATTGCAGACCGTACTGTGGCAGCGATGAGCGATTTCAGCGCAGGTGCCAATATTGACGGACAGCACCTGAAAGGCATCAACTGGGAGCGCGATTTGCCGCTGCCACGCGTTGCGGATATCCGCAATGTGGTCGAAGGTGATGCCAGCCCGGATGGGAAAGGTACGCTGTTGATCAAACGCGGTATTGAAGTTGGCCATATCTTCCAGCTGGGCACCAAGTACTCTGAAGCGATGAAAGCATCGGTACAGGGTGAAGACGGCCGTAACCAGATTATGACCATGGGCTGCTACGGGATTGGTATTACGCGCATCGTTGCGGCGGCCATTGAGCAGAACCACGATGAGCGCGGCATTATCTGGTCTCCTGCGCTGGCACCTTTCCAGGTGGCCATCCTGCCAATGAACATGCAGAAGTCATTCCGCGTGAAAGAGCTGGCGGAAGAGCTATATGCCACTCTGCGTGCTAAAGGGATTGATGTGATCCTCGACGACCGCAAAGAGCGCCCGGGTGTGATGTTTGCCGATATGGAACTGATTGGCGTACCGCATACCATCGTGATTGGCGACCGTAACCTCGATAGCGAAGAAGTTGAGTATAAAGCGCGTCGTGCCGGTGAGAAACGTATGATCAAAACCAATGAAATCGTTGATTTCCTGGTGAGTGAGCTGGCGGTTTAAGATCCACGACTACTGACCAAAGCGATCAGACATAAAAAAGCCACCGCATGCGGTGGCTTTTTCGTTTTAGCTTTTAGCTTTGCGCTGCCAGAGCCTGGTCTTGTTCCTGTAACGCCCGCATTGTCTGATGGCGCTGCCAGTAGTGACTCAGTGTGTATTTAAATACCTCAATATCCTTCTTCACCCCAGGCAAACGGATCTCAGTGCGTTTTTTACCCGCTGCATTAGGCTGAACATGTTGTAGATAAAGCACGTCAGTGCCGAAACGGCGAATCACATTGATATTTTTAATATTATCCCACGGTAACAGTTCAGCGGTCCCTGGCTTCACAATCCCCTGATACGTAATCTCAATCGGGTTGCCGTCTTTCAGCGTCCAGGCCGCCGGTGGGAAATGCTTCAGTACCAACGCCGTCTCTTCTTCACCTTCCGGCTCATAACGCCATGCAAGGCTCTGTTCATGAGCAGATGAGAAATCCTGCTCATATTTCTGCCAAAGGTGTTGTTCAATGTCTGACGCCACTGGCATCAGGTCGACCCAGCTCTCCGTCGGCAGTTCCGCCGCGATTGCGGCATAACACGTTTCGTCGATCGTATAACCGACATTGCGCATGCGATCGGCCAGCGGCGGATGCGAATCGAACGGATGCGGTACGTTCTGTTCACGCATCACGCTAATAAAGTCAGGTGAATTAACGTGCTGAGGCAGGCCAATGGCAATCGCTTTACTGATCCCCAGCTCATTCCCATGCAGGGTTTTATTTTCAAACAGCATTTGCTCAACTTCACTACGATAGCTGGCATAGGCCGAGATTTTAATCAGCGACTCGACGATCGCCGCCGGGGTAATTACGTTTGCGGCACTGCGGTCAGCCACAAATTCGCGCTCACGGCTGTTACGCTGCCACGCCAGTTCAAACAGCATGCGATACAGGCAGAGCGGATAGAACACCACCAGCGTAGACACATCGCTGCTCATCAGATGAATGTACTGATCGAAGCGATGCAGCTTCGGCCCCAGCAGGGCACCCGAGGCGGTATCCCCCTCATGCAGGTGCGTTAATTCATGCACCATCACGCCATCTGCCTGTGCCGTAGTTAGCTGGCGCAGCAAGGGAATACTGACGTACAGTTTGCGACCATTCAGTGCCTGCTCATTCACGCTGAGAGGCGCTTCAGTAACATAAAAGTTGGTATCGATACCCGCAATAATATGATCCGGCGGCGTGGTCCCCACCTGCGACGCCAGTGCATCAATGCGTGCCCAGAGTTCAGGTGCGGCTTCGCGCGTGACCACTTCACCTTCAACATCCTCATCACGTGGCAGCTTTTTGAAGATGCCTCTGATCATATAGAACATCGCGACCAGCACCAGCAGGCCCATCGCCATAACCAGCTTCGGATAATAGGTTTGGGTAAAGAATGCCGTTCCCCAGAAGGAGAGCCAGACCAGCATACCTCCCTGCACCAGCACTTCCAGCGCACTGGCCAGCATCAGGAAGGGACGTGCCAGCGTCAGGCTTTGCAACTGTCCCTGACGATTTTTAAATGCCAGCACGCTGAACAGAACAATCATCAGCAGCATGGCGACACCGCCCACCAACGTCCAGAAGGCAACTTTATCCATCATCCAGAACTGCCACAGCTCTGACTTCTCTGCACAAACCGCCCCCTGATAGTCGAGCAGATCGTCCGGTACCACACCACAAACGCTGGAAGGGGGATTCTGTTGCAGGAAAGCAGTCAGTTTATTGACGTCCTGACCTTGCCCGCGGGCATCATCAATAAAAATTTCGCTGTATTCCTGATCGAGCTGGCGTGTGCCGTATTCAGCAAAAACCAGCGTAATAGTGGGGATCAGGAAAAGCGTGACTAAAAGCCACAGGAAGACTTTTGCATAGCCTTTTTTCAATGCCGTTAATTGATTCAAAATTATAAACTCGCAAACTGTGTGTAAGAAGACAAAGCTGCTTATATCAGGCAATACCGAAAGAGTGATCTCCCGACATAATGGGAAATGGCGTGAGATCCTTCTCTGGCGTGCTTCAGCTATATTGGATAATAAAGGTCAGAACGAGGATATAAAACGATAAATGAACCGAAGCAACAAGAGGTTAGCCACGTTTTAGGATTATTTACCTGGGGAAGTGCGCCATGACCATTGCAGAGAATCGTTCTGTTCTACAATGGCCATATTAATTTGAGTTAATTCCACTTAATCCCGGAAATGCATCACGTTAATAAATACGGGATGATTTAAGGGACTTTTATAACACCTTACGGTTATTCGCCGTGAGATGATAAGGATGCTGACTGTTCATTGCCACCGAGCGCCAGGAAATCACGTCGAGGCCATTTTCCGTGGGGCGAAAACGTTGTTTCTCACCGTTCATGGCCACCAGCGTCAGCGTATCAGCCGTGCGCGCCCATTTACCATACTGCGCACTACGTAGCGTACTCTCTCCGCCCGCACGCTGCTCCAGCACATAACTGCCATCGGCCGCCAGGAACAACGAGGATTCACTGTCCTGACAGGCAGGTCCGCAGGGCAGCAACCCGCTATAACTCTGCTGCATCGGCTCCAGCGGTGAGGGTTGTTGTGCGTTTTGTCGGTTATTACAGCCAAATAACGCGCCCAATGCCAGTGTGGCAAACAGCGTGAGAACAACAGCTTTCATAGTCGCTCCTGCAAAAAATAAACAAGTCAGTCGCCGCGAACTTTACCCCGCAGCGATTTGGTTGAGGCCTTATGCGCTTTACCTTCCAGCCGACGCTTTTTTGATGCCAGCGTCGGACGCGTTGCGCGGCGGGTTTTCTCCACCACGGTAAGCTCAAGAATCAAATTCTCCAGCCGCTTTAATGCCGCCTCACGATTCATCTCCTGGCTGCGATATTCCTGCGCCTTAATAATCACAATGCCTTCGGGAGTGATCAGATGGTGGCTGACAGCCATCATCCTTTCCTGATAAAACACCGGCAGGCTGGAGCGCCGAATATCAAAGCGCAAATGGATTGCCGTCGAACTTTTATTCACGTTCTGACCACCGTTTCCCTGCGCTCTGATCGCGGTGATTTCGATTTCGGCATCAGGAATAGTGACGCTACGTGATAATACAATCATACCCTTTTTCCTGCCTCCAGCCACTGCTCAAACTGAATTTCCAGATGATGAGTCTCATCAGAGAGCCAGATAGTGCCGTCCTGAATAGTGGCCTGTAACGTCATTGAGCGTGATGCCAGTTGCGTCAGAGCACTCAGTTGCTCGTCATTGAGGTAACGTATCGTCAGATTATCATGCTGGGTCAGTTTGTTTTGATGCTGCTGCCACCAGGGCTGTGCCGCGCGCCAGTTATAGGTGTACAGCCAGACATGTTGAGAGCGACTACAGGCCTTTTTAATTCTGCGCTCATCTGGCAGACCGAGATCCACCCAAACATCAATCCCACCATGATCGTTCAGCTGCCAGATTTCTGGCTCATCTTCTGCGCTCAGTCCACGCGTAAAGGTCAAACGCTCATTCGCATGAACCAGCCAGGCCAGCAGACGCAGCATCAAACGCTCTTCGGTTTCCGAAGGGTGGCGGGCCAGCGTCAGGGTATTATCGATAAATACATTGCGGTCCATGTCTGCGACGTTAACCGTGGCTTTATAAATCGTTGCTTTCAGTGCCATAAGGATCCTTATCTCAGTTACCCGCTATTGTAACCTGATGACGAAGCAAATCACCCGCTCGCAGGCTGATTTCCCGTAAATGCCTGTGCTATAGTCGGATAATCGCCAGAGAAAACTCGGAAGGGGGTGCATGTGCAAAAGTATTGTGAATTAGTTCGCCGGAAATATGCCGAAATAGGCAGTGGCGACCTGGGATACGTGCCTGACGCATTAGCGTGCGTGTTGAAAGCGCTTGATGAAGTAGCGGGCGATCCTGTGCTACCGTCTTCCATCAGGGAAAAGGCAGCGTTTGCTGCCGCGAACTTATTGGTGAGCGACTATGTTGACGAAAGATGAAGCCTACAAACCGATCAACTGTGATGACTATGACAACCTGGAACTCGCCTGCCAGAACAACTGGATGCTGACACTGGCGTTAAAAGACGGTGAACAGCTTAAGGCAAAGGCCAAAGATATGGTGTCGCGAAAGAACGTGGAATACCTGAGCATTGACATTGCCGGAGAAAACCGCGATCTCCGCCTCGACCATATTGCCAGCTTCAGCCACCCCGACCTCGGTACCGTGGTGGTGAGTGAATCCGATTAGTCTCCCAGTCAGGCGGATCGTCGATCCGCCTCTCTTCTCAGGGCTTCAGCCCCGCATAATACGCTGCTAAATCATCAATATCGTCATCACTCAGCCCGGCAACAAACGCTTTCATCACTTCCGCCTGGCCGCCGCTGCGTGCCCCACTTTTATACGCCTGCAATGCCTGAGCCAGATAAGGCGCATGCTGCCCGGCAAGGTTGGGGTAGATCGGTGCCGATGCTTTTCCTTCTGTTCCGTGGCAGGCCATACAACGCGCTGATTTTTCCTGCCCGGCGCCGCTGTCTCCTGCGGCCAGGGCGGGCAGGCTACCACTCAGCAGCAGCAACACCATCACTCTGATAATTATCATGACTCTCTCAATATTTAGCGACGCCAGTACACAAACCAGTCCGTATCCGCAGCCGTTGGGGCACCGTCACGGGTGACAAAAAAATCAGCGGCGGCAATCAGACGGTCGCCATAAAAAATCAGCGGTATTCGACCCCGCTGCCACGGCGGCACCGCCAGTTCCTGCCACAGTTTTTTCAGCGGGCGACTGCCTGCGCGTCCGACGATATGCAACGATCCCTGTGCCTGGAAGCGTACGCTGACCGCCTCACCGGAAAGGGGGCGCCGCAGCGCCAGACCATCATTATGCTGTTCCAACTGCCCTAGCCCGTCAGGCAGCTGTAGCGGTTGTGCTCTATCCGGCCACGGCAGCGCGTGCTCGCTTAACGATGTCAGTAATGGCAACCAGTAAAGACGGCCACGAAAACGGCGTACCTCGTTCTGCCCGAGCCGAAAACGCGGCTCTGCATCCTCACGGCTACAGGCCACCTCCTGCCATACACGCCGCAGCGCATCGCGCGAGGGCATACTGCCCTGCTGATGCGCAATCCAGCGCCGCAGCAGGGCAAAGCGCCGGGCTTCACTCATCTCCAGCATCGGGAGAATCGACAACGTGCCGGATGCATCCATCAGCGAATCCAGTGACTCCGCCAGTAACTCATCCAGAAGTTGTTCCTGCTCGCCACACAGCGCTGCGCTGCGGGCCACCGCACGTGAGAAGTGCGGCCAGCGGGCATTCAGCATTGGCATCACCTCGAGGCGCAGAAAATTCCGGTCATAGCGCGCATCGCTGTTGCTGTCATCCTCAATCCACATCAGCTGGTGCTGTTCGGCCCACTCCTCCAGTTGCTGACGACTGTGTGTCAGCAAGGGACGCAGATGCCGGTGTTCGCCCAGCCAGTGTTGTTCCGGCATCGCCGCCAATCCAGCCGGCCCACTGCCCCGCTTCAGCGCCAGTAACAGGGTTTCGCTCTGATCGTCCTGATGCTGGGCGGTTAACAGCGTTTCCCCCGCCCGCAGCCGCTGACGGAAGGCCAGATAGCGTGCGGTACGTGCGGCTGCTTCAACCCCCCCCTGACGTGCATCCACACTGACATAGACCACCTCCAGTGGCACCTGCCAGCGTGCACACTGCTGCTGACAGTGCGCGACCCAACTCTCCGCCAACGGGTTGAGGCCATGATGAATATGCACCGCCCGCAGCTGCAACGCCGGACGCTGCTGTCTGAGCAACACCAGTTGATGCAGCAATACGCTGGAGTCGAGCCCACCACTGTAGGCCAGCAGCAGGCTGTGCTCATTCGCCAGTGTGGCTTCAAGATGGGCAAGGGATGACATGGCTTTCCTGAAAGAAGAACCCGACAAAAAGCCGGGTTTAGCAGAGGGGTATTTTAAGCCTGATACAACTCTAACGGCAATCCATCCGGATCATTAAAGAAGGTAAAGCGCTTACCGGTCAGCGGGTCAATACGGATCACCTCACAGGACACGCCGTGTGCTTCCAGTTGTCGTTTCGCCGCATCAACATCCTCCACGCTAAATGCCAGATGGCGCAGACCGCAGGCTTCAGGCTGAGTTGGTCGTGCAGGGGGGTGCGGGAAGGAGAACAGCTCAATAATGTACTCACCGTTTAGCGTCAGATCCCCTTTCCACGAATCGCGCTCCTCGCGATACACTTCGCCCATCAGGCCGAACCCCAGGATATCGCAGTAAAATGCCTTACTCACCGCATAATTCCCGGCAATGATTGCCACGTGATGGACTTTTTTTAACTGTAAACCTGACATTGTGGCTCCTGAATGCTCCTGATAAATACATGCCTGACGACCTTAACCGCCAGGCCTGACAGCGACAATGGCACGATTCTGGATCTTGGGTTAAATCTCTACGTCGTCCTTTAGCACGCGCACCAGATATTGCCCCTCATCGGTGAGCTTCGCGCCGTGAATATCGGTCTCAAACCCCGGATAGTGTTTGCCGATAGCGCACAACATCAGGAGAAAATCGAGCACTGCCCTGCTCTGCTCGGTGATCATCTCGCCCGGCATCACCACGGGTACGCCGGGAGGATAAGGCAGGATCATATTGGCCGAGACACGCCCCACCAGCTCACTGATATCTACTGTTTCGATATTGCCCTTCACCTGCTGCTGAAACATATGATGTGGTGTGAGCTTCATCTCGGGCAATGTGGCAAAGGCCTGTAACATCAGACGCGGCAGATCGTGTTGGCGGATCAGCGTATGGATCCCCTGCGCCAGATCCTGAATACGCATAGTGCGGTAAAAATCGGGATCTTCTGCATACAGATCCGGCAGCATGTTTTTCACCCGGAGGTTAAGATCGTACGAGCGCTTAAATTCGGTCAGCCCGCGCAGGACGCTCATCGCTTTGGTCTTATCAATACCGATGCTGAACAGGAACAACAAATTGTATGGCCCGGTTTTTTCCACCACCACACCACGTTCATCGAGGAACTTCGCCACCAGCGCCGCCGGTATCCCCTCTTCTGCCATCTCACCCAGTTCGCTCATCCCTGGTGTCAGGATCGTGACTTTGATCGGGTCGAGATACATATGGTCAGCATCTGCATCGCGGAAACCGTGCCACTCCTCGTCCCCGGGCTGAATCGCCCAGCATTCTGGTTCATCGACGCCTTCCGGCTGCCAGATATCAAAGAACCAGCCCTCAGACTCTTCGCGCAGACGCTGAACTTCGCGACGAAAATGCAGTGCCCGCTCCACTGACCGATTAATCAGACGCTTACCCGGATTACCACGCAGCATCGCTGCCGCCGTCTCAATAGAAGCCACAATCGCGTAGTTGGGGGACGTCGTGGTGTGCATCATGTAGGCTTCATTAAAGGTTTGCTCGTCATAGTCACCTTTAATATGAATCAGCGAGGCCTGTGAAAAGGCCGCCAATAGTTTGTGCGTCGACTGGGTTTCATAGATCACCTTACCCGGCGTGCGCTCTCCGCTCATACCGCTGAGTCCCTGGTAGATCGGGTGAAAGTTGGTATAGGGCACCCAGGCAGAATCAAAGTGGATAGACGGCACATCCAGCGTCTCTTTGATGTACTGCGTGTTATACAGCAATCCGTCATACGTCGAGTTGGTGATCACCGCATGGACCGGCCAGCTGGCACGCGGTGTCTGCGCGACTTTCAGGGCAATACTCTCTTTGGTGAATTCACGTTTCGGGATGCCGCCAAGAATACCCAGCGCGTTACGCGTCGGTTTCAGCCAGATCGGGATGATATCGCTCATCATCAACAAATGGGTGAGCGACTTATGGCAGTTACGATCCACCAGCATGGTGCTGCCTGCGGGGGCGGCGTACATACCGACGATCTTATTCGAGGTCGAGGTGCCATTGGTGACCATATAGCTCTGCTCGGCCCCAAACGTGCGCGCGACATACTCTTCAGCTTCAAGATGCGGGCCGGTATGGTCGAGTAGCGAGCCCAGTTCAGTAACGGAAATCGAGATATCCGCCTTCAGCGTATTGGCACCAAAGAAATCATAGAACAGGCTGCCCACCGGGCTTTTCTGGAACGCCGTTCCTGCCATATGCCCTGGCGTACAGAAGGTGTATTTACCCTCCTTCACATAGGTAAACAGCGCTTTGGTCAGGGGTGGCGTGATGGTATCGATGTATTCATCGGTGTAGTGCCGTATGCGCTGAGCAATGTCATCGGCCGCATTCAGGGCATATTCAAAGAACCAGAGGGTCATGCGCATTTCGTTAATGCTGACATCCATCGTCGAGTGGGTGTTGATAAAGGCGTATAGCGGCAGATACTCATTTAACTGGTTGATATCACGGCAGAGTTCGAGACTGTATTCGTCCCAGTCAAACACCACGCCACAGATGCGCGGGTTGTGTTCAATCAGCTTCAGCAGGTCGCTGGCATCGTGCGGATAGATGGTCTGAAAACCCTGGTTTTTTAACGTAGCGTCGAGTTCACGGATGGGTTCATCTTTATAGAATGCGTTATGCGGTCCCATGATCGCGATAATATTCAATGTGGCCTCCTGGTCGGTTTGCTCCAGTGTGTAAGCATAGTGGACGCAAAACAAAAAGGGCCAGACAATGTCTGGCCCTTTGGGTAACGAATGCTGAACGATCAGGCGTAGCCGTAGCTCATCAGACGTTGGTAGCGGCGATCCAACAACTCTTCTTTCGTGAAGGTATCGAGATCGGCCAGATCGGCAAGCAGCTGGGCCTTCAGTGACACACCAATCGCCAGTGGGTTGCGGTGTGCGCCGCCCAGGGGTTCCGGGATCACAGTATCAATCAGCTTCAGCTCTTTCAGACGCGGTGCAATGATGCCCATCGCTTCTGCGGCCAGTGGCGCTTTGTCGGCGCTTTTCCACAGAATAGATGCACAGCCTTCCGGCGAAATCACCGAGTAGGTGCTGTACTGCAACATGTTCACTTTGTCACCGACACCAATGGCCAGTGCGCCACCGGAACCGCCCTCACCGATAACAGTACAGATAACCGGCACGGTCAGGCCAGACATCTCACGCAGGTTGCGTGCGATGGCTTCAGACTGACCGCGCTCTTCTGCGCCCACACCAGGATAGGCACCCGGGGTGTCGATAAAGGTGATGATCGGCATATTAAAACGCTCGGCCATCTCCATCAGGCGCAGCGCTTTACGGTAACCTTCCGGCGCAGGCATGCCGAAGTTACGACGAATTTTCTCTTTGGTTTCACGCCCTTTCTGATGACCAATGATCATCACCGGACGGCCATCGAGACGCGCAGTACCACCAACGATAGCTTTATCATCGGCATAGGCGCGATCGCCCGCCAGCTCGTCAAAGTCAGTGAACACATTGCGAACATAGTCCAGCGTATACGGGCGCAGCGGATGACGCGCAAGCTGCGCGATCTGCCAGGCACCTAAATCTGAGAAGATTTTACGGGTCAGCTCAACGCTTTTATCGCGCAGACGCTGAATCTCTTCATCCAGATTAATATCCAGTTTTTCATCCTGACGGCCAACCGACTTGAGCGAATCAATTTTCGCTTCAAGCTCAGCGATTGGCTGTTCGAAATCCAGGTAATTAAGACTCATAATAATCCTGTTTTAGTCAAACTCCAGTTCCACCTGCTCCGATCCTATCAACGATCGCAGATCGTTCAGCAAACGATCGCTCGGCGACACGCGCCAGGTTGCACCGAAGCGCAACTTCGCCCGCGCATCCTCTCTCTGATAGTAGAGATGTACCGGAATTGTCCCCGAACGATGGGGTTCCAGGGATTGACGGAGACGGTTCAAAAGCTGGTCATCAATTTGCCTGTCCGTCAGCGAGATAGCAAGCCCACGTGCATATTTTTCACGTGCTTCATCAATGTCCATCATCTCGCGGGCCATCATTTTAAGCCCGCCGTTGAAGTCATCGAAGCTGACCTGCCCACTGACGATCAGGATACGGTCTTTCTCCAACATATGCTGGAACTTATCTAACGCATCTGTAAATAACATCACTTCCAGACGACCAGAACGGTCATCCAGGGTGCAGATGCCAATACGGTTACCGCGTTTTGTTACCATGACGCGGGCCGCCACCACCAGACCGGCTGCGGTGATCATCTTACCACGCTCGGTCGGGTGCATGTCTTTCAGGCGCAGTCCACCGACGTAGCGCTCAATCTCTTTCAAGTACTGGTTGATCGGGTGACCCGTTAAGTAAAGCCCTAACGTCTCTCTTTCGCCATCCAGTTGAATCTGTTCCGGCCATGGCGTGACGTCCGAATAGGACTTCTCTACCTGTTCCGGGGCTTCTGCCAGCACACCAAACATATCTGCCTGGCCGATGGCTTCGGCTTTGGCATGTTGGTCGGCTGCTTTCAATGCATCCGGTAAGGCGCTCATCAAGGCGGCGCGGTGCGGACCTAAACGGTCAAACGCGCCGGACATAATCAGTTTTTCCAGCACCCGCTTATTCAGCTTTTTGGTATCGGTGCGTGCGCAGAGGTCAAACAGCTCGCGGAAATACCCGCCCTCATTACGTGCGTCAATGATGGCTTCGATCGGGCCTTCGCCCACCCCTTTGATCGCGCCAATGCCGTAAACAATCTCGCCGTTATCGTTAACGTGGAACTGGTACTGCCCGGAGTTAATATCCGGCGGTAAGACCTTCAGCCCCATGCGCCAGCACTCATCCACCAGGCCAACTACCTTTTCGGTGTTGTCCATATCGGCAGTCATCACGGCGGCCATAAACTCAGCCGGATAGTGTGCTTTCAGCCACAAAGTCTGATAAGAGACCAGCGCATAAGCGGCGGAGTGAGATTTGTTAAATCCGTACCCGGCGAATTTTTCCACCAGGTCGAAGATTTTAACCGCCAGCTCGCCATCAATGCCGCGTGATTTCGCCCCATCTTCAAAGCCGCCACGCTGCTTGGCCATCTCAACCGGGTTCTTTTTACCCATCGCACGACGCAGCATATCCGCCCCGCCTAAGCTGTATCCTGCCAGTACCTGGGCGATCTGCATCACCTGTTCCTGATAGAGGATAATGCCGTAGGTCGGCTCCAGCACGGGCTTCAGCGACTCATGCTGCCACTGAATATCCGGATAAGATATCGCCTCACGCCCGTGTTTACGGTCAATGAAGTTATCCACCATGCCGGACTGAAGCGGGCCGGGACGGAACAAGGCAACCAGAGCGATCATATCCTCGAAGCAGTCAGGCTTCAGGCGTTTGATCAGGTCTTTCATGCCGCGTGATTCGAGCTGGAACACCGCCGTGGTTTCCGAGCGTTGCAGCATATCGAAACTTTTCTGATCTTCAAGCGGGATCGCCGCAATATCGATCGGATCTTTACCTTCTTTCGCACGACGGGCGTTGATCATCGCCAGCGCCCAGTCGATGATCGTCAGCGTGCGCAGCCCCAGGAAGTCAAATTTCACCAGCCCGGCATATTCCACATCGTTCTTATCGAACTGGGTAACCGGATGGTGGCCATTTTCGTCACAGTAGAGCGGGGCAAAATCAGTAATTTTGGTCGGCGCAATCACCACGCCCCCGGCATGCTTACCGGCGTTGCGCGTCACCCCTTCCAGAATGCGCGCCATGTCGATCAGCGCTTTAACCTCTTCATCTGCCTCATAGATTTCTGGCAGCTGCGGTTCTGCGGCAAAGGCTTTTTCCAGCGTCATACCGGGGTCAGGTGGCACCAGTTTGGAGATGCGATCCACGAAACCGTAAGGATGCCCCAGCACGCGGCCGACATCGCGGATGACCGCTTTTGCCGCCATGGTACCAAAGGTGATGATCTGTGAAACCGCCTGGCGCCCGTACATCTCAGCCACATGCTCAATCACCAGATCGCGTTTTTCCATACAGAAATCGACGTCGAAGTCGGGCATCGACACACGTTCCGGGTTGAGGAAACGTTCAAACAGCAGATCAAATTCGAGCGGGTCGAGGTCGGTAATTTTCAGCGCATAGGCCACCAGTGAACCGGCACCCGATCCACGTCCCGGCCCCACTGGCACATCGTTATCCTTCGACCACTGGATAAACTCCATCACGATCAGGAAGTAACCAGGGAATCCCATCTGGTTGATAACGTTGAGTTCAATATCCAGGCGCTCATCATAGGCGGGGCGGCGTTCGGCGCGCACCTGCTCATCAGGGAACAGAAACGCCAGGCGATCTTCCAGCCCTTCTTTCGATTTCACCACCAGGAAATCTTCCGTTGTCATGTCACCCGTCGGGAACTGCGGCAGGAAGTACTCACCCAGACGGATAGTGACGTTACAACGACGGGCAATTTCCACGCTGTTTTCCAGCGCTTCCGGGATGTCCGAGAACAGCTCGCACATCTCCTCACTGCTACGCATATACTGCTGCGGACTGTAGTTGCGCGGACGTTTTGGATCGTCGAGGGTAAAACCATCGTGGATGGCGACGCGGATTTCATGTGCATCGAATTCTGATTCCGTCAGGAAACAGACTTCGTTGGTGGCGACCACCGGGATCGCGTTCTCCATTGCCAGCGCAACGGCAGCATGCAGGTACGTTTCTTCGTCCGGGCGACCGGTACGAATCAGTTCAAGGTAGTAGCGATCGGGAAAATGATGCTGATAAAACGCCAGACACTCTGCGACCTGCGCCGTGTTGCCGCGCAACAGCATTTTACCGACATCGCCACGCCGTCCGCCTGACAATAAAATAATCCCCTGCTGATGCTCAACCAGCCAGTCCCGATCAATCGTCGGGCCCGCCGGACCGTAGCCACGTTGGTAGGCTCGGGAAATCAACAAGGTGAGGTTTTGATAACCGTCGTTATCGGCGGCCAGTACGGTGATTTGGGACAGCTCATCACCCATGGCCTCACTACTGACGTTGAAATCTGCGCCAATAATCGGCTTCATGCCTTGACCGTGTGCAGTGCCGTAAAATTTTACCAGCCCACACAGGTTGGTGAAATCCGTGATCGCGATGGCTGGCATGCCCATTTTTGCCGCGTTTTTCACCAACGGGCCAGTTTTGGCTAGCCCATCGATCATGGAGTAGTCGCTGTGGACGCGTAAATGAATAAAACGAGGTTCGGCCATCGGTGATCCTGTTAAAACAGAGGAAGAAGATTAACTATTCTGCAAACGTGAAACGGCAGCGCTGCCACCGTAACCGTTATATCGGCTCACGCGTACACGCAACCGTAGCGGCAACATCGGCATCCATTAAGACATTGCGTACCGGAGCGAAACTGCGCCGATGCTGCGATGTCGCGCCAAACTGAGTCAGTTTTTCCATATGCAATGCGGTCGGGTAACCTTTGTGCTGGGCAAAACCATATTCAGGATAGAGCCGATCCAACTCAGCCATTTCGCGGTCGCGTGTCACCTTCGCAATAATTGAAGCGGCGCTGATTTCTTTCACCAGGCTATCACCTTTAACCACTGCCTGACTGGGCATGGCCAGCGCCGGGCAACGGTTACCGTCAATCAGTACAAAGTCTGGCGTCAGGTGCAAACCGGCCACCGCACGCTGCATCGCCAGCATGGTGGCATGCAGAATATTCAGCTGATCAATCTCTTCCGGTTCTGCCCGGCCCAGACTCCAGCTCAGTGCCTTCTCTTTGATCTCATCGTACAACGCCAGACGGCGTTTTTCCGACAGTTTTTTCGAGTCGGCAAGCCCGACAATAGGCCGCGCCGGATCCAGGATCACGGCGGCAGTCACCACGGCGCCCACCAGCGGGCCACGGCCAACTTCATCAACGCCCGCAATCAGCGCGGCATTGGGATAAATAAATTCACTCATGGGCACAGCTCCAGTACGGCTGCCGCTGCCTGCTCATCGGCATTCCAGCGGATCTGATGATGGAGTTCAGCAAAAGTCGCCAGCAGTTTATCGCGGGTTTCACCTTGTGCCAGCAGCGGTTCTAATGCTGCGGCCAGCCGATCGGGCTGACATTCATCCTGGAGCAGCTCTTTCACCAACTCACGGCCCGCCAGCAGATTGGGCAGTGAGACGTAATCCGTCTTTACCAGGCGTTTTGCCAGCCAGAAGGTGAAAGGCTTCATACGATATCCCACCACCATCGGACACTTCGCCAACATACACTCCAGCGCAGCCGTACCGGAAGCCAGCAGTGCGGCATCACTGGCGACCATTGCCTGTCGCCCTTTACCATCCAGCAGATGCATGGTCAGGTCAGGTGCAACCTCGGCTTTGATTTTCTCAAACTGCTCGCGACGGCGCGGATTAACCAGCGGCACCACAATTTCCAGCGCCGGGTATTTTGCCCGAAGCAGCATCGCCGTTCGCAGAAAATCGCCACTGAGCATCTCGACTTCAGCCCCACGACTGCCAGGAAGCAGTGCCAGACAAAGTGCATCCGGGGCAATGCCCAGCTCGCGGCGTGCAGCCTCTTTATCCGGTTCTATCGGCATCGCATCAGCCATGGTATGGCCAATAAAGCGACACGGCACATTAAAACGGTCGTAGAAAGCTTTTTCAAATGGCAGGAATGCCAGCACCAGGTCAGTGGAGCGACCAATCTTAAACACCCGTTTCTGACGCCATGCCCAAACGGACGGACTGACGTAGTGAATTGTCCGGATGCCCTGCTGTTTCAGACGCCCTTCCAGGGTGATATTGAAATCTGGCGCATCAATGCCGACAAAAACGTCAGGCTTTAGCGCAGTAAAGCGGCGGGTCAGATCGCGGCGTATATGTAACAGGCGACGCAGGCGGCCGAGCACTTCAACAATGCCCATCACCGCCAGTTCTTCCATTTCATACCAGGCTTCACAGCCTTCAGCCTGCATCAGCGGGCCAGCCACCCCAACAAAACGGGCGTCAGGATGCTTTTCTTTCAGCGCACGAATGAGACCTGCACCAAGAATATCGCCGGAGGTTTCTCCGGCGACAAGGGCAATCGTTAAGGGATGCTTTGGCATGAGTTAACGAATCAAACCCCTTGTAGAGCGGGCAAAGAAGTCATAGAACGGCTGAACTTCAGGATGCGCTTTCGCGATTTCCTCAATTTCAGGTTTCACTTCGTCCAGTGTTTTGCCGCTGCGGTACAACAGCTTGTAGGCGGCAGTAATCGCATGCAGCGCGTCTTTGCTGAACCCACGGCGCTTCAGGCCCACAAGGTTAATACCAAACGGCGTCGCATGGTTACCCTGCGCAATCACGTAGGGTGGCACATCCTGGGCAACGCCAGAACAACCACCTACCATCACATGAGCACCGATGATGCAGAACTGATGCACTGCCGTCATCCCCCCAATGATCGCATGATCATCGACGGTCACATGGCCGGCCAGCGTTGCGTTATTCGCCAGGATGCAATGACTTCCTACCACACAGTCGTGCGCCACGTGCGCATTGACCATCAGCAGGTTGTCATCACCGACTTTCGTCAGCCCACCGGACTGCGCCGTACCACGATGGATGGTGACGCTTTCACGGATGCGGTTACGGTCGCCGATCTCAACTCGCGTCGGTTCACCAGCGTATTTCAGATCCTGATTCGCTTCACCAATTGAAGCAAACTGGTAGATAGTATTGTCTTTACCGATAACGGTGTGACCATTGACCACTACATGGGACTTCAGAACCGTGCCTTCGCCGATCGAAACGTTCGCACCAACGATGCAAAACGGACCAATCTGGACACCGGCACCAATAATGGCGCCTTCTTCTACGATCGAGCTGGGGTGAATTACGGCGGTGCTATCAATCACGAATTAAGCCTCCCGGCTGCGGGCACACATCATCGTTGCTTCGCAGACAATTTTACCGTCAACAGTGGCCACACCTTTAAAGCGTGTCACACCACGGCGGGTTTTTTCGAAAGTGACTTCCATGATCATTTGGTCGCCTGGTACCACGGGGCGCTTGAAGCGCGCATCGTCAATACCGGCAAAGTAGTACAGCTCACCCGGCTCAAGTTTACCAACGCTTTTAAACGCCAGAATACCTGTTGCCTGTGCCATTGCTTCCAGAATCAGCACACCGGGAAAAATCGGTTTACCAGGGAAATGGCCCTGGAAAAACGGTTCGTTGACCGAGACGTTTTTTACTGCACGCAAGAACTTGTGTTCTTCAAACTCAAGGACGCGATCAACCAGTAAAAACGGATAACGGTGCGGTAAAAGTTCAATAATCTCTTCAATCTTCAGAGTATGAGTTTCAGTAGTCAAAATACTCTTCCTGTCCTAAAAATTCTGATGGCATCAATGACACGGCCCGCAACGATCATCCCATCGTCTGCAGGCCGCAAATTTTTCTGTACGCTAACGCTTTCGCATATTGTATTTATGAAAGCCGGGCAGCGTGATGTTGACGCGCTTAGTCTTTGCCGACCTTGCGTTCGATGGCTTTTAAGCGTTTGCTTATTTCATCGATGTTCATCACCAGAGCTGCAGTTTTGCGCCAGGATTTGTTGGGCTGTAGCGGAATCCCGGAGGAGTATACTCCAGGTTCAGTGATTGGCCTCATCACCATTCCCATCCCTGTGACGGTAACTTTGTCACAAATTTCCATATGACCATTAATCACGCTGGCACCACCAATCATGCAATAGCGGCCAATTTTCAGGCTGCCAGCCATAATTACGCCACCGGCCACTGCGGTGTTGTCGCCAATCACCACATTGTGAGCAATCTGGCACTGGTTATCTATGATAACACCATTCCCTATTTGGGTGTTATCGAGAGCACCGCGATCGATGGTGGTACAAGCACCAATTTCTACACGATCGCCAATGATCACCGTGCCAAGCTGGGGAATTTTCACCCAATTGCCACGATCGTTAGCATAACCGAAGCCATCAGAACCGATCACTGTGCCAGACTGAATCAGGCAATCACGGCCAATCTCAACTTCATGGTAGACAGAAACGTTGGCCCACAAGCGGCTACCGGCACCAATACGTGCCTTTTTACCCACAAAGCACCCTGGGCCGATAACAACATTATCGCCAAGGGTAACATCAGATTCGATCACCGCATTCGCGCCAATCGAGACATTATTGCCAAGCTGTGCGCTCGCATCAATCACGGCGCTGGGGGCGATATTTTTGGCAGGTTGCGGCGTAGTATCCAGCAACTGTGCCATACGGGCGTAGGTCAGATACGGGTTTTTAACCACCAGCGCTGCGCCAGGGAAAAATTCCAGATCCGCTTCAGTGAGCACCACGGCTGAAGCCTGACAGGCTGCGAGCTGCTCGCGGTAACGGCTGTTTGAAAGAAACGTGATCTGACCGGTTTGGGCGGATTGCATAGAAGCAATGCCGGAGATGGCGATATCGCCATCTCCGTGCAATTCTGCATCCAACTGCTGGGCTAAATCAGCCAGTCGAATTGAAGACATGAATTATTTAACCTGTTTCAGAACATCAGCAGTGATGTCTTTAGATTTAGCAGAGTATGCAACCGCATTTTGATCGATTACAACATCGTAACCTTCGCTATCAGCCACTTTCTGAACGGCGTCCTGGATACGGCTCAGGATCTTGTTACGCTCTTCCATCTGACGACGACGGTTGTCCTGCTCGAAAGCCTGCGCTTTCGATGAGAATGCTTCACGCTGCGCCATCACGTCTTTTTCCATGCGGCTGCGGTCGGCTGCCTTCATGGTAGAACCGTCACGCTGCAGACGCTGCATTTTAGTTTGCAGATCACGTTCCATACCCTGCAACTCAGTTGCACGGCCTTTGAATTCGTTCTCCAATTGCTTCGCAACGGTCGCACGCGCTGGTAACTGTTGGAAAATGCTGGAAACGTTCACCACTGCAATTTTATCAGCAGCCTGAGCACCGGCGGAAACCGCCAGAGCAATACCCAGACCTGCGGCACACAACAACTTTTTCACTATAAAACTCCTCACCATCAACGTTTGTGTCACGGACACATGTGTTGCGCTTACCCGCTCTTTTTTCAAACAGAGTAAGCGCGATACTCTCTTGCAGTGCTTCCGTGCAAATCCGAATTACCAGGTTTTACCAATGTTAAATTGGAACTGTTCGGCCTTATCTCCATCATACTTTTTGAACGGCTGGGCGTAAGAGAACACCAGCGGGCCCAGAGGGGACATCCATTGTAATGCCAGACCTGCTGACATACGGATGTTGCTTGGATCGCTGTAGTCCGGGATACCTGCTGCACGGGTGGCGGCAGTGTTTTCCCATTTGGTGTCCCACACAGTACCAGCGTCCACAAACAGGGACGTACGTACAGAGTTAGCGTACTTCTCACTCAGGAACGGCGTTGGGGTGATCAGCTCTGCGCTGGCAACCGCCATGGCGTTACCACCGATAGCATCATCGGAGTTACACACCTTATTCACATCGGTACCTGAACAGTCCGAAGAACCGTTATTCAGGTAAGCCGCTTTAGGACCAATGTTATTGGAACGGAAACCACGAACGGTGCTGGAACCACCGGCATAGAAGTTCTCATAGAACGGCATTTCTTTACCGCTCAGGCCATCCCCATAGCCCACACGGCCACGACCTAACAGAACCCAGGTACGATCCTGGTTCAGTGGCAGATACTGTTGCGTATCCAGCGTCGCTTTGTAGAAGGCATTATCGGAACCTGGGATGGTCACTTTACCGTTCAGGTTGGTACGGTTACCCGCCGTTGGGAAGAACCCACGGTCAAGGGTGTTATACGTCCAGCCATAGTTAAAGGTGAAGTCATCTGCGGAGTAGTCTTCATCACCAGACAACGTCGGATTCTGCCCCACAGAACGCAGGTAGCGCCACATGGCAACCTGAGGCTGCATATTAGACAGGCTGTTATGAACATAGCCCAGGCCAACACGCAAACTGTTGTTCTCATTGATTGGGAAGCCCAGCGTTCCATCCACACCATAACTTTTATTGGTGTAGTCAGACAGGTCAGCATCGTCCGCTTTAAAGTCATTATAGAAGACGCGGCCACCCAGGCTGACACCATCAACCGTGAAGTACGGGTCAGTCAGTGAGAATTCAGCATAGGTTTGGTAATCGTTCTTGGTTCCGCTGATGCCAACGGTATTACCCGTACCCAGCCAGTTATCCTGGGTGACGCCGACCTGGAAGCTCACGCCACTCTCGGTGCCGTAACCCACGCCGAAGTTCAATGTACCGGTGTTGCGTTCTTTCACCTTGTACACGACGTCGACCTGGTCAGGCGAACCTGGCACACGCTGAGTGTCAGTGTCGACGGTTTCGAAGTAACCCAGACGGTTCAGACGCTCTTTACCCTGCTCGACCAGGTCGCTGCCTAACCAGGCACCTTCCATCTGGCGCATTTCGCGGCGCAGAACAGAGTCTTTAGAGGTGTCGTTACCTTCGAAGCGGACTTTGCGCACATAGAAACGGTTGCCCGCATCCACATTGATACGTAATTTTACGGTTTTGTTCGCATCATCAATTTCTGGCTGTGTCTGCACACGCGGATAAGCGTAGCCATAACGACCCAGCAGTTTCTTGATATCGTCTTCGATGCGCGTCACTTTCGAACCGTTATACAGTTCACCTGGGGTGATTTTACTCAGCGTTTCGATTTCTGCTGAGTGCCCGGCCAGATTACCCGTCACCGCAACACCGGAAAGCTTGTACTGCTCGCCTTCATTGATGTTAACGGTAATGTAGATACCTTTTTTATCTGGCGTCAGGCTGACCTGGGTTGAGTCGATATTGAATCGTGCGTAACCGCGATCCAGATAGAAACTGCGCAGGGTTTCAAGGTCACCCGCCAGTTTCTGTTTCTGGTATTTACGATCGCCGACGACGTTCCACCATGGCACATCATCACGCAGCTGGAAGCGCGAGATCAGTTCATCTGAACTGTACGCTTTATTACCCACGATGTTGATCTGTTGGATCTGAGCAGAGACACCTTCAGTAAACACCAGCTTCAGGTCAACACGGTTACGTGGCAGTGGCGTAACCACTGCTTTCACGCTGGCACTGTATTTACCGACGCTGTAATAGAAGTCTTCCAGGCCTTTCTCAATGGAGGAGATCGTGGTGCGATCCAGAGCTTCACCCACTCGCACACCGGATGCTTCAAGGTTCTGCTTGAGCATGTCCTCTTTCACCGCTTTGTTACCGGAGAAAGTGATACTGGCAATGGTCGGACGCTCTTTCACCTGGACGATCAACGTATTGCCGTCGCGCAGGACCTGAACATCTTCAAAATTCCCGGTGGCAAACAGTGCACGAATGGTGTTACTGAGATCTTCATCGGAGACAGTATCTCCAACGCGGACTGGCATACTGAGCAATGCCGCACCGACGGCGACTCGCTGCAGGCCTTCAAAGTGAATATCATTCACCACGAATCCGTCTGCACCGTATACGGTAGCGCTGCTAAGCAGCAGCGACGCTATGAGCAACTTTTTCATCGCCATCGTTTTTCTGCAATCTTCCTAACTAGTTCTCACAGACAATTTACCGATTGGTAAACTATAGCCTTGAGAAGTCATTGAATAGCGCAAGCCCCATTAACAGCACCAGCAAAATCGAGCCGATACGATAACTGAAGTCCTGAACTCGCTCGGACACCGGCCCTCCCTTGATCTTTTCGATCAGCAGGAACAGCAAATGGCCACCATCTAACACCGGCAATGGGAACAGATTGATAATTCCAAGGTTCACGCTAATCAGAGCGAGGAACATCAGGTAGTAAATCAAACCGTATTCCGCTGACATCCCAGCACCCTGCGCGATCGAAATCGGCCCGCTGAGATTGTTCAACTTCACATCACCAACAATCAGTTTGCCCAGCATGCTGACCGTAAGCTTCATCAGTTGCCAGGTTTTCGCGCTGGCCTCACCGATTGCGGCAAACGGGCCATACTGGCGCACCGTTCTGTACTCTTCAGGCAGAGGATTAATGCGCGGTATCACTCCGGCAAACCCTTCGGCCTTGTTATGGGGATTAACGTCCGGTGTCAGTGTCAAACTGACCGTACTGCCCTGACGCTCCACCTCAATGGCTATATCTTTACCTGGATTATCGCGCACTGTGGCAACAAAATTTTGCCACTGGTCTAAAGGCTGACCATCGACTTTAACGATCCTGTCGCCAGCTTGCAAACCCGCTCGACTTGCAGCGGAATCCTTTTGCACCTGTGCCAACACCGATTCGATCTGTGGTCCACGCGGCTGTATCCCCAATGACGTCACGGGATCCTGCTTGTCTGGCTCAAACTGCCAGTCGTGCAGATTCACTGTCTTATCACTGGTTTTTTCACTGCCGAATGGCGCAAGGGTTAACGTGGTGCTTTCGTCACCAATCTTCGCAACCAGTGCCATACGCACAGCATCCCAATCAGGCGTTTCGATACCGTCAACGGCTTTAAGTTCCGTGCCTGGGGTAATTTGCGCTTCAGCAGCTGGCGATCCGCTCACTATTTCGCCAACAACCGGGCGTACACCCGGAACGCCGATGATAAACACCAGCCAATAGGCGAAGATGGCAAAGATGAAATTTGCGATAGGGCCGGCACTGATGATCGCGGCACGCTGGAGGACCGTTTTGTTATTGAAGGATTGATGGCGAAGTTCTGGCGGTACACTTTCTACACGCTCATCGAGCATCTTGACGTAGCCGCCCAGCGGGATCAACGCGATAACGTACTCAGTGCCCTGCTTGTCACGGCGCCGCCACAGCGCTTTACCGAAACCAATGGAGAAGCGCTCAACTTTCACGCCGCAACGGCGGGCTACCCAGAAATGGCCAAATTCATGCACGGTGATTAATATCCCCAGTGCAACAATAAAGGCAGCAAAACTCCAGAGTACGCTCAACATAATGTTTCCCTACAGCGTCCCAAAGACCAGCAGCAACAGGCAGGCAAACACCGGTACAGCTGCCGTGAGGCTGTCAATGCGATCAAGAATACCGCCGTGACCTGGAATAAGACTGCCGCTGTCTTTAATGCCCGCTTCGCGTTTAAACATGCTCTCGGTTAAATCACCCAGGACCGATGCAAGCGCGGCAGTAATTGAACAAATCAGCAATGTCGACAATGGCACTTGAAGCGGAGCGAACACGCTAAACAGCCATGAGAGTACTGCTGATGTCACCAGCCCGCCGAAGAAACCTTCCCACGTTTTACCTGGTGAGACCTTAGGTGCCAGCTTGTGTTTGCCGAATAATTTGCCAAACATATACGCGCCAGAGTCAGCTCCCCACACGAGGAACATCACATAAAGCAGCCACCATGCACCCGCATAATGGTCAGCTTCGTAGTGATACTGACGCAGCGCCAGCATCCCCCAGAAGAACGGGACAATGGTAAGCAACCCAAATACCAGACGTAATGGGCGGGAATTACGCCAAAATGCGGCAGAACCGGGATAGGACAAGACCAAAAGTAGCGCCACAATCCACCAGCCAAGTGACACCCACAAGGCGCCACCAATCTGCGGCAGATGCACGGAGTGCTGATATGCAGGCAATGTAAACAGCATAAAGGCCAGCAGCAGCCCACACAGCAGTGCAAGCCAGATGCGCTGTGAGCGGGCAGCAAAGCCCGCAAACTGGCCCCATTCCCACGCGGCCAGCATGCAGATCGCTAAAATTGTGATGGCAAACCCTAGCGGCGGCAGCATAAACAGCGCTGCAATGACGATAGGTATTAATATAAACGCGGTAATCAGGCGAGACTTTAACAAAGATTACCCCCAGTGCGCTTATGCGCCGCCGGGTGCTGCGCCGCCAAACCGACGCTCTCGTTGTGCAAACGCATTCAGTGCACCTTCAAAAACTTGTTCATCAAAATCAGGCCAAAGAGTATCGGTAAACCAAAACTCTGCATAGGCGACTTGCCACAGCAGGAAGTTACTAATCCGATGCTCTCCCCCGGTCCTTATTACCAGATCCACAGGTGCCAGTTCATTCAGGCAGAGATACGGGTGCAAGGTCTCTTCTTCGATCTGATCCGGGCGAAGAAGTCCTTCCTGTACCTGTTCTGCTATTTTTCTGACTCCGTGGATAATATCCCAACGTCCGCCATAATTCGCGGCAATGTTGAGTGTTAGTCCATTATTTTGTTGAGTAAGTTCTTCAGCACGGCGAATACGCTCTTGCAAACGTGTGTTGAACCGACTGATATCACCGATAATTTTCAACCGGACATTATGTTTGTGCAGGCTTTTTACTTCACTGTCGAGTGCCCAAACGAACAACTCCATCAGCGCCAGAACTTCCTGCTGAGGACGGTTCCAGTTTTCACTACTGAAGGCATAGAGTGTGAGCGCATCCAGCTTATTGCTCACCGCAAAACTCACGGCGCGACGCACGGATTTCACTCCCGCTTTATGACCAGAAATACGCAGCTTGCCCTGGCTTTTAGCCCAGCGACCATTGCCATCCATAATGATGGCCACATGGCGGGGGCCTGCCCCCTGCTGGTCATCGGTTTGTAATTGATTTTCGGACGACATAATGCGTAATTATTTCCTTATTCAGAAATATACCCTTCATATTTTAAGCTGCTGCTGCGCCGACCGCCGACATTCGCGCCTGTCACTTACTACTGTAAGCGTAAACAGAACAATGCCTTGCCGCCTTGCTGCAGCGCCAATGATTTGGGTATGCAATGGCTTCTGAAATATCTCACCCGCCCGGCGTAAATAGACTGTAATTGCACGAACTTATCCGCTTAATCACGCACTGGCACCGGAACGGTGGGGCAAGACTATACCACCTCCGCCCAGCGCTCACAAATAGCGGCGCGTTAAATCGCGCTGGCTCTGCCTGCAGAAAAACGTGGCAGTAAAGCACTTGCCATCGCGCGGGCTTCCCGGTCAATGGCAATCACCGCGTCGACGCTAGAAGGTTCCTTGCAGGACAGTGTCTCCAGTACCGCAACATTCAAAGCAGCAATATCGGTAAAGCGGATCTCAGACGCAAGAAACGCGGCAACCGCAATTTCATTCGCCGCATTCAGCATGGTGGTCGCCGCCTGCCCGGTAATACTGGCATCAATAGCCAGTTTCAGGCAGGGATAGCGCGCATAATCAGGCTCAGAGAAGGTCAATGCCGACATACGTGTGAAATCAAGCGGTTGGGCACCTGAAGTCACGCGCTGCGGCCAGGCCATCGCGTGAGCAATTGGCGTACGCATATCCGGCGATCCAAGCTGGGCAATCACACTGCCATCACGATAACGGACCATTGAATGAATAACGGATTGCGGATGCAGAACCACTTCCATCTGCGCATCAGTCGCATTAAACAGCCAGCGGGCTTCAATATATTCCAGGCCTTTGTTCATCATGGTGGCCGAATCGACAGAGATTTTTCGCCCCATCGACCAGTTCGGATGCGCACACGCCTGATCCGGCGTCATATGGCGTAACTCTGCCAACGGCGTCTCACGAAACGGGCCACCTGACCCCGTGAGGATAATGCTGTCAATGCCATTATCTTCTAAAGAAGCGTACCCTAACTGCTGCTGGAGGGAAGCAGGCAAACTCTGAAAAATGGCGTTGTGCTCGCTATCGATGGGCAACAACTGCGCTTTCGAGGCGCTTACTGCCTCCAGGAATAGGCGGCCGCAGGTCACAAGCGACTCTTTATTGGCCAGTAAGACCTGTTTTCCAGCGCGAATTGCAGCCAGGGTAGGCAATAATCCTGCTGCACCAACAATCGCGGCCATTACCTGGTCCACACCATCCAACGCGGCCAGATCGCAGGCAGCCTGCTCCCCGCTTAACACTTCAGTGGCCACATTCAGATCTTTCAGACGAAGACGCAGTGTTTCAGCCGCTTTACTATCTGACATTGCGGCGTAATCCGGGCGAAATGCCAGGCATTGTTCGGCCATCAGTTCCACATTGCGCCCGGCAACCAGTGCCTTCACGGCAAACAAGTGAGGGTTAGCACGTACCACGGCCAGCGTGCTGGTCCCGATAGAGCCGGTCGAACCGAGGATCGTCAAGTGTTTCATGAGGCTGCTCTGTGTAATGACCCGGCGCAGGCAGCAATCAGGAGAAGGGAGAGAAACCTGCCGGGGAAGTTAACAAATGCAAAACGCCGTAAGACCGACCCTTCATGTGAATGGCAATCTGTACGGCGTTTCATTGGGTGATGACGAACTCAGAAGTCCATCAGCTCCGCTTCTTTTTCGGCCAGCGCAGTATCAATTTTCTTGATAAATACGTCAGTCATTTTCTGTACATCTTCCTGTGAACGACGATCATCGTCTTCACTGATCTCTTTGTCTTTCAGCAGTGCTTTCACTTTGTCATTCGCATCACGACGAACGTTACGCACAGACACACGACCCTGCTCAGCTTCACCGCGCACGATTTTGATCAGGTCTTTACGACGCTCTTCGGTCAATGCTGGCAATGGAACACGGATGTCTGTGCCTGCTGACATTGGGTTCAGACCCAGATCAGACGCCATGATCGCTTTTTCAACGGCAGCGCTAATAGAGCGGTCGAAGACGTTGACTTTCAGCGTACGCGAATCTTCTACGGTCACACTGGCCAGCTGACGCAGCGGGGTTGAAGAACCGTAATAATCGACCATGATACCGTCGAGAATACTCGGCGATGCACGGCCGGTGCGGATTTTGCTGATATGGCTTTTGAATGCCTCGACGCATTTATCCATGCGCGTTTCTGCATCTTTCTTGATGTCGTTAATCACGTGGGAACCCTTGGATTCTGTTTGATCCACCAGCCTCTGGCATCGCCAGAAGCCGTTCAAATACATTTAAAGATAATCCTGACATGCAGAATATACCTTATTTTAACCCTTTTAACCGCAGACTGATATTAATGCGTAATCAGTGTGCCTTCTTTTTCACCCATCACTACGCGACGCAGTGCGCCCGGCTTGTTCATATTGAACACGCGGATTGGCAGTGAATGGTCACGCGCCAGGGTAAAGGCGGCCAGATCCATCACTTTCAGTTCTTTATCCAGCACTTCAGTATAGGTCAACTGCTCGTGCAGGACCGCATCCGGGTTCTTCACCGGGTCGGAGGAGTACACGCCATCCACTTTGGTGGCCTTCAGCACCACATCGGCTTCGATTTCAATGCCACGCAGGCAGGCTGCAGAATCTGTGGTAAAGAACGGGTTACCGGTACCGGCGGAGAAAATCACCACGCGGTTATTACGCAGCAGGCTGATGGCTTCTGCCCAGCTGTAGTTGTCACACACACCGTTCAGCGGAATAGCCGACATCAGGCGGGCGTTAACATAGGCACGGTGCAACGCATCACGCATCGCCAGGCCATTCATCACGGTTGCCAGCATACCCATATGGTCGCCAACAACACGGTTCATACCAGCCTGAGCCAGACCAGCACCGCGGAACAGATTACCACCACCGATAACCACACCTACCTGAATGCCCAGTTCTACCAGTTCTTTCACTTCCTGAGCCATACGATCCAGCACGCTGGCATCGATACCGAAGCCTTCAGCACCTTGCAGGGCTTCGCCACTCAGTTTTAGCAGGATACGTTGATATACGGGTTTTGCATTGGTCGCCATGGTTTTTTTCCTGGAAGATATCGTCGAAAAGGGGTGTTAACTGTGTGCGGTATCATCCTAAAAGCATCAGAGAAATACTATTGGGATGAGACTGAAAATGCGCTGCCAAAAGCAGGCAAAAAAGAACCGCCATTTGGCGGTTCTTTTCGGATCATTAAGACTGCTTGGACATGGCAGCAACTTCTGCCGCAAAATCTGTCTCAGCTTTCTCAATGCCTTCGCCCACTTCAAAGCGGATGAAGTTGGTCACGTCTGCGTTTTTCTCTTTCAACAGTTGGCCCACAGTTTTGCTTGGGTCAATGACGAAAGGCTGGCCGGTCAGAGAAACTTCGCCGGTGAATTTCTTCATACGGCCTTCAACCATTTTCTCTGCGATTTCTTTTGGCTTGCCAGACTGCATAGCGATGTCCAGCTGAACCTGGTACTCTTTCTCTACCACTTCAGCAGACACGTCTTCAGGCTTAACGAATTCTGGTTTGCTTGCAGCAACATGCATTGCCAGCTGCTTAACCAGCTCTTCGTCAGCGCTTTTAGCCGCGATCAGAACGCCGATGCGAGCACCGTGCAGGTAGCTACCCAGCACTTCGCCTTCCAGAGTAGATACGCGACGAATGTTGATGTTTTCACCGATTTTAGCAACCAGTGCAACGCGCTCTTCTTCGAACTGTGCTTTCAGCACTTCAACGTCAGTGATTTTGCCTGCAACAGCAGCATCCAGCACTTTGTCAGCGAAAGCCTGGAAACCAGAATCTTTAGCAACGAAGTCAGTCTGGCAGTTAACTTCCAGAATCACTGCGTAGTTGCCGTCGATCTTAGTTTTGATCACGCCGTCAGCAGCAACGTTGCCTGCTTTCTTAGCAGCTTTGATCGCGCCAGATTTACGCATGTTCTCGATCGCCAGCTCGATGTCGCCGTTGGCTTCGGTCAGTGCTTTTTTACAATCCATCATGCCAGCGCCAGTGCGCTCGCGCAGTTCTTTTACCAGAGCAGCGGTAATATCAGCCATTCTCTAATCCTCGGTTAGCTTGCATCTGCCAGCTCGCCTTGCGGCGTTCGCTTGAGATGCCTGGTCTCGGGAGAAACATTCTGCCCCGCCGATTGTGACAACCGGCAAAGCGAAGTCGAAAAAATAAAGGGGCCAATCAAGGCCCCTTCCTTACAGATTCACATCTGATGTACAAGGGCTCTCTAAAGAGCAAGCCTTATTACTCAGCTTCAGCGAAGGTTTCTTCAGCTTGCTGAGCCAGGTCCTGAGAGCGACCTTCACGTACAGTGGTAGCCACTGCAGTCAGGTACAGGCTAACAGCACGGATTGCATCGTCATTACCAGGGATAATGAAGTCAACACCGTCTGGATCAGAGTTGGTATCAACGATAGCAAATACTGGGATACCCAGGTTGTTTGCTTCTTTGATAGCGATGTGTTCGTGATCTGCATCAACAACAAACAGTGCGTCTGGCAGGCCGCCCATATCTTTGATACCGCCCAGGCTGTTTTCCAGCTTGGCCAGTTCGCGGTCGCGCATCAACGCTTCTTTCTTGGTCAGTTTGTCGAAAGTGCCGTCCTGAGACTGAATTTCCAGATCTTTCAGACGTTTGATTGACTGACGAACAGTTTTCCAGTTAGTCAGCATACCACCCAACCAGCGGTGATTAACGAAGAACTGGTCGCAGCTCAGAGCGTGCTCTTTTACCGCTTCGCTTGCAGCGCGCTTAGTACCAACGAACAGAATCTTACCTTTACGGGAAGAGATCTTGCTCAACTCAGCCAGAGCTTCGTTGAACATTGGCACAGTTTTCTCAAGGTTGATGATGTGAACTTTGTTACGAGCGCCGAAGATGAATGGCTTCATTTTCGGGTTCCAGTAACGGGTCTGGTGACCGAAGTGTACACCGGCCTTGAGCATGTCGCGCATGGAAACAGTTGCCATGATTACCTCTATAGATATAGTTTGGGGTTAAGCCTCCACGTATCCCATACAACCGACCCATCGGCTCTTTCGAACCAGCAAGGCACCCCGGCGTAGGTGTCGATACGTGTGTGTTATTTACACATAGTGAGATTTATGCGTTTCTCTCATCGCAGTGAGAATCACCGAACAGAGAATCGTCGGCGCGCTTTATACCATAAATGAGGCATTGAAGCCAACTGGTAGTTGCCTTATTCACCGAAATGGGCTGACTCACGTCTGCGCCGCGGTTTACGCTACAAACTACAATTGGCAGCGTCCGGGGGGACTGCTACCATTGCAGCACTTTCTTTATTATTGTCGAAAATGACGACAAATGCGGACCTGATGAATGGCTATTTCAATTAAAACCCCGGAAGAAATCCAAAAAATGCGCGTGGCTGGCCGCCTGGCCGCCGAAGTTCTTGAAATGATTGAAGCGCACGTTAAACCGGGCGTCAGCACCGGTGAACTTGATCGCCTGTGTAACGATCATATTGTGAACCAGCAGCATGCGGTTTCTGCCAGCCTGGGCTACCACGGTTTCCCTAAATCTGTATGCATATCTGTGAATGAAGTGGTGTGCCACGGTATTCCCAGCGACGAAAAAATCCTCAAAGATGGCGATATCGTCAATATCGATGTCACCGTCATTAAAGATGAATACCACGGTGATACCTCTACCATGTTCATCGTCGGTAAACCGACCATTCAGGGCGAGCGTCTGTGCCGTGTGACTCAGGAAAGCCTGTATCTGGCTCTGCGCATGATCAAACCCGGCATTCGCCTGCGTACCCTGGGCCGCGAAATTCAGAAATTTGTTGAAGCACAGGATTTTTCTGTTGTGCGTGAATATTGTGGTCACGGTATCGGTAAGGGCTTCCACGAAGAGCCACAAGTATTGCACTACGATGCCGATGACGGCGGTGTCGTCTTGCAGGCCGGTATGGCTTTCACCGTTGAGCCAATGGTCAATGCCGGTGATTACCGCATTCGCGTCATGAAAGATGGCTGGACGGTAAAAACGAAAGATCGCAGCTTGTCCGCTCAGTACGAACACACTATTGTGGTGACAGAAAACGGCTGCGAAATTATGACGCTGCGCAAAGATGACACCATTCCGGCCATTCTGGTCGCAGAATAATGCGTAGGGGCTGACCTTATCTTCCGGTCAACCCGGGTCAAATTTAAAGCCGGCGCCAGCCGGCTTTTTTACGTGTTCAGTATGATCAGATCCACATTGGGGCGGTGAAATGAATAAAGACGTACCTGAAGCCAGCATCCTGAAAAAACTCACCAAGGCCCCGCGCCGCTGGGAAGATGCCGAACTGAACCGCGATACGCTCAGGCATCACCTGGATGTTTTCCAGCAGCATCTCGCTGCCGCTTTTGACGCCGGGCAGGATGCAGAAAGCCTGATCGACGCCCGTACCCTCTTCATCGATCGCCTTCTCCGGCGCCTGTGGCGCTTCTTCGGATTCCCGGAAAAAGACGGCATTGCACTGGTTGCGGTCGGTGGCTACGGTCGGGGTGAACTGCATCCACTATCGGATATTGATGTCCTGATCCTCAGTCGTAAACCCCTGTCCGAGGAAGATGCCCGTCGTACCAGTGAGTTGCTGACCCTGATGTGGGACCTCAAGCTGGAAGTCGGTCACAGCGTGCGAACGCTGGAAGAGTGTTTGCTCGAAGGGTTGTCCGACCTCACCGTCTCAACCAACCTGATTGAATCGCGCATGTTGACCGGCGATCTCACGTTATTTCTTGAGATGCAGAAGAACGTCTTCAGCGATGGCTTTTGGCCGTCAGACCGCTTTTTCGCAGCAAAAATTGATGAACAACAGGTACGTCATCAACGCTATCACGGCACCAGCTACAATCTGGAACCGGACATCAAGAGCAGCCCCGGTGGCCTACGCGACATTCACACGCTGTTGTGGGTGGCACGCCGTCACTTCGGCGCGACCTCACTGGATGAAATGGTCGGTTTTGGCTTTCTGACGGAAGCCGAGCGTAACGAGTTGAACGAGTGCCAGAGCTTCCTGTGGCGCATCCGTTTTGCCCTGCACCTGACACTGACGCGCTACGACAACCGCCTGCTGTTTGATCGTCAGCTCAATGTTGCCCAACGCCTGAACTATCAGGGCGAAGGGAACGAGCCGGTTGAGCGCATGATGAAGGATTTCTTCCGTGTCACACGCCGCGTTGGCGAGTTAAACCAGATGCTGTTACAGCTGTTTGATGAAGCCATTCTGGCGCTGCCAACCGACGAGAAACCCCGCCCGCTGGACGATGAATTCCAGCTACGCGGCACGCTGATTGATCTGCGTGATGATACGCTGTTTGCACGTCAGCCAGAGTCCATCATGCGTATGTTCTACACCATGGCGCGTACACCGAAAATTACCGGTATCTACTCCAATACGCTGCGTCATTTGCGTCACGCGCGCCGTAACCTGAAGCAGCCCCTGTGTACCATCCCAGAGGCCCGGGAGCTGTTCCTGTCGATACTGCGCCATCCAGGTGCAGTCAGCCGGGCACTGGTGCCTATGCACCGCCACAGTGTGCTGTGGGCTTATATGCCGCAGTGGAGCAACATCGTTGGTCAGATGCAGTTTGATCTGTTCCACGCCTATACGGTCGATGAACACACCATTCGCGTACTGCAAAAGCTGGAAAGCTTTGCCGACGAACGTACACGTCAGCAACATCCGCTGTGCGTTGAACTCTGGCCACGCCTGCCGCAGTTGGAATTACTGCTGATGGCGGCGCTGTTTCACGATATCGCCAAAGGGCGCGGCGGCGATCATTCCATTCTCGGGGCCCAGGATGCGCTGGAGTTTGCCGAGATGCACGGCCTGAACTCACGCGAGACGCAGCTGGTTGCCTGGCTTGTGCGCCATCACCTGCTGATGTCGGTCACCGCCCAGCGCCGCGATATTCAAGACCCGACGGAGATCCAGCAGTTTGCCGAGGTGATGCAGAATGAAAACCGCCTGCGTTATCTGGTGTGCCTGACCGTTGCCGATATCTGTGCCACCAATGAAACCTTATGGAACAGCTGGAAGCAAAGCCTGTTACGCGAGCTGTTTTTCGCCACAGAGAAACAGCTGCGCCGTGGAATGGAAAACAGCCCGGACCTGCGCGAACGCGTGCGCCATCATCGGCTTCAGGCGCTGGCCTTACTGCGCATGGATAATATCGACGAAGAAGCGTTGCACAGCATCTGGGGCCGCTGCCGCGCCGACTATTTCCTGCGGCACACGCCAAACCAGCTCGCGTGGCATGCGCGTCATCTGATGAATCACGATCTCAACCAGCCCCTGATCCTCGTTAGCCCGCAGGCGACACGCGGCGGTACCGAGATCTTTATCTGGAGCCCGGACCGCCCGTACCTGTTTGCCACTGTAGCCGGTGAGCTGGATCGTCGTAATCTGAGCGTCCATGATGCCCAGATCTTCACCAGCCGCGACGGCATGGCAATGGACACCTTTATCGTGCTGGAGCCGGATGGAAGCCCGCTGGCGACTGACCGCCATGAGATGACACGCCAGGCGCTGGAACAGGCGATCTGCCAGACCAGCTGGCAGCCTCCGCGCACGCGCCGTCAGTCAGCTCGTTTGAAGCATTTTAATGTCGATACCGCGGTCAACTTCTTACCCACACACACTGACAGGCGAACTTATCTGGAATTAGTCGCGCTGGATCAGCCGGGATTGCTGGCGCGCGTTGGCGAAGTTTTTGCTGACCTGAACGTGTCGCTGCACGGTGCGCGCATCAGTACCATCGGTGAACGCGTCGAGGATTTGTTTATTCTCGCCAATAGCGAGCGCCGGGCATTGGATGCCGATTTGCGCCAACGGCTGCAACAACGGTTGACAGAGGCCCTTGTTCCAAACGATAAAGTGTGACCCAGATTTACTTTTCATCCCTAAAGAGTGACACAGGCGTCATTGTCGCAGGCAGTTTGAGCGCAGACAGCGCAGCGTACTGAAGTACGTGAGGATGGCGAGCACTGCCTGCGTTCAAAATGGCAAGTAAAATAGCCTGTTACACCGAACTCACTGAAATTGAGAGATCTAATATGCAACAGTTACAGAGTGTTATTGAAGCGGCCTTCGAACGCCGTGCGGACATTACCCCAGCAAACGCTGACGCCGCAACCCGCGAAGCCGTCAACCAGGTTATCGCCCAGCTGGATAGCGGTGCCCTGCGCGTCTCTGAGAAAATCGACGGCGAATGGGTTACGCATCAGTGGTTGAAGAAAGCGGTCCTGCTCTCTTTCCGCATCAATGACAATCAGGTAATTGATGGCGCAGAAAGCCGTTATTACGATAAAGTTCCGATGAAATTCGCTGACTACGACGAAGCACGCTTCAAAAAAGAAGGCTTCCGCGTTGTTCCACCAGCGGCAGTACGCCAGGGCGCATTCATCGCACGTAACACCGTGCTGATGCCTTCTTACGTTAACATCGGCGCTTACGTTGACGAAGGCACGATGGTTGATACCTGGGTCACCGTAGGTTCCTGCGCGCAGATCGGTAAAAACGTTCACCTGTCTGGCGGCGTTGGCATTGGTGGCGTACTGGAGCCATTGCAGGCCAATCCAACCATCATTGAAGACAACTGCTTCATCGGTGCGCGTTCAGAAATCGTTGAAGGCGTGATCGTAGAAGAAGGTTCCGTGATTTCAATGGGCGTTTATATCGGCCAGAGCACCAAGATCTTCGACCGCGAAACCGGGGAAGTGCATTACGGCCGTGTCCCTGCGGGTTCCGTTGTCGTTTCAGGCAACCTGCCATCGAAAGACGGGACTTACAGCCTGTACTGCGCCGTTATCGTGAAAAAAGTCGATGCGAAAACGCTGAGCAAAACCGGCATCAACGAACTGCTGCGCACTATCGATTGATCCTCCTGCGGGCCACACCAGTGGTCCGCACCTTACTGTAAAGTAAGTTTTACACTCCTGCCCTGAACTACCTCTTTCACGTCACGAAACAAGTGGTGCTATTGTGCACAATCTGCGCCATAATCCGCGCCAGAAAATACTGTATTTAAATTAAACGATCCTTTTCCGTTTCTCGGATAGCGACTACTCTGATCGCATCTGGATCGATAGTCTCTTAAAGGAAAATACCATGTACGACAATCTCAAGGGTTTGGGCATCGCGACGCCGGAAGATATCGACCGTTACAGCCTGCGTCAGGAAGCCAACAATGACATCCTGAAAATCTATTTCCGTAAAGATAAAGGCGAGTTCTTTGCCAAAAGCGTGAAATTTAAATATCCGCGCCAGCGCAAAACCGTGGTAGCTGACAATGCCAGCCAGGGTTACAAAGAAGTTCAGGAAATCAGCCCGAACCTGCGCTATGTGATTGATGAACTTGACCAGATTTGCCAACGTGACCAGGTAGAAGTTGATCTGAAGCGCAAAATTCTTGATGACCTGCGTCATCTGGAGAGCGTGGTCTCCAACAAGATTGCTGAAATTGAATCAGACCTGGATAAACTGACCCGCGGCGGTCGTTAATTCCTTTTCTGACATAAAAAGGGGTGACCATAATACTGGTCACCCCTTTTTTTTGTCCGGTGCCGCTCTTATTTTCGAACGGCACTTTTCAGCATAACTTACTGCATCAGCAAATAAATACTGGCATCGCCACGCTGGATATTCAGCGCCAGCACTGACGGTTTGGTATCCAGGATTTTGCGCAATTCGCCCAGATTCGCGACCGGCTGTTGGTTAACGCCTAAAATCACATCATCTTTCTTCAGGCCAACGCGCGCTGCCGCAGAACCCGCTTTAACGCTGTCCACTTTCACACCCTTAACGCCTTTCGCATCAAAGTTGCTCAGGTCAGCCCCTTCGATACCGTTATAGATAGTGCCAGAATCGACTTTCGCTGCGGCGCTTTGTTGCAACGCCACGTTCACTTTCATTGGCTTGCCATCCCGGATCAGGCCCAGTTCCATTTTGGTGCCAACCGGCAACGACCCCACTTCCGCACGCAACGCAGAGAAACTGGAGATCGGCTTGTTGTTGATCGACACAATCACGTCACCGGCTTTAATGCCCGCCTGCGCCGCTGAAGACTTCGGCAATACCTGACTGACGAACGCACCGCGCTGGGCATCAACTTTCATCGCCTTCGCGAGTTCGGAGTTCAGTTCGGTGCCCATGATCCCCAGCTCACCGCGTTTCACCTGACCGAATTCAACCATCTGTGACGTCAGGTTTTTCACCATATTACTTGGGATGGCGAAGCCAATACCGATGTTGCCGCCGTCTGGCGCGAGTATCGCCGTGTTAATCCCAATCAGCTCACCATTCAGGTTCACCAGCGCCCCCCCGGAATTACCCCGGTTAATCGCGGCATCAGTCTGGATAAAGTTTTCGTAGTTTTCCAGGTTCAGACCACTGCGGCCAAGGGCAGAGACAATACCGGAGGTAACCGTTTCCCCCAGACCATACGGGTTACCAATCGCTACCGTGTAATCGCCCACGCGCAGATTATCGGAGTCAGCAAGCTTAATCGCGGTCAGGTTTTTCGCCTCTTTCAACTGGATCAGCGCAATATCAGAACGCGGATCTTTACCAATCACTTTTGCATCGTATTTACGACCATCGCTCAATTGAACCTGAATTTTTGTCGCATTGTCGACCACGTGGTTGTTGGTTACGACGTAGCCTTTAGCGGCATCAATCACCACACCGGAACCCAGTGCGCGGAATTTCTGCTGCTGACTGTCAGCGCCGCCGTTGCCCTTCCCTTCCGGGCCACCTTCCTGACACATCGGCGATCCCTGGAATGGAGAACCGTCCTGACAGAATGGGGAATTATCGCCAAAGAACTGCTGGAACTGCTGAGGCATGCGCGGCGTACGTACCGTCGTGCTGCCCTCAACATTAATGCTGACAACCGAAGGCATCACTGTTTCCAGCATAGGAGCCAGACTGGGTAATGGCTGGCTTGAAGAGGAAGAGGCCGTTTCAGCAGCACTCGCCGCTAAAGGGTTTAACGCCAGCCCAAGGCTCAGAGCCAATGCGCTCAATACTAACGTGGTTTTTTTCATTCGTCGGATTCTCAAGTGATTCTGTGGGATAACCATTGCTGTGGTTGTGAAGGTGAGATTAATTTTTTATCCCTAAGTTCATATTTAACCACTAAGAAAAAGTAAAAAAATATTGTTCTTCTTTACAAATCATCACGACTGATGGATTTATTCCACGGCCATTAACCGTCGATACTCATCCCAGGCATACAAATCTGTCATCCCGCTAATGTAGTCCTGCAATAAACGAACGCGATAATAGTATTCCCATATATTCTCTTCGTCGGGATTTTTATCCAGAGACTCCACCGCTTCGCTGTAAGCAAGACGAAAACGCGTCGAAAGCTTATGGAACAGGCGTGTTTCAATCGGATAACCTTTTAAATAATCCTTTTCCGTCAATTCGCTGAACTCTTCGCGCGTCAACAGCAACAGTGGCTGGTAAATATCCAGCAAGCCGCTGATCACCCGATACCCTTGCAACTCTAACTGTTCCACTTCAGGATGGTTAAACACATGACGAAAAGCGACTTTTTTGAAAATATCTAATAGCTGACTATGCGGGCTACCATCTTCCAGCAGCGCCTCATTAAACTCGCCGTGGTACACCGCAGGCAAATGCTCGATAAAACGGCTGGCCGCATGGGGCACCAGTTCTGCCACCGTATTCACACGTAAATACATAAAGAACTGGTCTTCACTGCTGCGATTTGTGCGGCGACTGCGTGATTTATCTAACGCGCTGGTCACCACGGTGGCAAACAGATCGCCTGCCTGATGGTCAGGCCAGAGTTGGAATAAATAATGATACAGTTGTTCAACAGTAAAGATATTTTTTTCTACGGCATCTTCTAAATCGGCTACGCAGTAAGAGATATCGTCAGCAGCTTCCATAATATAAGTCAGCGGAAAACGGCAATGCGGCTGAAGATCTAATTGCTCACGCAGTCGCGCGATATATTCCTCTTCTGCCAGGTAGTATCCCGGTTTCTTCATTAAATAATCATGGCTGGCGGGAATGGCTCCGCTATGCCAGGCAGGACGCGTGTATTTTAAAATACAGCCGACCTGCGCCCAGGTCAGGTTCATCTTCATCAGCGTATGCACCGTGCGGATTGCCTGCGCGTTGCCTTCAAAATGAGACAGGTCCTGACGGACTTTAGCCCGCAGCGCATTCAAGCCATCATCCTGATGGCGTAATACCTCGGGTACACAGCGATCTTCCCGTCCGCTCTCCGGCTGCCAGCTTGTATCAAACTGCTGACGGAACCAGTCATTGATCGCTGCCTCACCAAAGTGACCAAACGGCGGATTGCCAATATCGTGCATCAGGCAAGCCATCTCGACGATACTCTCAAATGGCCCGGTCAACTGCGCCAGCCCCAAAGAGACTAAACGGTCAGCTTCCTGCAAGCGTGTCAGTACTTCTTTTGCGATATAGCGCCCCACCTGCTGCACTTCCAGCGAATGCGTCAGCCGGGTGCGAACGGCGGCATTACGCTCAAGCGGGAAGACCTGGGTTTTCTGCTGCAGTCGGCGGATAGCTGCTGAATTAATAATACGACCACGATCGCTTTCAAATATGCGCAGGATTTCATGTTCATCCTTCGGTCCCTGATAGGGGCGATAGCGCCGCTGCCAGTTGATTTTTATGCGAAAATCGATCCCAGTCATACCTTATTCCCTCTGATAAATGGCGCAGTCATTCTCGCAGTATACCCAAAATAATTCGAGTCCCCTCATGGGGCCTACTTTTGATGCAGCCAACGCCTGTGCAGCTTGAAGTATGACGGGTATAGCGATGATGTTTGTCATGATAAACTATGCGCCGCAATGAATAATACATTCCACAACTTCAGAGAGTATCCCTATGAAAGCAGGCATTATTGGCGCAATGGAACAGGAAGTGACGCTGCTGCGTGACAAAATTGAAAACCGTCAGACCCTCACCCTGGCGGGCTGTGAAATTTACACCGGTACACTGAATGGCGTTGAAGTTGCTCTGCTGAAGTCGGGCATCGGTAAAGTGTCTGCGGCGCTGGGCACCACCCTGCTGCTGCAACTGTGCAAACCCGATGTGGTCATCAATACCGGTTCAGCTGGCGGCCTGGCCCCTACGCTGAAAGTGGGTGATATTGTGGTGTCTGATGAAGTGCGTTATCACGACGCCGATGTGACGGCCTTTGGCTATGAACCTGGCCAGATGGCGGGCTGTCCGGCGGCGTTCAAGGCGGATGATAAGCTGATTGCCGCTGCCGAACAGTGCATTGGCGAACTGAACCTCAACGCAGTCCGTGGTCTGGTGGTGAGCGGCGATGCCTTTATCAATGGCGCAGCGCCGCTGTCACGTATTCGCAGCACCTTCCCGCAGGCCATTGCGGTTGAGATGGAAGCGACCGCGATTGGCCACGTTTGCCATCAATTCGGCACACCGTTTGTCGTGGTCCGTGCTATCTCCGATGTAGCCGATCAAGAATCACACCTCAGCTTTGATGAATTCCTGGTGGTGGCAGCACAGCAATCATCACTGATGGTGGAAACCCTGCTGACCCATCTGTCTCGTGGCTAAACGCCTTGTTTGCCTGCTGCTGTGGCTGGCCTGCGCCGCCACAGCTCAGGCCGCCCCCCGCGTGGTCACGCTGGCACCCAATATTACCGAACTGGCCTTTGCTGCCGGAATTACTCCGGTGGGCGTCAGCGCTTATTCCGATTACCCTGCCGCCGCACAGCACATCGAACAGGTCGCTAACTGGCAGGGGATCAACAGCGAAAAGCTACTCAGGCTGAAGCCGGATGTCGTGGTTGCCTGGAAAGGCGGCACGCCGCAACGCCAGGTCGATCAGCTTCAGGCGTTGGGCATCAGGGTGGTCTGGCTGGCACCGGATTCTATCGATCAGTTGATTGCCAGCCTGCGTCAGCTTGCCGCCTGGAGCCCGCAACCGCAACAGGCAGAGCAGTCGGCTGCCACGCTGCAACAGCAGTTTGCTAACCTGCGCCAACGCTATCAGCACTCACCCAGGCAGCGCGTCTTTCTTCAGTTTGGCCTCAAACCGCTGTTTACCGCATCGGGCAATACCTTACAGGATGAAGTTCTGCGCTTATGTGGCGGAGAGAACATCTTTGCCGATGCCCGCGTGCCCTGGCCACAGGTGAGCCGCGAGCAGGTATTGTTACGCCATCCCGCCGCTGTCGTCATCCCCGGCGATCATACTCATGCACAGCAGATTGTGCAGTTCTGGCAACCCCAGCTCACACTCCCGGTCATCGCCATCAATGATGACTGGATAAGCCGAGCCGGACCGCGTATGATTCTGGCCGCACAAAAATTGTGCAGTGAATTACACACCATCGGCACGTCAAAACCGCAATAATCGCCGCCAAAGGTGAGTAAAGTTCTGACAAAAATTGCCGTTAACCAAAGATAACGGGCGACTTTACGCTCGTTTTTTATTCAGGGCTTTTTGCTCTGATTTTGACCAGGAAATTGCAACATGAAAACCGTTTATCTGGCCCTCGGGCTGATGATGACGGGTCACGCCTTTGCCGCTTCGATTACCGGCAGCATTGGCGTGAAATTAACCATCTACTCACAGTGCAGCGTAGAGAGTCGCAGCTTGTCTGCTGTCAATTTACCCGGTGTTGTGTGTGGAGCTCAGCCTGATGCGCAGCCAAAAGTGACGCAAAGCGTTATATCACGTAATGCGGATACGCGGCAGGAAGCAAGGTTAGTGACCGTCGAATGGTAAGTTCTTACTAAACAGTATCTGTTTACCCAGAATAATTGGCGGTGCAGCAAGGCGGAAAGTGCTTGAATCCCCGGGAGCTTACATCAGTAAGTGACCGGGGTGAGGGTTCGCAGCCAACACAGCAGCGGCGTCAAGTATGAAGGGTAAATCAGATACTGAAGGACGATCCGCAGCCACAGGTGGTCTTGGCATTCGGGTTGGTCACAATAAAGCGCGACCCTTCCAGCCCTTCGGTATAATCCACTGCGCCACCCACCAGATATTGCAGACTCATCGGGTCAACAACCAACGCCACGCCCGCTTTCTCAATGGTCATATCACCATCGTTAATCTTATCGTCAAAGGTAAAACCGTACTGGAAGCCGCTGCAACCGCCGCCGGTGATGTAGACGCGCAGTTTCAGATCCGGATTGTTTTCATCGGAAATCAGGTTTTTGACTTTACTGGCCGCTGCTTCAGTAAATTGCAGGGGCAGTGCTACATCGTCGCTCATAGGTAACTCCAGTATACATACGTACAGGCCGGGTGCCTGACAGGTCACAAATCGACCATAATTGTTGTTATTATCTTACACACTGGTATAGCAATCAAGCTCAGGCTGTACCACCCTGTGCGGTAGCATTAGCCGTTTCCTGCTGCTGTTGTTTCGCCAGAGTGCGGGTAAGCAGTGACGAATACAAGGGTTGCCCCCCAAGAAACTGGGCTAATAGCGTCGCGCCAAGGCAGGTAATAATCATCGGTAAAATCAGCTGATAGTTATCCGTCATCTCCAGTACCAGTATAATACCGGTCAGTGGCGCACGTACCGAGGCGGCAAACAGCGCGCCCATCCCGGCAATGGCAAAGGTGCCAGCCTGCAAGTGATACTCCGGGAGCCAGCTTGAGGCGCACAGGCCAAATGCCGTTCCCAGCAGCGTGCCGAGTGCCAGCATCGGGGCAAAAATCCCGCCGGGTGCGCCGGAACAGAAGCACAGTAAAGTGGTAATCAGTCGAACAATAAACAGAAACAGCAACATGCCGATAGAAAAGTTTCCCGCCGCCGCCAGTGGGATCAGGCTGGCTCCCCCTCCGGCCGCCGCGGGCAGAAACACCCCCAATACGCCGCACGCCCCTCCCAGCACAGCCCCCACCAACAGTATTTTACCTAAACGTCCGCCGTGGAAACGCTGGAACAGATCCTGGATGCGGAAAATCAGCTGATTGAACAGCACCCCCACCACGCCAAACACCATACCGAGCAGCAGATAGAGCCACAGAGTATTGACAGGGGCATCGGTCAGGCGGCCTATCTCGATCACCGCATGTTCACCGTTAAAAATCCGAAACACCACGCTCGACATAATCACGCCAACGAACACGGCTTTAATGGAAATCAGACTGTAGCGAAATTGCAGACGCATCTCTTCAATAATAAACAGGATCCCGGCAAGAGGGGCATTAAAGGCAGCCGACAGACCCGCCGCCGCGCCCGTTGCCAGCAGCGTGTGCCGCGCCTCAGTGCTTCTCATCCTGAAAATATCCAGCATCATGCGGCCAATATTGCCACCCAACTGAACCGTTGGTCCTTCACGTCCCAGCACCATCCCCGCTCCCAGCGTGCCCATCCCGCCGATAAACTTCACTGGGATCACCCGCCACCAGCGCACCGGACGCAGTTCCTCCAGGGCACCTTCAATCTCCGGAATCCCCGACCCCGCCGCCTCTGGTGCAAAGCGGCGCACCAGGTAATAGCCGATAGTGGCCAATAGCGCGGAGACCAGAAATGCGCACAGCACCATCACCCCAGGATGGCTTCCCAACGTGGCAAGCCAACGGGTGCGCTGGTGAATAATCTCGTTGACGGCCAGCTCGAAACCCACGCCCACCAGGCCAGTCAGTGTGCCAACAATTCCCGCCATCACCAGCACCGCCAGCGGCGTTTTATCGCGGCGTAACAACATCCGCAGGAAATCACCGCGCCGGGCAGGCACAACATTCAGTTCGTTGGTAGAAAGTGATTGTTGATTCATGAGCCATTCATAACATTGTCAATCCATGTCAGCATTTTACGTATTCTCACGCTGAATGCCCGCATTTAAGGCTCTCTAATCGTGTCGCAGATGCGAGTAGCCTTTCGCTACCCCATGATGTTCACTTAGAATAGAGGGGTTTTTAAATGAATGATCAGGAGCGGTTCCATGAGTAAGTCTGAAAACCTGTACGCCCAGGCGCAGCAGTTAATTCCCGGTGGCGTAAATTCACCGGTGCGGGCCTTTAACGGCGTGGGCGGCGTGCCGCTGTTTATCGAACGTGCTGACGGTGCCCTGCTATACGATGTCGATGGTAAAGCCTATATAGACTATGTCGGTTCATGGGGCCCAATGGTGCTGGGTCACAACCATCCCGCCATCCGTCATGCCGTTATCGACGCTGCCGAACGCGGCCTGAGTTTCGGCGCGCCGACGGAGATGGAAGTCAAAATGGCCGAACTGGTCACCCAACTGGTACCGACCATGGATACCGTTCGCATGGTCAACTCCGGTACAGAAGCCACCATGAGTGCCATTCGTCTGGCACGCGGTTTCACCCACCGTGACAAAATTATTAAGTTTGAAGGCTGCTACCATGGCCACGCTGACTGCCTGCTGGTGAAAGCGGGCTCTGGCGCACTGACGCTGGGCCAGCCGAACTCACCGGGCGTGCCCGCTGACTTTGCCAAACATACCCTGACCTGCACCTTCAACGATCTCACCAGCGTACGCGCGGCCTTTGAGCAGTACCCGGAAGAGATCGCCTGCATCATCGTTGAACCGGTCGCGGGCAACATGAACTGCATTCCACCGCAGCCGGACTTCCTTCCGGGCCTGCGTGAACTGTGCGACGAATTTGGCGCGCTGCTGATTATCGACGAAGTGATGACCGGTTTCCGCGTTGCGCTGGCAGGTGCACAGGCCCATTACGGTGTGAAACCGGATCTGACCTGCCTGGGTAAAATCATCGGTGGCGGTATGCCAGTGGGCGCCTTTGGTGGTCGTCGCGAAGTGATGGATGCGCTGGCACCGACCGGCCCGGTATACCAGGCGGGTACGCTGTCCGGTAACCCGATCGCGATGGCAGCGGGCTTTGCCTGTCTGACGGAAGTCTCCCGCCCGGGCACGCATGAGACGCTGACCCGTCTGACCACCCAACTGGCCGATGGCCTGCTCGCTGCGGCAAAAGCCGAAAATATCCCGCTGGTGATCAACCATGTCGGCGGGATGTTTGGGATTTTCTTCACGGATGCAGACAGCGTGACCTGCTATGCGGATGTGACGAAGTGCGATGTTGAGCGTTTCAAGCGTTTCTTCCATCTGATGCTGGAAGAAGGTGTGTATCTGGCACCGTCCGCCTTTGAAGCAGGCTTTATGTCGCTGGCGCACAGCCCGGATGATATTCAGCACACCATCGATGCGGCACGCCGTAGTTTCGCGAAGCTGTAACATCCAGACGGGCGGGGCATGCCCCGCCCCGACCCGAAGGGGTCAGGCATGCCTGACCCTTTTTTTTTATACCTTACGCAGCAGATAGATAAAGTACGGCGCACCGATAAAGGTCGCCAGCAGCCCTGCCGGGATCTGATCCGGGAACGAAAGCATTCTGCCGCACCAGTCCGCCGCCACCATCAATCCACCGCCCAACAGTGCCGCCATCACCTGCTGCGGCAATGCCCGGCGGAAACCGAGCATCCGCGCAATATGCGGTGCCATCAGCCCCACAAAGCTTAATGGCCCAATGGTCAGCGTTGCGGCAGCAGTCAGCACCGCAGCCAGCAGCAGCAGCGTCAGACGCGTTGGCGTCAGCGCCATACCGACTGCGCGCGCCGTGGCACCGCCCAGTGGAAGGATGGTCAGCCAGCGACGGCATAGCGGCACCAGCGCCAGCAGCACGACCATAATGATCAGCGTGCGCTTCGCCTGCAAAACATCAATGTTATAGGTTGAGCCGGAGATCCACGTCAGCAGATTCGCCATACGCGGGTCACCGCTGGCCAGCAGCAGCATCATCAGCGTGGTGAAGGCCGTGCTGAGCGCCATCCCGGCCAGCAGCATCCGTTCCGGTGAAAAACCCCCGCGCCCGGCAGCGATCGAGATCACCAGCAACGTCAGGGCCGCGCCAATACTCCCGGCAGGCAGCAGCCAGCCAAACGCATCACCCGGTACGATAAACAACATCACCACGACGCCAAATGCCGCCCCGGAGCTAATCCCCAGCACTTCAGGGCTGGCCATCGGGTTGCCTGTCAAACGCTGCACGACGCACCCTGCCACACCCAGCATCATCCCGGTCGCCATCGCGGCCACCAGACGCGGCCAGCGCCACGGCAGAAGTTGCTGCCACAGTTCACCGCTGGCCCATACCCAGCCGTGAGCATCGCGTCCAAAGCTTAACGCCACCGCCATCAGCAACAGCAGAGCACCGCCCCCGATGAGCGCCCACCACAGTACCCGGTGACGTTCTGTCGGCACATTGTCACCCTGGTTCATCGCTGGCGGCACCGAACCGGTTCGCAGACGCGGCAGCAGCCACAGCAGCAGCGGCGCACCGATAACCGCAGTGATGGTTCCCGTAGAGATCTCTCCCAGACGACTGGTCAGCCAGAGCACCGACTGATCCGCCAGCCACAGGAGTAGCGCCCCAATAATCGGCGCCACCAGCAAACGGCTGATCAGACGACGGAAGCCCAGCATCCGCGCCAGCAGAGGAGAGAACAGCCCGATAAAGCCGATAATACCGACAGCATTTACCAGGGAAGCACTGATTAAAATCGCCAGTGCCAGCAGGCCAAAGCGGGCCAGCGAGATCGCCAGGCCCAGGTTCTTTGCCACACCATCATCCAGCCCCATCAGGGTCATCGGACGTAACATCAGTAGCGTGAGCAACAGGCCGCCGAGCAGCCGTGGCCAGAGGAACTCCACGTTGCTCCAGTCCATCTGATTCAGTGAACCGGTGCTCCACAGAAACATATTCTGCAGCTGGTCGTGATTGAAGATGGCAAAAATCTGGTTCACCGCACCACAGTAAAGTGACACCACCAGCCCGGCGAGGATCAGCGTTACGGGCGACATCCGTTTGCCCCAGGCGACGCCGAACACAATCAGCCCCACCAGCACCGCACCGATCATCGCGGCCAGCTGCTGCGTGACCATACCGCCCGGCACGCTCCACAGAGTGACAACGGTCAGCCCCAGTTGCGCACCGCTGGCGACGCCCAGGGTTGCCGGTTCGGCCAGGGGATTGCGCAGCACCTGCTGAAACAGCAGGCCCACCAGCCCCAGGCCTGCGCCCGCCAGCAATGACAGCGACAGGCGCGGCATCAGGCTGTAATGAAACACCATCTGCTCAATGCGGTTGGTGTCCGGGGTCAACAATGCTGTTAACCACTGCGCACCAGGCAGCCGCTGTTGCAGGTTAATCAGCGTCAGAGCCAGTGCACTGGCAAACAATGCTGTTAACAGCAGGATGGCTAAACGATAGTGACGCATCATTTCACCTCCAGCGCATGGTCAAGGCTGTGGATCAGCTGCATTGCCGACAGTGTGGCACCGTAGAACCACACGCGCGGCATCTGCCTGAAACGCCCGGCACGCACAAACGGCAGCGACTGCCAGAGTGCGGTCCCGGTCACCTGATCAACAATCGCCTGATTGTCATGTTCGAAGCCGATGGCATCGACATCCCCCAGATCGGCCAGACGTTCAATGCCAATGATCACGCTCCCCCAGAAAGTGCTTTCTGCTTTCCAGGCATTTTCCAGCCCGAGGTTATCCAGCACTTCCTGGAACAGTCCATTCTCAGTGAAAACAATCACATGACGCGGATCGACAATCGACAACAGCAGCAGCGGGCGCTTCGGCCTGTTTGCCAGTTTGGTTTTCAGGCGCTCAGTCTGGCTATCCAGTTCGGCCAGATTCGCCACGGCCTGCGGGACGCGATCGACCCGCTTTGCCAGCTCCATGAGTGCGTGACGCGCACTGGTCAGCGGTTTCCCCTTCCCGCCTTCGTTAAAGGCAAACCCCATTCCCGGGGCGATGCGCATAAAGCGAGTCGGATCGGGCCCATAGCCCTGTGAAAACAGGATCAGAGAAGGCTTCATCTGAGTTATCAGTTCAAGATTAGGTTCGGTTCGCAGCCCGACATCGACCACGGAGGCGGGCAACTTCGGTTCACCAACCCACTGGCCATAACCGTAAAGCTCGGCGGCGCCGATCGGCATCACGCCCAGCGCAAGCAGCAGCTCAAGGGGATACCACTCGAGTGCGATAATGCGTTGTTCTGTCGCAGCACGCAGCGGGAAGGGAAACTGGGCCAGCAGCGGGGAAAAAGCCAGTGCCGTCAGTAAACGGCGACGCAAAATATCCGGCATCACAACATCCAATTCTCAGAGCCTAAGCGCTTAGTAAACAAAGCTTACCGGCGCGCCACCTTGTGGGTGCGGTAAAATTCCCATAGGAATGCCATAAATCTGTTCCAGCACATCCCCGTTCATAATCTCAGCAGGCTCGCCCTGAGCAATCATTTCGCCACCGCGCAGCGCCACCAGGTGGTCGCAATAACGCGCAGCCATATTGATATCGTGCAGTACCGCAATCACCGTCAGGCCACGTTCACGGCTGAGACGCTGGATCAGCGCCAGCACATCGACCTGGTGGGCGATATCCAACGCGGAAGTGGGTTCATCCAACAGCAGGCAACGGCTGTTCTGCGCAACCAGCATGGCAATCCATGCACGCTGACGCTCACCGCCGGACAGACTGTCCACCAGGCGATGGGCAAAAGGCTTCAACCCGACAAGTGCAATGGCTTCATCAACACGTTCGCGATCTTCCACACCGTAACGCCCCAGCGCACCGTGCCACGGATAGCGGCCAATGGCGACCAGTTCACGTACTGTCATCCCTTCCGCCGCAGGCAGTTGCTGAGGCAAATAGGCAACTTCACGGGCAAAGGCTTTACTCTGCCAGCTGGCCACCGGCTGCTCATTCAGCAGCACCTGCCCGGCCGATGCCGCGTGATGGCGGCCGAGCATTTTCAGCAGTGTGGATTTTCCTGAACCGTTATGGCCGATCAGCCCACAGACTTTTCCGGCGGGAAAGGCCAGCGACAACGGTTGTAACAGGGTACGGCCTGGAACGCTAAAACTGACACGGTCCAGGGTGAAGGTCGTTTCTGACGTGTGCTGTTGTTGCATGGTGATCTTCTGATTGGCGGGCGCGGCGAACCGCGCCCGGATAGATATTTAGAAACGGAAGGTGGCAGTACCGACAATCTGACGCTCTGCGCCCCAGTAGCAGGCATGCTCACGATAACAGCTGGCAACATACTCACGGTCAAACAGGTTGTTAACGTTAATACCGACCGATGACCCTGGAAGTCCAAAACGAGCCAGGTCGTACTTCACGACGGCATCAACCAACGTATAACCGGCAACATCAAAATTCTGATCCTGGTTATCGCCATTACTCGCCTGATGACGATACAGACCTTTACTCTCACCCACGTAGCGCAAGCCCGTGCCCAGCGTCAGGCCGGATAAGGCACTTTCATTGAATGTGTAGTCGCCCCACAGTGATGCCATATGTTTAGGCACCTGCACTGGCGTTTTTCCACGCAGGTAATTGTCTTCTGTATATTCAGCATCGGTATAGCTGTATGACGCAGTCACGTTGATGTTGGCATTGACGGCGGCTTTGGCTTCAAACTCGAACCCACGGGAACGAATCTCCCCGCCCTGTACGCTAAACAGTGGCGCAGTCGGGTCACCCATCAGGTTGTTATTTTTGGTCAACTGGTAAATCGCCCCGGTCAGAACAATAGGACGATCTTTCGGAACGTATTTCACGCCTGCTTCATACTGTTTTGCACGGGAAGGTGTGAAGGTTTCCCCACCGAGAGTAGTGCCAGTATTAGGAATAAATGATTCGCTGTAACTGAAGTAAGGTGCAATACCGTTATCGAAGACATAGTTCACCCCGCCGCGCCAGGTAAAGGCCTGGTCGTGGGTTTTGTTTTCACTGGCATTACGGTCAAACGCCGACATGGTCAGGTAGTCATAGCGTCCGCCCAGTGTCAGCACCCAACGATCCCACTCCATTTGGTCCTGCGCATACAGACCGGTTTGTTCCTGCTTATTCAGATATTGATACGGGAATCCTGATCCCTGAATCATTTGATCGTTTCCATATTGTGGATTCAACGCATCCAGCGGCGCAACGGCGCCAAAAATCGCATCTATATCATTGCGTGAACGCTGATAATCCACGCCCATCAGCAGAGTGTGATCCACCTGACCAGTAGCAAACTTCGCCTGAGCCTGGGTATCAACCGCAAACTGATTCAGCTTTTCCTGTGAATGCGCGTATCCACGATTAATGGTGTTGTTGGCTGTATTCAGGCCGTTGCCATAAATGCTCAGGTAATTAGTACGCATCTGCGCATAACGCAGGTTCTGACGTACGGTCCATGTATCATTGAACGCATGATCGAAGCTGTAACCGATCATTTTGGTGTTGCGGGAGATTTTATTGCTGTCTTCACCCTCATCAAAATCGGTTGGTAGCTTGTGCTGATTGCCGTTGGCATCCGTAATGGGCACGACCGTGCCTTCACGCGGCAACCAGCCGTAATAACCGGTTTCCGGTTCATTCTGGAAGTAGCTCAGGAAGGTGAAATGGGTATTCTCATCCGGTTGCCAGCTGAAAGATGGCGCGATGGCATAGCGCTTCTCTTTATTCATCTGCTGCTGCGCATCTGCGCTGCGTGCCAGACCCGTTAAGCGGTAAGAGAACTCGCCGTTGTCATCCAGAGCGCCTCCGAAATCAAAGCCGGTAGAAAACAGGTTATCGGTCCCCATCTGGAACTGGACTTCACGCAGAGTTTCGGTGGTTGGGCGCTTGCTCACCATCGATACAATGCCACCCGGGTTACTTTTTCCATACAGCACAGACGTTGGCCCGCGCATCAGTTCAACGCGTTCCAGGAAATAAGGGTCAACAGCAAATTCGGAGTAGTTATCACCCTGTAATTTCAGGCCATTGAGATACTGATTGGTATTCGTTTCACTAAAACCACGAATGGATAATGCATCAATCACGTTTGACGCACCGCGGTTACCTACCATCACTCCGGTGGTATAACCCAGCGCTTCTTTTACTGACAAAGGCTGATGTGTTTGCATTTCCTGGCTGGTGATAACAGACACAGACTGCGGATTCTTCTCAATCGGTGTATCGGTTTTGGTGCCGGTGGCGCTGTGTTTTGCCGCAATGGTCGGGGCCGGGCCCCAGGCACTTTCCTGCGGCGCACTGCCAGCATCCGCCGTGACATTAATCGTCTGCTCAGCGGCAGCAAAGGCTGCACCACTGGTGAGTGAGAGAGCGACCAGCGCCGCCAGTTGTCGTTTTGCTGTTTTCAGGTGTGTAAAATCAGTGGATAAATCGCGCACATTGGCCATTTAGCTTTTCTCTGAACAAGGATTGTTGAATGTGAAACGAAACGATAATTATTATTATAACGCTCGGATAATATGCGAAACAAAGTCAGTTCTGCAAGGAAAAACGCCCCACATGATCTGCCACACAAGCGGCATGGGCATTGACCTGGCGCGGAAAAAAGCCAAAAAAAAAGCCGGTTTCCCGGCTTTTTCATTCAGATAACAATGAAGGCTACTGACCAAACATATCTTTGATCCAACCAGCCACACCATCGCCATCCTTTTGCTGATTCTGCGGTTGCTGCCCTTGTTGCTGATTCTGTTGCTGATTCTGCTGTTGATTCTGCTGCTGCAACATCTGTTGCTGCTGCTGAACCTGCTGCTGTTGCTGCTGGCACAGGGCGTTAGCATCCGTGGTCCAGACCGGCAGGCTACGCCAGCTGCTGCTGGCACTACCGCAGACAAAGTTACCGGCAGAATCGACGTTCATCAGTGCAATATCTTCTGGTGGCGTGAGAGTTAACGGCATCGGCGCCTGCATTTCCAGATAACGACGATACAGCTGCATCGCCCCGCTGGAACCATACAGTTTGGTCGGCTGGTTGTTATCACGACCCACCCAGGTGATGGCGACTTCTTTGCCATCGATCCCGGCAAACCAGGTATCTACCTGATTGTTGGTGGTGCCGGTTTTGCCTGCCAGCGTCGCTTTCGGATACTTAGCCCCAAGCGCACGCGCCGTACCGTGATCCACCACCTGCTGCATGCTGTAGAGCGTCAGGTAAGCCCCCTGCGCCGGAACGGCACGTTCGGCCTGCGGGAAGCTCTGATACAGCACGCTACCATCTTCAGCAATCACGGAACGTACGGCCGACAGCGGCGCACGGCTGCCGCCGCTGGCGATAGTCTGGAAAGCCTGTGCCACTTCAATCGGTGTCAGGTTCAGCGCACCCAGTAACATCGCCGGCACCGGATTCAGCTGATCTTTCGGTACACCCAGCTTGGTCCAGGTATCCACCACCTGTGGCAGACCGAGCGTCATCCCCAGGTTCACCGTCGGCACGTTCATGGAGTTGGTCAGTGCATCCACCAGCATCACCTGGCCGCTGTAACGACGGTCGTCGTTCTGCGGTTTCCACACCTGGCCGTTAGGCTGTTTCAGCGCAATCGGATTATCCGCGAGCCAGGTATTCAGACGGTAGGTATCCGGCTGGCTCAGCGCGGTCAGATAGGTCGCCGGTTTTGCCAGTGAACCAATCGAACGACGCGCCTGCAAGGCACGGTTGTAGCCCGCGAACTGTGGATCGGCACCACCGACCATGGCGCGCACTTCACCGCTGAAGCGGTCCACCACCACCATCGCCGCTTCCAGATCGTTGACCCCACGCTGTTTACGCAGCGCCGGGATCCCCTCTTCGACTGACTTCTCAGCAGCATCCTGCGACACCGAATCCAGCGTGGTGAAAATTTTCACCCCGGAGAGATCCTTCACCTTATCGCCGAGTTTGCTCTGCAACTCGTTACGCACCATCTGCATAAACGCTGGCTGTGGGGTGATCACGCCGCCTTTCGGCTGCACGCCCAGCGGACGCGCACTCAGCATGTCGTAAAGCTCCTGGTCGATCACCTTCTGCTGCTGCAACAGGCGCAACACCAGGTTACGACGCTCCAGCGACAACTGCGGGTTGCGCCACGGGTTATACAGCGATGCGCCTTTCACCATGCCCACCAGCAGTGCCTGCTGGTCAAGGCTCAGCTCATCCACGGGACGGCCAAAGTAATACAGGCTGGCCAGCGGGAAGCCACGGATCTGATCGTTGCCTGCCTGGCCGAGATACACCTCATTGAGGTACAGCTCCAGAATGCGGTCTTTGCTGTAGCGCGCATCCATGATCAGCGCCATATAGGCTTCGTTGGCTTTACGCCACAGCGAGCGTTCGTTGGTGAGGAACAAGTTCTTCACCAGCTGCTGGGTCAGCGTACTTCCGCCCTGCACTGCACGTCCGGCAGTGATGTTGGCGACAAAAGCACGGCCAATCGAATAGAGGCTGATGCCATCATGCTGATAGAAATGACGGTCTTCGGTCGCCACCAGCGTATCCACCAACAGGTCCGGGAACCCGGCGCGTGGTACAAACAGGCGCTGTTCGCCGTTAGGCGACTGCAACATGGTGATCAGACGCGGGTCGAGGCGGAAGAAGCCGAAGCTGCGTCCATTGTCGAGGTTCTTAATATCGCTCAGCCGATCGCCGCTGAAGCTCAGACGTGCGCGGATCTGCCCCTCTTTGCTGTCGGGGAAATCAAACGGACGACGGATCATCTCAATGCTGTTGGCCTGCACGGTAAATTCGCCCGGGCGCGTCATGCGCGTCACTTCGCGATACTGTGTGCCTTCCAGCAGCGTGATCATCTCTTTTTTGTTGTACGACATACCTGGCTCAAGGTTGACCATGCGGCCATAGACCGTGGCCGGTAGCTGCCAGACTTTGCCATCAATACGGCTGCGGATCTGTGAATCGAGGTAGAAACCATAAATGGCCATGACCACCGCGAAGATCAGGAAAAGCTTAAACAATAAGCCTATCCAGCCTCTTTTTTTACGCGTCCCGCGCCCTTTTCCTTTACGTGGCATCGAAGTTACCTCTTCCTCATCCAGATCTTCATCATCCTGATCGTCATAGTCATCATATTCTTCTTCCCTGCGGCGACCACGCCCCGCTTTGTTGCGCGCAGGCTGGGGCTGTTTTCCTTTACGCCCGATAGGTTCGCGATCGTCAGACATCTTGTTTATTTCTCCAGAAGCAGGCGTCGGCCGGGCCGACTACTTTCGTCGTATGACGACAGTTGCGGAACCAGAACCTTCTGAAAGCCTCTGGCAGTCACACAAGCGCGACAGAATACCATTTATTACTGGCGAGCATCTATTGTGCCTTTGCAACAAAAAACCTTAATTCTCCTGATGCAGGGACTGCATCACACGCGCATGTTCATTCGCATCAAGGCAGATAAACTCCGGGAGCAGGCTGGTAGCCGCCTGTTTCAAGGCATCGATCAAGGCCAGAACGCTGGAACGCGGTGGGCGGGATTGCGGAGTGGTGACCCCAAAGTAATAAGGAATGTCCACATCCAGCTCTCTGATCACCACACCGGCCACGGGCAAACCGTAAGCGGTGACGGGTTCCATAATCGCCACGCCTAATCCCGAACGAATGCAGGAGAGAATATTCACCGATGAGTTCGTTTCAATCACACCCGCCGGTTTGACCTTTGCCTTACGTAATACCTGCTCATAGCGCCTGCGCAGGCGATACGGGTTGTAAGGTGTGATCAGCTTGCGTGACGTTAAGTCGGTTAACAGCACCTGCTCTTTCTGGGCCAACGGGTCATCTTCTCTCAGCGCCATGACGCAGCGTGATTGACCAATCCAGTGAACCTGCGCCCCCTGATGCTCCAGCGGCAGGCTGCTGATCCCCAACTCCGCCTGGCCGGTAATAATGGCGTGCGCCGTTTGTTCTGCGGAATCACTCAGGATTTGCACCGAGTCATCCAGATTCACCTGCGCCAGTGCCACGGGCAGCAGGCCGGAGGACATTGATGGCGTAGCGGCAATCAGCAGCGGGGTTTTTTCTTCTTTCCAGATCTCATTGGCGCGCAGGCGTATCTGTTGCAACGACGTCAACGCCGTCTCAACGTACTCATGCAGACGCAGTGCCTGCTCGGTCGGGTAGATACGTGGCCCGTTACGCAAAAAAAGCGGATAACCAAGGGTGTTCTCCAGATCCTGGATCAGCCGGGTCACGGCAGGCTGCGAACGTTGCAGAACTTTAGCCGCTGCCGTCACACTGCCGGACGAGATGACCGCCGAGAAAGCCTGTAACTGGCGAAGGTCAAGATCGTTAAGTGAAGCCAGGTTCTGCATACGGGAATCCTTTATTTTTCAACAGCCATAATTATCAAGTGCAATTTTTGAATAAGCTAATTATTAATTAGTATTAAGAATACGCATACACACTAATTCATAATGCGTTTTTCATATAATCCATTATATGCATTGAGATGACGAAAAGGGGCTTAATCATGTCAGCAAAGGGTGCAAACAAAACCGGTTTAGACGCGTTGCAACAACGCCTGGCTGAGGATTTGTCTTTGCTGGAACTGCCCGCCAGGCCCTGGGTTCCCACACGTGTTTACCATGGTACCGCTGTGCGTGACGTGGTGGTGATTGGTGGCGGTATGTGCGGCCTGGCTACCACGGCAAAGCTGATCCTGAGCGGGATCACCAATGTCGTTGCCTATGATGCCGCGCCTGCCGGGCTGGAAGGGCCGTGGGTAACGTTTGCCCGTATGGAAACACTGCGATCCCCCAAAACGCTGCACGGCCCGGCACTCGGCCTGCCGCAACTGACCTTTCGTGCCTGGTTCACGGCGCAGTGGGGAGCAGAAGCCTGGGAAGCGCTGGATAAAATTCCGAAAGGTCAGTGGATGGATTATCTGGTTTGGTATCGCCAGGTGCTGGCGCTGCCCGTGCGTAACAATGTGCGCATGACCAGCATCACTGCAGCGGACGATCTGATCGCTATCGATCTTGAGGGCGCAGAAACGGGCCGGGTCTATACCCGGCATCTGGTGCTGGCAACGGGACGTTCAGGGCTGGGCGGCTTTGCCGTTCCTGATTTCCTGCAAGGGGTCGACCACGCCCTCTGGGCACACTCTGCCGATGATATCGATTTCGCTGCACTGAAGGGCAAGCGCCTGGCGGTGATCGGGGCGGGTGCATCATCGATGGACAATGCCGCTGCGGCACTGGAGTCCGGTGTCGGCTCCGTTGACCTGCTGATCCGCCGCAAAGAGATGCCACGCATCAACAAAATGACCGGCATCGGCAGCCAGGGCGTGGTGCACGGTATGCATCTGCTGCCTGACGCGTGGAAATGGAAGTTTGTCGACTACACCAACACCACCCAGACGCCGCCGCCACGCTCCTCCACCCTGCGCGTTTCCCGTCATGCAAATGCCCGCTTCCTGCTCGATTGCGGTATCAGGGCGGTTGAAGAAAACGCGGGCGCGCTACGCATTGACACCACTCAGGGTCCGCTGCATTACGATTTTCTCATCGCCGCCACCGGCTTTTCCAATGACTTTAACGGCCGCCCGGAATTTGCTGCCATAGCGCCGCATATCCGCACCTGGTCGGATGGCCGCTACACGCCGGAAATGGGTGCACCGCGCCCTGGCATGCTGGCGTCACCGGACCTGGGGCCAACGTTTGAATTCCGAGAGCGTGTACCGGGTGCCTGCCCGATGCTGGCGAATATTCACTGCTTTAACGATGCCGCCATGCTGACGCACGGGAAGGTGTCCGGTGATATCCCGGCGGTCAGCGCCGGGACAGAACGTCTTGTGCGCGGCATTGCCGCTGCATTATTTGCTGAAGATGTCGATGCACACTTCACCAGCCTGATGGCTTATGACATCCCAGAACTCCAGGGAGATGAATGGACTGATTCCACTCCCCAACTTCAAAAGGATAACGCATTGTGATTGATGCTATCGACAAGGCGGCAGGCCTTGCCGCCGAGGATGCACTGTACGCAACCCGGCGTTTTCGCCCGGAATTTGTTCAGGGGGCCGAACTGTGCCGTCTCTCGGTGCTGCACCCCGAAAACGATCAGGGTCTGTCTGCGGCATGGCGCCATGGGGTGGCCCTGCGCATCGTCACATTGAATGCGGATACAGCACTGATAGCCGAATACAGCGCACAGCTGGCGGCGTTGACGCCTGACGGCACGCTGCTGGCTTTCGCCAGTGGAGCATCCGTCTGCGACGAACCGCTGGCGACCCTCGCTCGCCATGTTGACCGGATCACACTGACTCCGGGTGAAGCCAAAGCCGATGATATCGCCCGGCTGGCCGGGGCGGGCTTCAACAATCCGCAGATCGTCGCGCTATCTGAACTGATTGCCTTCGTGAATTTCCAGACCAAAGTGGCCAGCGGTTTGCGCCTGATGAGGTTGTTATGATCCCATCTGTTACCCTGAAGCCCCTGACCTGGCACCCGCATATCGCTCCGGTCGAGCTGTCTGAAGCCACGCCACAGCAGATTGAAGCGATGAAGGTCACGCCATCGAATAAGAAGGTCTCGGAATATGTGCGCACGCTGGCGCACGACCCCGAGAGCTACGTAGCCCGTACCGTGCTGTTCAATGCCATTATGTATGTTGACGGCGGTTTGCCCCATGCCGACCGCGAACTGGGTGCGCTTGGAGCGTCAATGGTGAATGGCTGCAAGTTCTGCGCCGTGGTTCATGCGCGCCGCCATGCCAACCTGACCAAAAGCAACGACGTAGTCAGCGCACTCTATTTCGATAAACCCGAGCAGCTCGGCCCACGCGATGCGGCGATCCACCGCTTTGCCCGTCGTCTGTCGGCCGTGCCCTCGGAAGCGACGGCGGAAGATATCGCCCTGCTGAAATCCGTTGGCATGGATGACGTCGACATCGTCGACCTGATCCACGCCATCTCCATCTTCGGCTGGGCAAATCGCCTGATGCACGTTCTCGGCCACGCCGATAGCGGAAACTGAAGCACCTTAACGCCACCTGTGCCAGGAAACTGACCAACATGCTTGAACTTGACAATATTAAGCTCGCCTACGGTAGCTCAGAAATTCTGAAAGGCGTGAACCTCTCGGTGAAACGCGGTGATGTGCTGTCGATTATTGGCCCAAGCGGCACCGGGAAAACCACGCTGCTGCGCTGTATTAACTATCTGGCGAAGCCTTCATCCGGCAGCATCACATTCGATCAAATCCGCATGGATTATCAGTCCGTCGACAAAAACGCCGTTCAGGCGATCCGTCTGCGTACCGCCATGGTATTCCAGCAGTTTAACGTGTTTAAAAACATGACGGTCATTCAGAACGTGATGGATCCGCTGATTGTCGTACAGCGTAAGTCTGCTGATGAAGCGCGTAAAATTGCCCTTGAAGAACTGGAGCGCGTCGGTTTGTCTGACAAGCGCGACCACTATCCGTCTCAGCTTTCCGGCGGGCAGCTTCAGCGTACCGGCATCGCCCGTGCGCTGGCGGTGCGGCCGGATGTGATCCTCTTCGATGAACCGACCTCCTCACTGGACCCGGAGCTGGTCGGCGAAGTACTGAAAGTGATCAAAGAGGTGACTTCATCGGGGATCACTTCGCTGCTGGTCACCCATGAGATGCAATTTGCTAAAAATGTCTCAAACCGCATCGTGTTTATGGATCAGGGCGTTGTCGCGGCGGAAGGTAGCCCGACGGAGATTTTTGACACGCCGTCAAATCCACGACTCGCGCAGTTCCTCCAGTCCGAAACAACGCTCTACTAACTAAAAGGATAATAACAATGCCTGCAAACACTACCCCTTTCCGTCGTCTGACCCTGGCATTACTTGCCGGTGTCGCCATCGCGGCATCCGGCATGGGTTCCGCCTCTGCACAGACGCCTGTACGCGTTATTAAAGTGGCTACCGCTGCAGAATCTAAGCCGCTCTCCTGGGGCGCCATCGGCCATGAACCCCAGGGCTACGAGCCCGATCTGTTGAGAGCGATTAACGCCAAACTTCCGCAGTATCGCTTCGAGCTGGAAGGGGCCGCGGATATTGCCCAGGAAACCGGGCTGGCCACCGGCAAATACGATATGGCGACCGGCGGTTTCTACACCGCTCCGGCACGCAGCAAGCAGTTCCTGATCCCGGCCACCCCGATGGGGGCCAGCATGATGAAAATCTACAGCCGCAAGGACAGCAACATCAACACCATGAAGGATCTGGTGGGTAAGAAAATTGTTCCGGTCACTGCCGGCGGTGGCGTCTATAAATTTGTGACTCAGTGGCAGCAAGAGAACCCGAACGATGCGGTGAAAATCTCAGCGTCCAGTGCCGGTATTCCTTACCCGGACCGTCTGAAAGAAGTGCAGCGTGGTAAGTACGATGCCCTGATCCTTCCTTCAAACCTGGGTGAGCAGACGGTTATCGAAACACAGAAACTCGATATCAAAGCCAGTGAGCCGGTGTCAATCAACAATACCTACGTGCTGATCCACCGCTCAGAAGAGAACCAGCGTCTGTCAGATGATATTGATGGCGTGCTGAAAACGCTGAAAGCCGATGGCACTCTCGACAAACTGTCGCAGAAGTGGTTCGGCGAAGACGTGGTGAAGTACATCAAGTAACTCTGACGATGGCCCGGCGTTGCCGGGTCAACGGTCAATGCCGACATTATTAGCAGGAGTGTTTCACCATGGATCTTACCGTCATGATCCCAGAGCTACTCTCGGCCTTGCCGTTAACGCTCGCGATTATGTTTGTAGCGCTCATCGCTGGCTTCGTGCTGGCGCTGATTGCCACAACCTTCAGGATTCGCAGGGTACTGGTGCTCAGCCAACTGGCCGACCTTTACGTCTCCTATGCCCGCAGCGTGCCGGTGGTATTGCAGCTGTTCGTGGCGTTCTACGGCCTGCCTGTTTTTGTTGCCCTGTTTGATATGAAAGATTTCGTCACGCCCACGCTGGCGTCAATGGTTGGGCTGAGTCTGTATCACGGCGGCTATCTGTCAGAGGTGATTCGCCCGGCCTGGCTGGCGGTTGAACGCGGCCAGCATGATGCCGCAGACAGCCTGGGTTACAGCTTCTGGCAAAAACTCACCCGCGTCGCCGGGCCACAGGCATTGCACATTGCGTTACCGGGTTACGGCAATGCGGTGATCTACATGATCCACAATGTGGCGCTGGTGATGTATATCGGGGCTGCCGATATCATGGCGACCGCGCACCTGGTGATGGAGCGGGATTACAACCAGTATCAGTTCAGCACCTATCTGGTGTTGGGGGTGATTTACTCCCTGCTGTGCCTGATTTCCTGGCTGATTGTGCGCGTCTTCGAGCGTCGGTTCTCTCGCTACACCTCGAAAACCGCCCCGTCCAGAATTAAGCTCACGGCGAGCATCTGACTGAAGAAGGTGATTAACCATGTTTGATTTAGATGTCTTGCTGCCGGATTTTTTAAGCATTATGGACGCTGTGCCATTAACGTTGATGATGGCCGTGACGATTTTTATCTTCTCGACGCTGACAGGGGGTCTGTTTGCCCTGATCGAATACCGACAAATCCCGGTGCTGCGGCAACTGGTTGTCGGTTATAAGGTGGTGTTTAAAGGCGTGCCGATGGTGGTGATGATTTTCCTTGCCTACTACGGCCTGCCTCCGGCACTGCATTTCAGCGCATCGCTGGTCGGTGTTGACTATAACGGCCATTCCATGCCGAACTGGGTAATCGTTATCGTGGCGCTCACGGCCTGCGTGGCCGCCTTCCAGGCCGAAGTGATCAAAGGGGCGCTGAACTCCTTTGATACCGGGCAGTCGGACGCCGCGCGTTCGCTGGGCTACTCCAACGGCCAGCTGTTCCGCCGCGTGCTCTTTCCTCAGACGATCATTGCCGCGATCCCGGATCTGGCAAACTCCTTTATGGTGATCATGAAGGCGCTCTCGCTGGCCTTCGCCATTGAAGTGGTGGATATCTTTGCGCAAGCACAGCTGACAGCGGCACTGAACTATTACTACCTGGAAGCGTTCCTGGTGGCGGTGGTGTTCTATATGGTGATCGCCTGGGTAATCACCAAAGTGGCCGATAAACTGGAAGCACGGCTCAGGATCAGAACCTGATTATTGCGGGTTTCACAAAGGATCATCGCCCTGGCAGGTTGCCGGGGCGATTGTCGTCAGGCGCACTGACAGCAGAAAGTTACTTCTTGGTTGCAGACGGGGAAAACCGTTTCACCCGGCTGGTGGGGAGGGTATTGGCGGGATCATCAGGCCACAAATGCTTTGGATAACGCCCTTTCATCTCTTTTTGCACTTCCCGATAGGCACCCGACCAGAATGCTGCCAGGTCCCGCGTGATCTGCAACGGCCGATGCGCCGGGGATAACAGCTCCAGTACCAGCGGCACGCGTCCGTTCGCCACGCTTGGGTTCTTCGCCTCGCCGTACATCTCCTGCAAACGCACCGCCAGCGCCGGGGGCTTATCCTGATGATAGTGAACAGGTAAGCGGCTGCCGGTGGGCACGACATAATGAGTCGGCAGTACCGCGTCCAGCTGCTGGCGCTGCGCCCAGCTCAGCAGCTGCGATAGCGCGCTGGTCACATCGAGCTGTCGCAATCCTTTACCATCACGCACACCGCTCATTGCCGGCAGCAGCCATTGTTCCAGCGATGCCAGCAACGCAGGCTCCTCTGCATCGGGCCAGCCCCCTTCGGGCAGCCATTGCGCGGCACACACCAGACGTAACCGCAGCTGTTCTGCCTGCGGGGTCCAGTTAAGCACCGACAGCCCTTTCGCCCGCACCCAGCGCAGCATCGCGGTATGCAGCTCACCCTCTTCGGGTTTTGCCAGCGGCTGGGATTTCAATACCAGCTGGCCGATCTGCTCGCGCCGCCAGGCACGCAGGGTGCCTTTTTCTTCATCCCATTCAACGTCAGTCTGCTGCTGCACCAGCTCAGGACACTGGCTGACCAGACGCTCAATATCCAGCGGTAACGCCTGTAACATACGTGCATCCGGCTGGCTGTTTCCCTGCAACAGGGCGGGGGCGATCAGCCATTCATGGCGAGTTAAACCGTCTTCACGATCGAGCGAAGCACCGCTGCCGTTCGCTAACTGATAGCGCCCGTCCACACCCCGCCGCCGTGCAATCCGGTCTGGAAACGCCGCCGCCAGCAACGGCGCAATAAGATCGTCGTCAGCCCGTCCTCCGGTGATGTTTAACCGTTGCTGAAGCTGACGTGCGCGGCGCTGCCACTGTGGCAGGCGGCGATGAAAACTGTCACGCAGATCCGTGCTGCCGCGCACCGGCTCCTCCAGCATCGCCACCAGCTCCGCAGCGGTGGCAACCGCATTCGCCTCCTGCCCGGCCGCCATCAGCAGCGCGGCAAAGCGCGGCTCACTGCCCAGCGTCGCCATTTTTCGCCCGCGCGACGTCAGGCGGCCTTCATCATCGGTTGCGCCCAACTGGCGCAGTAACTGACGGGCGGCCGCAATCCCTGCCGCCGGAGGCACATCCAGCCACTTCAGCTGGCTGACCTCCTGGCATCCCCACTGCAACAGATCGAGCCACAGCGCAGCCAGATCGCTGTTGAGGATTTCCGGCTCGCTATGAGCAGCGGCACGCTCCGCCTGTTCACGGGCAATCAGATGCAGACAGATGCCGGGCTCCAGACGCCCGGCACGTCCGGCGCGCTGGGTCATCGATGCCTGGCTGACGCGCTGCGTTTGCAGGCCAGTCACGCCGCTGCGCAGATCAAACTGCGCGCTACGTTCCTGAGCGCTGTCCACCACCAGGCGAATGCCTTCAATCGTCAGGCTGGTTTCCGCAATATTGGTCGCCAGCACCACTTTACGCCGCCCGTCAGCGGAAGGCAGGATCGCCCGGCGCTGTTCCGCCAGCGACAGCGCGCCGTAAAGCGGGCAGAGGTCAACATCGCTGGCGACTCGTTCGGCCAGTTGCGTTTGCACGCGCTGAATTTCGGCCACGCCGGGCAAAAAAAGCAGCATCGAACCCGACTCTTCATTCAATAACTGGCTGGCCTGCCGCGCCACCGCCTCTTCAAAACGCAGGTTGGTCGCCAAAGGCTGATAACGGCGCTCCACCGGAAATGATCGCCCTTCTGAGCTGATCAACGGTGCCTCGGGTAACCTTTCGCGCAGCCGTGAATTGTCCAGCGTCGCAGACATGATCAGCACTTTAAGGTCATCACGTAATCCGCCCTGCACATCCAGCAGCAGCGCCAGCGCCAGATCGCCTTGCAGGCTGCGTTCGTGGAACTCATCGAGGATCACCAGCGACACACCGTCCAGCATCGGGTCCTGTTGCAGCATGCGCGTCAGTATCCCCTCCGTCACGACGTCCAGGCGGGTATGTTTTCCGCTGCGGCTTTCACCCCGCATGCGGTAACCCACGGTGGCACCCGGCTCTTCCCCCAGCAGTTCGGCCAGCCGTTGCGCCACATTTCGCGCCGCCAGCCTGCGGGGTTCAAGCAGCAGAATACGCCCGTCAAAACCGGCCTGTTGCAGGATCTGCAGCGGCAGCCAGGTGGATTTCCCGGCCCCGGTGGGCGCAGCCAGCAATACCTGCTGTGATGTCTGCAAGGCGGCCAACAGCTCAGGTAATACGACACTGACGGGTAATGAACTCACGTTTTGCTCCAGAACAACATGGTCTAATTTTTGCGGGCATTGTAGCATTGCCCGCGAGGGATTGACCGCAGGACGCAATGCGTGTTTGCAACTATCCACCCTATTCATCTGCCTGTCACATTTCTGCGCAACGCTACGCAGCCTGACGTGCTGCTGCCGGGCAATTTACGATAAGGAATTCCTATGGAATTTACGCCCGGACTGCTGTCAGCACGACTGGTTAAACGTTATAAACGCTTTCTGGCCGATATTGTGACGCCCGAAGGAGAGGCCCTGACCATCCATTGTGCCAATACCGGTGCGATGACCGGATGTGCCACGCCGGGCGATACGGTCTGGTACTCGACATCGGCCAGCCTGACGCGGAAATATCCGCACAGCTGGGAGCTGACGCACACGCAGCAGGGGCACTGGATTTGTGTTAATACCCTGCGCGCTAATGGACTGGTACGTGAAGCACTCGCCGCCGATCGGATTCCAGAGTTATCCGGTTACGATAAAATCGTACCTGAAGTGAAATACGGCAGCGAAAACAGCCGGATTGACTTCCTGTTACAGGCGGATAATCGCAGTAACTGCTATATTGAAGTCAAATCCGTGACGCTATTACAGCAGGGTAAAGGGTATTTTCCGGATGCGGTGACCGAGCGTGGCCAGAAGCATTTGCGCGAACTCATGCAGATCGCGCAATCGGGCCATCGTGCGGTACTGTTCTTCGCCGTTCTGCATTCGGGGATTGAGGACGTTTCCCCGGCGCGTCATATCGATGTACGCTACGCGGAACTATTGGCACAGGCACAACAGAGTGGCGTTGAACTGCTCTGTTATAAGGCGCAGTTATCACCCGAAGGGATCAACCTGCACAGCCCCCTGACGGTAGAGTTGTAAAATTTAGCGCAATTTGTTTTGATACGGCAAATCTGCATTTCCAACCGATTTCAAACGGCAGAAAAAGGGCAACCGAAAGAATCTCCCAATGCTTACATCATGTTAAGTGCAGGGGGAAAAAGAAGAAGCCAACATCGCTGTGGATTGAGAGAGGAAGATGAGCCGCGCTAAATACGCTTTTCCTCACATGCTTGTCAATAGATGTTCAGGAATAATTGCTAACCTTGACCGCTTCTGTTATTTATAGCGGCCTGTTTTTTCCCCTTAGTGGGATCGATACCCGAAGATTCGGGTTGCAGGATGGCTGCTAACGCACCTGCAGCTTAAAGACAAAGGGTGTAGTGCGTGTTATCCAGGAGAAACAACATGCAAGAAGGGCAAAACCGTAAAACATCGTCCCTGAGTATTCTCGCCATTGCTGGTGTGGAACCATACCAGGAGAAGCCGGGCGAAGAGTATATGAACAAAGCCCAGCTGGAGCACTTCAAGAAAATTCTTGAAGCCTGGCGTAACCAGCTTCGGGATGAAGTGGACCGCACTGTTTCGCATATGCAAGATGAAGCCGCTAACTTCCCGGACCCCGCTGACCGCGCAACTCAGGAAGAAGAGTTTAGTCTTGAACTGCGTAACCGTGACCGTGAGCGCAAGCTGATCAAAAAGATCGAGAAGACGCTGAAGAAAGTGCTGGATGACGATTTTGGCTACTGTGATTCCTGTGGTGTTGAAATCGGTATTCGTCGCCTTGAAGCACGTCCAACGGCTGATCTTTGCATTGACTGCAAAACGCTGGCGGAAATCCGCGAAAAACAAATGGCCGGTTAACGGCGCATTGATTGTGCAGTGAAGCAGGGAGCGGTTTCCGCTGCCGCTTCACTGCCTCTCTTATTCATGATGTCATCATCTTATATTGGGCGCTTCGCCCCCTCCCCGTCTGGCGACCTGCATTTCGGCTCACTGATTGCTGCTTTAGGCAGTTACCTACAGGCACGTGCGCAACGTGGCCTCTGGCGTGTCCGTATTGAAGATATCGACCCTCCCCGCGAAATTCCCGGCGCCGCAACGCGTATCCTGAAGCAGTTGGAAGATCACGGGCTGGAATGGGATGGCGATGTGCTGTGGCAGTCGCAACGCCATGACGCTTACCGTGCAGCACTCCACGATCTGCAACGGCAGGGTCATTGCTATTACTGCACGTGTACCCGTAGCCGGATCCAGCAAACAGGCGGACTGTATGACGGCCACTGCCGCACGCTAGGTCATGGCCCGCATCAGGCTGCGCTGCGTTTAAAAGTCGACCATCCGGTGCTGGCGTTTAACGATCGGCTGCGCGGGCGGGTTGAGGCCGATCCTGCACTGGCACGTGAAGACTTTATTATTCATCGCCGTGATGGGCTCTTTGCCTACAATCTGGCGGTGGTGGTCGACGACCATTTTCAGGGCATCACTGAAGTGGTGCGCGGGGCAGACCTGATTGAACCCACGGTGCGCCAGATAACGTTGTATCAACAGTCTGGCTGGACTGCGCCCGCACATTTACATCTGCCGCTGGTGCTTAATCAAGACGGCAATAAACTGTCCAAGCAAAATCATGCCCCGGCATTGCCCGCAGGGGATTCGCGTCCGGCCCTGGTTGACGCATTGCGTTTTCTCGGCCAGACCGTCACCGCTGGCTGGCGCGATTTAACGCTAACAACACTATTACAGCAGGCCGTTGATGGCTGGGATTGCGAAAAAATCCCCATTAACGATGCCAGGCTGGCGCATACCGCGACTTCGGCATTCTCAAACGGCTCACTCTGAGCTATGATTAGCCGCTGTTTTTACTGACCAGATTTCAATGTCACTATCGAGGTGTCCCATTTTTACCCGAGTTGCTAATTTTTGCCGGAAAGTCCTCAGTCGTGATGAGGTGGCGCCAGCCGTGGTCGAGGAAGTGCGCCAGATGGCCATCGTTCCGCGTGACGCCCATAACATCTCGCGCAAGGACATCAGTGAAAATGCCCTCAAGGTTCTGTATCGCCTGAATAAAGCCGGATATGAAGCCTACCTGGTAGGCGGCGGCGTGCGCGATTTGTTGCTGGGTAAAAAACCGAAAGACTTCGATGTGACCACCAATGCCACGCCGGACCAGATGCGCAAGCTGTTCCGCAACTGCCGCCTGGTTGGCCGTCGCTTTCGTCTGGCACACGTGATGTTTGGCCCCGAAATTATCGAGGTTGCCACCTTCCGTGGGCATCACGAAGCCGAACAACAGGTTGCCGATGACCGCAACAGCTCGCAGCGCGGCCAGAACGGCATGCTGCTGCGCGACAATATTTTTGGTTCAATTGAAGATGACGCCCAGCGCCGCGATCTGACCATTAACAGCCTGTATTACAGCGTGGCTGACTTCTCCGTACGTGATTACGTTGGTGGGCTCAGCGATCTGCAGCAAGGCATTATCCGCATGATCGGCGACCCGGAAACCCGCTACCGTGAAGACCCGGTGCGTATGCTGCGCGTAGTGCGTTTTGCCGCCAAACTGGATATGAGCATCGCGGCCGAGACAGGTGAACCTATCCCGCGTCTGGCAACGCTGCTGAATGATATTCCCCCGGCGCGTCTGTTTGAGGAAACCCTTAAACTGTTGCAGGCGGGCTACGGCCACAATACCTACCTGAAACTGCGTGAACACCAGTTGTTCCAGCCGTTGTTCCCAATCATCACTCGCTACTTCACCGAACAGGGTGACAGTAATATGGAGCGGATGATCCTTCAGGTGCTCAAAAACACCGACAGCCGCATCCACAACCAGATGCGTGTTAACCCGGCGTTCCTCTTTGCCGCCATCTTCTGGTACCCACAGCTGGAAGCGGCACAGAAAATTGCTCAGGAAAGCGGCCTCGCTTATTACGATGCCTTCGCCCTGTCGATGAATGATGTGCTGGATGAAGCCTGTCGTTCGCTGGCGATCCCGAAACGTATTACCACGCTGGTGCGTGACATCTGGACGCTGCAACTCCGCCTGTCACGCCGTCACGGCAAACGTGCGTGGAAGCTGATGGAGCATCCTAAGTTCCGTGCCGCCTACGACCTGCTGGCACTGCGTGCTGAAGTGGAACATAACCACGAGCTGCAACGACTGACCACATGGTGGAGCGAGTTCCAGGTTTCTGCGCCACCGCAGCAGAAAACCATGCTCAATACCCTGGGCGACGATCCGGTGCCACGCCGTCGTACGCGCCGTCCGCGTAAACGCGTACCGGGCAGCCCACGTCGCGATCATAATAACGACGCATGATCCGCGTTTATCTGGCGCTGGGCAGTAATCTGGCCGACCCGTTGCATCAGGTGCAGTCTGCACTGAATGCGCTGGCGGCCATTCCCGATACTACGTTGGTTGCCACCTCGTCCCTCTACCGCACCCCACCTTACGGTCCGCCGGATCAGCCTGATTTCCTCAACGCCGCCGTGGCGCTGGATACCCGACTTGACGCTGAATCCCTGCTGAACCATACCCAGCGTATTGAGCTGGAGCAGGGCCGCGTACGTAAAGCACACCGCTGGGGGCCACGCACCCTCGACCTGGATATCATGCTGTTTGGTGAGCAGACGCTGAACACGCCGCGCCTGACAGTGCCGCATTATGATATGCACAACCGCGCCTTTATGCTGCTGCCGTTACTGGAGATAGCGCCAGAGCTTTGCCTGCCAGATGGCACGCGGCTGGCGGATATTCTGGCCACCCTCGACAGCAGCAGTATCCGGCGCTGGTAAAGCATAAGGGTCGGGCATGCCCGACCCCTACGGAAAAATCGCACGTCTGTTCCCACCCCAACGGAAAAATCGCACGTCTGTTCCCACTCCACGGGAAAATCGCACGTCTGTTCCCACCCCACGGGAAAATCGCACGTCTGTTCCCACTTCTACGGGAAAATCACACGTCTGTTCCCACCTCTACGGGAAAATCACACGTCTGTTCCCTTACCCGTAGGGGCGAGGCACGCCTCGTCCGCGACAGTGCTGACATGCCTCACCCGCGACAGTGCTGACATCCCTCTTCCCTTCCTTTAAGATACTGCCCAACTGGATTTTATTAGGTGGAATGATGAAACCGACAACTGTCTCGACCCTGCATCAGTGGAAACAACAGGGGCGTAAATTCGCCTCAATTACCGCGTACGATTTCAGTTTCGCCAAACTCTTTGCCGATGAAGGCATTGAAGTGATGCTGGTCGGGGATTCGCTCGGCATGGTCGTACAAGGCCATGACTCCACACTGCCCGTGACGGTTGCAGATATTGCCTATCACACTCAGGCAGTGCGCCGTGGCAGCGCCAATGCCCTGCTGCTCGCCGATCTGCCGTTTATGAGTTACGCCACACCGCAACAGACTTTTGATAACGCCGCGCAGTTGATGCGTGCCGGGGCCAATATGGTCAAACTGGAAGGCGGGAAATGGCTGGCAGAAACGGTAAAACAGCTGACTGAACGCGCAGTGCCCGTTTGCGGGCATCTGGGTCTGACGCCCCAGTCGGTCAATATTTTCGGCGGCTACAAAGTCCAGGGGCGCTCCAGCAGCGATGCTGACCGCCTGCTGGATGATGCGCTGGCGCTGGAAGCCGCAGGTATGCAGCTGGTCGTACTGGAGTGCGTGCCGGTTGCACTGGCGCAGCGTATTACCGAAGCACTGACCATTCCAACCATCGGCATTGGTGCGGGTAACGTTACCGATGGTCAGATCCTGGTGATGCACGACGCCTTTGGCATCACCGGCGGCCATATCCCCAAATTCGCCAAGAACTTCCTCGCTGAGGCTGGAGAAATCCGCGCTGCAGTGCGCCAGTATGTGGCAGAAGTGGAAGCCGGAAGCTATCCGGCTGCCCAACACAGTTTCCAGTAACCGAGGAGTAAGCCGTGCTGATTATTGAAACCCTGCCGATGCTGCGTCGTGAAGTGCGGCGCTGGCGCCAGGATGGCAAGCGTATCGCGCTGGTTCCCACGATGGGTAACCTGCATGACGGGCATATGACGCTGGTCGACGAAGCACGCGCGAGTGCCGATATCGTCGTGGTGTCGATTTTCGTTAACCCGATGCAGTTCGAACGCGCTGATGACCTGGCACGCTACCCGCGTACGTTGCAGGAAGATTGCGAAAAGCTGAATCGCCGTGGCGTTGACCTGGTGTTCTCTCCTGCCCCTGGCGACGTTTACCCGCAAGGTCTGGGTGAACAGACCTTCGTTGAGGTTCCCGGCCTCTCCACGCTGCTGGAAGGTGCCAGCCGTCCCGGTCACTTCCGTGGCGTCTCCACCATCGTCAGCAAGCTGTTTAATCTGGTGCAGCCCGACCTCGCGTGCTTTGGCGAAAAAGATTATCAGCAACTGGCGCTGATCCGCAAAATGGTGGCGGATATGGGCTACGATATTGACATCGTTGGTGTGCCAACCGTGCGCGCCAAAGATGGCCTGGCGCTCAGTTCGCGTAACGGTTACCTCACCGCCGATGAGCGCAAAATTGCGCCCGTGGTGAGCAAGGTCATGAACGGTATTGCGGAAAAACTGAGCCAGGGTGAACGCCATGTGGACACACTGATTGCAGAGGCCGAAAACGCCCTCAGCGATCAGGGGTTACAGCCTGACGGCCTGGCGATTGTCGATGCCGATACGCTGCGACCGCTGAATGTCGACAGCCAGCGCGCAGTCATCCTGATGGCGGCGTGGTTGGGTAAAGCGCGTTTGATTGATAACCAACAGGTTGATCTGACGCAGTAGACAGCCGCGCCCTCTCAGGCAATACTGACGACCGTTTTTTTGAATTGATTGCAGAGTGACTCTTTATGAAACGTACTATGTTGCAGGGCAAACTTCACCGGGTCAAAGTGACTCAGGCGGACCTGAATTACGAAGGTTCCTGCGCCATCGACCAGGACTTCCTCGACGCTTCCGGCATTCTGCAATACGAAGCGATTGATATCTATAACGTGAACAACGGCCAGCGTTTTTCCACCTATGCGATTGCTGCCGAACGGGGTTCAAAAATCATTTCGGTGAACGGTGCGGCAGCGCGCTGTGCCTGCGAAGGGGACCTGCTGATTATCTGTTCTTACGTGCAGTTGTCCGATGCCGAAGCGCGTGAATGGCAGCCTAAAGTGGCCTATTTTGAAGGCGACAACCAGATGAAGCGCCTGGCGAAAGCCGTGCCAGTTCAGGTCGCGTAAGTGATATTTAACGGGCCGATCGGAAAAATGATCGGCCCCTTTGCGACCTGTAGGGATTGACCCTCTTTTTCGGTCAACCCGCTATCTCACATTAAGTACGTAACCCGCGTCCACGCTGAATTAACACCCACACCAGCGCATAGAACACCACGATAAACGCCACCAGCACGCCCAGCGTAAACACCAGAGGCACATCGTTAATCCCCAGGAAACCATAGCGGAAGCCACTGATCATATAGACAATCGGGTTCAGCTTAGACACCATCTGCCAGACCGGTGGCAACAGCGTCAGCGAGTAGAACACGCCCCCCAAATAGGTCAGCGGCGTCAGCACAAAGGTCGGGATCAGACTGATATCATCGAAGGTCCGGGCAAATACGGCGTTCAGCAGACCCGCCAGTGAGAACAGCACCGCCGTCAGCACCAGCGTAACCGCCACCATCAGCCATGAATGCACCTGGAACGGCACGAAGAACAGTGAAATCGCCGTCACCAGCACACCCACACAGATACCGCGCGCCACACCGCCGCCCACGTATCCGGCAATGATCACGTGCGTCGGCACCGGTGCCACCAGCAGTTCTTCAATGTTGCGCTGGAACTTGGCGCTGAAGAAGGATGAGGCCACGTTGGCATAGGCATTGGTGATCACCGCCATCATGATCAAACCCGGCACGATAAACTGCATATAGCTGAAACCGTGCATTTCACCGATGCGCGAACCAATCAGGTTGCCGAAAATAATGAAATAGAGCGTCATAGTGATCACCGGCGGCACCAGCGTCTGAATCCAGATGCGCGCGAAACGATTCACTTCCTTGCCCCAGATGCTTTTCAGCGCCACCCAGTACAAATGTGTCATGCTTTATCTCCTTTGCGACCGTTCACCAGGTCGACAAACAGCTCCTCAAGACGGTTGGCTTTGTTGCGCATACTGAGCACCTGAACCCCCTGATGACTCAGCTGGCTGAACACACTGTTCAGCCCCTGCTCACGCAGCACTTCCACTTCCAGCGTTGAGGTATCCGCCAGACGATACTGGAACCCTTCCAGCTTCGGCAGCGGGCTTTTTGGCGCGAGGTCGAGGATAAAGGTTTCTGATTTCAGCTTAGAGAGCAGGCCTTTCATCGAGGTGTTTTCCACCAGCTCACCGCGCTGGATAATGCCGATATTGCGGCACAGCATCTCGGCTTCTTCCAGATAGTGGGTGGTGAGAATAATGGTGGTGCCCTGGGCGTTCAGCTCCTGCAGGAAAGTCCACATTGAGCGACGCAACTCGATGTCGACACCCGCGGTGGGTTCATCGAGGATCAGCAGCTTAGGCTCATGCATCAGCGCACGGGCAATCATTAAACGGCGCTTCATCCCACCGGAGAGCATCCGCGCACGTTCGTTGCGTTTCTCCCACAGATCCAGCTGTTTGAGATACTTTTCAGCGCGTTTCTGCGCTTCCGGTTTTTCCACGCCGTACAGTCCAGCCTGGCTGACCACAATCTGTAGCACCGTTTCAAACTGGTTAAAGTTGAATTCCTGCGGCACCAGGCCCAGTTGACGCTTAGCGTTAACCACATCCTGCTGGAGGTCGTAGCCAAACACGCGCACCTTACCGGCGGTTTTATTGACCAGCGAACTGATAATGCCAATGGTGGTGGACTTCCCTGCGCCGTTAGGTCCCAGCAGTGCATAGAAGTCACCGGCTTCTACCGCAAGGTCGATTCCTTTGAGCGCCTGAACCCCACCTGCGTAGGTTTTGGTTAGCTTTTCAAGCTCCAGTGCATAAGTCATAGATTAAAGAGTGCCCTGTTTTGTTGTGGTTTCTTGTTTGTCATTTTCAATTGCGCCGCATTACCCTATATTACTGTACGCATTTCGAGTTATTGGCCGACACCATTATGAAAGACATTGATACCCTTATCAGCAACAACCGCCAGTGGTCCAGGTTGCTGAAAGAGGAAGATCCCGGTTTCTTTGAGCGCCTTGCTCAGGCACAAAACCCCCGTTTTCTCTGGATTGGCTGTTCAGACAGCCGTGTACCTGCCGAGCGCCTGACCGGGCTGGAGCCGGGTGAACTGTTCGTTCACCGTAACGTCGCTAACCTGGTGATCCATACTGACTTAAACTGTCTTTCGGTCGTGCAATACGCGGTTGAAGTGCTGGAAGTGGAACACATTATTATTTGTGGTCACTACGGCTGCGGCGGCGTTAAAGCGGCAGTTGAAAATCCAGAGCTTGGCCTGATCAACAACTGGCTGCTGCATATTCGCGATTTGTGGTACAAGCATAGTTCGTTACTGGGTGAGCTGCCGCCAGAAAAGCGTTTCGACAAACTGTGTGAAATCAACGTGATTGAGCAGGTATATAACCTGGGTCATTCGACCGTGATGCAGTCAGCGTGGAAACGCGGGCAGAAGGTCAATATTCATGGCTGGGTTTACGGCATCATGGATGGTTATCTGCGCGATCTGGGCGTCAGCTCAACCAATCGTGAAACCCTGGAACAGCGCTATCGCCAGGGCATTGCTAACCTGCTCAATGACCCGGACCTTAATCCTTAAGCGGCACATATTATTATAGGCCGGAGGATCCGGCCTTGGTCGATTGTGCTCTGCCGGATTATTCGTCCAGCATGACCACTTTGCCCACATAGGGCAGGTGGCGATAGCGCTGAGCGTAGTCAATACCGTAGCCCACCACAAACTCATCGGGGATGGCGAAGCCAACATATTCTACTGGCACATCCACTTCGCGACGCGACGGTTTATCCAGCAGGGTACAGATCGCCAGCGACTTTGGCCCACGCAGGCTGAATATCTCACGCACTTTGCTCAACGTATTACCTGAATCGATAATATCTTCGACGATCAGTACGTCTTTGCCACGGATATCTTCATCCAGATCTTTCAGGATTTTCACATCACGCGTGCTTGAGGTGCCATTGCCGTAGCTGGACGCCGTCATAAAGTCGACTTCGTGAGAAACATCGATCGTGCGGCACAGGTCGGCCATAAACATAAAGGAGCCACGCAGCAGGCCCACCAGCACCATGTCGCTGCCGCTGTCACGGTAGTGGTCACTGATTTGCTTGCCGAGTTCGGCAACGCGGGATTTGATCTCAGCTTCGGAGATCATCACTTCAACGGTGTGTTTCATAGATAGTGGTTCGTCGATTGCTCAGGGAAAGCGGTGAAGTTTATCACACTTCAGCGCTTTCCCTCACTGTTGCGCAACGTCGCTTACTCACTTCTCGCCACAGACATATAGACTGCCATACGTTCAGATAGCCCTATTTCATATGGCTTTTTGATTTAACCATAGAGCGATTATTCATTTATCTCTCACTCCTGCCCCATGCTAGCTTATGCGCAACAATAATAAGTCACAGGCCTGATAGCCGGAGTTTGCATGCCTTCTTCACATTCGAAAAAAACACGTATCGGTAACCGCGAGCTACATCCTGAAACCCAGATGCTCAACTATGGCTATGATCCGTCATTGTCAGAAGGCGCGGTCAAACCGCCGGTGTTTCTCACCTCCACGTTCGTATTTAACAGCGCAGAAGAGGGGCGGGACTTCTTTGACTATGTTTCCGGCCGCCGTGAACCGCCAGCCGGAGAGGGCAACGGGCTGGTCTACTCGCGCTTTAACCATCCGAACAGCGAAATAGTTGAAGACCGCCTGGCAATTTATGAACGCACCGACAGCGCTGCGTTGTTCTCTTCCGGCATGTCAGCGATCTCCACCACCCTGCTGGCTTTCGTCAAACCGGGCGATACCATCCTGCATTCACAGCCGCTGTATGGCGGCACGGAGACGCTGCTGAGTAAAACCTTCCGTAATCTGGGCGTTTCGACGCTTGGCTTTGCGGATGGTGTGAACGAAGCCGTGGTGCAAGCCGCCGCTGAAGAAGCGATGAAGCTGGGACGGGTATCGGTGATCCTGATTGAATCCCCGGCAAACCCGACCAACAGCCTGGTGGATATTGCGCTGATTAAGCGTGTAGCCGACCATATTGAGCGCCAGCAGCAGCATCGCCCGGTGATCGCCTGCGATAACACCCTGCTCGGCCCGGTGTTTTCACGCCCGACGGAACACGGTGCCGATATTTCTCTCTACTCACTGACCAAATACGTAGGCGGCCACTCCGACCTGATTGCCGGAGCCGCCATGGGCAGCAAGGCGTTAATCCGCCAGGTGAAAGCCCTGCGCAGTGCCATTGGCACCCAACTGGACCCGCATTCCAGCTGGATGATTGGTCGCTCGCTGGAGACGCTGGCGCTGCGTATGGAGCGCGCCAACGATAACGCCACGGCGGTTGCTGAGTTCCTGCGCAGCCATCCGCAGGTGGAGCACGTCCATTATTTGCCGTTCCTGGACCCGGCCTCCCCAGAGGGCAAGGTGTATACCACTCAGTGCAGCGGCGCAGGCTCGACCTTCTCCTTTGATATTCGCGGCGGCGAGGCAGCAGCGTTCCGTTTCCTCAACAGTCTGCAACTGTTTAAGCTGGCGGTGAGCCTGGGCGGCACCGAATCCCTCGCCAGCCACCCGGCCAGCACCACCCACTCCGGCGTACCGCTTGATGTGCGCAACCGTTTTGGTATCACCTCATCCACCATTCGTCTGTCGATTGGTATTGAGAATAAAGATGATTTGATTGAAGACGTCAGGTTATCGCTGGGCTAAACGTGTTATCCGCAGCGCAGAGAAGCTCTCGTTTGTAGAGCGCGAGATATAACGTTTTGCGCTGCGCCAGCCCAATGTTGGGGCGGACCCTTTTTTCCGGTCCGCCCTTTCTAAACTGCCTGTACGGCAGTGAACAAGCAGAAGAGAACAAATAGTGCATATTGCATTTTCTAAGCTGCCTGTACGGCAGTGAACCCGTTAGCTTACAACGCTAACCTGTTAACTTAATTACCTTTTATCACTTTTTATCATGCCAGACCCTTTTTTCATCGCCATATCCCTATACTGATATAAATCAGTTAGATAAAAACACATCTAAAAAAAGGGTCTGTCACACCGTGGTGATTACGCCACGGTAAAGCCCAGCATCATGCCGGTATCTTCATGCTCCAGCAGATGGCAGTGCGCCATATAGGCATTGGCGGCATCGGCCTGATGGTTGAAGCGCACCAGCACCTCGCTGCGCCAGCCCTCAACACGAACGGTGTCTTTCCAGCCGCTGCGATGTGCGACAGGGGGTTTGCCATTTTCCGACAGGATACGGAACTGGGTGCCGTGAATATGGAACGGATGCAGCATCTCATCGCCTTCACCTGAAATGGTCCACTTCTCATACACGCCCTTCGCGACCTCAAACGAGGGTTTATCCATATTAAAGGCCACGCCGTTGATCTGATTACCGTTATGGAAATCATAGCCTTTCACTGGTTTTGCATGATCCATTCCGGCCATGTTGCCGTGATCCATTCCAGCCATATCAGATTTCGCCGGGCTTGCCGGTTTATCGCTGTCGTGCCCGTCCATCGCCATACCCGCCATTGACGCATGTCCGTATTTTTCCATCAGCGCCATCATGCCGCGACGGTCGAGTTCCGGATCCATCATTAATTGCATCCAGCGAGTTTTAAGCCCGTCAGTCGCAGGAACAGCGGGCATATCCACCAGCTTGTCCGGTAGCGTTCCGCTGGCCAACACCCGCAATGGGTTGATCGACAACACCGGCAACGGCTGATCAAAGGGCTTCAGTGTCATGCCCATCTGACGCACCGGCAGCGTTTGCAGATCGAAAGGTTTACCGTCAGAGGTATCTACCAGCACTTCATAACGTTCACCCGGCAGCATCGGCAGCTCGCTGACCTGCACGGGCTCAGCCAGCAGGCCGCCATCACTGGCAATCACATACATCGGGCGCTGATCGCTGGTGGTCAGATTGAGCGAACGGGCATTACAGCCATTTAGCAGACGCAGGCGCAGCCAGCCTCGCGGTACGCCGGTCTGCGGGTAGATAGCCCCATTCGTCAGCATCGTGTCGCCAAACCAGCCCACCGCCGCACTCATAATATCCAACTGGTAATCGATCTGGCTGCCGTCAGCACTCAGTCGCTTATCCTGTAAAATCACGGGAATGTCATCAACGCCCCACTGTTTGGGCAGCAGCAGCTTGCCGCTTTCCGGGTCGTTGATCAGCACCAGCCCAGCCAGTCCTTGCGCGACCTGGTAACCGGTACGGCCATGTTGATGCGGATGGAACCAGCAGGTCGCAGCCGGTTGATCGGGCGTGAATGTCACCCGGCGGCTGCTGTTCGGCGCGATCCGCGCCTGTGGCCCACCGTCGACGTTGCCCGGCAGTTCCAGACCATGCCAGTGCACCGTCGTCGTTTCGGGCAGACGATTATGCACGGTGATGTTGACCTCTTTGCCACGATCCAGTTGGATCGCCGGGCCAAGCAGGCTGCCATTATAGCCCCAGCTTGGCACGTTTTTACCGCGCCACAGGCTGTTACCGGTCTGGGCAATCAGGGTGATTTCACTGCGCGCATCGGCCGTCAGTAACGTGGGTATCGGCAACAGCGGGCGCTGTTCAGCCGCCATTAATGAACGGCTCCACAGGGGCAAGGCACTGGCTGCGCCGATAGCGGCGCTTAATTTGATAAAATCACGACGTTGCATCATCCATTCCTTATTCAGTCCTTGTGTAAGATGTCTGTGTCAGATATCGATAGCGACTGACAGCATAAACCCTGCCCCAGTGGGAAGGTCAAGCCCGTTAAAAGATTGCGGGATAAGCCCTTCAGGACTTTTCTGTCTTAAAAGTGGCTGGCACCCGGCCTGAACTGTGCTAACGTCAAGCTATTGCACACGTATGAGATAAACCATGAAGAAAAGCATCAAGGCTCTGTTGCTGTTAGGGCTGTTTGGCTTCTCCTCCACCAGTTTCGCCCTCAGCGAATCGGAAGCAGAAGATTTGGCAGATTTAACCGCCGTATTTGTTTATTTGAAAAACGATTGTGGTTATCAGGATCTCCCCGACGGGCAAATTCGCCGTGCATTGGTGTTTTTCGCACAGCAAAATCGTTGGGATTTAACCAATTACAACAGTTTTAATATGAAAGCATTAGGTGAAGACAGCTATCGCGATCTCAGTGGTATTGCCGTACCGAACGATACTAAGTGTAAATCTCTGGCGCGTGACTCTCTGAGCCTGCTGGCCTACGTGAAGTAATCGTTCTCTCGCCCTCCTGCTGCTGATTTGACCGTGCAACTGCGGTCATTAATCGCTATGATACTGGCCCATTTTTCGCGGCTGTTATATTCGCCCTGATTCAGCCTGCACCTGCGCAGGCCGCGTTTGCTCCCCCGTCACACAGTGTTCACACGGGTGCCGCCGGGCTGCAACGTGCATGACGGAGAGTATATGAGGATGAAAACCCCCACCATGACCGATAAAGAAATGTGGTATGAAACGCTTCATGCCGGATTCGGGCAGTATTTTTCTGTCGACAACGTACTGTATCGCGAGCAGACCGAACACCAGGATCTGATTATCTTTCAGAATGCGGCATTAGGCCGGGTAATGGCGCTGGACGGCGTAGTACAAACCACCGAACGCGATGAGTTTATCTATCACGAGATGATGACCCACGTTCCGTTGCTGGCCCACGGCGCCGCAAAGCGAGTGCTGATCATCGGCGGCGGTGACGGGGCCATGCTGCGTGAAGTATCCCGTCATAAAAACATCGAACAGATCACGATGGTCGAAATCGATGCTGGCGTGGTGACCTTCTGCAAAGAACACCTGCCGAACCACAGCCAGGGCGCCTATGACGACCCGCGCTTTACCCTGGTGATTGACGATGGCGTGAACTTCGTTAAACAGACCAGCGAAAAATTCGATGTGATTATCTCTGACTGCACCGACCCGATTGGGCCGGGAGAAAGCCTGTTTACTTCAGACTTTTATGAAGGCTGCCACCGCTGCCTGAACCCGAATGGCATCTTCGTGGCACAAAACGGCGTCTGTTTCCTGCAGCAAGATGAAGCGGTGAACAGCCATCGCAAACTCAGCCACTATTTCGCTGATGTCAGCTTCTACCAGGCTGCGATCCCGACCTACTACGGTGGCATTATGACCTTCGCCTGGGCCAGTGATAATCCCGCGCTGCGCCAGCTCGATGCTGCGACAATTGCCTCACGCTTTGCACAAGCGGGCCTGACCTGCCGTTACTATAATCCGGCGATCCACACTGGCAGCTTTGCCCTGCCGCAATATCTGTTAAATGCGCTGGCCGACTAACCAGGTATTTCAAGGGGGTGAACTAAATTGCAAAAGCTTAAACTACATGGCTTCAACAACCTGACGAAAAGCCTGAGTTTTTGTATCTACGATATCTGTTACGCAAACACCGATGCGGAGCGTGACGGATATATTGCATACATTGATGAGCAGTATAATGCTAACCGCCTGACCGAGATCCTGAGCGAGACCTGCTCAATTATCGGTGCCAACGTGCTGAATATCGCGCGTCAGGATTATGAACCCCAGGGGGCCAGCGTTACGATTCTGGTCAGTGAAGAGCCGATCGATCCGCGCGACATCGACACCTCCGAACATCCTGGCCCGCTGCCCAACTCCGTTGTGGCGCACCTCGACAAAAGTCATATCTGCGTACATACCTACCCGGAAAGCCATCCTGAAGGCGGTCTGTGTACCTTCCGTGCAGATATTGAAGTCTCGACCTGTGGTGTCATTTCACCACTGAAAGCGTTGAACTATTTAATTCATCAGCTGGAATCCGATATTGTCACCATCGATTATCGCGTGCGTGGGTTTACCCGCGATGTGAACGGGGTGAAACACTTCATCGATCACGAGATTAACTCTATTCAGAATTTCATGTCGGATGATATGAAATCGATGTACGACATGATGGATGTGAATGTGTATCAGGAAAATATCTTCCACACCAAAATGCTGTTGAAAGAGTTCGATCTGAAACACTATCTGTTCAATACCGAACCCGCCGATCTGAGTCCACAGGAACATAAACGCATTACGGATTTACTGTGGAAAGAGATGCGTGAGATTTATTACGGCCGCAATATTCCGTCGTTGGGATTAAAAACGCAGTAACTGGTTGGGTGTATTGATATCCGCAAAAAGGCGACCTTCGGGTCGCTTTTTTTATTGGCGTCAGATTTTGTTACTGAAAAGTGCGCGGGTCGATCGTTGATCGGCCCGGGATTTAGCGTTACAGCGCCAGCCTCAGCGTAAAGTCCTGCTCACTCAGCTCACTCTGAGATTCATCGGTTAGCAGCCTGTCGGTAATAATATCCGTCAGTTGCTGAAGCGGTGCCGCCTGAAACAGCGACCAGGAACCGTACTTACTGCTGTCGGCCAGCAGCACCCGGCGGCGCGCATTGGCCAGCAGGTCCTGCTTCAGTCCGGCTTTCTCTTCCGTCGGTGCCGTGATGCCCTTCTCCAGGCTCCAGGAGTTACAGCTGACAAAAGCGATATCCGGATAGATATTACGCAGCAGACGGCGTCCGTGCTCACCAATACAGGACTGACTGGAGTCGTCGATGCGCCCGCCGATAATCGTCACTTCAATCTGCTTAAACTCGGAAAGAAACAACGCGATATGCAAATCAGCCGTGATCACCCGCAGCGGCAAATGCGTCAGCTGACGTGCCAGCTCCAGCATGGTGGTGCCGGCATCCAGCACCACAGCATCACCGGATTTCACCAGGCTGGCCGCGGTATGCGCAATAACCCGTTTCTCTGCCAGATGGCGCTGCATCTTCTCAACCGTGGTGGGCTGATTGGGAATAAAGCGGTTCAGGGTTACCCCACCGTGGCTACGGCTGATCACCCCTTCCTGATCGAGTTTTATAAGGTCGCGTCGGATGGTGGCGGGTGACGCCGCAATGGCAGCCACCAGCTGTTCGACCGTGACCAGATTATGACTTTTCAGATAGTCCATAATCTGATCGAGGCGGCTTTGTCCCTTCATATGTCCTTATGCAAGCTGCATCGCTAACTGAATAGAGATCGCCATGCTGGCAGAGTTCGCTTTTCCTGTCCAGGCAATATCAAAAGCCGTGCCGTGGTCTGCCGAGGTACGGATAAACGGCAGCCCGGCGGTAATATTGACCCCATCGTAAAAGCCCAACAGCTTGAGCGGAATGTGCCCCTGATCGTGATACATCGCCACTACAATATCGTACTGGCCTTCCTGGCACTGCAGGAAAACGGTATCCGGCGGGCACGGCCCGGTCACGTTCAGCCCTTGCGCTTTCATCGCCTCTACCGATGGGCCGACGATAGTGATCTCTTCATCGCCAAACAGGCCATTTTCACCCGCATGCGGATTCACCCCGGCCACGGCAATACGCGGGTTCTCAAAACCAACGCGCCTGAGGAAGGTATCCGCCATGCCGATCACCGTCTCAACACGTTCACGCCCCAGGGTATCAAGGAACTGACGCAGCGCAATATGCGTGGTGACGTGGATCACCTTCAGCTTGTCGGTATACAGCACCATCGCGTAATTTTTGCTGTCGGTCAGCTTCGCCAGCAGTTCGGTATGCCCGGGATAAAGATGCCCGGCTGAGTGCAGCGCTTCTTTATTTAACGGGGCGGTGGCAATCGCCTGTACTTCCCCCGCCAGCGCCAGTTCCGTGGCACGTTTAACGCAGCGGTACGCCAGATCACCCGCTTCCGACTGCACGACTCCGGGCTTCAGGGCAGCCGGATCGGTCAGCGGTTCATCGATAACATTGATAATACCAGGGGCGAAGTGAGCATCGGCCACGCGATCCAGCACGCGCAGTTCTGCCTGCGGGGTAATATTCAGGCTCAGCACGCGCCGCAGGGTACTGGCACAGCCCACCACCACTGCCGGAACCCCGGACAGCTCACCGCTGGCCAGTGATTTGATAATGATTTCCGGACCGATACCCGCCGGGTCGCCCATAGTGATCGCAATAATTTTACTCACTCGATTTCTCCTCAATAAAACGAATAACGTCGACCAGGGTGTTTGCATCACCGAAGCCACCGGCTTTGGTCATCACCAGCAAGGGTTCAGTCACATTTAATAAGCGGCCCCAGGGCACACAGCCCGCAATCTGGCCTTGAATCTGGAATCCACTGGCACCCAGCCCGCGCGCCACGGCAATCGCCACGTCACCGCCGGAAAGATACAACCCGCCAGGCTGGGCTTCTGCCAGCACTTCAGCCGTGAGCTGTGCCAGTAGCTGGCAAATTTCTTCACCCAGTTGAGCACGGCTCAGTTGATGTTCTTCACACAGTGCAGCAATCGCTTCACGCTGCCCGTTATGCTGGCAGGTGCGGACCACACAGTGCTGCCCGGCGCGCAATGCCTTGGTCACGGTCTGGCGCCAGGTGGGAAACGATACCCAACGCGGGCGAGAAAACAGTTCGGCAATATCGATATCCACCAGCGTCACGGGATGCTGCTGCTGAATCCGGTCAATTTGCTGACGGGCAATGTCACTCATCGAGCCCACCACAGCCAGCAGCGGTGACGGGTGGCGATCCACCAGCAACGCCGTCAGAGCATCACTCAGCCCGGCAGCACCGACCAGCAGCGGACGCTGTGCCAGGTGGGACGCTGCCTGCGCAATGCGCTGTAAGTCATCATCGGTTTCTGCATCCACCACCAGCAGCGACGGTGTGCTGTCGGCGGCCTGTTGCATCAGCGCCAGCAGCTGTGGCCCGCGCACCTGCGCCAGCGTCAGGCCGCCGCAAGGCAATGTGCTCTGCTCCAATAACCGCCGGGCAATGTTCGCTGTTGTCACCGGCGTTTTCGGGTCGCTGGCAAATTCGGTCTCGGTCAGTCGCAAGCCGTGAATAAAGCACTCACCGTCGCGGGTAATGCGCCCCAGCCGTGGAACCGCCGGAACTACCAGCGCCAGCGATGCACCGCTGGCCAGCAGAGCCGCTTCGGTTTCTGCGCCCAGATTGCCGCGCAGAGTGGAATCCATCTTCTTAAACAGCCAGCCTTCGCGGGCAACCGGCGACCAGTGCATCAGCGCACGATGCACCCGCTCTGCAGCATCCTGGGCAGAGAGCGCGCGGCTGTCCGTGCTGACCACCCAGACGTCGGCCTGCTCGTCACCACACGGTGACTGGCTGTCAAAAAGCACATTCACCCGCGCTCCCGCTCTGGCCAGCCCGCTGCCCGCATCATTGGCCCCGGTAAAATCATCCGCAATCACCAGTACCGGCGTTTGCCATTTACGCTGCGTCATCGCCACTCCTGTACGGAACATTGAGGTGCCTGTCTGTGAAGAGAGGTTCAGGACACCACTCATTATTTGAATATGATTATATTCAATCACATTTGATTAAATGTGAGCAAGTTCAAATTAATCAGAATCAATATGCCCTATAAATTACCCATCAAAGTCGGAAAGCCCTTACAAATGACGAAATACAATCACCCGTAACTGAAAGCGGCGTGATGAGGAGAAATCAGGCATGAACATAAACAGTACCGTGATCGCGGGCTACCAGACACTCAATGACATTGGCTACCTGTTAAAAGGTAAGCAGCGTGTGTTGCTGGTCACCGATAAGAATATTGCGGCGATCCCGGCAGTGCAGACGCTGACGGAGCAGGTACGCCGTCAGGTCTCAACCTTACATACCGTCAGCAACGTGCCACCCGAGCCGAGCCAGCATGATGTAGCAGAGATCCTCGCCGGCCTGGCCTCGCGCGATGTGGATCTGGTGATTGGCGTAGGCGGTGGCAGCGTGCTGGACGTGGCAAAACTGCTGTCGGTGCTGTGCGTTGAGAATGCACCTACGCTAGAGGCCCTGCTGGCCGGAGAGAAACCTCAGAGACGCACCTCCTCGTTGCTGATCCCGACCACTGCAGGTACGGGGTCAGAAGCCACGCCAAACGCCATTCTGGCCATCCCGGAGAAAGAGACGAAAGTCGGCATTATTTCCCCAGTGATGCTGCCGGACTATGTGATTCTGGCCCCGGAACTGACCACCAGCATGCCGGCACATATTGCATCTTCAACCGGGATTGATGCGCTCTGCCACCTGATTGAGTGCTTTACCGCGACGGTTTCAAACCCGGTGAGTGACAACTACGCGCTGATCGGGATGAAGAAGCTGTTTGCCAGCCTGGAAACCACCGTGGCTGAACCCGGTAACCTGGAAGCCCGACTGAATATGCTGTGGGCGTCTTATTACGGCGGGGCGGCCATCGCCCATGCCGGGACTCATCTGGTGCACGCCATGTCCTACCCGCTGGGAGGCAAATATCACCTGCCGCACGGCGTGGCGAACGCCATTCTGCTCGCTCCCTGCATGCGCTTTGTGCGCCCGGCGGCGGTAAGCAAATTCGCCGAAGTCTACGATCTGTTGCCAGAGGCTAACCCGCAGCTCAACGCGGAGGAGAAGTCTCACGCACTGGTGGATTACTTCGCGGCCCTGGTCCAGCGACTGAAGCTGCCTGCCAGCCTCGACGAGCTGGGGATCACCTCAGAACACCTGCCTTATTTAGTGGAAGCGGCACTCGATGTGCAGCGCCTGATGAAAAATGTCCCGGCACCGGTGAGCGCAAACGACGTGCGTAACGTGTACCTGACGCTGTTTCCGGCACTGAATCACTAACAGAGAGATTATGATGAGCAAAACTATTCAGGGCGTACTGACCGCCATCGTCACACCTTTCGATCATGACGGCGCCTATGCTGAAGCAGCCATGCGCCGTCAGGTGCAGCGCCAGCTGGCGGCCGGAAACGGTATTTTCTGCGGCGGCACCAACGGTGAGTTCTTCGTATTAAACGAACAGGAAAAGCTGGCTGTGACGGCCACCTGCGTCGACGAAGTGGCCGGAAAAGCCAATGTGGTGGCCCACGTCGGCGAGATATCCACACGTGAAACCATTCGCCTCGGTAAACAGGTTGCCGCGCTGGGTGTGGATGCCGTGTCGGTGATCACTCCGTACTTTGTTCCACTCAAACAGTCAGAGCTGATCGCCCACTACACCGCCGTGGCCGATGCACTGACGGTGCCGGTGTTTCTCTACAACATCCCGGCGCGTACCGGCAATACCTTACAGCCGGAAACCGTTCGCCAGCTGGCTGCCCACCCCAACATTATCGGCATCAAAGACAGCGCAGGCAGCTATGAGAGCCTGAGCGGCTTCCTGAAAGCAGCCGAAGGTATTGATCACTTTAACGTGCTGAACGGTCCGGACTCGTTGATCCATCAAGGATTCGTGGACGGCTGCTCGGCGTGTATTTCCGGTCTGGCTAACGTTGCACCGCAAGAGATCAACGCCATCTGGTCGCACTTCCACGCGGGCGATATCGCGGCCTCACGCAAAGCCCAGGAGAACGTCACCGGACTGCGTACCGACCTGTATGCCGTGGCCTTCTCACCCGCAGCGGTGAAAAAAGCCGTGGCACTGATGGGCTTTGACGTGGGTGACAGCCGCTACGCGGTGCAGTTTAGCGCGGAAGAAGAGCAAAAAATTCGCCAGATCGTTAACCAGTATCTTCAATAATTTTCCGGCAGCGGCACTGCGATGCCGCCTGCTCTGACACCGGGGATCCCTGTCATGAAAGTGATTTGTACTTCACCGTCTTTTGCTAAATATGATGCCCAGCCTATCACCACATTGCGTGAACAGGGCTTCGAACTGATCAGCCTGCCTGCGGATGCACCGCTCAGTGCACTGGAGCCACATCTGGCCGATACCGTGGCGATGATCGTTGCCTTTACGGACGTGAATCAGGCACTACTGGCGTGCGCACCAAAACTGGCGATCGTCTGCAAGCACGGCGTGGGCGTCGACAATATCGACCTGAATGCTACCCGCGAACGCGGCATCTATGTCACCAACGTACCGGATGCCAATAAACATGCGGTGGCTGACTTTGCCTTTGCCTTGATGCTCAACAGCGCCCGGCAGCTGAATCAGGCCATCAACGACACCCGCTCCGGGCAGTGGCCACGTATTTTTGCCACCGATATGTACGGCAAAACCCTTGGCATAGTGGGGCTGGGCAATATTGGTAAGCAGGTGGCACTGCGGGCACGCGGTTTCAATATGCGCGTGCTGGCATTTGATTTCTATCCTGACCAGCAATTTGCCGCCGACCATGACATTCAATTCGTCAGCATGGACCATCTGACGCAGGAGAGTGACTTCATCACCCTGCACACGCCACTGACGGCCGAAACCCACAATCTGTTTGATGCTGTCCGCATGAAGCGTATGAAAAAATCCGCCTTCCTCGTGAACGTGTCACGCGGTGGCGTTATTAATGAAGCCGACCTCTATCAGGCGCTGGCCGATAACGTGATTGCCGGTGCGGCAGCCGATGTCTTTGAGCATGAGCCGCTGGAAGCCCACCCCCTCTTTACCCTGAATAATTTCCTGCCGACGTCGCACATTGCCGGCTATACCGACGGTGCCATTGGCGCGATGGGTGAACGCTGCGTGCAGCAAATTATTCAGTGCATTAAAGCACGCCAGAAGCCCGTCAATATTATGAATCAGCTCTGAAAATTACAACGCTGCTGTTAAATCAGTAGCCTACGATAACTTTGACCTCGGTTACTACGATGAATAATGTTGCAAGCAGCACCAGAATTCGCTGGTGGATCGCCGGGTTGATGTGGCTGGCAATTGCCATTAACTACATTGACCGCACCGTGCTGTCAGCGGCGGCTCCGCACCTGATCGATGAACTTAGCCTGAATCCGGAAATGATGGGCTTTATTATGGCGGCCTTCTTCTGGTCCTATTCGCTGTTGCAGATCCCGGCGGGTTGGTTTGCCGATCGCTACGGCCAGAAAAAAGGGCTGGGGATTGCCGTTGCCTGGTGGTCTATTGCCACCTCAATGATGGGCCTGGCCACCGGGTTTAAATCCCTGCTGGCATTACGCCTGGCGCTCGGCGTGGGTGAAGCGGCGGCGTATCCAAGCAATGCCGGGATCACCGCGCGCTGGTTCCCGGATAAAGAGCGCGCCACCGTCTCTGGCTTGTTTGACAGTGCCTCGAAATTTGGCGGTGCCGTGGCGATGCCGCTGATCGTCTGGATGATCTATATGGTCGACTGGCGCATGACCTTCCTGATCATCGGTAGCGTCGGCCTTCTGTGGGTGATCGCATGGTATCTGATTTACGCCGAAAACCCGGAAGATCATCCGAAAATCAGCAAGGCAGAAGTCAGTTTGATCCGTGATGGTCAGGCTCAGAAGCATGGCGATAAAAACGTGTTGCCGATGAAGTGGTACAAGCTACTGCGCTACCGCAATATCTGGGCGATGTGCCTGGGCTTTTTCACCATTAACTACACCTCCTATTTCTTTATCACCTGGCTACCGACCTACCTGGTGAAAGATAAAGGCATGGATTTCATCAAGATGGGGATGGTTGCCGCTCTGCCGTTGCTGTGTGGCATGGTGATCGAAGTGATCGCGGGCTGGGCATCCGATCGTATGGTCCATAAAAAAGTGCTGTCGCTGACCGCCACCCGCAAACTGTTCCTGACGATTGGCCTGCTGATGGCACTGTGCATCGGATTCGCGCCTTTCACAGATTCCGTCTTTATGACCGTGTTCCTGCTGTGCGTTGCCAAATCAGGCACCACGGTAGCGGCGTCTCAAGTTTGGGCACTGCCGGGCGATGTGGCACCAAAAAATAGTGTGTCGATGGTCGCCGGGCTACAAAACACCGTCTCCAATATGGGCGGCGCGGTCGGCCCGATTATCACCGGTGCCATCGTCGCCGCGACAGGATCCTTTACTTATGCACTGGTGTTCTCAGCCGCGTTGGTGGTGTTGGGGATCCTGAACTACCTGTTCCTGCTGGGTAAGGTCGAACCCATCATCGATGAGGATCAACCTGCTCTTTCTCAAACTTCAGCCAGTCACGGCTAAATCAGACACGAACAGCAATACAGGCACACCTTCCTGTGAGGTGTGCATCGCTCTCTTTTGCCTTTGTACCCTACTGAAGCGTCACAAGAGCCTGAAGGCCAGCGCGCTTCCTACAACTTAAGAGGTTGTTATGAAAGAATTTACCACGCAAGGTACGCTGATCATCGTCGGGATGGTGCTGGTGTACATCCTGTTTACCAGTTGGCTGACCTGGCGACTGCGCAGTAAAACCTCCGGTGAACATATGGAAGGCGCACGCGCCATGCCCGCGTTTATCGTCGGCATCCTGCTGATGTCGGAATATATCGGCGCCAAATCCACCATTGGTACCGCACAGGCGGCGTTCGAAGATGGCTTCGCGGCCTCCTGGTCGGTGATTGGTGCCGCCATTGGCTTCCCGATTTTCGGTCTGCTGCTGGTAAAACGCATCTATAACACCGGAAAAATTACTATTTCTGGTGCCATTGCCGAGAAGTACGGCAACACCACCAAATGCATTATCTCGCTGATTATGATCTACGCCCTGCTGCTGGTGAACGTGGGTAACTATGTCAGCGGTGCGGCGGCGATCTCCACCGTGCTGAAAGTGAACCTGCCGGTGGCGGCCTTTATTACCGCCATTGTCAGCACCTTCTACTTTGCCTTTGGCGGCATGAAGGGGATGGCCTGGGTCACGATGCTGCACAGTGGCCTGAAGTACATCGGTATTCTGATTATTCTCGGCGTGGCACTGAAGATGACCGGCGGTATTACGCCCATGGTTGAGAAAATGCCATCGTTCTACTGGACCTGGGATGGTCACGTTGGTGCCAGTACGATTATGGCGTGGCTGATCGGAACTATCGGTTCGATCTTCTGTACCCAGTTCGTGATCCAGGCGATCTCCTCCACCAAAAGCCCGGCCTCTGCGCGCCGTGCCACCTGGGTGGCCTTCTTCTTCTGTCTGCCGATTGGCCTGGCGATTGCGGTGATTGGCGTGGCGGCCAAATTCCTGCATCCGGACATCAACAGTCTGTATGCCCTGCCCGTATTTTTACAGGATATGAGCCCGTGGCTGGCGGGTGTGGTCACGACATCGCTGGTGGCCTCGATCTTCGTCAGCGTCAGTACGGTAGCGCTGGCGATTGCATCGCTGATTGTGAAGGACTTCTATGTGCCGATGCGTAACCCAACGCCAGAGCGTGAGTTCAAAATGACGCGCTGGCTGTCGCTGGCCATCGGCTTTGCCCCGCTGATTTTTGTGTTGCTGGTGCCGGAAGTGTTGAAGCTGTCGTTCTTCACCCGTGCTATCCGTCTGTCGATTTCCGTGGTGGCGATTATCGCCTTCTACCTGCCGATGTTTAAAAGTGCGCGCGGCGCAAACTGGGGGCTGATTGGTTCCTGCGTCGTGACCTCGGTCTGGTTTGTCATGGGCGATCCGTTCGGCATCAATAACATGTACATCGCCCTGATTGTTCCGGCGCTGGTGATGGTGATTGATCGCATGATCCCATCGCGGGACAGCCAGAAAAAAACCGCACACCAAATTCAAAAAAGTGGAGCCTGATATGACACTGGAAACGCTCACCGTAGAACGTAACGGCATTATCGCTACCGAGGGTGACAGGCAGCAGGCGATACTGCCCTCATCCTGCCCGCAAAATCATGCGGCTAACCTGCTGCCGCTGCCGGATGGCGATGTGCTGTGCGTATGGTTTGGCGGTACTCAGGAAGGGATCGCCGATATTTCTGTCTGGTGCTCACGCCTGGAGAAAGGGAGCGAGCGCTGGTCCGACGCGGTAAAACTCTCGGACGACCCGACCCGCTCGGAGCAGAACCCGGTACTGTTCCTCGACCCGGACAACGTGCTGTGGCTGCTGTACACCGCGCAAAAGTCCGGTAATCAGGATACGGCGATTGTGCGCTATCGCCAGTCAACGGACTTCGGCCAGAGCTGGGGGCCGATTGCCACGCTGCTCGACCAGCCCGGCACCTTTATCCGTCAGCCCGTGGTCGTGCTGGCTAACGGCGACTGGCTGCTGCCGGTGTTCTACTGCCGTACCCAACCCGGAGAAAAATGGGTGGGCAATAATGACGACAGCGCGGTAAAAATCTCGCGGGATAAAGGCAAAAGCTGGCACGATGTGGCCGTGCCGGACAGCACCGGCTGCGTGCATATGAATATTACGCTGCTGAAAGATGGCTCGCTGCTGGCGCTGTATCGTAGCCGCTGGGCAGATCATATCTATCAAAGCCGGTCCGACGACGGCGGGCAAAGCTGGTCCGCCCCACAGGCCACCGAACTGCCAAACAATAACTCGTCGATTCAGGTGACCACGCTGGCGAACGGTGACCTGGCGTTGGTGTTTAACGCCATGAGTGCCGAAGGGGCCAGCGAACGCCGCACCTCACTGTATGACGAAATTGAAGATGAAGAGGATGACGTGGCGGTCGCCGCCGAACCGGTGATCCACAGCGGTAAAACCGCCTTCTGGGGAGCACCACGAGCCCCCATGACGCTGGCGATTTCACGTGATGGCGGAAAAAGCTGGCCGTTCCGGCGTAATCTGGATGAAGGCGACGGCTACTGCATGACGAATAATTCGCAGCAGAAGCTGAACCGTGAGTTCTCCTACCCCAGTATTAAGCAGGGGCTGAACGGGGAACTGCATATTGCCTACACCTATTTCCGCCAGGCGATTAAATATGTGCGTGTGGAAGAGGAATGGGTGACAGGAGATCGCCGATGATCGCCGGTAACCTCAACCATCTGACGCTGGCTACCCTGCCTGCATCGCTGTTTCAACTGCTGGCGCAGCCCGCGCACAGCCTGGCAGCATTGAGTGCGCTGCCCGATGGGCGATGGCAGCCGGAGGGGGCCGCCTGGTTCTGTCATATCGGCTCACAGCAGAGTGCACCAGCGGTCACACGCCATACCGAGTTTCACCGGGAATATCTCGATATTCAGATCGTGCTGACGGGCGAGGAGGTTATCCGCTACGGACTGACCGATGCACGCCCGGCCGGCGGTGAAGAACGTAAAGCGGATCTGTATATCGTCGCCGATCCACAGCTGACGCAGCAGGTCCATCTGCGTCCCGGCGACTTTGTAACGTTTGCACCAGGCGAAGCGCATCAGGCACTGTGCGCCATCGGGCAACCGATGATGGTCCGCAAGGCCGTTTTTAAGATCCCGGTGGGAATGCTGGAGGGCACGCTATGAGCCGTCATGCGCTGGTGACCGGCGCCAGTTCAGGCATTGGGGCGGCGATTGTCGATCATCTGTTAACACAGGGCTGGCAGGTGACAGGATTAAGCCGCAGCCACATTGAACATGATAACCCGCAGTTTCGGTCTGTCAGCGTGGACCTGTTCGACAATGCCGCGCTGGCCCGGGTACTTGCCGGGATGGAGACACCGCAGGCCATTGTTCACGCGGCCGGGATGATGAAAGCGGCATTGCTGGGGGAGCTGGATGTCACGGCCAGCCAGCAACTGTGGCAGCTGCATATTGCCGTGGCGGAAACGCTGGCCAATACCTTTGTGCCGCATATGCGCAGCGGTGGGCGCATCGTGCTACTGGGCAGCCGCACGTCACGCGGGGCAGCAGGCCGTAGTCAGTATGTCGCCACCAAATCGGCCATGATAGGTATGGTTCGCAGTTGGGCAGCAGAACTGGCACCTCGTGGGCTGACGGCCAATATCGTTGCGCCTGGCGCCACACAGACACCGATGTTGAACAGCCCCGGACGCGAAGGTTCGCCGCCAAAACTGCCACCCATCGGCCGCTTTATTCAGCCGCAGGAAGTTGCCGAACTGGTGGGCTATCTGCTGTCACCTGCCGCCGCCGCCATTACCGGGCAGGAGCTGGTGATGTGCGGTGGAGCATCGTTATAAAACAGGCATGTATTGGCAAGGGCCGGGCATGCCCGGCTCCTGCGGGGCTTCGGCGTAAACGTTAACGCCCCTGTAAAAATTCCCGGTAGGCGGCAATCACGGCCAGAAAGTCTTCCACTCCGCAGAATGACAGACTCTCTTCATCGTAGTAATTCATCCCCTCTTCCATCTCATCGCCTTCAAAGTTGAGCTGGTTTGAACGGATCATCACTTCTTCTTCATCCAGTAACAGCGTGTACTCTTTGCCCACGCGCTGCCACTGACGCACGCTGCCTTTGACGTCTTCGGCAGCGGCTTCGACCTCATCCAGCAGGGTGAGGTCTTCATTCACTTCATCATTAAACCAGTGACCGACGGCTTCATGGCCCATCGTCATGCGAACCTTCACACCACCGGTGATATCTCTTAAAAATTCATATTCCATCGCGCTTTCCTCCCGGCCAGCCTGCTCACAGGCTCAACCACATTTTGCGCGTCTGCCGCGACAATACTGAGCTTTGGCGCGCATTATCGCAGCCCGGCGCGGGAAAAGCAGGAGGTTTTACGTAGCGCTTTCCAATATTGATAACGGAACAGTGAAAATACTGGCCTGTCCGCTTTCCCCCATGGCATGTTCTGCCCGGCACAACGGTAATACCCGTTCACCAGCAACATAAAATTACGTAATCACGGAAAAACAGTTGCTTAAAATTACGTAATTCCGTAAATTCATCAACAGGGAAGAATCGAATGAAAAAGATCTGTTTTCTTGGTAGCTCGTTGAGCGACCTTAAACGCTTTCCCAGGAATGTGATGCATGATGCGGGTTATCAACTCGCTCAGCTACAGGCGGGTGCGACACCCGCAGATTTTAAATCACTGGCTGCTGTTGCCAGTGGGGTGTGGGAATTGCGAATACATGATGGTGACAGCGGGACATTTCGCGTGGTCTACGTGTCAAAGCTCCGCGATGCTATCTATGTACTGCATGCTTTCCATAAGAAAACGCTCAAGACCAGCCCGCAGGATGTGGCACTGGTCCGCCAGCGTTATCAGCAACTGATACAGGAGTTCAGCTCATGATCCAGCGTTTCGACAGTGTCTGGGATGCCCTTGCCGACACCCCGAAAGAGGCCGAACAGCTCAAAGCACGCTCACAATTACTGATGGCGTTGCAGGAAAAAATTGACGGCATGCCGCTCAAAGAGGCCGCCGTACTGCTCGGCGTCACCGTCTCACGTATTTCCGAAATTCGTAGCGGAAAGTTTCATCTTTTCAGTCTGGATAAACTCGTCACACTGCTTGCCAAAGCCGGCTATCAGGTGAAGTTCGAGATCGCAGCCATCCACTGAGCACATAAAAAAACCGGGCACATGGCCCGGTTTCTTAGCGCTAACTGAAGATTAAACCGCAGTCTGGAAAATCACGCCATCGGCTTTGTCGGTGTACTGACTCAACTGGTCGAAGTTCAGATAACGATAGGTGTCCACAGCGGTTTTATCCACCTGGCCCATAAACGTCAGATACTCTTCCGGCGTTGGCAGTTTACCCAGCAGAGAAGCGACTGCGGAGAGCTCAGCAGACGCCAGGTACACATTTGCACCCGTTCCCAGACGGTTCGGGAAGTTACGCGTGGAGGTCGATACCACCGTTGCGCCATCTGCCACACGTGCCTGGTTACCCATGCACAGTGAACAGCCCGGAATCTCAATGCGCGCGCCGCTCTTACCGAATACGCTGTAGTAGCCTTCCTCGGTCAGCTGTGCCGCATCCATCTTGGTTGGCGGAGCCACCCAAAGACGCGTAGGCAGCTGGCCTTTATGCGCATCCAGCAGTTTCCCAGCCGCACGGAAGTGGCCGATGTTGGTCATGCAGGAACCGATAAAGACTTCATCGATTTTTGTGCCCTGCACATCAGACAGCAGACGGGCATCATCCGGGTCATTCGGTGCACACAGAATCGGCTCTTTAATATCTGCCAGATCGATGTCGATCACCGCAGCGTATTCCGCATCCGCATCGCCTTCCAGCAACTGCGGGTCGGCCAGCCATTTTTCCATGCCCTGAACACGACGTTCAAGCGTACGACGATCGCCGTAACCTTCAGAGATCATCCATTTCAGCAGCACGATATTCGAGCTGAGATATTCGATGATCGGCTCTTTATCCAGCTTGATGGTACAGCCGGCTGCGGAGCGCTCTGCTGAAGCATCCGTCAGTTCGAATGCCTGCTCAACTTTCAGTTTCGGCAGGCCTTCGATTTCCAGCACGCGACCAGAGAAGATGTTTTTCTTCCCTTTCTTCTCAACGGTCAGCAGGCCAGCTTTAATCGCATACAGTGGGATCGCATGCACCAGATCGCGCAAAGTGATACCCGGCTGCATTTCACCTTTGAAACGCACCAGCACGGACTCTGGCATATCCAGTGGCATAACGCCGGTCGCAGCAGCAAAGGCCACCAGACCTGAACCCGCCGGGAAGGAAATACCAATTGGGAAGCGAGTATGTGAGTCACCGCCTGTACCTACGGTATCCGGCAGTAGCATACGGTTCAGCCAGCTGTGGATTACCCCATCCCCCGGACGCAGCGACACGCCGCCACGGTTCATAATGAAGTCAGGCAGCGTATGGTGCGTGGTCACATCGACCGGCTTCGGATAAGCCGCGGTATGGCAGAAGGACTGCATCACCAGGTCTGCAGAGAAACCGAGGCAGGCGAGGTCTTTCAGTTCATCGCGGGTCATTGGACCGGTGGTGTCCTGCGAGCCAACCGAGGTCATTTTCGGTTCGCAGTAGGCACCAGGGCGCACACCGTCAACGCCGCATGCACGGCCGACCATTTTCTGCGCCAGTGAGAAGCCACGGGTACTGGCTGCCACATCTTTCGCCTGCTCGAACACATCACTGTGCGGCAGATTCAGAGATTCGCGGGCTTTGGTGGTCAGGCCACGGCCGATGATCAGTGGAATACGGCCACCAGCACGAACTTCATCCAACAGTACGTTGGTTTTCAGTTCAAAGTTAGCCAGAACTTCGTTGGTGTCGTGATTGCGGACTTCACCTTTATACGGATAGATGTCGATAACATCGCCCATATTCAGACGGTCAACATCGACTTCAATTGGCAGTGCGCCTGCATCTTCCATCGTGTTAAAGAAGATAGGTGCGATTTTACCGCCGAGGCAGACGCCACCGCCCTTCTTGTTCGGCACGTAAGGAATATCGTCGCCCATAAACCACAGCACCGAGTTAGTAGCGGATTTACGCGAAGAACCTGTACCGACCACATCACCAACGTAGGTCAGTGGGAAGCCTTTAGCCTGTAATGCTTCGATCTGTTTGATCGGGCCTACGTTACCAGCATCGTCGGGTTCGATGCCTTCACGGGCGTTTTTCAACATCGCCAGCGCGTGCAGTGGAATATCCGGGCGAGACCATGCATCCGGCGCCGGAGAGAGGTCGTCGGTATTGGTTTCGCCGGTCACTTTGAACACGGTTACGGTGATTTTTTCTGCAAGTTTAGGGCGTTTCAGGAACCATTCAGCATCAGCCCACGACTGAATAATCTTTTTCGCGTGTGGGTTGCCTGCTTTAGATTTTTCTTCGACATCGTAGAAATTGTCGAACATCAGCAGCGTGTGGGACAGCGCTTCAGCGGCAATCGGTGCCAGCTTTTCATCGTCAAGCGCGTCAATCAGCGCATGGATGTTATAACCGCCCTGCATGGTGCCCAGCAGTTTGACTGCCAGTTCAGGAGTAACCAGAGGAGAAGTTGTTTCGCCTTTCGCGACAGCAGCCAGGAAACCCGCTTTGACATACGCCGCTTCGTCAACGCCCGGCGGCACTCGATTGATTAACAGATCGGACAGAAATTCTTCTTCACCCGCTGGAGGGGCTTTTAGCAGTTCAACCAGCGCGGCCATTTGGGAAGCATCTAACGGTTTTGGAACAATCCCCTGGGCAGCACGCTCGGCAACGTGCTTACGGTATTCTTCTAGCACGACGTTCTCCTCGCTCTCATTGTATTTAGCATCCCGGGCTACCTGAGTTCACCGCAAAGTGAAAACCATCCATGTGTAGGGTAAGGTGCCCGGTTCCGCGAGGGCCAGCATAGCAGGATTTCGGTTGCGTGTTAATCCGTTTACAAAAAAGCAACATCAATAGCCTGACAGTTTTTATGGGCAAAAAAGCCTTTTTCCAGCGTTTTTAGCTGCTTTTTTAACATGACCATATTGGATGTTCTTCACTTGCGACTAAAAAACCGCATTCCTGCCGCACAGCAATCTCCCGCTACTACCTGTGGAAATAAATGCAGCTTATTTTAAACAGCGGTTCAATGACTTATCGTGGAGGGACACGCAGGGGATATTTTTTGCGGGGAGAAAAACAAAAAAAGCCGCACTTGGCGGCTTTTTTATCACTAACACATCACTGCTCAGGCTAATGCCCTCATCGCTGTCGTCGGTGTTAGCGAGATTATCGCAAATTACAGAGCGATAACGTTTACAGCTGATGGACCTTTAGCGCCGTTCTCGATAGAGAACTCAACTTTCTGGCCTTCATCTAAGGTTTTGAAATCGCTGCTCTGGATAGCAGAGAAATGTACGAATACATCTTTGCTGCCGTCTGCTGGAGTGATGAAACCGAAGCCTTTATCAGCGTTAAACCATTTTACTAAACCAGTCATTTTGTTAGACATAGATATTTCCTTTCAATTTTTGAGCCACTTAACATGGCGAACATGGCCTGTTCATCAGATTTAAACTTATGGGCACTTAGGAGGAGGCTCTCGATGAAGGGATATCTTTGATAACACTTGTACTGAGGACTGCTTTACTAAAACTGCTTTCATAAGGTCTGTATTCCAAACCGATGAGGCATAGTAGACCGGATAAGACTCAACAAGCAAGGATTCATTTCACTTATATTTTTTGAACTTTATGGTTCACGTCTGGTCAGCGGGTCGTTCTGAAGGATGAGTGCTCATGTGGGTAAGCTCATGAAAATGCCACCAGGCTTAAAATGATAAAAGCCCTGACAGAGATTGCCAGGGCTTTTAAGGTACTGCTAACTCAAACTTTAACATTAATGAACTTAACGAGTAATGACTTCTATTAGTACTTCGTCAAATGTACGTGTTTATTACGGATAGTATAAGTGACTAAGATTCTAGCTTACCTCCATAAATGACAGTTAACATCATGCCTGTCGAAAGACATGGCCGGTTAAACAAGTACACACCCAACGCGACGTAGACTCTTTGATACGTGGCTTGACTTCCATTGTGACTTATTAACACACATCACAACATTCGGACTCGCTTATATCGGTAAAACATAGCCTTATGTCATCGCGCTTACGTTCCCACCCTGCGATTTCGCAACTGACTGCGTGGCCTTAAGCATCATCGAAGCGAGTGGATAACAATAACTAAACTCACAACGACTCTCCCATACAAAAATACTTCGTGACTTTCATCGCAAAATAAACATTAAACTTTATCTGACACAACCCGGTAATATTCCCGTGCTGTGAGTTCTAATCTACTGCTTTAAAAACAAGAGTCAATACTGTTTTTAATGCCATGTGATTATTATCAGTGTTTATCACCTCAATTGTCAGGCAGGGAGAAAATCTGGTGATATAAACGCCAGCTGTCCGCCAAACCGGGTAGAAATCATTATAAATGGGCAAAAAAACAAGGTAAAAATCAATATCCATGCCAAGAAAGTCATTACTCGAAAATAATTTAGGCTACGTTCAACTTTTTCCTGCATTTATTTTTAACATGCACATGGTTCAGTCAACGCGTGGCCCTTCAGGATTGCCAAACAGCAAACGCTGCGCCCACGGGTGACATTATCGACATGATAATGCTTAGCGGGGTAAATCGCTTTCAACCAGCGTAAGCTCCTGTGCCGTATAGCGTTCACCGATAATATTCTCCGCCGCAAACAAGCGATCGAGCAGTGCCAGATCATCCTCTGCCAGACGGATATCGACGGCACGGCAGTTATCTTCCAAATGGGGAATTTTGCTGGCACCTGGAACAGGCACAATGTTCTCACCTTTCGCCAGTACCCAGGCCAGCGCCTCTTTCTGGAAACGCGGCAGATAATGACGGAAATCATCGGCTGCCAACACGGGAAGCTTTCCTGAAAGGAAACCTCGACCCAATGGACTGTAAGGGACAAAACCGATGCCAAGCTGACGACAGGTTGAGAGCAAGCAGTGTTCAGGCTCACGTGACCACAACGAATACTCACTCTGCACGGCGGTGATGGGATGCACCGCATGTGCACGCTGTAATGTTTCGCTGGAAATTTCTGACAAACCCAGGTGCAGAACTTTCCCCTCACGTACCAGGTCGGCCATTGTTCCCACCACGTCCTCCACTGCTACGCTCGGGTCGAGGCGGTGTTGATAGTAGAGGTCAATCACTTCTACCCCCAGACGCTGTAAGGATGCCTCTACCGAGGCACGAATATTTTCAGGCTGGCTGTTCACGCCTTTAATACGTTCCCAGCCTTCCCCCTCATCTGTGATATGAAAACCAAATTTGGTAGCGATCTTTACTTTACCCGCGTGGCCTTTCAGTGCTTTGCCAATCAGAGACTCGTTGGTGAACGGCCCGTAAACTTCCGCAGTATCAAGGAAATCTATGCCCAGATCGAAGGCGCGATGCAGCGTTTTGATCATCTGCTGTTCATCGCCCGGCTGCCCGTAGGCAAAACTCATTCCCATGCATCCCAGACCGAGAGCGGAAACGTGAAAATGTTCACTGCCTAATGTTCTTTGTTTCATCATTTTTATCCCGTTGATTAGCGACAATGTCGTTATACTTTCCCCGGTTAAAATCAACAATTGACGCTAATTAAGCGCTTTAATGAAAAATAATCATCAATATGAAAAATCGCACTACGCTACAGGAATTAGAGATTTTCGCTGCCATCGCCCGCCATCTCAATTTCCGCAAGGCGGCGGAGGAGCGTAATGTCACACCTTCGACGTTGAGTCATACCCTCACAAATCTGGAGCAGCGTATCGGTTTGCGGCTCCTGAACCGCACCACGCGCAGCGTATCGTTAACTGAGGCGGGTCGTGCTTTTCTGTCGCGTATTGAACCGGCACTGGTCGATTTGTCCAGTGCGGTGGATGAGTTGAACACCTGGCGTGCCGATCCACGTGGCACACTGCGTCTCAATATGCCGCGCAATGCGGAAGCCCTTGCTCTTCACCCTATACTGCTGCCATTCCGCCAGCAGTATCCCGACATTGCCCTGGAGATAGCCACCAGTGATGGCTTTGTGAACATTGTGGAAGAGGGTTTTGATGCCGGTGTACGTTTTGGCAACGTCATTCCGCAGGATATGGTGGCGATCCCCTTCGGCATGCCCGTCACTGGCGCAGTGATTGCCAGCCCGGCGTTTGTTGCCCGTCACGGTGCACCGCAGCATCCGGATGAACTGCCAGACTATCCCTGTATCCAGCGGCGTTTTCCCAGCGGGATGCAATATAAATGGGAGTTCCAGGTGCAGAGCAAATTGAAGGAGATTGCGGTCAACGGCAATCTGACACTGGATAACGATCAGATGATGATTAAGGCCGCACAAGCCGGGGCCGGCATCGCCTTTGTGCTGCGCAACCTGAGTGAAAGCGCGCTGGCAAGCGGGGAACTGGTGGAGCTGCTGACTGACTATGTGGCGCCAGCTGAAAGTTTCTGGCTCTATTATCCCAGCCGTAAATACCACTCCGCCGCGATGCGCTGCTTTATTGAGTGGGTACAACAGGCCAATCGCGGCGTGATACACTCAAATTCCTTGCTGAATCACGCTGAGCCACGATGAATAGCGAACAACCGAATACGCAACTGGTCCGCTGCGACCGCCCCATCCCACACGTTGCGCGGCTGACGCTCCACCGCCCCGCCGCGCGTAATGCCTATAATGCCGTCATGATCAGCGAGCTGGAACAGTGCCTGAACTGGTGCGAACAGCAGGCCGATATCCGCACCGTTATCCTTACTGGCAGCGGAACCGTGTTTTGCGGTGGGGCCGATCTACAGGAGGCCTTTACCGACGGTGGCAAAGGCCTGATCAATTCGCACGGTGGGTTTAACCCGTTGCAACATCTGCCACGGCGCAAAATCTGGATAGCGGCACTGAATGGTCATGCCTTTGGTGGTGGACTGGAACTGGCGCTGGAATGTGATTTTATTATTGCTGCTGAGCAGGTGAAAATTGCGCTACCCGAAGTGAAGCATGGCCTGCTGCCGCTTGGCGGGGCCATCGGCCAACTGGCAACACGGCTGCCTGCGAGCGTTGCACGAGAGATGCTGCTTATTGGTGAGCCCATGGACGCTCAGCGTGCGCTGGCGCTGGGCCTGTTTTACCAGGTGACCACAGCGGAAGACCTTTTGGAAAATACACTGACGCTGGCTGCCAGCCTCAACCGCAACGCACCGCTGGCCGTTCAGGCCTGTAACGCCCTGCTGAAAGCAGCCAACGCCCGGGATCTTTGTCAAATCAGCGCTGCAGAATTGCAGCAGCTCCAGGCGAGCCAGGATTATCAGGAAAGTCTGCTCGCCTTCAGCGAAAAGCGCGCTCCGCAGTGGCGCGGAAAATAGGTTTAAAGCCGCACGGCTTTAAATAACGCACTTAACCCCAGCCCTCCGGCGATGCCCAACATCGCCAGACCAAAGCCGCCACTGTGCGGTTGGCCCAGAAGCTGGCTGAACAGACGCGTTACCATTATCGCGCCTGATGCGCCATAAGGATGCCCCAGAGCAATAGCGCCGCCCTGGCGGTTAATCCGCATCTCATCAATATGCAAAGCATCAACAGACCCCAGAACCTGGGCAGCAAAAGCTTCGTTAAACTCAATGACGTTGACCTGATCCAGGGTCAGACCCGGCTGGCGTGCCAGCAGTTTCTGCGTGGCGGGCACCGGCCCGAGGCCCAGCAGATTAGGATCGACGCCTGCGCTACAGGCATCCGCAAACAGCAGTCCTTCGGTAAAACCACTGGCACGTGCCCTGCGGCGGCTCATCACCAGAAGCAACGATGCGCCATCATTCAGCGGGCAACAGTTGCCCGCCGTTACTGTTCCGTCAGCGGCAAACACCGGCGACAATGCAGAGAGCTTAGCCAGCGAGGTGTCGGCACGCGGACACTCATCATCCTCCACCAGACGCCCCCTGACGCTAACCGGGACAATCTCCTGCCGAAATGCCCCCTGCTGCTGTGCCGCCAGCGCACGCTGATGGCTGCGCAGGGCAAACTGATCCTGACGCTCCCGGCTGATGCCACACTGGCGCGCCACATTCTCGGCCGCCATGCCCATCTCCGGGTCACCGATATCATCCGGTGAAAACTGCGCGCGTCCGAAGAAACGCGGCATCTGTTTCAGCGATGCGGGTTTTTCCACGCGCCACGGTGCAGTACTGACACTTTCAACGCCGCCCGCCAGATAACACTCCCCTGCTCTGGCCTGCACCAGACGGCAGGCATTAATCACCGCTTCCAGCCCGGAACCACACTGGCGATCCACCGTGACGGCAGGAACAGAGAGCGGCAAGCCCGCCGTCAGCGCTGCCAGCCGGGCAATATTGCCGCCGCCGCCCGTCGCATTACCGATAATCACTTCATCAATCGCGGTAAACCCCGCTGGCAGGGTCGCCATGATCTGCTCAAACAGCGGTGTCAGCAGCTCGGCCATTGGCACACCGTCAAAGATGCCATAAGCTCTGCCAACCGGAGTACGTCGTGCAGCGACGATCACCGGCTGCCAGTCATCCTCAGGCTGGTAATTCAGTAAGCTCTTTGCTGCTGCCATGTTGTGCGATCCTTTTTTCCAGCTCGGTGCGTTTTATTTTACCGCTCGGCGTCAGTGGCCAGTGTGTAATATGATAAAACTGGCGCGGAATTTTATATTTCGCCAGCAGTGAGCGACAACGTTGTGATAACTGTGTCAGTTCTTCTGGTGCGCCCTCAACAATAGCGACCATTTTCTTACCCAGATAATCATCATCAACCGCAATCACTACGGCTTCAATAATTCCCGGCAATGATTTAATCGCTGACTCTATTTCAGAGAGATAAATATTATTGCCACCGCTGAGGATCATATTTCCCCGACGGCCAATCACATGCAGGCGATCATCATCATCGAGATAACCGATATCAGCCACCGTCGCCGTTGACTGATCTTTTACAAAGGCGCTGCCGTCATCGCCCCACAAATAACGGTCGATAATTTGTTCGCTGGTAATATAAATGGTGCCCGGCTGGTTCGCGGGAAGAACCTCTCCCTGATCATTACGGATGCTAATCTCCACGCCGGGAAACGCCTGGCCGACCGTTGCCAGCGATGCGCTGATATCGGCATCCACCAGGGTGGAAACGGCAATAAAGCCCAGCTCTGAGGCACCGTAATACTCCTGCATTCGCGCGACGGGAAACAGTGTCCGCGCCTGACGGTAGTGATTTAGCTCCAGCTTGGCACCCGCGCTTAACAGACGCTGGAGGCTGGGATATGCGCTGCCTTCTGCCACACGAGCAAACCCGGCGATCATCGTGGGGACGACCACCAGCCGTTCGATCTGTCGCTGCGCAATCAACGCCAGCGCCGCCGCAGGCTGCCACTGCCCGGGGCTGTAGAAGGTTCCTCCGGCGTACAGCGTTTCATTCAGGCAGTAAAGGCCAATACCGTGAGAAAGGGGACCGGGAAACAGCGTTGAGGGGGCATGTTTTAACCCAAAGAGCGCTTCACCGTTTTCAAAGCTACAGCGCCAGGATCGTCGCGATCGGATAAAGGCTTTCGGCAGACTGGTGGTGCCGGAGGTAAAGTTGATCAGAAACGGCGTTTCAGCCTGCATCCCGGCGGTAAATTCGGGATCGTCTGGCAGAACACGTGGCGCGGGTTCGCTATCGACGGCCAGCCAGCGGATCGCCAGCTGCTCGGCCTGTGCGATCAGCGCCCGATCTTCTGCTTTCAGCAGCAACAGATCCGGCGCCAGCCGTTGCAGCATATCGTGGCGTTGTTCAACGGGCACCTGAGGATCGATAATCGCCGCCGTAAAAGGCTGCGCAGTGGCCGCCAGCCAGGCAACGGGGAAGGTAATATCGTTACCGATGGCTATTGCTACAGTGCGGTTTTCACTAGTGGAAGGCATCCGGCACAGCTGCTGGTACAGCACCTGCGCACGCTGCCACAGCTGCTGCCAGCTCAGCGTGTAACCTTCAATATCAACGGCGGTCAGGTCGGGATGGTTTTCTGCATGCTGCTTAACTCTGTCGTGAACCGGCATGACGATCAGGCCCCGACAAACGGAAAGTGCCGGGTGAGCGCCTGACGGGCTTCATCCGGGATCGGGCACGGCTTATTATCCGTTGGATTCACACAGACCCAGATGAATTTGCCTTCGGCGCACAGCGTGGTTTTATCATCGAGCATTAAACGGATGGTGAAAATTAAACTGCTGTTACCGATTTTCTCAATCAACACCTGAGGTAACACCACATCATCCACCGACAGCGGATGAGAGAAAGTGGCTTCGCATTTTTTCACGTGGTAGGCCACACCCGCAGTGTGTGGTCGAAATAAAGGCAGAATATCAGCGCGGCGAAACGCATTAACCACGGCATCTTCACAATAGTCTAAATAAACAGAATTATGCACGTGACCGTTTAAATCTATATCGCGCATTGATACGCGAAATGTTTCGCTATTATACTGTTCCTGCATAAAAAACATTAACCTGTCAACCGGACAACACTGAAGAAAATATACCATGAAAGAGACTTTATTCACCAGAGCAGTCGTCCGGGAGTTCGGCAAAATCGGTGAGGTGATGCAGCTTGAACAGAGTCCACTCACAGAGTTAACCGCAGGCCAGGTGCGGGTGAAAATGACCTTCGCCACCATCAACCCCTCTGATATTATTACTATTTCTGGTGCCTATCGTTCACGTATCGCCCTGCCCTTTGTGCCGGGCTTCGAGGGAATGGGCAGAATAAGCCAGAGTAATGAGGCCGGGTTGCCTGTTGGCCAGCGTGTGTTACCCGTTGGCAGCATGGGAGCCTGGCAGCATTATAAGGACTGCGATCCGCAGTGGTGTTTTACGCTGCCAGACTTCGTGACTGACCAGCAGGCGGCGACCAGCTACGTCAATCCAATGACCGCGCTGCTGATGCTGACCGAGGAAATGCATTTCACCCCGGGGATGCGCATTATCATCAATGCGGCAAACTCGGCCATCGGTAAAATGCTGATCCGCATTGCCAATCATCTGGGGCTGAAGCCGATTGCAATTGTGCGTAAAGCAGAGAACCTCGACATCTTCGGCGGGTATGCCACAGAGCAGGTGCTGAACAGCAGCGCACAAGATTATCCACAGGCGCTGGCCGCGTTAGCACAACGCGGCGGCGTAGCGACTATTTTCGACTGCATCGGTGGTGAAGAGTCTCTGGCGCTGGCCCAGGCACTGACGCCTGGTGGGCAGTTTATTCACTATGGCCTGCTGTCTGGTCAGCCGATCCCGGCGACCTTCTGGCGCAGCCGCCCGGATATTCGCTTCTCTAATTTCCATCTGCGTCTGTGGGTGCACGGCCATGAGAAGACGCGGGTTCAACGCAAAATCAATGAGGTGATGGCGCTGATCCGCGACGGCGTGATTGCCACCGAGATTGTCGCCGAATATGCGCTGGAGGAGATCGACCAGGCGGTCAAAGCCGTGCAGTCAGGGGAGTTGAAAGGGAAGATTTTATTGCGGATGTAACCATTATTCCGGGAAAAAACCCGGGCGAGGCTTGCCTCGCCCCTACGCAGATCCCCGTAGGGGGCGGGCATGCCCGCCCCGTTTACAACGTCAGATAAGCCCCCACGCAGATCCCCGTAGGGGTCGGGCATGCCCGACCCGTTTACAACGTCGGATAAGCCCGGCGCACCGCGCGAATGATCAGCACCGCCAGCACCACTTTGACGATATCGCCCGGCAGGAAACCCAGAGAACCCAGCGCCGCCTGCTTCAGAGATAAGCCGGCTACCGCCGCAATCCACGGAATACCTGCCGAGTAGATCAGCACAACCCCGCCCAACACCAGGAACAGCACCTCTTTGACCAGCGTCAGCGAACGCAGATTACGCTGATACAGGAAACCAATCAGCAGCGCGGCCAGCGGCCATGCCAGAATAAAGCCACCACTTGGGCCGAGGAAAATCCCTAAACCACCGCGACCGCCCGCTAACAGCGGCAGGCCAATCGCCACCAGCACCACAAACAGCACCAGTGCCAGCGCACCGCGCTTCGCCCCGGCAATGGCACCGGCCAGCATCGGGCCTAAAGTCTGAGCGGTGATCGGCACAGCAATCACCGGCAGACTGAACGCCGGAAACAGACCCAGCGCGGCAGTGATGGCGGCAAACAGCGCAATATAAACAATATCTCGGGTGGACATTAAGATCCTCTCACTTTCTCAGCATCGGTGCGCTCACGGCGCAGTTGGGGGTCATAAGCGCGGGCTTCAAGCGCCGCCGCAATATCATCAGCCATTTTCAGGGTACGAACGATCACCGGAATGGCAATGGCGATCAGGCTGCGATCCAGCCCACGCGCTTTTTGCGCCTCCCGCACTTCAGCAACAATCGCTGCCAGTACCGGAATAAAACGCATCGCCAGCGACAGCGCCAGGCTGACCTTCGCCGGATTAATACGTACATAACGCAGCCAGAACAGGCCTTTCTCCAGGGCGTCAATCATCTCAGTGGTGCGCGTGGTGAGCGTCACCAGCGCCGCCATCAGCATGAGCGCCGCCAGCCGTGCAATCACCAGCACGCCGGACTGCCAGCTGACCATCCACCACTGCACGGCAAACAACAGCACCAGTACCCACAGCAACGGTTTAAGCTGCAACAACATAATACGGGGTGAGATTCGCGCCAGTGGATAGAGCAGCCCGACCAACAGCAGAGCCGTCAGCGCGGTTTCCAGCCGGGGGAACACAAACAGCAGCGTGCCCAGTAGCGCCAGCGAAAGGATCTTCAGGCCGGGTGGCAGCCGGTGGATGATCGAATTTCCCGGGACGTAATCGCTTAATATCATGACATCATCCTGACGTACTCTTTCAGTGCCACTGCGGGCACATCATCCATCACCACCTGCCCGCGCTCAAACACCAGCACGCGATCGAAATCCTGTAAAAATTCCAGATCGTGAGAGACCACGATCGCCGTCTGATCGAGATCGGCAATAGCCTGCGCAATGCGCCGTTTATTACGCAGATCGAGTAACGTGGTTGGCTCATCAAAGACGATATATTCCGGCTCCATGACCAGCACGCCAGAGATAGCCAGCAGTTGCTTTTGCCCGCCGCTTAACAGATGAGCCGGATGCTGACGCAGATCCTGCATATCATAACGTGCCAGCGCCGCATCGGTGCGTTCGCGGATCACCTGCTTTGACAGCCCAAGGTTTTTCATGCCAAAAGCGAGATCTTCTTCAACCACCGGGAAGACAATCTGGTTGTCCGGATTCTGAAACACGAAGCCGACTTTACGCCGTACCGCTTTCCCCTGCTGACGGGTGTTCAAGCCATCAACCAGCACCTCGCCCTGTTGCGGCAGCAACAGGCCGTTCAGCAGACGGGCAAAGGTACTTTTGCCGCACCCGTTGCTGCCGACAATACCAATGCGTTTTTCTGCGAGTTGCAGAGTGATGTTATCGAGGACCTTACGCTCACCATAAGCATGCGATACCCCTTTCAGTTCCAGCATAACGTCTCCTGGGTCAGACGGGTTTACGCGGACGATACTGCCGCCCGATGGTGAGTTGCTCCACAACCGCAGCCGGGGACAACGACATCACGAAATCAACCGCGCGGCAAAGATCGTCGGTACTCAGCATCTCATCGACGGCCAGACCGGAACCCTGCGCCATATCGGTATCCACCACGTCGGGGCAGAGCGTGGTGACTTTAATCCCCTGAGCTCCCAGCTCACGCGCAATCGATCGGCTGTATCCAACCAGCGCATGTTTGCTGGCGGCATAGCTGGCCACGCTGCCATAAGGCTGCACGCCGCTCACAGAGGCGAGATTAAAGATGCGCCCCTCAGGCGATTTCGACAGCCAGGGAACACACAGCTGGCAGAGATGATGAATGGCAGTGACGTTGGTCGCCAGCATGGCGCTGAAATCATCCAGCGCTGTCTGCGTTGATCCGCCACGGAAGATCCCCGCCGCGTTGATCAGCACATCAAGCTGTGCGTGCACGCTCAGTGCCTGCTGCACCTGTTGTGCCACCGCCGGATAATCGCAAACATCCAGCGCCAGCGTCTGCACGCGTGCAGAGCCGAGAGTGTTTGCTAAGGCGTTCAGCGCCTGCGCATCCCGTGCAATGAGTATCAGGTGATAGCCCGCAGCATGGAGATGGCGGGCAAGATGGTGACCGATACCACGTGAGGCACCGGTGATCAGGGCAACTTTATTCGACACAACGAGCCTTTTGACCGGTCAGAAATTGCCAGCAAAGATACGCGATTTTGCGGCGCCCTGCGCGGTTTTTTACGGAAAGACAGAAAGCAAAACGGCCCCCGCAGGAGCCGTTTTTTAAACACGAAGGCGAGTTATTTCTTTTTCGCTTTCGGGTTTGGCAGGTCGGTAATGCTACCTTCGAAGATTTCCGCCGCCAGACCCACCGATTCGTGCAGGGTTGGGTGAGCGTGGATGGTCAGAGCCAGATCTTCAGCATCACAACCCATCTCGATAGCCAGACCGATTTCACCCAGCAGCTCGCCGCCGTTGGTGCCAACAATCGCACCACCGATCACGCGGTGAGTGGTTTTGTCGAAGATCAGTTTGGTCATGCCGTCTGCACAGTCGGAAGCGATAGCACGGCCTGATGCTGCCCACGGGAAGGTGGACGTTTCATAGCTGATGCCTTTCTCTTTCGCTTCTTTCTCGGTCAGACCGACCCAGGCAACTTCTGGCTCAGTGTAGGCGATCGATGGGATCACTTTCGGGTCGAAGTAGTGCTTCAGACCAGAAATCACTTCTGCCGCTACGTGGCCTTCATGCACACCTTTGTGTGCCAGCATTGGCTGACCCACGATATCGCCGATGGCGAAGATGTGTGGCACGTTGGTACGCAGCTGCTTGTCGACACGGATAAATCCGCGCTCGTCCACTTCCACGCCCGCTTTGCCTGCATCCAGACCTTTACCGTTAGGTACGCGGCCAATCGCTACCAGAACCGCATCGTAACGCTGTGGTTCTGACGGGGCTTTTTTACCTTCCATCGTTACATAGATGCCGTCTTCTTTGGCTTCAACAGCGGTAACTTTGGTTTCCAGCATCAGGTTGAACTGCTTGCTGATACGTTTGGTGAAGACTTTTACCACGTCTTTATCAGCCGCCGGGATCACCTGGTCAAACATCTCGACCACGTCGATCTGAGAACCCAGCGCGTGATACACGGTACCCATTTCCAGACCGATGATGCCGCCGCCCATAACCAGCAGACGCTCAGGCACTTCTTTCAGTTCCAGCGCATCAGTGGAGTCCCACACGCGTGGATCTTCATGGGGAATAAAGGGCAGTTCAATCGGACGGGAACCCGCAGCGATGATGGCATTGTCGAAAGTGATGACGGTTTTAGAACCGTCTTCAGCGGTGACTTCCAGGGTGTTAGCACCGGTGAATTTACCCAGACCGTTGACCACATTCACTTTGCGGCCTTTCGCCATGCCCGCCAGACCACCGGTCAGTTGGGTGATGACTTTTTCTTTCCAGGTACGAATCTTGTTGATGTCGGTTTGCGGCTTGCCGAACACGATACCGTGCTCTTCCAGCGCTTTGGCTTCTTCAATCACCTTCGCCACGTGCAGCAGGGCTTTAGAAGGGATACAGCCGACATTCAGACAAACACCACCGAGGGTGCTGTAACGCTCAACGATCACGGTCTCCAGACCTAAATCCGCTGCACGGAAGGCTGCAGAGTAGCCTGCAGGACCTGCCCCAAGTACCACGACCTGAGTTTTAATTTCTGTACTCATCATGACCTCTTATTTGATTGTCCGGCGGGTCAGAGCAGATACCCGTCATACTTGAATCTGCATCTGTGTTGGCTACGCTCGCTCACCCGAATCACTGACTTATGTAAGCTCATCGGGATTCCCTCGCTTGCCGCCTTGATGCAGCTCCAATTATTTTGGGTATATATTTCAACGCCCTTCATCCACCGGGACGCGTTCACCGCAAGAGTTTACAGAATTGTTAATAAACTGCAAAGCGCGGCGCCACGAATCACTACAACAACTTACCAGAAGGCCGGCTTACGCCGGCCTTCTTCAGGATTACATCACCAGGCGGCGAATGTCGGCCAGTGCGTTGTTAATGATGGTGATGAAACGCGCACCATCAGCACCGTCAATAACACGGTGGTCGAAGGAGAGTGACATCGGCATCATCAGACGCGGCGTGAACTCTTTACCATTCCAGACCGGCTCAATCGCAGACTTGGACACACCGAGGATAGCCACTTCCGGCGCGTTAACGATAGGCGCGAAGTGGGTCGTCCCGATGCCACCGAGGCTGGAGATGGTGAAGCAACCGCCCTGCATTTCGCCCGCAGTCAGTTTGCCATCACGTGCTTTTTTGGAGATAGCCATCAGTTCGCGAGACAGCTCAGTGATGCCTTTCTTGTTCACATCTTTGAACACTGGAACCACCAGACCGTTTGGCGTATCAACCGCCACACCGATGTTGATGTATTTCTTCAGCGTCAGTTTCTGTGCGTCTTCAGACAGCGAGCTGTTGAAGCGTGGCATCTGCTCAAGCGCAGCCGCGACCGCTTTCATGATGAACACCACCGGGGTGAACTTCACATCCAGCTTACGCTTCTCAGCTTCGGTGTTCTGCTGTTTGCGGAACGCTTCCAGCTCAGTGATGTCGGTTTTGTCGAAGTGAGTCACGTGTGGGATCATCACCCAGTTACGGCTCAGGTTCGCACCAGAGATTTTCTGGATACGGCCCAGTTCAACTTCTTCGATCTCACCAAACTTGCTGAAGTCCACTTTCGGCCACGGCAGCATGCCAGGCAGACCGCCGCCAGCAGCAGCAGGAGCTTCAGCGCGTTTCACCGCGTCTTTCACATAGCTCTGCACGTCTTCTTTCAGAATACGGCCTTTACGTCCGGTGCCTTTGACTTTCGCCAGGTTTACACCGAATTCACGTGCCAGACGGCGGATAACCGGAGTCGCATGGACGTAAGCATCGTTTTCTGCGAATTCTGACTTCGCCTCCGCTTTCGCAGGCGCAGCAGCCGGAGCGGCTTTCTCTTCCTGTTTAGCCGGAGCAGGTGCAGTGGCAGCGGTGGTCTCGGCAGGAGCGGCGGCTGGCGCAGCGCCTTCCACTTCGAAGACCATTACCAGAGAGCCGGTGCTGACTTTGTCGCCAGCGCTGATTTTGATCTCTTTAACCGTACCCGCGAATGGTGCAGGCACTTCCATTGAGGCTTTGTCGCCTTCAACGGTGAGGATCGACTGTTCAGCTTCAACTTTGTCGCCCACTTTCACCATGATCTCGGTGACTTCAACTTCGTCGCCGCCGATATCCGGTACGTTAACCTCTTTTGCTGCGCTGGCCGCCGGGGCCGCTGCAGGTGCGGCTGCCGGAGCCGCTTCTTCTTTCTTCTCTTCGGCTGCTGCCGGTGCTGCTGCACCGCCTGCCGCTTCGAAGATCATGATCAGTTTGCCGGTTTCGACTTTATCGCCGGTAGCAACTTTGATCTCTTTAACCACACCAGCCTGTGGGGACGGCACTTCCATTGAGGCTTTATCGCCTTCAACGACCAGCAGTGACTGCTCAACTTCTACAGTGTCGCCCACTTTGACCAGAATCTCGGTGACTTCAACTTCGTCTGCGCCGATGTCCGGGACATTAATTTCGATAGCCATTACTCTATTACCTCTTATGCCAGACGTGGGTTGACTTTATCAGCGTCGATATCGAACTTAGCGATAGCGTCTGCCACCACTTGTTTGTCGATTTCGCCACGTTTAGCCAGTTCACCCAGGGCTGCAACCACCACGTAAGATGCGTCCACTTCGAAGTGGTGACGCAGATTCTCACGGCTGTCTGAACGACCGAAGCCGTCAGTACCCAGTACGCGATAATCGCTGGCAGGGATATAGCTGCGAACCTGCTCGGCGAACAGTTTCATGTAGTCAGTTGATGCCACAGCAGGTGCATCGTTCATCACCTGAGCGATGTACGGCACGCGGGCTTCTTCTGTTGGATGCAGCATGTTCCAACGCTCACAGTCCTGACCATCACGGGCCAGTTCGGTGAAGGAAGTCACGCTGTAGATGTCAGAACCGACACCGTAGTCTTTCGCCAGGATCTCTGCCGCGTCACGCACGTGGCGCAGGATAGAACCTGAACCCAGCAGCTGAACTTTACCTTTGCTACCTTCTTTGCTGTCCAGTTTGTAGATACCTTTACGGATACCTTCTTCTGCACCGGCCGGCATTGCTGGCATGTGGTAGTTTTCGTTCAGTGTGGTGATGTAGTAGTAAATATTTTCCTGAGCATCGCCGTACATACGCACCAGACCGTCATGCATGATGACCGCGACTTCGTAAGCGTAAGCTGGATCGTAAGAGATACAGTTCGGGATAGTCAGAGACTGAATGTGGCTGTGACCATCTTCGTGCTGCAGACCTTCACCGTTCAGGGTGGTACGACCGGAAGTCCCGCCGACCAGGAAGCCGCGAGCCTGCTGATCACCTGCTGCCCAGCACAGGTCGCCGATACGCTGGAAACCGAACATGGAGTAGTAGATGTAGAACGGGATCATTGGCAGGTTGTTGGTGCTGTAAGACGTTGCCGCCGCCAGCCATGATGCGCCTGCACCCAGTTCGTTGATGCCTTCCTGCAGGATCTGACCTTTCTCGTCTTCTTTATAGTAAGCAACCTGCTCACGGTCCTGCGGGGTGTACTGCTGGCCATTCGGGCTATAAATACCGATCTGACGGAACAGACCTTCCATACCGAAGGTGCGCGCTTCATCGGCAATGATTGGCACCAGACGATCTTTGATCGACGGGTTCTTCAGCATCACGTTCAGGGCACGTACGAAGGCGATAGTGGTTGAGATTTCTTTGTTCTGCTCATCCAGCAGCTGACGGAAATCTTCCAGTACAGGCATGGACAGCTTCTCGCTGAAGTTCGGCTCACGGGTTGGCAGGTAGCCGCCCAGTTTTTCACGCTGACCATGCAGGTAGTTGTATTCGTCAGACCCTTTATCGAAGGTCACGTACGGCAGTTTTTCGATGGCTTCATCGCTGACCGGCACGTTGAAACGATCACGGATATAGCGTACGCCATCCATGTTCATTTTCTTCACCTGGTGCGCAATGTTTTTGCCTTCAGCAGTCTCACCCATACCATAACCTTTAATGGTATGTGCCAGAATCACCACAGGTTTACCTTTGGTATCCTGCGCTTTTTTCAGTGCAGCGAAGACTTTCTTCGGATCGTGACCACCACGGTTCAGAGACCAGATCTCGTCGTCGGTCAGATCTTTCACCAGCTCAGCCGTTTCCGGATATTTACCGAAGAAGTGCTCACGAACGTAGGCACCGTTACGGGATTTGAAGGTCTGATAGTCACCGTCAACGGTTTCGTTCATCAGTTGGATCAGTTTACCGCTGGTATCTTTACGCAGCAGCTCATCCCAACGACCGCCCCAGATCACTTTAATCACTTCCCAGCCAGCACCACCGAAGATACCGTCCAGTTCGTTGATGATCTTGCCATTACCCGTCACCGGGCCATCAAGGCGCTGCAGGTTACAGTTGATGATGAAGACCAGGTTATCCAGTTTTTCACGGGTCGCGATAGTGATCGCCCCTTTGGATTCCGGCTCATCCATCTCACCGTCGCCCAGGAAGGCGTAAACGGTCTGCTGAGAGGTATCTTTCAGGCCACGGTGTTCCAGATATTTCAGGAATTTAGCCTGATAGATCGCACCCAGTGGGCCCAGGCCCATAGATACGGTCGGGAACTGCCAGAAGTTAGGCATCAGTTTAGGATGCGGGTAAGAGGACAGGCCTTTACCATCAACTTCCTGACGGAAGTTGTTCATCTGGTCTTCGGTCAGACGACCTTCCAGGAAGGCACGCGCGTAAACGCCCGGAGAAATGTGGCCCTGGAAGTAAACCAGATCGCCGCCGTCTTTTTCAGTGCGCGCACGGAAGAAGTGGTTGAAACACACTTCATACACGGTGGCAGAAGACTGGAAGGAAGACATATGGCCGCCCAGATCCAAATCTTTCTTGGAAGCACGCAGAACGGTCATGATGGCGTTCCAGCGAATAGCGGAACGGATACGACGCTCTAAAGACGTGTTGCCCGGGTATTCCGGCTCATCTTCAACAGCAATAGAGTTAATGTAGTTATTGGCTCCCGCGCCGGCAGCCACTTTAACGCCACCTTTGCGTGCACCGCTCAATACCTGGTCAATCAGATACTGTGCGCGCTCAACACCTTCTTCACGGATGACCGATTCGATCGCTTCTAACCAGTCGCGAGTTTCGATCGGATCCACGTCATTATTTAAACGTTCTGACATGGGGGGTATTCCTTATCTGTGTCTAATTACGTTGAATTGTCTGGAGCCTGTCTCTTTGTGCTCTGTGGGCAAAATACAAAGAGACAGGCCCGTCGTTTATACCTTTATAGGTACGTGCCGCGTTATATTTACGCGTTAATCCTTACGTTGCTGTAAACGTCGCAAGGAGCGCTCTCTACGACTTTGCTCCCGACTTCTGTCCAGCAATACTTCCTCGATAAACGCCAAGTGGCGGTGTGAAGCCTCGCGTGCCTGCTCTGGCTCACGTGCCACAATCGCCTCAAAAATACTGGCGCGGTGGCTACTTACTTTCTCCAGCATCTCACGACGCGTGTAGAGCATTTCGAAGTTCTGTCTGACGTTCTGTTCCAGCATCGGACCCATGCTACGAAGCAAATGCAGTAACACCACATTATGCGCCGCTTCTGTTACAGCGATCTGATACTGCATCACCGCTCCCGCTTCTGCGTCGAGATCGCCATTTTGCTGGGCGGTCTGAATATGCAGATGGCAGTCGCGGATGCGTTCCAGATCGTCGTCAGTGCCGCGCAATGCGGCGTAATAGGCAGCAATCCCTTCCAGTGCATGACGTGTTTCGAGCAGGTCGAACTGGGATTCAGGATGGCCGGCAAGTAATTCTACGAGCGGGTCGCTCAGGCTTTTCCACAAATTGGTTTGGACGAAGGTACCACCGCCCTGACGGCGTAATAGCAGGCCCTTGGCTTCCAGACGCTGAATAGCTTCGCGCAGGGAGGGACGGGAGACATCGAACTGCACGGCCAGCTCTCGCTCAGGCAGCAGTTTTTCTCCGGGACGCAGTGTCCCTTCCATAATCAGGGACTCAAGCTGCTGCTCAATAGCATCAGAGAGCTTAGGTTGGCGGATCTTGCTGTAGGCCATCATCCCTTCTTTTCGATTTGCCAGAGTAAATTGGTAATACCAATTGCAAAAAGGTGCCCGTAAAGTAACAAAGTATTCACCTGATGTCCATATGGCAACTGCCCGAAACCAGACCGCCGTCTCCTTCTCTGTCAGGGCACAGGCACGCCGTTGACACGCGAATTTACCTGACGACAAATGTTAAATTTCGTCACTTTTTCGAAAGCAGGCAGCAGCTTAGTGGATAGAATACGATACCCATACCTTCGCAGATAAGGCGTTATTACCCTTTTCTGCATCTTGTTATTTACCTTATCGCACCCGGTGCGATCGGTGGTTTTTTATCCAACCCAGCACACATAATGAGAAAGAAAGTGCAAAGTACCGCTCCTAACATTATTCTCTGCGCCATACCAGACTCATACGCATTTTCGTACTGACATAAGTGTAAATATATCAGTATGTTATTGGTTTTTTAGCCGATGCAGTCATACACAGAAAGCGCATTACGAGGATTATTATGGAGCAACAACCGGGAGAGACGCTGCAGCGCGGATTAAAAAACCGCCATATTCAGCTGATCGCATTAGGCGGGGCAGTGGGCACAGGACTGTTTCTGGGCAGTGCATCGGTGATCAAATCCGCCGGTCCGGCAGTCATTCTGGGCTATGCCATTGCCGGGTTTATCGCCTTCCTGATTATGCGTCAGCTGGGTGAGATGGTTGTCGAGGAGCCAGTTGCCGGCAGTTTCAGTCACTTCGCCCACAAATACTGGGGCGCTTTTGCGGGCCTGGCCTCCGGCTGGAACAACTGGATGCTCTACGTGCTGGTGGCGATGGCTGAACTGACCGCCGTGGGCAAATATATCCAGTTCTGGTATCCGGACATTCCGACCTGGATGACAGCGGCGGTGTTCTTCGTGATCATCAATGCGCTCAACCTGACCAATGTGAAGGTGTTTGGCGAACTGGAGTTCTGGTTTGCCATTATTAAGGTTATCGCCGTTGTCGCGATGATTGCCTTTGGCGGCTGGCTACTGTTCAGCGGCACAGGCGGCCCACAGGCAAGCATCAGTAACCTGTGGAGCCAGGGTGGCTTTATGCCGCACGGCATGGGCGGGCTGGTGATGATGATGGCCATCATCATGTTCTCCTTTGGCGGGCTGGAAATGATCGGCCTGACCGCCGCAGAAGCAGAGAACCCGGAAAAAAGCATCCCGACGGCAATCAATCAGGTGATCTGGCGCATCCTGATTTTCTATGTCGGTTCACTCACCGTGCTGCTGTCGCTGATGCCATGGACGAGTGTGACAGCAAATACCAGCCCGTTTGTACTGATTTTCCACGAGCTGGGTGATGCTCTGGTGGCTAACGCACTGAATGTGGTGATCCTGACCGCGGCACTGTCGGTCTATAACAGCTGCGTTTACTGCAACAGCCGCATGTTGTTTGGCCTGGCGCAGCAGGGTAATGCACCAAAAGCCCTGCTAAAAGTTGATTCACGAGGTGTGCCGGTCGCCGCTATCCTGATGTCTGCCACTGCCACCGCCTTCGGCGTGCTGCTCAACTATCTGATGCCCGCTTCTGCTTTCGAGCTGCTGATGGCGCTGGTGGTTTCCACGCTGGTGATCAACTGGGCCATGATCAGCCTTTCCCACCTGCGGTTCCGCAAACGCCTCGTCGAGCAGGGGGTTCAGCCTCGCTTTAAGGCCCTGTTTTATCCGTTTGGCAACTGGCTGTGCCTGGTCTTTATGGCTGGGGTGCTGGTTATTATGGCAATGACGCCGGGTATGGCTATTTCGGTGTGGTTGATCCCGGTATGGATTGGCATCCTGGCTATCGGCTACCAGGTTAAGCGCCGCACTTCGCGCACCTGATCTCCCTCTCCTTTATCCACGTTCCGGCAGCCTACGGCCGGAACGTTCTTCAGCCCCACTCGTAACGCCCCGTCATAAGACAATGTTATTCGTCATTTTCGATAATTTATGACAAAACAAATACAGCGATAAATGAGACGCCGCGCTGCTTTTTTAGTCGTTCCTGCGCATGTTTATCAGAAAGCGAGTGCAAACCTCTGCACATAGCACTATTCTCATCCTGAGGCTACGCCTTGAATTATATTTACTTACACAGTGTCGTAAAGTTTTTAATACACCTGGATAACAGGGCCAGCCGTAGACATAAAAAATAATAAAACATCATGAGGTCATACATGGAACATCAGCAGGGCGAAACGCTGAAACGTGGCTTGAAAAACCGCCATATTCAGCTGATCGCATTAGGCGGTGCCGTTGGTACCGGTCTGTTTCTGGGCAGCGCATCGGTCATCCAATCCGCAGGACCAGGCGTCATACTGGGTTATGCTATTGCCGGATTTATTGCCTTCCTGATCATGCGCCAGCTGGGCGAGATGGTGGTAGAAGAGCCGGTAGCCGGAAGCTTCAGCCACTTTGCTTATAAATACTGGGGCAACTTTGCCGGTTTCGCCTCTGGCTGGAACTACTGGGTACTGTATGTGCTGGTGGCGATGGCAGAGCTGACAGCCGTAGGCAAATATATTCAGTTCTGGTATCCGGATATTCCTACCTGGATGTCGGCAGCGGTGTTCTTTGTGCTCATCAACGCCATCAACCTGACCAACGTGAAAGTGTTTGGTGAGATGGAGTTCTGGTTCGCGATTATTAAAGTCGTTGCCGTGGTGGCTATGATCCTGTTCGGTTGCTGGCTGCTGTTCAGCGGCACGGGTGGCCCACAGGCCAGCGTGCGTAACCTTTGGGAACAGGGCGGCTTCCTGCCCAATGGCTTTAGCGGGCTGATCATGATGATGGCGATTATCATGTTCTCCTTCGGGGGTCTTGAACTGGTCGGCATTACCGCTGCGGAAGCGGATAACCCGGAAACCAGCATTCCAAAAGCCACCAATCAGGTGATTTACCGCATTCTGATTTTCTACATTGGTTCCCTGGCGGTCCTGCTGTCGCTGATGCCATGGACCCGCGTGACGTCTGATACCAGCCCGTTCGTTCTGATTTTCCACGAGCTGGGTGATGCGCTGGTGGCGAATGCCCTTAACGTGGTGATCCTGACGGCTGCGCTGTCGGTATACAACAGCTGCGTTTACTGTAACAGCCGTATGTTGTTTGGCCTGGCGCAGCAGGGTAATGCCCCTAAAGCGCTGTTAAAAGTCGACAGCCGCGGCGTGCCGGTGATCTCTATCCTGTTCTCCGCGATTGCGACGGCATTGTGCGTACTGCTCAACTATCTGATGCCGGGTGAGGCGTTTGGTCTGCTGATGGCGCTGGTGGTCTCAGCTCTGGTGATCAACTGGGCGATGATCAGCCTCGCGCATATGAAGTTCCGCCGTAAGAAAGATCAGCAGGGTGTCACCACCCGCTTCCCGGCGCTGCTTTATCCGTTGGGTAACTGGATTTGTCTGCTGTTCCTCGCGGGAATTCTGGTACTGATGGCAATGACCCCAGGCATGGCGATCTCTGTCTGGCTGATCCCGGTATGGGTACTGATCCTCGCCGTGGGTTACTGGATTAAAAACCGCACACAGCGCGCGTAATCATCACGCCCGCTGTTGATTCGGCCAGCACTTGCTGGCCGAATTGTTATCTGCTTCACACTTTCCCCTCTCCAGGCGTTTTGTCCATCTCTGCGACGTTTTGCACCTGCGCACCGCATCCGATAAGCGTGAATACTCTCAAGCACTAAAGACACGCGGGAGAATTATCCATGAAGGGCTCAAAACTCTCAGTCAGAGAGAAAATTGGTTACGGAATGGGCGATGCCGGATGCAATATGATCGGCGGCGCCATCATGCTCTTTCTTAACTATTTTTATACGGATGTCTTCGGACTGGCGCCTGCATTGGTGGGCGTTCTCCTGTTATCTGTCAGGGTGCTGGATGCAGTCACGGACCCGATTATGGGTGCGATTGCCGACCGGACTCAGAGTCGCTGGGGTCGTTTCCGCCCCTGGTTACTGTGGGTCTCCGTACCCTATGTGCTGTTCAGTGTGCTGATGTTCACCACTCCAGACTGGAGCTATAACAGCAAAGTCATATGGGCGTTTGCGACCTACTTCCTGATGTCGCTGACCTATACCGCGATCAATATCCCCTACTGTTCCCTGGGTGGCGTGATCACCAACGATCCCGGCGAACGCGTCTCCTGCCAGTCGTACCGGTTTGTGATGGTCGGGATTGCCACGCTGATCCTGTCACTGACGCTGCTGCCGCTGGCAGAGTGGTTTGGCGGTGACAACAAGGCGCGCGGCTACCAGATGGCTATGGGTGTGATGGCGCTGGTGGCACTGCTGATGTTCCTGTTCAGCTTTGCCACGGTACGCGAGCGTATTCGTCCGGCAGTGCCCAGCAATGACGACCTGAAAGCTGACCTGCGCGACGTGTGGAAGAACGATCAGTGGGTACGCATATTGCTGCTGACCTTCTGCAACGTCTGCCCTGGCTTTATTCGTATGGCTGCCACCATGTATTACGTCACCTGGGTGATGCAGCAATCGACTCACTTCGCCACGCTGTTTATCAGCCTTGGCGTGGTAGGCATGATGATCGGCAGTACGCTGGCGAAGATCCTGACCGACCGCTGGTGCAAGCTGAAAGTGTTCTTCTGGACCAACATCGTGCTGGCAGCATTCTCCGGTGGCTTTTACTTCCTTGACCCGCAGGCAACGATGCTGGTGCTGGTGATGTACTTCCTGCTGAACATCCTGCATCAAATCCCGTCACCACTGCACTGGTCGTTGATGGCCGACGTTGATGACTACGGTGAGTGGAAAACCGGTAAACGCATTACCGGTATCAGCTTCTCCGGCAACCTGTTCTTCCTCAAAGTCGGGCTGGCGGTGGCCGGTGCCATGGTCGGTTTCCTGCTCTCCTGGTACGGTTACAATGCTGGCGCGAAACAACAAAGCGCCGCTGCGCTGAACGGTATCGTGCTGCTGTTTACCGTTATCCCTGCGGTGGGATACCTGATTACGGCTGGCGTGGTTCGCCTGCTGAAAGTGGACCGCACACTGATGCTACAAATCCAGAGCGACCTTGAACAGCGCCGTACAAACTATCAGGAGCTGAACGACTATCACGAACACAAAGAACTGAAAACCAAACCACAAGGAGCCGCACGATGAACCACTGGCCTAACCCGTTGATTGAACAGCGCGCCGATCCCTTTATTCTGCGCCATCAGGGGAGCTACTATTTTATCGCGTCGGTACCGGAGTACGACAGGCTGGAGATCCGCCGCGCCGCTACCCTGGCAGAACTGGCACAGGCCGATGCCGTCGTCGTCTGGCGCAAACCTGAGCATGGCCCCATGAGCGCCCTGATTTGGGCACCGGAACTGCATCTGATTGACGGCCAGTGGGTGATCTATTTTGCGGCAGCGCCATCACAGGAGATTAAACAAGGTCTGTTCCAGCACCGCATGTTTGCCCTCACCTGCGATGATATCGATCCACTGAAAGGAGAATGGGTCGAACGCGGACAGATCCTGACCCCCATCGACAGCTTCGCGCTGGATGCCACACACTTCGTCCATCAGGGGAAAAACTGGTATCTGTGGGCGCAGAAAGATCCGGCCATCCCCGGTAATTCCAACCTCTACCTGGCAGAGCTGGCTACCCCCTGGCAGATAAAAGGCGAGCCGGTGATGCTCAGCCGCCCGCAGTATGAATGGGAGTGTGCAGGATTTAGCGTCAATGAAGGCCCGGCGGCAATACATCACGGCAGGCGCCTGTTTGTCAGCTACTCGGCCAGCGCCACCGATGAGAATTACTGTATGGGGCTGTTGTGGATTGATGTCGATGCGGACCCGCTACAGCCAGAAAACTGGCACAAATCTGCTGCGCCCGTGTTTACCACCGACTGGGAGAACCATCAATATGGTCCGGGCCACAACAGTTTTACGGTCGGGGAGAACGGCGAAGACGTGTTGGTGTATCACGCACGCAATTACACCGAAATTGAAGGTGACCCGCTATACGACCCTAACCGCCATACCCGGGTGAAAACATTCAGCTGGAGTGCCGATGGCATGCCGCAGTTCGGCACACCACCTGCAGACAGCGTGTTACACCAGCGTGCCGTAAATAGTCAGTAACGCCACCACCACCACGAGGACCAGCGACACTTTTTTCGCCAGCATCACTGCCACACGCGGGGTCTCCACCTTATCCAGGTGGGGATCGCGCGCCAGTGAGAACTGGGCCAGACGTGTCAGCACCTGATACTGCGGTGTGTGGCGATCGCCCAGAGACGCAAACCACGCGGGTAATGCACGCTCACCGTGCCCCAGCAAGGCATAAGCTACGCCCACCAACCGTACCGGGATCCAGTCAACCCAGTGCAGAATGGCATCAACACCGGACTGCGCGCGCGCCAGCGGATTCTGCTGCCGCGCCAGCCAGCTCTGCCAGGCACGCAGGAACGCATAGCCCACCAGCAGCACCGGCCCCCAAGTGCCCCCCACCACGAACCAGAATAGCGGTGCCAGATAGAAACGGTAGTTAATCCACAGCAGCGCATTTTGCAGTTCAGACAAAAACTCACGTTCGCTACACTCGCCGGGTACGCCGTGGATCAACGTCAATTCCTCAATCATGGCGTTATGAGCATCAGTGTCGTTATGGCTGGCCGCCTTCAGATAAGCGTGATAGTGCAGACGCACCGACCCGGCGCCAATACAGAGGAGGCCGATCAGTATCCAGAACAGCAGCTTAGGCACTCCAAAAAACAGCCCTTTTAGCGCCAGTAAGCACAGAGCGACGATAGCCATGATCATCACAACCATCAACAGCGTACGCACCAGAGAAAAACGCTGACGAGCGCGGAACAGTGGCACCAGATGATGATCCAGTTGCCAGTGTTCACCCATTTTAAATAATCGTTCCCATCCGAGAACCAGCAACAGGCTGAATAACGTCATGCCTTAACTCCCATTGAGTGTGGTCAGGGTGTTATGCCCAAGGTCGGCGCGAAAACGCGCCCAGTCGAAAGAGGGTCCAGGGTCCGTCTTACGTTCAGGTGCAATATCGCTGTGCCCGGTGATGTGCTGCGCCATCATCGGGTAGTGTTCAATTAACAGCTGCGTCACGGCCTGCAACGCCTGATATTGCGCATCGGTATAGGGCAGCGTATCCGTGCCTTCCAGCTCGATACCTACGGAGAAATCATTACAGACTTCACGCCCCTGATAGCGAGAAACCCCGGCGTGCCATGCCCGCAGATGAAAAGGCACATACTGCACGATCTCGCCGTCGCGGCGGATCAGACAGTGCGCAGACACCTGTAAATGACAGATATCAGCGAAATAGGGATGAATGCCAGGATCAAGCTGACCGGTAAACAGCGCATCGATCCAGGGGCCACCAAACTCACCGGGCGGCAAACTGATATTGTGCACCACCAGCAGTGAAGGTGCTTCATCGTCAGGTCGCTGATTAACATGCGGCGACGGAACATGCCGCACGCCAGCGATCCACCCATCTTGCAACTGCATACCGATCTCCTGTGTTCAGACTCTCGCAGATTAACATGGTTTTTTTCAGCTTAATCAAACTTATCTGTCGGCCTTTTTACTGTGGCAAAAAATATTTTCATCTTTTTGCATCCGATTTCCACTCTCAACCGTAGATAGATATAACCAGCATAATTGGGGTTACAGCAGGCCAGCATCCGATGATGCTCATGCCGTTGCCGCTTCAAACATGACGGGACTATGTAAGGCAAAAATGCCTTCTCTTACCCAAAGGAATTCATCATGAAAACGTTCATCCGTACCGCTCTGTGTCTCTCAGTGTTGTTCAGTGCCGCATCAATGGCTGAGATGTCCAAGAATACCGTGATGGTGGGTGGGGCCGCTATGCTCCCTTCCCATAATATCGTTGAGAATGCCCTGAACTCGAAAGATCACACCACGCTGGTCGCTGCTGTAAAAGCGGCAGGCCTCGCGGATACACTGCAAGGCCCTGGCCCCTTCACCGTCTTCGCCCCCACCAATGCCGCTTTCGCCAAGCTGCCCGCTGGCACGGTGGATAACCTGCTGAAGCCGGAAAACAAAGCAACGCTGACCAGCGTGCTGACCTACCATGTGGTGGCCGGAAAGTATGATATGAAGACGCTGGTGAAAAAAATCAAACAAGGCAACGGCAGCACTGAGCTGAAAACCGTGAATGGCGCCCCGTTGTGGCTGATGATGAATGGCCCACACAATATTCAGGTAAAAGATGATAAAGGCAATGTTGCCAATATCAGCACCTATGACGTGCAACAAAAAAATGGCGTGATTGATGTAATTGATACGGTACTGATGCCTTAATCCATCGTGTGCCAACACCAAGGGAAAAATTAAATATACCCGCTGATGTAAAAATAAAGGGTATATAATTGGTGCAGCAGGTTTTTTTCATACTCCTTCTGCACCTCTTTTTTTTCAGGACGTTTCATGACGGACGACGTAACAGATAGCCAGATTTTGTTAATGAAGGCCATTGCGGCCGGCGATAAACGGGCTTTTGAAGCGACCTACCACCGTTATTCACCCTACCTTTTTGCCATCGCATTGCGGATGTTACGCCGACGCGACTGGGCAGAAGAGGTTCTGCACGACAGTTTCCTTACTGTCTGGCAGCGTGCTGGCAGCTTCGACCCGGCGCTCAGTGCCCCCAAGACCTGGCTCACCAATATTGTGCGCAATCGCGCTATTGATTATCTGCGCCTGCAGGACAACCGCGTTGAAGAACTGGAAGAGGATGACACCCTTTTCGATGTTGACCGTTCACCAGCAGAGTTACCTTCAGGCTCGGAGTCGCGCAGGCTGGCAGACTGTATGACGCAGTTGACGTCTGAACAGCGGCAAAGCATCACGCTGGCGTATTACCAGGGGCTGTCGCACAGTGAAATTGCCCTGCACCTGGAGCAGCCTGCCGGAACCATTAAAAGCTGGATCCGCCGTGCATTAACTCAACTAAAAGAGTGTGTGGGCATATGAAAAGCAGACGCGATTTTGACTCAGCACTGGCCGCAGAATATGCCCTTGGCACCCTGCGTGGTGCAGCACGCCAGCGTTTTGCCCGTCGCCTGACGCAGGAACCTGAGCTGGCGGCAGAAGTCAGCCGTTGGCAGAATTCACTCTCTGAGCTGGATCAGCGGGTTACGCCTGTTATCCCGCCGGAAGCGGTGTGGCAACGCATCGCCCGTGGGCTTCCTGCCGATAAAATGCGTAAGAGCAGTGTGCGCTGGCCATGGCTCGGCTGGGCGCTGGCCGCCTCGTTTGCCGGGGCATTGCTGTATAACCAGTTTACTGTGCCTCCGGCACCGCAGACCGTGGCGGTCCTTAACGGTGACAGCCAGCAAGGATCCTGGGTGGTCAGCCTCAGCCCGGATAAAACGCAGCTCACAGTCCAGGCCATCAATGCCTCTGCCGTGCAGTCCGATCGCAGCTTGCAGCTGTGGCTGATCCCGCCAGGGGAAAAACCGCAATCGCTTGGGCTGATTGATCATTCAGCTCTTCAGCAGGTGGCCGTGAAGGAAATTCAGCTGGCCAGCCTGCCAACGCTTGCTATCAGTCTTGAACCGCGCGGTGGCTCCCCAACCGGGCAGCCGACCGGCCCCGTACTGTACAGCGGTAAAGTTATCCCGCTGTAGCGAGGCTGGCCTGCGGCAACACCGGGGCCAGCTGTGCAAGCAGTATTTCGCGTAAACGAGCGGCGGCAGGAGGTAAAATCTCCTGCCCCAGATGCAGCACCAGGCCTAAATCGGCCACTTGCGGCAACAGCGGATGCTGCAGTCGCTGTAGTCCGACTGGCAGGCCAAACCCGCTACGTAGCGTCACGCCCAACCCGGCGGCAGCGGCGGCCCAGATTCCACTCAGACTCCGGCTGGTAAATGCCACCCGCCACGGAATTGCAGCATGGTCCAGTGCATCAATAGCACGGGTCCGCATCACACAAGGTGCATCAAACAGCAGCAGCGGTAAAACATCACCTTGTTCCATCCATTGCGTAAACGGCGACTCATCACATCCTATCCAGCACAGCGGTGCAGCGGGTAGTGGCTGCATAAAACGTGAGGTTTCCTCACCCTGCCAGCACAGTGCCAGATCCAGCTCTCCCTGACGAATTCCCTGAAGTAGTTCGCTGTTACGCCCGATGCGCGCGGAGATCTGTATCAGAGGGTGTGCCCGGGAAAACTGCCCCAGCAGCGCTGGCAGCAACGTCTCGCCAAAATCTTCCTGTAACCCAATGCGCACGTTGCCAGCAATATCCCGCCCGGACAATGCGCTAAACGCTTCATCATTGAGCGCCAGCAGGCGCCGCCCGTAAGCCATCAGTAACTCTCCATCATCAGTGAGCATCAGGCGTCGCCCGCTTTTCTGCAACAGGAGTAACCCCGTTTGCTGTTCCAGTTTTTTAAGCTGTGCGCTGACGGCAGATGTCGAGCGGTTCAGGCGATCGGCCGCCTGCGCAAAACTTCCCAGTTCAATACCGAGAACAAACGTGCGTAACGCATCCAGATCGAAAGTCATACGTTTAAACGGTTGCATTAATCATCCTGTTTTTCGGGATTATCGATACCAATCTATGCGATTTTATAAACTATTTTCGCGTTCTATGCTGCTGACTTCTTCCTCACTACAGGAACAGCAACATGACCCCCCCTCTTGACCGTCACAGCCTGGCCAGCGTCGCGCCCACGCTGGCAGCGATAACTGAGCAGACACTGTTCGGCACGATCTGGCAGAGACCCGAACTGAGTAAGCGCGAGCGCAGCCTGATCACGGTGGCAGCGTTAATCGCCCTCGGCCGCGACCAGCAGTTACCCTGGCACCTGGATTTTGCCCGGCAACATGGCCTGAGTAACGCCGAACTGGCCGAAGTAATGACGCACCTGGCGTTCTACTGCGGCTGGCCCGCTGCCGTCTCAGCCCTCGGCCATTTACCCCAGCCCGGTCATCAACCTCAGGAGTAACCGACATGCCTTTCAGCCGTATTGCCCTGCCCGCAGGCACAACGCCTGTTTTCCGTCAGGCGTTGTCTGAGATTCTGCACCGCACCCTGGTGGACTTCTTCGACGTCCCCACCGACGACTGTTTTCAGCTACTGGATGAATATGCGCCAGGCCAGCGCGTGTTCCCGCGCCACTATCTTGGCGGCCCACGCTCGGAGGGATTTATCTGGTTCCATATCACTGCCGGCCGGCCCCGCTCGACACAGCAAAAACATCAGTTCTATCATCATCTGGCACACCGATTGGCCTCTGAACTGTCGGTGCGCCCGGAGGATGTGATGGTCACCCTGAGCTTTACGCAGCCAGAGGACTGGTCTTTTGCCAGCGGTAACGCCTTTCACTGGCAGGTGGAGAATGACGGATGATCACGTGGCGCTGGCTGGTATGGGTGCAGTAAACGCGCTAGCATGTCAGCCTCTGTTATCCGACCTTTCGGAGTTTGATCATGACCTCCCGCCGTTACGATCCGGACAGCCGCCGAGCTGAATTGATGGGCCGTATTGAAGATGATATTCCCCCTGGCGTTGCCCAGGCGCTGCGTGAAGATCTGGGCGGGGAAATCGATCCCTGTAAAGACATCACCGCCAGCCTGCTGTCTGCCGACACCCTGTCTCATGCGGTAGTCATCACGCGTGAACCCGGTGTTTTTTGTGGTAAACGCTGGGTAGAAGAGGTGTTTATCCAGTTGGGCGACAACGCGCAAGTGACCTGGCACGTTGAAGATGGTGATGCGATCACCGCCGATCAAATCCTGTTTGAAGTCACCGGCCCGGCGCCGTTGATCCTCACGGCTGAACGCACCGCGCTGAACTTTGTGCAGACGCTCTCGGGCGTGGCGACAGAAGTCAGCCGCTATGTTGCCCTGCTGGAAGGCACACGCACACAGTTGCTCGACACGCGTAAAACCCTGCCGGGGCTGCGCACTGCGCTGAAGTATGCCGTTCTGTGCGGCGGTGGAGCGAACCATCGCCTGGGTTTGTCCGATGCGTTTCTGATCAAAGAGAACCACATTATTGCCTGCGGCTCGATTGCCAAGGCGGTCGAGAAAGCCTCCTGGCTGCGCCCTGATGTACCGGTAGAAGTGGAAGTTGAATCGCTGGACGAGCTGGAACAGGCGTTGCAGGCCGGTGCTGACATCGTGATGCTGGACAACTTTACCGTTGAACAGATGCGTGCAGCCGTCACGTTGAGCGATGGCCGTGCACTGCTGGAAGTGTCGGGTAATGTGACGGATAAAACCCTGCGGACCTTTGCCGAAACTGGCGTGGACTATATTTCCGTAGGTGCTCTGACCAAACATGTGCGTGCCCTCGACCTGTCGATGCGCTTTCGCTAAAAGGTAACGACGCTTAAGAGATATCGCGTCAGACAATGTCCACGTTGTACCCCAGGCCAGCCATACATGCTGGCCTTTTTTCTGCCTGCGTTTCGGTTTTGCGAGATGGCTTCCTGGTTACCCGCAACTCTCTGTAACGCCCAAAACTCTTTACGTCCCTCCTCTGAAAGCTGCCGTTTGCCGCTGGCTGACCGCACATCCCGGGTTTATGTTGCCAGCCTCAATACACAAGGAGGTTTACCATGAACTACCAAGAGGGCTTTACCCTGATCGAACTGATGATTGTCATCGCGATTATTGCCATTCTCAGCGCCATCGGCCTGCCCGCTTACCAGGGCTATCTGCAAAAAGCCGCACTCACCGATATGCTGCAAACGGCTATGCCGTATAAAACTGCCGTAGAGCTGTGCGCCATTGAACGCGGTGGCAGTGGAAACTGTAGCGCGGGGAGTAACGGGGTTCCGGCTGAACGGACCTCACGCTATGTTTCGGCACTGACCACCAATGCAGGAGTCATCACGCTTACCGGCCAGGAGAGCCTCAAAGGGCTGAGTGTGAAACTGAGCCCCCAGTGGAATAGCAATGATGGCCAGTTAAGCTGGCAGCGCAGTTGTAGCAGCACCAATAGCGGACTGAAGGACGCCTGTCAGGATGTATTCCGTTTTGATGAGGATGAGACGCCATGACAGTAGAGACACAGCGGGCGCTGGAGGCTATCTGCCACCGTTACCAAGCCGTAATTATTGAATGCAATCCGCAACGGCTTCACATTGCGCTGGCAGACTCACCCAGTCATGAAATGATGACTGAATTACGCTTCGCTACGCATAGCGCAATTAATGTCGAATGCTGGCCACAGGCAAGGCTGGAGCAGTTTTCCCGACAGACAATGACAACAGCCGCGCAAGAACCTGCCCCGGAAGAGCATAGCGGTACAGCGGTAGAAAAAGTGGATTATCTGCTGGCCCAGGCACTGCAAAAACGTGCCTCTGACCTACATATCGAACCACAGGAAAATGGGTTACGTCTGCGCTTGCGCGTCGATGGCGTCATGCAACTGCTGCCGGCAACAGGCTGTGAAAATAGCGCAGCACTCATCGCACGACTTAAAATTCTTGCGGGCCTCGATATTGCGGAACGCCGCGTCCCACAGGACGGGCAGTTTTCACTGGCGCTGAACAATACGACGGAATCATTTCGCCTGTCGACGCTGCCCACCCGCTTTGGTGAAAAGGCGGTGGTGCGCCTGTTGCAAAGCGATACGCGGGCAATTGCACTGGAGAATATCGGTATGCCTGGCCCGCTTCTCAAGCGCTACCGTGATGCATTATCCCGCCCTCAGGGAATGATTCTGGTCACCGGCCCCACTGGAAGTGGAAAAACGTTCACGCTTTACAGTGGCCTCAGTTGGCTAAATGTCGCCACACGTAATCTTTGCAGCGTGGAAGATCCGGTGGAGATCCCCCTGGCAGGCGTGAACCAAACCCAGATTCATGCCCGATCCGGGCTCGATTTTCATCGCGTATTACGCGCCCTGCTGCGCCAGGATCCCGATGTCATTATGATCGGTGAGATCCGCGATGGAGAAACCGCTGAGATCGCCGTTAAAGCCGCTCAAACTGGACATCTGGTGCTATCGACTCTGCATACTAACTCCACCACTGAAACGCTGGTACGTTTGGGGCAAATGGGGGTGCCAGGCTATCTGCTGGCCTCTGCGCTCAAACTGGTGATTGCTCAACGTCTGGTTCGCAGGCTGTGCAAACACTGCCGCCAGCCCGCAGAAGCAACGGCCCATTTTCCGCCTCATATCTGGCCGGGTACCGTGCAGAACTGGCGTGCGGTGGGTTGTGAACACTGTTTTTCTGGTTTCTATGGGCGTCTGCCACTGTTTGAGCTACTACCCATCACTGCGCGGCTGCAAAATGCGCTGGCAAAATCGGCACGCCCGGAAGAGCTGGCAGATATTGCACGTCAACAAGGACTGAACTCACTGTTTGTTGAGGGGCTTCACTGCGTGAATCGTGGCGATACCACTCTGGAAGAGTTAACCCGTGTAGCGGGTGGTAGTGATGAATAAACGAACACTTTTCCGCTGGCAGTCGATTGACGACGACGGGCAGTTACATCAGGGAAGCAGTTTTGCCACCAGCGCCGGGCAGATTATTGAGGATCTTGCGGCTGTTCATCAGCTCCCGTTAAAGATCGCCCGTGGCCGCAGCTATGCTCCGCGTCACTGGCAGTGGCAACAGAAGAACGCATTTGTCCGCCAGTTGGCAACGTTACTGAAAGCGGGAATTCCCCTGACGGGCAGTTTACAGCTGCTGGGCGAAGATCACCCTGAACCCGGCTGGCAGGCGCTGTTGTTGCGGCTTCAGCAGAGCATTTCCGCCGGAGAACCTTTCTCGCAGGCGCTGGCTGCATGGCCGGATGTTTTCCCACCGCTGTTTCCGGCACTGGTGCACATTGGCGAACTGACAGGGGAGCTGGATGAGTGCTGCCAGCAACTGGCAAGCCAGCAAGAACGGCAGCAACAGCTACAGCTGAAAGTGAAAAAAGCACTACGCTATCCACTCTTTATTCTGGCGGTCGCCCTGCTGGTCAGCATCGGTATGCTGGTATTTGTGTTACCGGAGTTCGTCGAAATTTACCACACCTTCAACGCGCCACTCCCCGCCTTTACCTCCGCGGTCATTGCATTTTCTAAGCTACTACAGCAACAGGCACTGATATTTATGGTGTTTATTGTGAGTATCGGTGTTTTTTGGAACGTTCAGCGCAGGACATCCCAAGCCTGGCAGCGGCGAGAACAGCGTCTGTTACTCAGATTGCCGCTGATTGCCACGCTGTATCAGGGCAGTCTGTTGACCCAGATATTTACCACGCTCTCCATGACTCAGCGTGCCGGGCTGACTCTGCTGCAAAGCCTTCAGGCGGTTGAGAAAACGCTTTCGCCCCTACTCTGGCGTGAGGCCATCATGCAGTTACAGCAACATATCGCTGCCGGTAATCCGCTGCATCAGGCGCTGAAGTCGCATACGTTGTTCACCCCACTGTGTTATCAGTTGGTCAAGGTGGGCGAAGAGTCAGGGTCACTGGATACGTTACTGGAAAGACTGGCAAGCTGGCATGAACAACAGACCCATCAGTTGGCAGACCAGTTGGCCGCCGCACTAGAGCCATTAATGATGGTGGTCATTGGGGGAATTGTGGGCACGCTGGTGGTGGCGATGTATCTGCCCGTGTTCCGGTTAGGGGATGCGCTCGGCTAAAAACCATGTCCCCGCCCGGTTGGGCGGGAGCACTTGTGGCGTTAAAGGCTATTCTTATCGGTTAAAAATGCGGTTTTCCTGCTCATTAACACGAATAAACGTCGTGCGCTTGGTCAGTTCTTTCAAGCGCTCAGCGCCCACATAAGTACAAGCTGAACGCAGGCCGCCGAGAATATCGCGTGCGGTAAACTCAACAGGCCCACGAAGCGGCAATTTAACGGTTTTTCCTTCAGCTGCACGGTATTGCGCAACACCGCCTACATGACGCTTCATGGCCGACTCTGAACTCATGCCGTAGAACAGCATAAACTGTTCGCCGTTCTCTTCGACCAGCGTCCCTTCACATTCATCATGGGCCGCCAGCATACCGCCAAGCATGACAAAATCGGCTCCGCCACCGAAAGCTTTTGCAACATCGCCAGGCACCGAACAACCACCATCACTCACGATTTGGCCGCCCAATCCATGCGCCGCATCGGCACACTCAATAACGGCAGACAGCTGCGGGTAGCCAACCCCCGTTTTCACTCGGGTAGTACAAACAGAACCCGGGCCGATACCGACTTTCACAATATCTGCCCCGGAAAGGATCAGTTCCTCGACCATTTCGCCCGTCACGACGTTGCCGGCGCAGATGGTTTTCCCCGGACAGGCTTCGCGTGCCCGCCGCAGGAAAGCCACAAAGTGCTCAGAGTAGCCATTAGCCACATCGATACAGATAAAATTGAGTGCCGGGGATAACGCCAGGATTTGTTGTAACTTCAGGAAATCTGCCTCAGACGTGCCGGTCGACACCATGACATGCTGAAGCACCGCAGGCGTGGAACGCTCAACAAATGCCCGCCACTGCTCAACGCTGTAATGCTTATGCACTGCGGTGAGGATATCGAATGAGGCCAGTGCTTGTGCCATGCTGAAAGTACCGACGGTATCCATATTCGCGGCAATGATCGGTACGCCTGACCAGGCAATACCTGAATGCTTGAAGGTAAACTGACGCTCCAGCTCAACCTGAGAACGGCTTTGCAGCGTTGAACGCTTTGGCCGGATAAGAACATCTTTGAAGCCTAACTTAATATCTTCTTCGATACGCATAACAGATTTCCTGGTTGATGGCGTTGGTGCAATAACGCACTCTGCGGGCAACACTTTTGGTCATAAGCAAATTGCCCGCTCCAGTGACGCTATCATACGCGCTAAAAACGCGCCGACAAGACTGCGAAATTTGATTTATTTAGGCTACAATTCGAGAAATTTACCTGTGAATTTGTCTTGTGATCTGTGCCTCAAATTTGCCTTCAACGCGCAAATTCCAGTACGACAAGGCAGAGAGAATCAAGACCTATGCGCTATACCGTAGCGCTGACCGGTGGTATCGGCAGCGGAAAAAGTACCATTGCGAATGCCTTTGCCTCACTGGGCGTTGATATTGTCGATGCGGATATTATCGCACGTCAGGTGGTGGAAAAGGGCCAGCCCGCGCTAGCCGCTATTCACGCCCGATTTGGCGACGATGTGCTGCACCCGGATGGCTCGTTAAACCGGCCGGCATTACGCCAGAAAATTTTCAGCTCTCCAGCGGAAAAACGCTGGATTGATAATTTGTTACATCCTCTTATCCATGCAGAAACCCGACAGCAGCTAGCATTAACCCAGTCACTATGGTGTCTGTGGGTGGTTCCTCTACTGGTGGAGAATAATTTGCAGCATCTGGCTGACCGGGTACTGGTGGTCGATGTAGACCGTGAAACGCAACTGGCCCGGACCATGAGCCGTGATAACATTAGCCGTGAACAGGCTGAGAATATTCTTGCTGCACAGGCAACACGCGAAGCGCGTCTGGCAGTAGCGGATGATATTATTGATAACTGCGGGTCGCTTGAGACGGTGACAGCGCACGTTGCCGAACTCAACCAGCGTTATCTGGCGCTGGCTGCGACACGCTATCGGGATTAACAGTATGAGTACAATGGTTCTATTTGAGCACCCTCTGAATGAGAAAATGCGCACCTGGCTGCGTATCGAATTTTTACTAAAACAGCTGACTGCCAGCCAGAAAATCACCGACCATTTGGGTGCCCTGACCTTTTTCCGTAATGCTGCCGAACTCCTGGACGTCTTTGAGCGCGGCGAGCTTCGTACAGATATCCTGAAAGAACTTGAACGTCAGCAGCAGAAACTGCTGGGCTGGGCGGAAGTGCCTGGCGTAGATATGGCGCGTATTAACACACTGCGCAGCGATCTTAAAAGTTTCGGTGCTACGTTGATGTCCGCCCCCCGCATGGGCCAGATTTTACGCGAAGAACGGCTGATAGCCCTGGTGCGTCAGCGCCTGAGCATTCCAGGAGGCTGCTGTAGCTTTGATCTGCCTACGCTACATATCTGGCTTCATATTGAACAGCACCTGCGTGACCAGCAGGTGACCACCTGGATGGCATCGCTCGTACCGATACAACAGGCGCTGACAATGATCCTCGATCTGATTCGCCAGTCAGGGATATTCCGTAATCACACCAGCCTGAATGGTTTCTTCCAGGATAATGCGGAAGGAGCTGACCTGTTGCGTATGCAACTCCGGTTGGATGATGCGTTATATCCTCAGATTTCTGGCCATAAAAGCCGTTATGCCATCCGTTTTCTGCCACTGGACAGCGAACGTGGTGAAGTTCCTGCCCGCTTCGATTTCGAGCTGGCCTGTTGTTAAGGTAAGTGTAATGAATGATGTAACCGTAGTGAACTGCCCGACCTGTAGTAAGCAGGTTATCTGGGATGAACTCAGTACCTGGAGGCCATTTTGCAGCAAGCGCTGTCAGTTAATTGACCTGGGTGAATGGGCCGCTGAAGAGAAACGTATTCCCAGCAGCGGTGACCAGACTGACAGCGATGACTGGAGTGAGCAGCCATTTGATCGCGATTAATGATTAAGCGCTGGCTTTCAGTCGCGCAACAATCTCAACGTTTGCGGGGGGGAATGCCTCCGCATCCAGTTCGCTCTGCCTGACCCAGCGCTGTGGCTGCCCTTCACGCCCCCACGGCTCGCCATTCCAGCGATCGACAATGAAAAAGTGCAGCGTAACGCGCAAATCGTCATAGGTGTGATCGACAGTATCGTACGCCGTGGCATTCACCACCTCGATGCCGGTTTCCTCCAGCAACTCACGTTTCAGCGCCTGTTCGGGGCTTTCACCCTCTTCCATTTTCCCCCCAGGAAACTCCCAGCGGTTGGCCATATAGGAGTCTGCGGAGCGTTGCGCTAAAAAAATTTCTCCATCTTTACGAATAATGCCAACGGCCACTTGCAGGTGCTTCATGTTTTCCTCACTTCACTGGCTGACTTATTTTTCCCGCCACTATTCCAGCGTTGCCCCCCAATGACAAGTTGTTATGCGGGTAAGATCGGAAAGATCGAGCCTCGCCGCATGGCTGAAATGTAACATGGTGCAAATGCATTCAGCCCTGCCTTCACCCGGTATCCGGCGCTATAGTGCGCAGCATCATGGATGAGAGAGGGAGAAAATAATGCTGCAATTTGCGACGGAATCAGTATGGATTTACTGGGCATTGCTGGTGATGTCTGGACTGTGTGCAGGCAGTCTGCTGAATGTGGTGGTTTTCAGGCTTCCGCTGATGATACAGCGAAACGACCCTCACCGGTTCAACCTGGGATTTCCACGCTCTTATTGCCCACACTGTCAGATAACACTGACGATGGGCGATAACATTCCTCTGTTTAGCTGGCTGTGGCTGCGCGGGCGCTGTAGAGGATGCCAGGAAACCATTTCCTGGCGTTACCCCGCCATCGAAAGTCTGTCACTGCTGATCACATTACTGGTCGCCTGCCTCCTGCCTGCAGGACTGCTGCTGTTGGCCGCTCTGCTGCTGAGTTGGCTATTACTGGCGCTGGCGATCATCGACAGTATGCATTTTTTATTACCGGACAGCCTGACGCTTGCTTTGTTATGGGTAGGTCTGCTGTGCCATCTTGCCGGAGTGATGCCATCAGTGTCTCTGGAACAGGGGATTGCCGGCGCCGTGCTAGGTTATGGGTTATTTTGGCTACTCGCGTGGTGTTATCAGATCGTGCGTGGTGAAGAAGGTCTGGGAAGGGGGGATGCGAAATTACTGGCTGCCGGAGGGGCATGGTTGGGCTGGCAAACCCTTCCGCCATTACTACTACTGGCTTCATCTCTGGGTATCACTGTTTTCATGCTGGCGCGTCTGGTGGTTAAGCGCTCACTGTCGGCACGACTGCCCTTTGGCCCGGCGCTGGCAGCGGCGATCTGGATACTGTTCCTTTGGCAAAACACATAAAAAAAGGGCCGGAAAATTTCCGGCCCCTGGTGTTATCGTTCGCGGCTGACTACGCCAGGCGACCGTGACACTGCTTGTATTTTTTACCTGAGCCGCACGGGCACAGGTCATTGCGCCCCACTTTGCGTTCGCCGGTCTGTTCAGACAGAGACTGTGCCGCTTCGGTATCGGCATCCACATGGCTTAACTGCTGTTGCTGTGCCAGGCGCTCAGATTCCAGACGACGCTGTTCTTCCATCTGTTCAACTTCTTCCGGCATACGCACCTGAACCTTGCTCAGGGTGCTGATCACTTCATACTTCAGTGATTCCAGCATTGCCGCAAACATAGCGAAGGACTCACGCTTGTATTCCTGCTTAGGATCTTTCTGCGCATAACCACGCAGATGGATGCCCTGACGCAGGTAGTCCATTGCCGCCAGGTGTTCTTTCCACAGGGAATCCAGCGTTTGCAGCATCACGCCTTTCTCGAAGTTGCGCATCATTTCAACGCCAACCACTTCTTCTTTACGCTGATACTGTTCTTTCGCCTGCTCCATGATGCGGTCACGCAACGTCTCTTCATGCAACTCTGGCTCTTTATCCAGCCATTCCTGAATCGGCAGATTGAGGTCGAAATCGTTGCTCAGGCGCTCCTGCAAACCAGCAACATCCCACATCTCTTCCAGAGACTGCGGCGGTATGTAGCTATCAATGGTGCTTTTAAACACATCCTCACGAATGCTGGCAATGGTTTCTGACACGTCAGACACATCAAGCAGTTCATTACGCTGTGTATAGATAGCACGGCGCTGATCGCTGGCAACGTCATCGTATTCCAGCAGCTGCTTACGGATATCGAAGTTACGGCTTTCTACTTTACGCTGAGCGTTGGCAATGGCTTTGGTCACCCATGGGTGCTCAATCGCTTCGCCAGGCTTCATACCCAGTTTACGCATCATATTGGTGACGCGGTCTGAGGCGAAGATACGCATCAGGGCATCTTCCATTGACAGGTAGAAGCGGGAAGAACCCTGGTCACCCTGACGGCCTGAACGGCCGCGCAGCTGGTTATCAATACGGCGTGATTCATGACGCTCAGTACCGATGATATGCAGACCGCCGGAGGCCAGCACAGCATCATGGCGAATTTTCCACGCGCTTTTGATTGCCTCAATTTGTTCAGCCGTTGGTTCTTCGATGGCAGCAATCTCTGACTGCCAGCTACCGCCCAGCACGATGTCAGTACCACGACCCGCCATGTTGGTTGCAATGGTAACCGCTGCTGGCTGGCCAGCCTGAGAGACGATATCCGCTTCGCGTGCGTGGAACTTGGCGTTCAGCACTTCGTGCTTGATGCCCGCTTTGGTCAGCTCATTAGACACCACTTCCGATTTCTCAATCGAAATGGTCCCGACCAGCACTGGCTGGCCGTTAGCGGTGCGCTCGCGGATGTCTTCGATGATCGCGCCGATCTTCTCCATTTCAGTCATATAGACCAGATCCGGCAGATCCTTACGAACCATTGGGCGGTTGGTTGGCACCACAATGGTATCCAGCTTGTAGATAGAGCTGAACTCAAACGCTTCAGTGTCGGCAGTACCGGTCATTCCGGCCAGTTTGTTATACAGACGGAAATAGTTCTGGAAGGTAATTGAAGCCAGCGTCTGGTTTTCGTTCTGGATTTCCACGCCTTCTTTAGCTTCAACGGCCTGATGCAAACCATCAGACCAGCGACGGCCCTGCATGGTACGGCCGGTGTGTTCATCGACGATGATCACTTCGCCATCTTTAACGATGTAGTCAACGTCACGGGTAAACAGCACGTGGGCGCGCAGTGCAGCGGTCACGTGGTGCATCATCATGATGTTACCTGGCGAGTAGAGAGACTCTCCCTCAGCCATAATCCCTTCACTGACCATCAATTCTTCAACGGCCACCAGGCCGCGTTCGGTCAGGTGAACCTGACGCGATTTTTCATCAACAGAGAAATGGCCTTCCCCCTGGAAGCTGTCAGAATCTTCTTTTTCCTGACGGATCAGGTTAGGAATGATTTTATTGACCTTGATATACAGCTCAGAGCTGTCTTCAGCAGGGCCGGAGATAATCAACGGTGTACGTGCTTCATCAATCAGGATGGAGTCAACTTCATCCACCAGCGCATAGTTCAGCTTACGCTGTACACGGTCTTCCGGGCTGAATGCCATGTTGTCGCGCAGGTAGTCAAAACCGTATTCGTTGTTAGTGCCGTAGGTAATATCAGCAGCATAAGCGGCACGTTTTGCTGGAGCGGGCATACCTGGCAAGTTGATGCCGATGCTCAGACCGAGGAACTCAAACAGAGGACGGTTGTTTTCCGCATCACGCTGGGCAAGGTAGTCGTTGACGGTCACCACGTGAACACCCTTACCGCTCAACGCGTTAAGGTAGGCTGGCAGCGTTGCGGTCAGGGTTTTACCTTCACCGGTACGCATTTCCGCGATGCAGCGATCGTTCAGCACCATACCGCCAAGCAGCTGTACGTCGAAGTGACGCATGGCAAACACACGCTTACTGGCTTCACGTACGGTTGCAAAGGCTTCAGGGATCAGGCTATCCAGCTCTTCGCCTTTTTCCAGACGCGCACGGAACTCGACGGTTTTCGCTTTCAGCTCGTCGTCAGACAGCTTCTCGAAATCCGGTTCCATCTTGTTGATCTGTTCTACAGATTTACGCATACGGCGCAGTGTACGGTCGTTGCTGCTACCAAAAACTTTGGTTAATAATTTGATTAACATAATAAATAATTTCTCTCAGCCATCATTGTTCATGATGGGCACTTAACGTTTGATTTTAAACAGACTGTTTTTTATGAATTAAGAGATGAGAACGGGTCCGGCACGAATGCCCTGAACCTGAGCCAGCCAGAGGCCGGTTTGATGACGGGGTGCAGCTTCGACCTGACGTTGGGCTGTATAGCGAATAATGACCGGCGGTTTGGCTTCGTGAGTCAGCAGCGCGTTGAGCGTATCCAGCAGCGCCAGTTTATGCGCTTCGTGGGGCTGTTCGGCAACCGCTGCGGGTGACACCGATGGTGTCAGCGTAAACGACAGATGGCGGATGACCGTGCGGATAGCATGCTGATGCCAGTAGTCTACGCTGAATGATGGGCGTCGAGCACTTTCGAGCAATGCCAGGCTGTCAAAGCGTGCGGCGGTGCCAATATTCAGGCTTCGTGACGAGGTTTCTGCTAAGGTAGTACGCTCGTGCGCTGACGCTTGAGGCAGCCCAAGACTCGCCGCGACCATCCCCAAAAGGAGATGCGGCCAGAAATAGCGTCTGCCAAATTGTCGCCAACGATTAAGAATACCGATCACTGTGTTCCGCCGGAGCTTGCTATGCGAGATAGTCGCCCACAATCAATTGAAAGTTTTTTCGATATGGCCCAGGACCAGAGCGTGCTGCAAAACGTGCAGCAACGTGCCATTGCCCTGAACAAATTGAATCGCGCAGTGCAGGGTGTCATCCCCGCTCAACTGCATCCCTGGTGCCGTGTGGCAAACTTCCGTCAGGGGATTCTGGTCATCGAAACGGCTAATGCCAGCTGGTTGATGCGCTTACGCTATGAACAATCCAGTCTGCTGTCAGCTTTACGTGCGCAAATATTACCATCATTGACGTCAATCGACATCAGGATAAATCCTTCGCTGGCGGCAAAAGGTCAGGAATCTGTACAAGAAAGAAGCAATCAGGCAAAGGACGCAGAAAAACCGCCGTTACGACAGATTAGTGAGCACAGTGCAGAAATGTTGCGAAGTGTCGCGAGCCAGAGCCCGGAAAAACTGAAGAGAATATTAGAACGACTGGCCTCGCTGGCCGGAGAGGGTACCAGCTCAACCAGTCGTAATAAGTAAGTTCAGGCTTACGCCAGAACCAGATTTGGTGCCTTGAATTTCACCGGGAGTGCAGCTTCGTCTTCAAACGTTGCCCATTCCCAGGCTTCCTGTTTCGCCAGAACAGCCTGTAACAGCTTGTTGTTTAGCGCATGGCCAGACTTGAATGCGGTAAACGCACCAATAATGTTATGGCCACACATGTACAGGTCACCGATCGCATCCAGCATTTTGTGACGGACGAATTCGTCTTCAAAGCGCAGACCATCTTCGTTCAATACGCGGTAATCATCCACCACGATTGCACAGTCAAAACTGCCGCCAAGGCACAGGCCACGGGACTGTAATGCTTCGATGTCGCGCATAAAGCCAAACGTACGAGCACGGCTGATCTGACGCGCAAAGGCTTCTGCAGAGAAGTCCATGCGGTAGCGCTGTGAACTGGAGTCAATTGCCGGGTGGTTAAAATCAATGGTGAAATCCAGTGAGAAACCGTTGTGCGGCGAAAGCTCAGCCCACTTGTCGCCATCTTCAACCCGGACAGGCTGCTTGATGCGAACAAATTTCTTGGCGCTGTTCAGTTCTTCAATACCCGCGTCCATCAGCAGATAGATAAAGGGTGCGGCGCTGCCATCCATAATAGGAATTTCAGGCGCGTTCACTTCCACCACGATATTATCAATGCCAAGTCCCGCAAGGGCTGCATTCAGATGTTCGACCGTTGAAATACGTACGTCATGCTCATTAACCAGGCAAGTACAGAGCATGGTATCACGCACGGATTTGGCATCAGCCGGGAAATCAACCGGTGGATTCAAGTCAGTGCGACGATAGATGACCCCGGTATTAGCCGGCGCAGGGCGTAACGTCAGCGTGACTTTCTTGCCGGTGTGTAAACCGACGCCAGTCGTCTGAACAATACGTTTTAATGTCCGTTGTTTGATCATCGTATTATCTCGCAAAAATTAGTCATCCGACCGTCAGTTTACTTCACTGACGGGCAAACACTTTAACACAAAGAGCGAAGAATCCCAATTTCTCAGGTTATTCTTAGTCTGCCTGCTTACGCAGGAAGGCCGGAATATCCAGATAATCAGGCTCTTTGTTCGTCTGTGCACCCGGATCATTAACCACTTTCGCAGCAGGTTTTTGTTCCTGCGGCAGCGGGGCCATTCCGTGCTGCTGATAACGGTTGTCCATCAGCGGCTGAGTCGGCTGTTTGCTGGTCACCAGGGTAATTTCTGGACGTTTGTCCATGCCGATACCGGTTGCCACCACGGTGACGCGCAGTTCGTCATTCATTTCTGGATCGAGCGATGTACCGATAACAACGGTGGCATTATCAGAAGCGAAAGCACGGATAGTGTTACCCACGGTTTCGAACTCATCCAGACGCAGGTCAAAGCCTGCAGTGATGTTAACCAGCACACCACGTGCGCCTGACAGGTCGATATCTTCCAGCAGTGGGCTTGAGATCGCCATTTCAGCGGCTTCTTCAGCACGGTCTTCGCCACACGCCACGCCTGAACCCATCATCGCGTAGCCCATTTCGGACATCACGGTGCGCACGTCAGCAAAGTCGACGTTCATCAGGCCCGGACGGGTAATCAGTTCTGCGATACCCTGCACTGCACCTTTCAGCACGTCGTTAGCCGCACCGAATGCGTCCAGCAGAGAGATACCACGACCCAGTACTTTCAGCAGCTTGTCGTTTGGAATGGTGATCAGTGAGTCGACGTGCTTCGACAGCTCGGCAATCCCCTGCTCGGCAAACGCCATGCGCTTCTTCCCTTCAAAATTGAAGGGTTTAGTCACTACAGCAACGGTCAGAATGCCGAGTTCTTTAGCCACTTCCGCCACAACCGGCGCAGCACCTGTACCGGTACCACCACCCATACCTGCGGCGATGAACACCATGTCTGCACCTTCCAGTGCCTGACGCAGTGCTTCACGATCTTCTTCTGCAGAGTTACGGCCCACTTCCGGGTTTGCACCCGCACCCAGGCCTTTAGTAATGCCATTACCAATCTGAATGGTCTGGCCTACTGCCGTTTTGCGCAGTGCCTGTGCATCGGTATTTACCGCGAAGAACTCAACGCCTTCAATACGCTCACGCACCATATGCTCAACAGCGTTACCGCCGCCGCCGCCGACGCCGATGACTTTAATCACCGCGTCGTTGGTTAATTCCATAGGTTCAAACATAATTTCTCTCCGTTATGTGCCTGTTCGCCTGGAGATCACCAATAAGTCTATACCTGCAACGTAAAAATTGCTTAGGTACAGCATGATCCCCTTTGGTAAAAATTAAAACTCTTTTCTCAGCCAGCTGTTGATTTTCTTGAACCAATTACCCACTGAGGCTCTTTTTTCTACTTCTGCCTCACCGTTAAGGTGAGATTCTTTTCCGTAGTGCAGTAAGCCAACCGCTGTTGAGTAGTACGGCTCCTGCGCGTAATCCGTTAATCCCGTGATATTCAACGGCTGTCCGATGCGCACCTGCGTGTGGAATACACGCTGGGCGCAAGCCGCCAATCCTTCAATCTGTGCTGCGCCACCCGTCAGTACGATACCGGCCGCGAGGTGATGTTTAACGCCCTGCTGGCGTAACTGCTCCTGCAATTGCAGGATTTCGTCGTTCACCAGATTCAGCAGCTCGGTGTAACGCGGTTCAATAACCTCTGCCAGCGTCTGACGTTGCAGGCTGCGTGGAGGACGGCCACCCACACTGGGGACTTCCACATTTTCGTCTTTGCCGACAATGGAACCCAGTGCACAGCCGTGGCGAACTTTAATCGCTTCAGCATCTGTCGGCGGCGTGCCGAAGGCGTAGGCGATATCGCTGGTGACCACGTTACCCGCGTACGGGATCACTTTGGTATGGCGCAGCGCGCCACCGGTATACACAGCGATATCCATTGTGCCGCCACCCACGTCAACCACGCAGACGCCCAGCTCGCGTTCATCTTCAGTCAATACGGCAAAGCTGGAGGCCAGCCCGGCGAAAATTAACTGATCCACTTTCAGGCCACAGCGTTCTACCGCTTTGACGATGTTCTTCGCCATATCATTGTGACAGGTGATCAGATGCACTTTCGCCTGCATGCGCACCCCGGATAATCCGACCGGGTTTTTGATCCCTTCCTGATAGTCGATCGCATATTCTTGCGGAATAACATGGAGGATGCGGTGTTCATCACGAACACGGACGGATTTTGCGGTGTGTACCACATTCTCCACATCTTCCTGTGTCACTTCCTCTTCGGAAATAGGAACCATCCCTATTTCGTTCTGACAACTGATATGTTTGCCCGATAATGCAAGGTAAACAGACGAAATCTGGCAATCAGCCATCAGTTCGGCTTGGTCGATAGCACGCTGAACGCATTTGACTACCGATTCCAGGTCATTGACCCCGCCTTTATCCATCCCACGAGACGGGCAGCTGCCCACCCCGATAATATTCACCATGCCATCAGGCAGAACTTCCCCTACCAGGGCGGCCACCTTCGCGGTGCCTATCTCGAGTCCAACTACCAGTTTTCTGTCCGTCGACTTGATCATTGTTGTTTAGCCTGTGCCTGTGCCTGAGTTTGTTGCTGTTGCTGATTACTGTCAGCGGCCGCGATAGGTGCTGGTGCCCATCCTACTGCTGCGCCAGAGTCGTAACGCAGATCAACGTAGGTAATAAGCTTGTTATCCAACTGGGCCTGCTGTTGCAGGGTGGGGTATAACTCGATAAAGCGTTGCAGCCGCTTCATGTCTTCGTTTCGCCCCAGCTCAAGCCGGATATCATTCTCTAGCACCAACTGCCATGAACGCCGTGCGGTCATGGATGCCGCTTTCAATTTCAATTTACTGGCCGCCAGAACATCACTCATCTGGTGGAAGCCGGTTAACACTTCGGACTCGCTGCCTTCGGGGCCATACAACATTGGCATCACTTCTTTGCCGAGATGACTGGCCGGAACGCTAAACGATTTACCTTCTGCATCAACCATATGCACATCATTCCAGCGTGCAACCGGGACATACTCAACCAGATGAATTTTTAATTCGTCCGGCCACTGCTTACGTACGCTCACCTGCTGAATCCACGGCAAGCGTTCAATCTGTTGCTGAATAACATCCACATCCTGCGACATAAATGTGCCGGGTTCACCCAGCGACAAAATCGCCTGGCGGATGTCATCGTTCGTGGTGTAATGCGTCTGACCGGTGACCACCAGCTTCGACAACGGAAGCCTGGAGGCATCGTTCATCCACTTCAACACCACAAAACCGCCAGCCAGCATCACACCCATGACCATCAGCAGGAAAACGATCCCAGCAAGGCGCGAACCGTTGCTGCGCCCGGTACCGGGGCGTGCTTTTTCTTGCGCTTCACGGTTGCGGACATTCAGAGCAGCCTGAGACATATCAGTCGGCCAGTTCCAGAATGCGCGTCACCAGCTGTGAAAAGCTCATGCCAGCCTGTTTGGCCGCCATCGGAACCAGACTGTGGCTGGTCATTCCCGGGGAAGTATTGACTTCGAGCAGATAGAAACGCCCGTCGCCACCCATCATCACATCAACACGGCCCCAGCCGCTGCAACCCAGTGCACGCCATGCCGCGATCACCAGTTCACTTAATTCCGCTTCCTGCTCCGCACTCAGCCCAGATGGGCAGAAGTACTGAGTATCGTCAGAAATGTATTTTGCTTCATAGTCATAGAACTCACTGGCGGTCTGAATACGGATAGAAGGTAAGATTTCTTCACCAATCACGCCCACCGTATACTCCGGCCCGCTAAGAAATGCTTCAACCAGCACTTCATCGTCATGACGGAAAGCTTCATCCAGTGCCGCAGGGAATTGCCAGGCTTCATTCACCCGCGAAATACCTACGCTCGACCCTTCACGGCTCGGTTTAACGAACAGCGGCAGGCCAAGCGCATCGATGCTTGCCAGTTCCTCAGGCGTCAGGCCGTCATCCATCTGTTTACGCGTCAGGGCGACAAACGGCGAAACCGGTAAACCGCACCCCTGCCACAGATACTTACTGCGCAGTTTGTCCATGGTGATTGCGGACGCCATCACACCGCTGCCGGTGTAAGGAATGTTGAGAAATTCCAGCACGCCCTGCAATGTCCCATCTTCACCACCACGACCATGCAGGGCGATAAAGGCTTTATCAAAGCCCTGTTCTTTCAGTTGTAAAACAGGCACATCGCGGATATCTACCGGATGTGCATCAATACCCGCTTCCTGCAAACCTTTCAGTACCGCAGCGCCAGATAACAGCGATACGTCACGTTCTGCGGAGGTTCCACCCAGCAATACCGCTACTTTCTCAGCCATGATGTTCCTCATTAATCGTCTGCAGTTGTAACTTTTGCTCGGACAAGGTGCGGGCAATACGCCCAACGTTACCGGCACCCTGAACCAGAATCAGATCGTTGCCGGACAGTTTTGGCAACAGCATTTCCAATACCGCATCGTGATCAGAGACCAGGATAGGGTCAACCTTGCCACGACCACGAATAGTACGGCACAGGGAGCGACTGTCTGCCCCGGGAATCGGTGACTCACCAGCAGCATAGACATCCAGCATCAATAACACATCAACCTGCGACAAAACATTAGCAAAATCATCATATAAATCGCGGGTACGGGTATAACGGTGCGGCTGGAAGATCATCACCAGATTTTTATCCGGCCATCCTGCACGTGCTGCTTTAATCGTTACGTCCACTTCCGTTGGATGGTGGCCATAATCATCCACCAGCATCGCAGTACCGCTCTGCCCCTTCGCATCCGTCACCGGATACTCACCAAGGAAGTCAAAGCGACGTCCGGTGCCCTGGAAGCTCTCCAGCGCACTGAGGATATCTTCATCCTCAATGTTCTCTTCGGTCGCTACTGCCACTGCAGCCGCTGCATTCAGCGCATTGTGGCGGCCTGGCGCATTGAGCGTAACGTGCATCAGCGGCTTATCATGGCGCACCAGCGTAAAGTGCCCACGTGCACCGCGCTGTTCGTAGTTCTCAACGCGCACATCAGCGTCATCGCTGAAGCCGTAGGTGGTGATCTGGCGGCCAACGCGTGGGATCAAATCGCGGATCACCGCATCATCGACACACAGCACTGCACGCCCGTAAAACGGTAAGTTATGCAGAAAGTTTATAAACGTCTGCTTTAAGTTTTCGAAGTCGCCCTGGTAAGTATCCATATGATCGGCTTCGATATTCGTCACAATTGCCACCATCGGCTGCAAATGCAGGAACGATGCATCACTCTCATCGGCTTCTGCAATCAGGTAGCGGCTGCTGCCAAGGCGCGCATGCGTCCCTGCGGCTTTCACCAGCCCACCGTTAACAAACGTCGGGTCGAGGCCGCCTTCAGCGTAAATGCTCGACACCATCGCGGTGGTGGTCGTTTTGCCATGCGTACCCGCAATCGCAATGCCATGACGGAAGCGCATCAGTTCAGCCAGCATTTCCGCACGGCGGATCACCGGGATACGGGCTTCACGTGCGGCCACCACTTCCGGGTTGTCCTGCGATACCGCGGTAGACACCACCACGACGCTGGCATCACTGACGTTTTCCGGGCGATGGTTAAAGTAAATGGTCGCCCCCAGCGCGCTCAGATGCTGCGTCACCGCATTCGGTGCCAGGTCTGACCCACTGATTTCATATCCTTCGTTCGCTAACACTTCGGCAATACCACCCATGCCAGCACCACCGATGCCAACAAAGTGAATGTGCCGGACGCGACGCATCTCGGGCACGATCGAACGCAGTTTTGCCAGTTGCTGTGTATTCATCTCTTACCTGTGTTGCTGCGGGCCAGGCATGCCTGGCCCCTACTATTCTCAATCAGGTCGGGTATGCCCGACCCCTGGAAATTATTTTGCCGCTTTGCTGACTTCAGCTGCGACACGCTCAGTTGCATCCGGGATCGCCACCGCACGCGCTTTTTCAGCCATCTGCAATAACGTTGCACGATCCCAACGAGCCAGAGTGGCAGCCACTATCTCGGCGGTAAATTCCGGCTGCTCATAAATTTTGGCGGCTCCGGCCTGCTCAAGCGGCAGGGCATTCCAGTACTGCTGACGATCTTTGTGCTGGAATGGCACGAAGATCGCCGGTAAGCCTGCTGCCGCCACTTCACTGACGGTCAACGCACCGGAACGACACACCACCACATCGGCCCAGGCATAAGCACTGGCCATATCGTCGATAAATTCCGACACCCGATGTTGCGTCTGGTTCACACGAGCATAATGTTGATTGACCGCGTCGAGCGCGCCCTTACCCACCTGATGCCACAAACTGATGTCATCACCCAGCAACTCTGCCACCTGAGGCATCGTCTGGTTGAGCACGCGCGCGCCCTGACTGCCGCCAATGACCAGTATACGGGTTGGGCCTTCGCGTCCTGCTAAACGTACCGCCGGTAACGGCAGAGCCAGTACATCGGTCCGCACCGGGTTACCCACCACTTCCGCTTTGGGAAACGCGCCGGGAAAGGCTTGCATTACGGTGGTCGCAATCTTTGCCAGCCATTTGTTGGTTAATCCGGCAATCCCGTTCTGCTCGTGCAGCACCACCGGAATCCCACAGCTCCATGCCGCAAGGCCACCTGGACCGGACACATAACCGCCCATACCCAACACAACATCGGGCTTCCAGGCTTTCATAATTGCCCGCGCCTGGCGCCAGGCATTGAAGATACGCAATGGCGCAGCCAGCAACGCTTTAATCCCTTTGCCACGCAGTCCACTAATGCGGATAAAATCAATGTCGATACCATGCTTCGGCACTAAGTCCGCTTCCATCCGGTCAGCGGTACCCAGCCAGCGCACCTGCCAGCCCTGCGCCATCAGATGGTGTGCGACCGCCAGCCCGGGAAAAACATGCCCGCCAGTACCGCCTGCCATCACCATCAGTCGCTTTCCACTCATCGACTACCCTCTGCTAAACGCCTGCGCTTTCGCCAGGCGCGTTTCATAATCTATGCGTAATAAAAATACGATAGCGGTCGACATAATAATCAGACTCGATCCACCGTAACTGATCAGCGGCAACGTCAGACCTTTGGTCGGTAACATGCCCGCTGCGGCCCCAACGTTTACCAACGCCTGGAAGCTAAACCAGACACCGATAGAACACGCCAGAAAGCCCGAAAAACGCTGATCGAGCTCTAAAGCACGACGTCCGATGGACATCGCGCGAAAAGCGACGAAGAATACCATTAACAGGGCTAAAACCACACCGATATAACCCAGTTCTTCACCGATAATCGAGAAGATAAAATCGGTGTGTGCTTCAGGTAAATACTCCAGTTTTTGCACAGAATTACCTAATCCCTGCCCCCAGAATTCGCCTCGGCCAAAGGCCATCAACGATTGGGTTAACTGGTAACCACTGCCAAAGGGATCTTCCCAGGGATTCCAGAAGGAGGTCACACGACGCATTCGGTAAGGTTCAGCAACAATCAGCAAACACACAGCAAAAATGCCGGAGCCGATAATCGCCAGGAATTGCCACAGTTTCGCCCCCGCCAGGAATAACATGGCCAGCGTAGTAACAAACAGCACGACCACCGTGCCAAGGTCAGGCTGGGCCAGCAGTAACACAGCCAGCACCACCATCACACCCATTGGCTTACAGAAGCCCCAGAAGTTATTACGTACTTCTTCTACCTTGCGCACCAGGTAGCTGGCGAGGTAACAGAACAGCGTCAGCTTCGATAATTCTGCAGGCTGAATACGCAGTGGCCCAAGAGCGATCCAGCGCGAAGCCCCGTTGACCGAGCTACCCACCACCAGCACGATCAGCAGCATCAGCACGGAGGCCAGCAGCATGATGTTGCTGTAACGCTGCCAGAAATCCATCGGGATGCGCAGGGTGACCAGCGACATCCCCAGCGCCAGCGCAATGTAGAAGGCATCACGCTTGGCAAAATAAAATGGGTCGTCAGACAAACGCTGCCCTACCGGCATCGACGCGGACGTCACCATCACGAAACCAATAATCGCCAGGCCGAAGGTCAGCCACAGCAGGGTACGGTCATACAACACGATAGAGTTGGTATCGCTTTCACGCGATCCCATCACCCAGGATTTCAGGCGTTCGGAGAGGCCACCGGCCAGGCTCAGACCCGGTACACGCATCAGTTTGCCTCCCGCGCCAGTTGAGCAAAGACGTCACCACGCTGCTCAAAGTTCTTAAACTGGTCCAGGCTGGCGCAGGCGGGAGAGAGCAGCACCAGATCACCCGGCTGAACCTGGTCGGCAATCTGTTGCATCGCTTCAGCCATCGTTTCCGTCTGCACTGAAATCTCCGGACGCAAGGCGGCCAGCGCCGCACCATCACGGCCAAAGCAGTAAGTACGGATACGGTCGCCCTGCAAATAGCGGCTCAGCGAGCTGAAATCCGCCGATTTGCCATCACCGCCCAGCAGCAACCACAACGTTCCCTTCACCTGTAAACCATTCAGCGCAGCTTCTGTGCTGCCGACATTGGTGGCCTTGGAGTCATTAATCCAGCGTACGCCATTGTGTTCATGCACCAGCTGGAAGCGGTGTGGTAGGCCTCCAAAGGTGGTTAATGCTTTCAGGCTGGTGGCTCGCGGCAGGCCCACGGCATCGGCCAGCGCCAGTGCCGCCAGGGCATTGGTATAATTGTGCTGACCGACGAGGTGCATTTCGTCGGTGTTTAAGACTTTCTCGCCTTTCACGCGCAGCCAGACACTGCCCTGCTGGCGATTAAGATGATAATCGCCCACATCAGCACCAAAGCTGACACAGCGTTTATCCGCTCCGCGGACTGGCATGGTCATCGCATCGTCAGCGTTCACCACGCAGACGGCGGCATTTTCATAAATACGTAGCTTAGCGGCGCGATACTGCTGCATTCCCAGCGGATAGCGATCCATATGATCTTCAGTGACGTTGAGGATCGTGGCCGCTGCCGCCCGAAGGCTGACGGTGGTCTCCAGCTGGAAGCTGGAGAGCTCAAGCACATACAGCTGCGCGGGGTTGTCCAGCAGCATCAGCGCTGGCAAACCAATATTGCCGCCGACACCCACCTGCCAGCCCGCCGCTTTCGCCATTTCTCCCACCAGCGTGGTGACGGTGCTTTTCCCATTGGAACCGGTGATAGCCACAATCGGTGCCTGCGCTTCACGGCAGAACAGCTCGATATCGCCAACGATTTCCACCCCCGCATCGGCGGCATCCATCAGCGAAGGATGGCTCAGCGCCATACCCGGGCTGGCAACAATCAGATCGGCACTTTGCAGCCAGTCATCATTTAACGAACCCAACCAGCGCTCGACGTTTTCCGGCAGCTTTTCCAACCCCGGTGGCACGACACGGGTATCCATCACGCGTGGCGTTACGCCGCGTGAGACAAAGAAATCAACACAGGAGAGGCCCGTCAGACCCAACCCGATAATGACCACTTTTTTACCCTGATAGTCAGCCATAATTAACGCACCTTCAGTGTTGCCAGGCCAATCAGCACCAGCATCAGTGAAATGATCCAGAAACGCACGATGACGCGAGGTTCTGGCCAGCCTTTCAATTCATAGTGATGGTGGATCGGCGCCATGCGGAAAATACGTTGCCCGCGCAGTTTGAACGACCCGACCTGCAGGATCACCGACAGCGTTTCCACCACAAACACACCGCCCATGATCACCAGCAGGAACTCCTGGCGCAGCAGCACGGCGATGGTTCCCAGCGCGCCGCCCAGCGCCAGTGAACCCACATCACCCATAAAGACCTGTGCCGGGTAAGTGTTGAACCACAGGAACCCTAAGCCCGCACCGACAATCGCGGTACAGACAATCACCAGTTCACCGGCATGGCGCAGATACGGAATATGCAGATACTCAGCAAACTTCACGTTACCCGTTGCCCAGGCCACCAGGGCAAAGCCCGCAGCAACAAAAACGGTGGGCATAATCGCCAGGCCATCAAGGCCATCCGTCAGATTGACCGCATTGCTGGTGCCGACAATCACAAAGTAAGCCAGCAGCAGATACAGCAGCCCCAGTTGCGGCATCACGTCTTTAAAGAACGGCACAACCAGTTCGGTCGCCGGGGTATCTTTGCCGATCATGTACATCACGAAAGCCGCAGCCAGCGCAATCACCGACTGCCAGAAGTATTTCCAGCGGGCAATCAAGCCTTTGGTGTCTTTGCGCACGACTTTACGATAGTCATCCACAAAGCCAACGGCGCCATAGCCTAACAGCACGAACAGTACGCACCAGACATACGGATTGGAAGGATAGGCCCACAGCAGCACTGAAATCGTGATGGCAGTGAGGATCATAATCCCGCCCATCGTCGGCGTGCCGCGCTTGCTGAAATGCGATTCCGGGCCGTCGTTACGTACAACCTGACCAAAAGACATTTCCTGCAGGCGGGCAATCATTCGCGGCCCCATCCACAAGGAGATAAACAGCGCGGTCAGCAGGCTGACAATGGCGCGAAACGTCAGATACGAAAAGACGTTAAAGCCGGAATAAAATGTGACCAGATGCTCGGCCAGCCAGACTAACATGCGCCTTTCTCCTGTAAGGTTTGCACAACCTGCTCCATCGCAGCACTGCGTGAACCTTTAACCAATACGGTAATCTGTTGATGTTGTGACAGTAGCTCACGCGCACGCGCGCTGAGTGCTGCCTTATCACGGAAGTGCTCACCCACACCGCTGGCATCAGAGATGTCCTGGCTGAGTGAACCTACACTTAATACTTTGTCGATACCGGCGGCCTGTATGGCTGCACCCACCTGACGGTGGCACTCGGCGGCCTCAGCCCCCAGTTCGCCCATATCGCCGACGATCATCACGCGATAACCCGGCATCTCAGCCAGTACCTGTGCGGCGGCGGTCATCGAACCCACGTTGGCGTTGTAGCTGTCGTCCAGCAGCAACTGGTCCGCACCCAAGATCACCGGGAACAGACGCCCCGGAACGGCTTGCAGCGAACTCAGCCCTTGTTTTACTGCACTCAGCGGCGCGCCAACCGATAACGCCAGTGCACTGGCGGCCAGCGCGTTGGCAATATTGTGACGCCCCGGCAGCGGCAGCATCACCGCCACATCGCCTTTCGGCGTATGTAAGGTGAACTGCGTGCCCTGAGTGCTAAATGTCACGTCCGTGGCATAAAAATCACTGTCAGCCTGCTGCTCGGGCGAAAAACGCCAGACCGTTTTGGCATGCAGCGCCTGCTGCCAGTGCGGCCAGTCGTTGCTGTCGTTGTTGATAATCGCAGTGCCATGCAGCGGCAGGCCGTTAAAAATCTCACCTTTGGCTTTCGCCACGCCCGCCAGCGACCCGAACCCTTCCAGGTGCGCGGCAGCAAGATTATTCACCAGCGCCGTTTCCGGCCGGGTCAGTTCAGTGGTGTATGCGATCTCGCCCTGGTGGTTAGCCCCCAGTTCAATCACCGCATACTGATGATCGGTTGTCAGACGAAGCAGCGTCAGTGGCACACCGATGTCGTTATTCAGGTTTCCGGCGGTATACAGCGTCTCACCACATTCGCGCAGGATAGCGGCCGTCATCTCTTTCACGGAGGTCTTGCCAGAGGAGCCAGTCAGCGCCACAACGCGGGCACCCGATTGTTGACGGACCCAACCTGCCAGTTGGCCCAGTGCAATACGGGTATCCGCCACCACCACCTGCGGCACGGCGACAGGTAAGTGCTTACTCACTAATAACGCAAGCGCACCCGAGGTGAGTGCATCAGCAACAAAGTCATGTGCATCAAAGCGTTCGCCTTTCAAGGCGATAAACAGACAGCCTGCGGTGACCTTACGGGTATCCGTGGTGACCGCATCCATCGTCAGGTCGCTGCCATACAGCGTGCCGCCGGTGATGTCTGCCAGTTGCCGTAGCGTAAAAGCAATCATGCGAGAACCCCCAGCAGACGTGCGACCGTCACACGGTCAGAGTAATCAAAGCGCTGGTTACCGATGATCTGATAATCTTCATGGCCTTTACCCGCCACCAGAACAATGTCGCCTTCCTGCGCCTGCATTACCGCGTTAGTGACCGCTTGCGCACGTCCCATCACCACGCGTGCACGGCCCGCATCCAGCAGTCCACTCAGTACATCGGCAACAATCGCCGCCGGATCTTCGCTGCGTGGGTTGTCGTCAGTAATCACCACGACATCGGCAAACTGCTCGGCAATGGCCCCCATCAGCGGACGTTTACCTTTGTCACGATCGCCACCGCAGCCGAACAGGCACCACAGCTGACCTTTACAGTGCAGTCGCGCGGCTGCCAGCGCTTTCTCCAGAGCATCCGGCGTGTGGGCATAATCCACCACCACCGTTGGTTTGCCCGGTGCGCTGAACACTTCCATACGCCCGGTCACTGGCAGCAGTTGCTGGCCGGTAGAGGTCAGTGCAGCCAGCGGATAATCCAGAGACAGCAGCGTAGCCAGTGCCACCAGCAGATTGCTGACGTTAAATGCCCCCATCAGGCGGCTTTCAATTTCACCGTTCCCCCAACTGGATTCAAAACGCACAGAGGCCCCACCATCGTGGTAGTTAACGTCTGTTGCTTTCAGCCAGCGCCCACGGCAGCCGGGCTGTAAATTATTTTCCATCGTGACCGCGACGGCATCGGGCAATTTTTCCAGCCAGCGGCGACCCACATCGTCATCCGCATTAATGATCGCCTGGCCCACCTGATGCTCGGAGAACAGCAGCCATTTAGCCGCTTCGTAACGCGTCATATCACCATGATAGTCAAGGTGATCACGGCTCAGGTTGGTGAACGCAGCTGCCGCAAACGGCAAAGCAGCCACGCGATGCTGCACGAGGCCGTGTGAGGAGACTTCCATCGCTGCCAGCGTAGCGCCTTTGTTCACCAGCGAGGCCAGCAGGTGCTGCACATCCACCGCCGAGCCTGTCGTATTTTCCGCAGGTGCCAGTTGTCCGTAGACACCGTTACCCACCGTGCCCATCACCGCACCGGTTTCGCCCAACAACTGCGCCCACTGAGCCAGCAGCTGGGTGATGGTGGTTTTTCCATTAGTACCCGTGACGCCAATCAGCTTCAGTTTCTCACCTGGCTGCTGATAAAAACGCCCGGCCAGCGCAGACAAACGCTGAGAAAGCTGTGCGAGGAAGATCACCGGCACACCGTGCATCTGCACGATCTGTCCGTCTTCTGCTTCACCTTCGGCTTCGGCAATCACTGCCGCCACGCCTTGGGCAATCGCCTGAGGAATAAAACGGCGCCCGTCGGCCGCGTGGCCTTTTATCGCCACAAACAGATCGCCGGATGCCGCAATACGGCTGTCCAGCGTCATTTCACGCAGTGGGAGCTCCGGTGCGCCAGGCACCCAGGGGGCCAGTAAGTCGCGCAGATTACGATCGGTCACTCGATCCCTCATTCTTGTTAGTTACCATCTCGTTCTTGTCACTGGTGGGTAGCGCATCCGGTTCAACATTCATGGTGCGCAATACACCGCCCATGATGGCGCCAAACACGGGCGCAGATACCGCACCGCCGTAATATTTTCCTGCCTGGGGATCGTTAATCACCACCACCAGTGCAAAACGAGGGTTGCTGGCGGGTGCAACACCCGCGGTATAAGCAATGTATTTGTTCACGTACTTGCCGTCCGGACCGACTTTCTTCGCCGTACCGGTTTTAATCGCAATACGGTAACCCTTGATCGCAGCTTTCACGCCACCGCCACCGGGCAAAGCAACGCTTTCCATCATGTGCAACACGGTGCGCACCTGCGCTTCAGGGAAAACGCGTTGACCCGCCACCGGCGGGTCAACTTTGGTAATCGACAATGGGCGATAGATGCCGTAGCTGCCCATTGTTGCGTAGACTCGCGCTAACTGTAACGGCGTTACCATTAGCCCATAGCCGAAAGAGAAGGTGGCCCTCTCTATGTCAGACCACCGTTGTTTTTGAGGATATAAGCCACTGCTTTCTCCGACCAACCCCAAATTGGTCGCTTTGCCGAACCCAAAACGAGAGTAAGTATCCACTAACGCATTGGACGGCATCGCTAACGCCAGTCGTGAAACACCGACGTTAGACGACTTCTGTAGTACCCCGGTCAGGGTCAATTCGCTGTAACGCGCCACGTCTTTAATCTCATGGCCGTTAATCCGGTAAGGCACCGTGTTGAGTACGCTACCTTCACGAACCACGCCACGTTGCAGCGCCGTCATCACCACCATCGGTTTGACGGTGGAACCCGGTTCGAAAATATCGGTGATAGCACGGTTACGCATCACATCTTTGGTGGTACCAGACAGGTTATTCGGGTTATAGGCCGGACTGTTCGCCATCGCCAGCACTTCGCCCGTGTTCACATCCACCAGCACCGCCGTACCTGATTCCGCCTTGTTAAACGCCACGGCGTTATTCAATTCGCGATAGACCTGTGCCTGAAGGCGTTCGTCGATGCTCAACGCCAGGTTATGCGCTGCCTGGCTGTCTACCGTGGAAATATCTTCAATCACGCGGCCGAAACGGTCTTTACGCACCGTACGTTCGCCCGGTTGACCTGTCAGCCACTTATCAAAACTTTTCTCAACGCCTTCAATGCCCTGTCCATCGATGTTGGTGAAACCAATCAGATGGGAGGTCACCTGCCCGGCAGGGTAATAGCGGCGTGACTCTTCACGCAGGAAGATACCCGGCAGTTTGAGTTTCTTGATGTAATCGCCAATGGCTGGATTCACCTGACGCGCCAGATAAACAAAGCGGCCATTCGGATTGGCATTAACACGTGCCGCCAACTGGTCAAGGGGGATAGAAAGCGCATCGGATAAGGCTTTCCAGCGGCTGTCTAGCGTAATACCGCCTTTGTCGTGCAGTTCTTTCGGATCGGCCCAGATCGCATTGACCGGCACACTGACCGCCAGTGGTCGGCCCGCACGGTCGCTGATCATCCCGCGCGAGGTTGGGATGGCCTGAACGCGCAGTGAGCGCATATCCCCTTCTCGCACCAGTCGGTCAGGGTTAATGACCTGAAGATACGCAACCCGCAACAGCAGGCCTGCCAGCGCCAGAAAAATACAGCCACACAGCAACGCAAAACGCCAGCTTACAAAGCTGGCCTGATCTTCCGTGCGTTTCGACTTCTGCGTTTTGGTTGCGGCTCTCATTGAGTCCGTATGTCCTTATTGCTGTACCACAATATTTTCCTGAGAAGGATCAACGTGTTGCATCTGAAGTTTCTCCGTTGCTGTGCGTTCCACCCGGCTGTGATCGCCCAGTGCATTCTCTTCAAGGATCAGGTTACGCCACTCGATATCGAGGGCGTCGCGTTCCAGCACAAGCTGCTCGCGCTGAGCGGTCAGCAGGCGAGTTTTGTGTGCCGTCGTCACCACCAGCACGGCTGAAACCAGCGAGGCAACCAGCAGGATCAGAGGGATCTTGCCATGGCGCAGCAGGTCCCCGCCGATCACTCCCGGCAGGCTGTGACGTTCGTTGCCGATCATGACGCCGTGCGCTCCGCAATACGCAGTACGGAACTGCGCGCGCGCGGGTTATCACCAACTTCAGTGTCGCCAGGCATCATTTTCCCCAGGGCTTTCAGACGACGTCCGCCCAGGCTGTTCAGCTGTGCTTCGGTCATCGGGATACCATGAGGCACCTGAGGACCGCGACTCTGTTCACGCATAAAACGCTTCACAATGCGGTCTTCCAGCGAGTGGAAGCTGATCACCGAGAGACGTCCACCCGGAGACAATGCACTCAGTGCACCTTTCAGCGCCTGCTCAATTTCTTCCAACTCACTGTTTACCCAGATACGGATTGCCTGGAAACTACGCGTAGCAGGGTGTTTAAACTTGTCTTTGACTGGCGTTGCCGCATAGATCACGTCGGCCAGCTCTTTGGTTCGGGTCATTGGCTGTTCGCGGTTGCGCTCAACAATGGCGCGTGCGATACGTTTAGCAAAGCGCTCTTCACCAAAGGTTTTCAGCACAAAGACAATGTCTGTTTCTTCTGCTTTCAGCAGCCACTCGGCCGCCGACTGACCGCGCGAGGGGTCCATACGCATATCCAGCGGCCCATCGCGCATGAAGGAGAAACCACGTTCGGCATCATCAAGCTGGGGTGAAGAAACACCCAGATCCAGCAGGATCCCGTCGATTTTTCCGGTGAGCCCACGCTCTTCGACATACTCCGCCAGTGCGGAAAAAGGGCCATGAATGATGTTGAAGCGCGGATCGGTGATCTCAGCAGCGGCGGCAATAGCCTGCGGATCGCGGTCGATGGCATACAAACGTCCCTGCTCTCCCAGTTGGGAAAGGATCAGGCGTGAATGTCCACCGCGCCCAAAGGTGCCATCAATGTAGATGCCGTCAGAATGAATATTGAGGCCGTTTACCGCCTCATCTAAAAGCACTGTGGTGTGTTTAAAAGTATCCTGCATAGCTATAACGACAAATCCTGCAGCCGGTCAGACAAAGGCGCCTGAGAGGACTGCTCTGCGTCAATATCTTCCTTGACTTGTTGATACCAGGTCTGTTCATCCCACAGCTCAAACTTGTTGAACTGTCCAACCAGCATCACTTCTTTTGTCAGACTCGCATGTTGACGAAGGGTATTCGCCAGCAACAAACGGCCTGCATTATCCATCTGGCATTCACTGGCGTGCCCCAGTAACAGGCGTTGTACACGGCGCTCTGCTGGGTTCATGCTGGATAAACGAGACAGCTTTTGTTCAATAATTTCCCATTCGGGCAGGGTATAGAGCAACAGGCATGGCTGGTGGAGGTCAATGGTACAAACCATTTGCCCTTGTGATTCCCCGATCAGCGTTTCGCGATAGCGCGTTGGCACGGCAAGCCGCCCTTTGCTGTCGAGATTGACTAACGTTGCCCCTCGGAACATGCCAGTCTCACCCCCCAGTTACCCAAGATCACCACTTAACTCCACAAATTCCCACCAAAAGAGTGTACGGAGCAGAGGAAAACATTGTCAAGCCGCAGCAATGACTGAATGGCACTATTTCTTCGTGAGGTAAAATAGGGGGAAGTTAAAAACAAACGACCTTAAGAGGAAATTTAAAAATAAACTAATGAATAATGGCAGGAAATTCTCACAAGCCTGTCAATTGCTCAAAAACTTACCACCTATTCATCGCAAAAAATAAGCTGCCCGCTTTGCGACGTGGGCGGCATTTTAAGTTATTTCTTAAAATTTTCCCAGCACAACCCCAGTGACAGCGCAGGGTACTGTGACTGGCAAGTTACAGAGTATTTATAAACGTCAGGCTTTATAATCAGATGCTGACATTCAGCCTATCTTTTTACTTTTATTTACCCGACCTCTCTCCACCATCATGGCTAAATTGTGCCCACCCTGTTGGACAGATAAGAAAAAGGCAGCTTTCGCTGCCCTGAGTTTTCAGTTTGTTTTACGGTTTAAACGACCCCGTCGATAAAGATTACGACGGATTCGTGTCAGACCCGGTTTAGGTTTACGGGGCTCATCAAGGCTGGCAAGCACCAACTCAAGGACACGCTCCGCAACATCGCGGTGTCGCTGCCCCACGGCCAGCACCGGGCAATCGAGGAAGTCCAGTAACTCATGGTCGCCAAATGTGGCGATGGCCAAATCCTGCGGCAGCCGCCCTTCCCGACGCAACGTCACATCCATTACGCCCTGCAACAGGCCGAAAGATGTGGTAAACAGCGCCTCAGGCATGTCATGGGTTTCCAGATATTTTTCAAATAATGTTGCTGCGGCACTGCGCTCAAAACTGTTGGCATAAATGTAGTCGATCGGCCGTTCGTCCCCTTTCCATGCATCCCGAAAGCCCAACTCACGAAGGAAGCTGACGGACAGTTCCGGTAACGCCCCCAGGAAAAGCACTGATTTTGCGGGCAACTTACGCAATTCAGCACCCAATGCTTCGGCATCATCCTGATCGGCACCCACCACGCTGGTAAAGTGCTCACGATCCAGCGCACGGTCCAGAGCAATGATAGGCAGTGGATCGTTAATCCAGCGCTGATAGAACGGGTGCTCCGGCGGCAAGGAGGTAGAGACAATAATGGCATCCACCTGGCGTTGCAGCAGGTGTTCCACACAGCGCATTTCGTTATCAGGCTGATCTTCCGAACAGGCGATCAGTAACTGGTAGCCTCGCTGGCGGGCCTGGCGCTCCAGATAGTTCGCAATCCTTGTGTAGCTGGTATTTTCCAGGTCAGGAATAACCAGTCCTATCGAACGCGTGCGTCCGGCGCGTAACCCCGCAGCCACTGCATTCGGATGGTAATTATGCTCACGCACCACCGCCATAACCTTCTCGACGGTTTTATCGCTGACACGATACTGCTTGGCCTTGCCATTAATCACGTAGCTGGCCGTCGTACGCGAAACACCCGCGAGGCGCGCAATTTCATCCAGTTTCACAATAACCCCACAATTCGCTATGGATTAGTATTTGTAACATCTAACCGCAGAATAGTTTAGCGAGCAACCGCTTTTCATCTGCGACAGGGGCTTTGTGACAAAATAAAAAAACCCGGCATTACGCCGGGTTAACAAACATTCGGGATTCGGGTGGGAAGCTATCAACGCATAATGCGTTCGCCGCGCGCCACACCAACAATACCTGAACGCGCAACTTCAACGATTTCCGCGACTTCACGTACGGCGCTGAGGAAGGCATCCAGCTTGTCACTGGTGCCCGCAAGCTGAACCGTGTAAAGCGATGGCGTTACATCCACAATCTGACCACGGAAAATTTCAGCACAGCGTTTGACCTCTTCACGCCCATAGCCGCTGGCCTGGATCTTCACCAGCATGATCTCACGCTCGACGAAAGCGCCCTGCCCGAGTTCGCTGACACGCAGCACATCAACCAGCTTGTGCAGCTGCTTCTCGATCTGCTCCAGAACCTTTTGGTCACCCACGGTCTGAATCGTCATACGCGACAGCGTCGGATCGTCCGTGGGTGCCACGGTCAGGCTTTCAATGTTATAGCCGCGCTGGGAGAACAGGCCTACCACGCGGGACAATGCGCCGGATTCGTTTTCCAGCAGAACCGATAATACACGACGCATAGTTACGTCCTCTCCGTTTTGCTCAACCACATTTCGTCCATACCGCCACCGCGAATATGCATCGGGTAAACGTGTTCCGTGCCGTCAACGTTAACATCAACAAACACCAGGCGCTCGCGGCCCAGATGTTCGAGCGCTTCTGCCAGCTTCGATTCCAGTTCATCAGGATGGCTGATGGAGATACCTACGTGACCATAAGCCTCTGCCAGGCGGACAAAATCAGGGAGCGATTCCATATACGACTGCGAATGGCGACCGGAATAAATCATGTCCTGCCACTGCTTCACCATGCCCAGGACACGGTTGTTCAGATTCAGCACCAGTACCGGAATGCCGTACTGCAACGCGGTAGACAGCTCCTGGATATTCATCTGAATACTGCCATCGCCAGTGACACACACGACGGTTTCCTGCGGCAGAGCCAGCTTCACGCCCAGTGCAGCCGGCAGGCCAAAGCCCATCGTTCCCAGGCCACCGGAGTTGATCCAGCGGCGTGGTTTATCAAACTGATAATAGAGCGCAGCAAACATCTGGTGCTGACCCACGTCGGAAGTGACGTAAGCATCGCCATTTGTCAGGCGATAGATGGTTTCGATCACCGCCTGCGGCTTGATCTTATCGCTGGTACGGTCAAACTCGAGGCACTGACGTGAACGCCATTGATCGATGCTCTGCCACCAATCGCGTACGCTGTCGTAATTCTGCTGCACATCGCTCTGTGCCAGCAGTTCCAGCATCTGTTGTAGAACCAGTTTGGCATCACCCACGATTGGCACATCCGCGGCAACCGTTTTCGATATCGACGTCGGATCGATATCGATATGCAGCACCGTGGCATTCGGGCAATATTTCGCCAGATTGTTGGTGGTACGGTCATCAAAACGCACACCGACTGCGAAGATCACATCGGCGTTGTGCATCGTCATATTGGCTTCATAGGTGCCATGCATACCGAGCATGCCCACACACTGGCGGTGCGTGCCAGGGAATGCACCCAGGCCCATCAGTGAAGTGGTCACCGGGATATTCAGCGTTTCAGCCAGCTGGCGTAGTTCGTCATGACAAACGGCATTAATCACGCCACCGCCGGCATAGATTACCGGCTTTTTCGCGGCCAGCAGAGTTTGCAGCGCGCGTTTAATCTGGCCTTTGTGGCCCTGAGTCGTCGGATTGTACGAACGCATGCTGACTTCATCAGGCCAGACATACGGCAGCTTATTCGCCGGGCTCATCATATCTTTAGGCAGGTCAACCACCACCGGTCCGGGACGACCGCTGGCCGCCAGCCAGAATGCTTTCTTCATAATGGTCGGGATATCTTCTACCCGTTTCACCATAAAGCTGTGTTTGACCACCGGACGGGAAATACCCACCATGTCGCACTCCTGGAAGGCGTCGTAGCCGATCAGGGAAGACATGACCTGGCCGGATAGCACGACCATCGGGATGGAGTCCATATAAGCGGTAGCAATACCGGTAATCGCATTGGTTGCACCCGGTCCTGAGGTCACCAGCACCACACCCACATCACCGGTTGCACGTGCGTAGCCGTCGGCCATATGCACAGCACCCTGCTCGTGACGGACAAGGATATGATCCACGCCACCAACGGTTTGCAGAGCGTCATAGATATCGAGGACCGCTCCGCCGGGATAGCCGAATACATGTTTTACGCCCTGATCGATTAACGATCGGACCACCATCTCGGCTCCTGACAACATCTCCATTTTTGCCTCCAGGCTTAAGGTGCTGATTTATCTTGCACGGACAGCATAACGTCACCGGACGGCAGATAAGGTCAAAACCTGTTTTTTTTATGCTCAGATAGTGGAAGTCATTTCCAAAATCCAGGTACAGGGCGAAGCCCCAGTTTTTTGAGGTTATGGCAAATACCATAACCGTAGAAAAGTTGGCAGGCAAACGGCAAACCTTACGACATGTGCGGAAAGTGATAATTAAGGCTCTGCCCGCCTGCCCCTGCCATCGACAATTACACTGACGATTTCCCGTTCTAAAAGCGGATTATTCTGCGACGAAGAAATATGCATTGTGATCGTTTTGTTATTAAAACTTTGTGGCCTTTAATGCCCGGCGCGCCAAATAATTCCCACGCTTTGAGGATTGTTATTGAAGGTTGACAGCCCCGGTCTTTATCAGGTATCAATAAAGTCACTGCCAGAATTTAATGAGGTTTGAATCAATGATCCGCACTCATCGCCTACTCGGTCTACTACTAAACGCATCCTCTTTGCGCGGTAGACTGGTGGGCGGAATCAATCACTGATTCAGGCCTGTAAAACCTAAGAAACCCGCGCCGATGCGCGGGTTTTTTTATGCTCGCAGCAGCAGGCGACGTAAACCAGACAAGGAACTATTCCATGAGCGACCAAGTCATTATTTTCGATACCACTCTGCGCGATGGCGAACAGGCATTACAGGCCAGCCTGAGTGTGAAAGAAAAACTGCAAATTGCCCTGGCACTCGAACGTATGGGCGTTGACGTGATGGAGGTCGGTTTCCCGGTGTCGTCTCCTGGTGATTTTGAATCCGTCCAGACCATCGCCCGCCAGATTAAAAATAGCAGGGTCTGTGGCCTGGCACGCTGTGTAGAAAAAGATATCGACGCGGCCTATGAAGCGCTGCGTGTTGCAGATGCCTACCGTATTCACACCTTCCTCGCCACCTCGCCGATGCATATCGCCACCAAGCTGCGCAGCACGCTGCCAGAAGTGATTGAGCGTGCAGTCAAAATGGTGAAACGCGCACGTAACTATACGGACGACGTGGAGTTCTCGTGCGAGGATGGCGGACGCACCCCCATTGATGACCTGTGCCGCGTAGTGGAAGCGGCAATTAATGCCGGTGCCACCACCATCAACATCCCTGATACCGTGGGTTACACGCTGCCGTACGAATATGCCAACATCTTTAGCGCATTACGCGATCGTGTGCCGAATATTGATAAAGCCATTCTGTCTGTTCATACCCACGACGACCTGGGGATGGCGGTAGGTAATGCGCTGGCCGCCGTTAACGCGGGCGCCCGTCAGATTGAAGGGGCGATGAATGGCCTGGGTGAGCGCGCAGGTAACTGTGCGCTGGAAGAAGTGATTATGGCGATTAAAACCCGCGGACAATTGATGAACGTTCAGACGCGGATTAATCATCAGGAGATCTACCGTACGTGCCAGACCGTCAGCAAAATCTGCAACATGCCTATCCCTGCCCACAAAGCGATTATCGGCTCCAATGCTTTCGCTCACTCTTCCGGTATCCACCAGGATGGCGTGCTGAAAAATCGCGAAAACTACGAAATCCTGACACCAGAATCCATCGGTCTGAAACAGGTGCAGTTAAACCTGACCTCACGTTCCGGCCGTGCTGCCGTGAAGCACCGCATGGAAGAGATGGGCTACACCGACAGCGAATACAATATGGATACGCTGTACGACGCATTTAAGGCGCTGGCCGATAAAAAAGGCCAGGTGTTCGATTATGACCTGGAAGCACTGGCTTTTATCAACAAACAATCTGAAGAGCCAGAATACTTCACGCTGGATACCTTCAACGTGCAGTCCGGCTCCAGCGTGATTGCGACCGCTACCGTGCAACTGGGCTGCGGTGAAGAACAGAAGACTGCAGCGGCGACCGGAAACGGCCCGGTGGATGCGGTGTATCAGGCGATTAACCGCATTACCAGCTTCGATACCGAGCTGATCAACTATCAGCTGACCGCTCAAGGTCACGGTAAAGATGCCCTGGGTCAGGTGGATATCGTGGTGCAGTACAACGGCCGCAAATTCCACGGCGTGGGCCTGGCGACGGATATCGTCGAATCCTCGGCTAAAGCGATGGTCAACGCACTGAACACTATCTGGCGCGCACGTCAGGTTGAACAGGAATTACAGCGTAAGTCTCAGATCAAAGACCAAAAGGAAGCCGTATAACATGTCCCGCACTTACCATATCGCAGTGTTACCCGGTGATGGCATCGGCCCGGAAGTGATGGCACAGGCCAGTAAAGTCCTGGACGCTATTCGCCAGCGTTTTGATCTGCGTATCTCCACCAGCGAGTATGACGTTGGCGGTATCGCCATTGACCGCCACGGCGTACCCTTGCCTGAGGGCACCGTCAAAGGCTGTGAGCAGGCTGACGCTATTCTGTTCGGTTCTGTTGGTGGCCCAAAATGGGAACACCTTCCACCGACCGAGCAGCCTGAGCGCGGCGCCCTGTTGCCACTGCGCAAACATTTCCAGCTGTTCAGTAACCTGCGCCCGGCCAGCCTGTATCAGGGGCTGGAAGATTTCTGCCCGTTGCGCCGTGATATTGCCGATCAGGGGTTTGATATCCTGGTGGTCCGTGAACTGACCGGTGGGATTTACTTCGGCCAGCCGAAAGGCCGCGAAGGCAGCGGTATGCATGAACGCGCTTTCGACACCGAGGTGTATCACCGTTTCGAAATCGAACGCATTGCGCGTATCGCCTTTGAATCCGCGCGTAAACGCCGTAACAAAGTCACCTCGATTGATAAAGCCAATGTGCTGCAATCCTCGATTCTCTGGCGTCAGATTGTGAATGAAGTGGCGCAGGATTACCCGGACGTCGAGTTAAGCCATATGTATATCGACAATGCCACCATGCAGCTGATCAAGGCGCCGTCACAGTTTGACGTGATGCTGTGTTCTAACCTGTTCGGTGACATCCTGTCCGATGAATGTGCCATGATCACCGGCTCGATGGGCATGCTGCCGTCAGCCAGCCTGAACGAAAAAGGCTTTGGTCTGTTTGAACCGGCCGGTGGCTCCGCCCCGGATATTGCCGGTAAAAATATTGCTAACCCGGTGGCGCAGATCCTGTCGCTGGCCCTGCTGCTGCGCTACAGCCTGAATGCGGCCGATGCCGCTGATGCGATTGAGCAGGCCATTAACCGTGCGCTGGAAGAAGGTTTCCGCACCGGCGATCTGGCAGGCAGCGGCAAGGCGATCGGCACCGATGAAATGGGCAGCGTGATTGCCCGGTTTATTCGCGAAGCATAAAAATATGAAAACACTGTACGAGAAGCTGTTTGATGCGCATGTCGTGCACGAAGCACCCAATGAAACGCCGCTGATCTATATCGACCGTCACCTTGTCCATGAGGTGACGTCAGCGCAGGCCTTTGACGGTCTGCGCGCACACGGTCGCCCGGTGCGCCAGCCGTCAAAAACCTTTGCCACGATGGATCACAACGTCTCCACTCAGTCGCGTGACATCAACGCCAGCGGCGAGATGGCACGGATTCAGATGTCGATGTTGATCAAAAACTGTGAGGCCTTTGGCGTCCAGCTGTTTGACCTCCGCCATCAATTCCAGGGCATTGTGCATGTGATGGGGCCAGAGCAGGGATTATCACTGCCTGGCATGACCATTGTTTGCGGTGATTCCCACACCTCAACCCACGGTGCACTCGGTGCGCTGGCCTTTGGCATCGGCACCTCCGAAGTGGAGCACGTACTGGCAACGCAAACGCTGAAACAGTCACGGGCGAAAACCATGAAGGTTGAGGTACGCGGTCAGACTGCGCCAGGGATTACTGCAAAAGATATCGCGCTGGCCATTATCGGTAAAACCGGCAGCGGTGGCGGCAACGGTCACGTTGTGGAGTTCTGCGGTGCAGCTGTCGAAGCGCTGAGCATGGAAGGGCGTATGACCCTGTGCAATATGGCAATTGAACTGGGTGCCAAAGCCGGGCTGATTGCGCCCGATGACACCACCTTTAACTACGTCAATGGCCGCCGTTTTGCCCCTAAAGATGCCGCCTGGCAGCAGGCCGTCGACTACTGGCGTACGCTGAAAACTGATGAAGGCGCGCACTTCGACAAAGTGGTCACGCTGGATGCAGCAGATATAGCGCCGCAGGTCACCTGGGGAACCAACCCCGGTCAGGTGATTGCCGTCAGTGACCCGATTCCCGATCCGGCTTCGTTCAGCGATCCAGTGGAACGTGCCTCGGCAGAAAAAGCGCTGGCCTATATGGACCTGAAACCCGGTATCCGTCTGACCGACGTGCCGGTGGATAAAGTGTTTATCGGCTCCTGCACTAACTCGCGCATTGAAGATTTACGCGCGGCCGCAGCCGTGGTGAAAGGGCATAAGATTGCTCAGGGTGTGCAGGGCTACGTGGTGCCGGGTTCTGGCCCGGTGAAAGCGCAGGCAGAAGAAGAAGGTCTGGATAAGATCTTTATCGATGCGGGCTTTGAATGGCGTTTACCGGGCTGTTCTATGTGCCTGGCGATGAATAACGATCGCCTCAGCCCCGGAGAACGCTGTGCCTCCACCAGCAACCGCAACTTTGAAGGTCGTCAGGGCCGTGGCGGACGTACCCATCTGGTCAGCCCGGCCATGGCCGCCGCAGCGGCGGTCGCTGGTCACTTTGCTGATATCCGCGAGCTGATTTAAGGAACTGTTATGGCGAAAAAATTCACGCAGCACAGCGGTATCGTGGTGCCGCTGGATGCGGCTAACGTTGATACCGATGCGATTATCCCTAAGCAGTTTTTGCAGATGGTGACGCGCACCGGTTTCGGCCGCAACCTTTTTTATGACTGGCGTTATACCGACCCCGAAGGGCAAATTTCCAACCCGGAATTCGTGCTGAATAAGCCTGAGTTTAGCGGGGCCAGCATCATGCTGACGCGGGAAAATTTTGGCTGTGGTTCCTCACGCGAACACGCCCCCTGGGCGCTGACGGATTACGGAATTCAGGCCATTGTCGGTTCCGGTTTTGCCGATATCTTTGCTAACAACTCATTCAATAACCAGCTGCTACTGGTGACGCTGAGCGAAGCGGAAGTCGACGAGATGTTCCAGTTAGTGGCAGCGGAACCGGGCATTCGCTTCACGGTTGATCTGGAAAATCAGCAAGTGCGGGCCGGGGATAAAACCTACCCGTTTGAGATCGACAGCTTCCGCCGTCACTGCCTGATTAACGGGCTTGATGCGATTGGCCTGACCTTACAACACGACGCCGATATCACCGCGTACGAGCAAAAACAGCACGCGTTTTTGCGTTGATATTGCGGGCTGACCGAAAAAGAAGGTCAGCCCCTGGAACCTCTGTACGGGCCAGGCATGCGCGGCCCGTATTTATACCACGCGCTGTTCTCTGACCCGCCACGACAGCGCAAACGCCACCAGCGCCAGCAGTAACGCCACCCAGTACACCGAGTGATGGCCGAACGTCTCCGCCAGCGCCCCCTGCACCACACCCGCCAGGATCACCCCGGTTGAGATACTGTTGGTAAACAGCGTGGTGGCCGCACCAGGCCGCGACGGCATCAAGTCCTGGAACCAGATCATGCCAATCCCGGCAATAATGCCGATATACACCGCATTAAACAGCTGCAATATCATCAGTGCGGTGCGACTCTGGAACAGCACCAGACCAAGATAAAACAACGCCCCGCAGGCCACCGCCAGCAACATCATATTACGCTTACCAAAGCGTTTCACGTAGTGCCCTGCCAGCAGCATCACCGGGATCTCCAGCCCTGCCGCCGTCCCCATCAACAGACCGGCCAGCGTATCCGGCATTCCCAGCACGCTACTGATATACAACGGCATATCAATGATATACATCGTGTTACAGGTCCACATCAGGACCGATCCGATAAACAGCATACGCACATCGCGGCTCTTCCAGCCGCTGACGTCGGTGATGGGCACATCTGCTGTCGCAGCCTGCACGCGCGGCACCGACGGCAGGGTAAACCAGATTAATGCCACACAAACCACGAACAGCAGCGCAGCGACGAGAAACATGGTGGTAAAACCGTAGTTCAGCGCAATAGCAAAAGAGAGCGGCGGGCCAATTACCCACGCCAGTGATAACTGGGCGCGCATCACTGAACTAAACATCACCGCTTCACGGGCAGAGCTGTCAGCATATTCGCGTGCCAACGCAAAAATTTGCGGCATCGCCACGCTGGCGACCGCAGACAAGAAGACCCCGGCGGTAATTAACGTCAGATAATGACGATTGAAGGCGAATAACAACGCGTTACCTATCGCCATCACGCAGCAAAACAGGATCAGCATACGTCGGTCACCACGACTGTCCGAGCGTTTTGCCAGCAGCAGACTGACCACGATCCCCGCCACCGCATTCACCGTATAAAACAGCCCAACCCAGAAGGGGCGCACCGCCACTTCACGGCTCAGAAACAGGCTAAGAGTGGGGGCCTGCAACGCACCGGCAATCCCAACCATGAAAGAAACCGCCATAAAAGCCAGATAGACCGGATGAATACGACGGCGTTGGAGCGATGTCATGACGGATGCCTCGACTGGCTGAAACAAGAGTGAACAGACTCAGAGCTTAGAAGAAAACCGACGAAAAAAGCCAGCGGCTTACCGCTGGCTGGTGAAAAGCACCATACTCAGAATCAGGGCTTACGCCACTGTGAATGATTGAACGCCATTCCGAAGAATGCCTCCCGCTCTTTCATCTGTTGCCATTATCGCCGTAATATAAGGCAGGAAAAACAGACAGCTTTTAACACAGGGTTCCTCTTTTATGTCCTCACCCCGTTTACAGCAGCAATTTATCCGGCTCTGGCAATGTTGCGACGGCCAGCCACAGGAAACCACGCTCAGCGATCTGGCGGTACAGCTTAGCTGTTCCCGGCGTCATATGCGTAACCTGCTGAATGCCATGCAGGATCAGGGCTGGCTGGAGTGGCAGGCTGAGGCAGGACGCGGCAAGCGTTCACGCCTCACTTTCCGTTATACCGGGCTGGCGTTACAGCAACAACGGGCAGAGGACTTACTGGAACAGGACCGCATCGACCAACTGGTGCAACTGGTGGGGGATAAAAACCGCGTACGTCAGATGCTGCTCTCCCATTTAGGCCGCAGTTTCCGCCAGGGTAAACATATTCTGCGCGTGCTCTACTACCGTCCGTTACTGAATCTGCTGCCCGGGACGCCGCTGCGCCGCTCGGAAACGCATCTTGCGCGGCAAATCTTCAACGGGCTGGCACGGATAAATGAGGAAAACGGGGAAATCGAGCCGGATATTGCCCATCACTGGCAACAGATCGCCCCGCTGCACTGGCGCTTCTTTCTGCGCCCGGCCATCCACTTCCATCATGGCCGTGAACTGGAGGTTGAGGACGTCATTGCCACGCTCGTACGCTTACAAGAGCAACCGCTGTTCAGCCACCTCGAACGTATTGAATGCCACACGCCCTGGACGCTGGATATTCATCTCAGCCAGCAGGATAACTGGCTACCCTGGCTGCTGGGCAGTGTCAGCGCCATGATCCTGCCGAAAGAGTGGCCGCATATGCGTAATTTTGCCCGTCAGCCGGTGGGCACCGGCGCCTACGAGGTGGAACGCAACCAACACAGCCAGCTGCGCATTGCCGCCTTTGATGACTACTTTGGTTATCGCGCATTGATTGATGAGGTCAATATCTGGGTGCTGCCGGAGATCAGCGACGAACTGGTCTACTCCGGTGTCAAACTGCAAAGCGAAAACACTGATGAAAAATCCGAAGAGAGCCGACTGGAAGAGGGCTGCTATTTCCTGATGTTTGATCAGCGTTCTGAGCACGGATGTAACGAACAACTGCGCCGCTGGATCAGCACCATTTTCAACCCTATCGCCCTGCTGAACCACAGCGGTATTGCCTACCAGCGCTACTGGTTCCCGGCCTACGGCCTGCTGCCACGCTGGCATCATCGCCGCGATATGGCCATTGCAGAGAAACCCGCCGGGCTAACCTCACTGACCATCACCTGGTACAGCGATCATATTGAACACCAGGGCATTGCCAACGCGCTCGGACCGATCCTTGCCGCACACGGCGTTGAGCTGATCACTCAGGAAATTGATTATGAAAGCTGGTATCGCGGCGAGGCTAAAAGCGATATCTGGCTGGGCAGCGCCAACTTTACCCTGCCGCTGGAGTTCTCTCTGTTTGCCCTGCTGTATGAGATCCCGCTGATGCACCACTGTGTGCCGACTGACTGGGAAAGCGATGCCCGACTCTGGCGCGAGCAGAAACTCTCGCTGGCCGACTGGAGCAAGCAGTTGATCGACAGCAACTTCCTCCATCCGCTGTTCCACCACTGGCTCCTGCTGCATGGACAGCGCAGTATGCGCGGTGTACGCATGAACACGCTGGGCTGGTTCGACTTTAAATCTGCCTGGTTCGCTCCCCCCGAATCATGACGCTTTCGTAACAAAGACGAAACCACTAGAATGAGCCGTTCTCAACGGGGTGCGAAGACATCTGCTGACGCCGGATCACTGCCTGCGCAGCACTTTAAAACGCTGCGAGCAAGCATTCAGCCGGTGAAGGCCAGCGCACAGCCACCGCAGCATACATCAGTATGTGAGGATGGCGCGCACTGCCCGACGCCGGATCAATGCCTGCGCAGCACGTTTTCGCTGAGATAAAACCCGTCGAACCTGACCCGGATCATACCGGCGTAGGGATTTGAGAGTGTCACTGACTCAGATCCTTTGCGCATACCTTCAAGGAACGCAAAGTGTTGAAAAAATATTTACCTCTGCTGGTGCTGTTTTCCCTGCCTGCCCTCGCGGCCAAAGAAACCCTGACGGTTTACACCTACGACTCCTTCTCTGCCGAATGGGGACCGGGTCCAGCCATCAAGAAAGCCTTTGAAGCACAGTGTCACTGTGAACTGACATTCGTGGCCCTTGAAGATGGCGTCTCGCTGTTAAACCGGCTGCGCATGGAAGGCAAAAACAGCAAAGCGGATGTAGTGCTGGGCCTGGATAACAACCTGCTGGATGCCGCAGAAAAAACCGGGCTGTTCGCCGCCTCAAACACCGATACGTCCCACAGTACCGTCCCCGGCGGCTGGAAGAACACGACGTTTGTCCCTTATGACTACGGCTGGTTTGCTTTTGTCTATGACAAAACCAAGCTACAGAACCCGCCGAAAAGCCTGAAAGAATTGGTCGAGAGCGATCGTCCCCTGAAGGTGATCTACGAAGATCCGCGCACCAGCACCCCGGGCCTTGGCCTGCTGTTGTGGATGCAGCAGGTGTTTGGCGATAAAAGCCCGGAAGCCTGGCAGAAGCTGGCAAAGAAAACGGTGACCGTCACTAAAGGCTGGAGCGAGGCGTATGGCCTGTTCCTCAAGGGCGAAAGCGATATGGTGCTCAGCTACACCACCTCTCCCGCTTATCATCTGATTGAAGAGAAGAAAGATCAGTACGCCGCCGCCAACTTCAGCGAAGGGCACTATTTACAGGTGGAAGTCGCCGGTCAGTTGAAGTCCAGCAAGCAACCGAAGCTGGCGCAGCAGTTTATGCAGTTTGTGATGACTCCAGCGTTCCAGGACACCATCGCCACCGGCAACTGGATGTACCCGGCAATCAGCACGACACTACCAGCGGGCTTCAATACCCTGACTGTTCCAACGACCTCACTGCAATACAGCCCACAGGACGTGGCAACACAGCGCAGCAACTGGATTAGTGCATGGCAACGCGCCGTCAGCCGCTAATTCCCGGCTGGTTAGTGCCCGGCGTGCTGGCTGCGATGCTGCTGGTCAGCGTGGCCTCGTTGGCGTTTTTTGCCCTTTGGCAGAATGCGCCCACCACCGACTGGCGCGGCCTCTGGCAGGATAGCTATCTGTGGCACGTGCTGCGCTTCTCCTTCTGGCAGGCACTGCTGTCCGCGCTGCTCTCGGTGTTGCCCGCCATTCCTCTGGCCCGGGCCCTTTACCGCCGCCGCTTCCCTGGCCGCAACACGCTGCTGCGGCTGTGTGCCATGACGCTGGTGTTACCGGTACTGGTGGCGGTATTTGGTATTCTCAGCGTATATGGTCGCAGCGGCTGGCTGGCGCAGCTGTGCGCCCTGCTTGGCGTTGACTACACCTTCTCGCCTTACGGCCTGCAAGGTATCCTGCTGGCCCACGTCTTTTTCAACCTGCCACTGGCCACCCGCCTGCTGCTGCAGGCACTGCAGCAGATCCCCGGCGAACAGCGGCAGATCGCTGCACAGCTAGGCCTGAGTGGCTGGGCACATTTTCGTATTGTCGAATGGCCATGGCTACGGCGCCAGATCCTGCCCGCCGCAGCGCTGATCTTTATGCTGTGCTTTGCCAGCTTTGCCACCGTACTGTCGCTGGGCGGCGGTCCGCAGGCGACCACCATTGAGCTGGCGATCTTCCAGGCATTGAGTTTCGACTACGATCCCGGGCGCGCAGCCCTGCTGGCGCTGTTACAGATGCTGTGCTGCCTGGGGCTGGTTATGCTCAGCCAGCGTCTGAGTAAAGCGATCCCAGCGGGCAGCGACAGCCTGGGCGGCTGGCGCAATCCGCAGGATAGCTGCCGTGCTCGCATACTGGATTTGTTGCTGATTGCCGCCGTATTACTGCTGATCCTGCCACCGCTGCTGGCCGTGGTGATCGACGGGTTGAATCAGGGGTTCAGCACGGTACTGCATCAGTCTGCGCTGTGGCAGGCAATGTTAACCTCTGTGCGCATTGCACTGGGAGCGGGAATACTCAGCGTGGTTCTGACGATGATGCTGCTTTGGAGCAGTCGTGAGCTGCGCCTGCGTCAGCGCCCGTTATGGGGACAAACGCTGGAAATGAGCGGTATGCTGATCCTCGCGATGCCTGGGATTGTGCTGGCAACCGGCTTTTTCCTGTTGCTCAACCAGACCATCGGGCTGCCCGAGTCAGCGGAAGGGATGGTGATCGCCACCAACGCACTGATGGCCGTTCCCTATGCGATGAAAGTGCTGGAAAACCCGCTGCGCGATATTGCCGGGCGCTATAGCCTGCTGTGTCTGTCGCTGGATATTCGCGGTTGGAACCGCCTGAGGCTGATTGAACTGCGCGCGCTGAAACGCCCACTGGCACAGGCGCTGGCCTTTGCCTGCGTGTTGTCGATTGGTGATTTTGGCGTGGTGGCGCTGTTCGGTAATGAAAACTTTCGCACACTGCCCTTTTACCTTTATCAGCAGATAGGCTCGTATCGCAGCAGCGACGGTGCGGTCACCGCCCTGTTACTGCTGTTGCTCTGCTTCCTGCTGTTTACCCTGATTGAAAAACTGCCGGGGCGCCATGTTAAACCTGACTAATCTGACTTATCTGTATCACCACCTGCCAATGCGCTTTACCTTCAGCGTGCAGGCGGGTGAACGCCTGGCGATCCTCGGCCCCAGCGGGGCGGGAAAAAGCACCTTACTGGGCCTGGTCGCCGGATTTTTACCGGTGAAAAGTGGTGAATTACAGCTGAACGGCAGCGAACATCGCGACAGCGCGCCAGCCCAACGCCCGGTATCGATGCTGTTTCAGGAGAATAACCTGTTCCCACACCTGACCGTGGCGCAAAACATTGGGCTGGGGCTGCACCCTGGCCTGAAGCTTAACCACCAGCAGAAGCATGAGTTACAGAATATCGCCCAGCGCGTCGGTCTGACGGACCACTTACAGCGTCTGCCCCATCAGCTTTCAGGCGGTCAGCGCCAGCGTGCGGCACTCGCCCGTTGTCTGGTGCGTCAGCAGCCGATCCTGCTGCTGGACGAACCCTTCTCAGCGCTGGATCCGGCGCTGCGTAAAGAGATGTTAGGCCTGGTGGATGACGTCTGTACCGAACGCAATATCACCCTGCTGATGGTGTCGCACAGTATTGAAGACGCCGCGCACATTGCGCCGCGTAGCCTGCTGATTGTTGATGGGCGGGTTTACTGGGATGGCAGCACCGCGCAGTTACAGCGCGGTGCAGTGCCAGAAGCGGCGATATTGGGCATCGCCTTAGAAGAACACATCCCACAATAAGTGACGGAAAATCGGCATCATTGGATGGAACTGGATCGCCGTAAAGCTCACCACCGCCAGCACTATCATCAGCGGCGCCAGCCAGCGCAGACGCGTCAGAGGCAGATACGACGTAGCCCAGTCGTTCTGCTTCCTGGAACGCAGCCAGCGCCAACCCAGCCAGCAGCCCAGCCATACCAGTATCGCAACGCCTAACAGCAGCCACTTAAAGAGGCCGCTGCTGGCATCCTTTGGCACATCAATCGCCACCCCGGCGAGGATCCCCGGCAATAAGTAAAGCGGCGGCCACAGAATGCAGCCGATGATATTCGGGGGAATAAACTTGCGGACTGGCAGTTCAAGCATTCCGGCGACCAGCGGGATGAGCGGGCGTGTTGGCCCCACAAAGCGGCCAACGATGATGGTAAACATGCTGTGCTCATGCAGCGCGTGCTCCGTTTTATCCATCAGCTTCTGGTGTTTTTTAATAAACGACCAGCGGTGCAGCGGCCCTTTGAACTGCCAGCCAATAAAATAGGAAATCCAGTCGCCCAGCAGACAACCCAATGTGCCAACGGCCCAGGCAGGATACAGCCCAATCTGCCCGCTGCCGATCAGTGCGCCAAATGACGCCATCAATACCGTACCCGGTAACAGCAACCCGACCAGCGCCAGCGATTCAAAAAAAGTCACCAGCCCAACGGCCAGCAGTGACCAGGCCAAAGATTGGGTGATTAAATGTTGCAGCCAGGCTTCCATAACATTCCAAAAAAATGAGCAGAACCCCGGATTGTCCAGAGGCGGCAGGAAAGCGTCAAGGTCTGTTTTGTATGGGAACGTAGCAACGGAGTAAAGGTCTGGATTCAGGAGATGAACACTGTATAAATAAACATGCTAATATTAACACTTCATCACCCCCGGGAGACAGTGTGAACGACGCACAGGCAGGCTTTCTACTCACACGCCACTGGCGGGATACACCCGCTGGCAGTGAAATCACACTCTGGCTGGCGACGGATGCTGGCCCGCAGATGGTGGTGCTGCCGCCGCAGGAGTCCGTGGCGTTTATTCCAGCTGAACAGCAGGCAGCAGCCACGCGGCTGTTAGCGGGTGAGCGCGACTGGCGTTTTGCCCCGCTTGAGTTGAAAGATTTTCGCCAGCGTCTGGTGGTTGGCCTGTATTGCCGACAGCAACGCCAGCTACAAAAGCTGGATAAGCTGCTGCGTGAGAATGGCATCACGCTGTATGAAACAGATGTACGCCCGCCAGAGCGCTTCCTGATGGAGCGGTTTATCACTGCCCCGGTCTGGTTCAGCGGTCAGCCCTCCGGGGACCGACTGATACAAACCCGTCTGAAACCACACCCGGATTATCGCCCGCCGCTGAAATGGGTATCGCTGGACATCGAAACAACGCGTCACGGCGAGCTGTACTGCATAGGCCTGGAAGGGTGCGGCCAGCGGGATGTCTACATGCTTGGCCCGGAGAACGGCGATGCCAGCCACCTCGATTTTAATCTGGAATATGTCGCCAGCCGCCCGCTGCTGCTGGAAAAACTCAACGCCTGGTTTGCCCGTCATGACCCCGATGTGCTGATCGGCTGGAACGTAGTGCAGTTCGACCTGCGTGTGCTGCAAAAACATGCCGAACGCTACGGCATTCCACTGAATCTGGGGCGGGGTTACAGCCCGGCGCTGGAGTGGCGCGAGCACGGGTTTAAGCCGGGTGTTTTCTTCGCCCAGGCCAGCGGACGGCTGATTATTGACGGCATTGAAGCCCTGAAATCTGCCTTCTGGAACTTTGAATCCTTCAGCCTTGAAGCGGTTTCACGCGAACTGCTGGGGGAAGGGAAAGCCATCAATAATCCCTGGCAGCGTATGGAAGAGATTGATCAACGCTTTGCGGAAGATAAGCCCGCCCTGGCCCACTACAACCTGAAAGACTGCGAACTGGTGACGCGTATTTTCCAGCACACTGAACTGATGCCGTTCCTGCTGGAACGCGCATCGGTAAATGGCCTGGCCGTCGATCGCCACGGCGGTTCGGTGGCCGCATTTGGTCACCTCTACCTGCCGCGTATGCATCGTGCCGGTTTTGTGGCCCCAAATCTGGGGGATGTCGCGCCAGAGGCCAGCCCTGGTGGCTATGTGATGGACTCACAGCCCGGCCTGTATGACTCAGTGCTGGTGCTTGATTACAAAAGCCTGTATCCGTCGATTATCCGCACCTTTTTAATTGACCCGGTCGGGTTGGTTGAAGGCATGGCACAGCCGGATGAGGCCCATTCTGTCGCAGGCTATCGCGGTGCACGTTTTTCCCGCACCAACCACTGCCTGCCCGCCATTGTGAATCAGATCTGGCAGGGACGGGAAGAAGCCAAAAAGCAGGGCAATAAGCCGCTGTCGCAGGCGCTGAAAATCATTATGAATGCCTTTTATGGCGTACTGGGCACCAGCGCCTGTCGTTTCTTCGATCCGCGTCTTGCCTCCTCCATCACCATGCGCGGTCACGATATTATGCGTCAGACCCGGGAACTGATTGAAGCCGAGGGTTTTGATGTGATTTACGGCGATACCGACTCCACCTTCGTCTGGCTAAAATCGGCTCACGACGAAGCGCGCGCAGGGGAGATTGGCCGCCGTCTGGTGGACACCGTCAATCAATGGTGGCAACAGCATCTGCGCGCAGAATTCAACGTAGAAAGCGCACTGGAGTTGGAGTATGAAACCCACTTCAGCCGTTTTCTGATGCCAACCATCCGGGGTGCCGAACAAGGCAGCAAGAAGCGCTATGCGGGGCTGATACGCAGCGGTGAGAAGCCGCGTATGGTCTTTAAAGGATTAGAAACGGTGCGTACCGACTGGACGCCGCTGGCACAAAAATTTCAACAGGAGCTCTATCTGCGCATTTTTACCGGGCAACCCTATCAGGACTATATCCGGGAAACCGTGCGCCAGCTGCTGGAGGGGGAACTGGACGATCAGCTCACTTACAGTAAAAGGCTGCGTCGCCCGCTGGGTGAATACCAACGAAATGTGCCCCCGCACGTGCGTGCCGCACGTATCGCTGATGAACAAAACCAGAAGCTTGGCCGGCCACTGCTCTACCAGAAAGGCGGGAAAATCCGCTATGTGATGGCCACCTCTGGCCCGGAACCGCTGGAAGCGAGGATCACGCCACTGGACTACGATCACTATCTGACGCGCCAGTTACAACCGGTGGCCGAGGGTATCCTGCCGTTTATGCAGGATGACTTTGCTACACTGGTAACAGGACAGCTGGGGCTTTTTTGACAGGTGACGAATGGGCGACCTTCCAGTACCATAGCGCTCCTCCTAAGTATCAATCGTTCTGAATTCACCGCCAGGTACTTTTTTACCGGGCAGCAGTGCTATTGCCTGAAACAAACTAGACGAGAATCGAGCCGAATATTTATGCCTTTTACACTTGGTCAACGCTGGATAAGCGATACGGAAAGCGAACTGGGATTGGGAACTGTGGTTGCCGTAGATACACGTATGGTCACCCTGCTCTTTCCTGCCACGGGCGAAAACCGTCTCTACGCCAGAAATGATTCTCCCATCACTCGTGTGGTGTTCAATCCTGGCGACACCATTACCAGCCATGAAGGTTGGCAAATGGTCGTTGACGAGGTAAAAACCGACAATGCCGTTGTCAGCTATGTCGGAACCCGGCTTGATACCGAAGAAGCAAACGTCGTCCTGCGTGAGGTGATGCTCGACAGCAAACTGGTGTTTGGTAAACCACAGGATCGCCTGTTTGCCGGACAACTGGATCGTATGGACCGTTTCGCGCTGCGTTTTCGCGCGCGTAAATATCAGAGTGAGCAGTACCGCCTGGCCACCAGCGGCCTGCGCGGTATGCGTACCAGCCTGATCCCCCACCAGTTGCATATCGCTCACGATGTCGGCCGCCGTCATGCGCCGCGCGTGCTGCTGGCCGATGAAGTGGGCTTAGGGAAAACCATCGAAGCAGGGATGATCATCCACCAGCAACTGCTGGCGGGCCGCGCCGAACGTATTCTGATTGTTGTGCCAGAAACGTTGCAGCATCAGTGGCTGGTTGAGATGCTGCGTCGCTTCAACCTGCGCTTTGCCCTGTTTGATGATGACCGCTACGCCGAAGCCCAGCACGACAGCGACAACCCGTTTGAAACCGAGCAGATGATTATCTGTTCGCTCGACTTTGTCCGCCGCAATAAGCAGCGTCTGGAAAAACTGGCCGATGCCGAGTGGGACCTGATGGTTGTGGATGAAGCCCATCACCTCGTCTGGTCTGAAGAAGCACCAAGCCGTGAGTATCAGGTGATTGAGCAACTGGCCGAGCAGATCCCGGGCATCCTGCTGCTGACCGCTACCCCGGAACAGCTGGGGATGGAAAGCCACTTTGCGCGTCTGCGTCTGCTGGATCCCAATCGTTTCCACGACTTCGCACAGTTTGTTGAAGAGCAGAAGCACTTCCGTCCGATTGCTGATGCCGTCGCGATGCTGCTGGCCGACAAAACCATCGGTAACGATGAGCTGAATCTGCTCAATGATCTGATGGGTGAACAGGATATTGAGCCGCTGCTGCAAACCGCCAACAGCGACCGTGAAGGCAAGCTGGAAGCTCGTCAGGAGCTGATCAGCATGTTGATGGACCGCCACGGCACCAGCCGCGTGCTGTTCCGTAACACCCGTAACGGTGTGAAAGGCTTCCCGAAACGCGAACTGCATCAGATCCGTCTGCCACTGCCGACGCAGTATCAGACGGCAATCAAAGTCTCCGGCATTATGAGCGCCCGTAAATCAGCGGATGAGCGCGCACGCGATATGCTCTACCCGGAGCAGATTTATCAGGAATTTGAAGGCGACAGCGGCACCTGGTGGAACTTCGACCCGCGTGTAGAGTGGCTGATGGGCTTCCTGACCAGCAACCGCGACAAAAAAGTGCTGGTGATTTGCGCCAAGGCAGCCACAGCCCTGCAACTGGAGCAGGTACTGCGTGAGCGCGAAGGTATTCGTGCCGCCGTGTTCCACGAAGGTTTGTCGATCATCGAACGTGACCGCGCAGCGGCATGGTTTGCCTCGGAAGAAGATGGCGCTCAGGTGCTGCTGTGTTCGGAAATCGGTTCAGAAGGCCGTAACTTCCAGTTCGCCAGCCAGATGGTGATGTTCGACCTGCCCTTTAACCCGGACCTGCTGGAGCAGCGTATCGGCCGTCTTGACCGTATTGGTCAGGCACACGATATCCAGATCCACGTCCCTTATCTGGAAAAAACCGCGCAGTCGGTGCTGGTACAGTGGTATCACGAAGGGCTGGATGCGTTTGAGCATACCTGCCCGACCGGCCGTACCGTTTACGACAGCGTTTATGCGCCCCTGATTGAGTTCCTGGCCGCGCCGGAAAATACCGAAGGGCTGGATGACTTTATCCATCAGTGCCGTAAACAGCATGATGCCCTGAAAATACAGCTGGAGCATGGCCGCGATCGCCTGCTGGAACTGAACTCCAACGGCGGCGAAAAAGCTCAGGCGCTGGCGAACCTGATCGCCGAGCAGGATAACGATATTGAGCTGGTGAACTTCGCACTCAACCTGTTCGATATCGTGGGCATTAATCAGGAAGATCGCAGCGATAACCTGATTATCCTGACCCCAGGCGATCATATGCTGGTGCCAGACTTCCCTGGCCTGCCAGAAGATGGCTGTACTATCACCTTCGACCGTAATCAGGCGCTGTCACGTGAAGATGCCCAGTATGTCAGTTGGGAGCACCCGATCATCCGTAACGGTCTGGATCTGATCCTCTCCGGTGATACCGGCAGCTGCGCGATTTCACTGCTGAAAAACAAAGCGCTGCCGGTTGGTACCCTGCTGCTGGAGCTGATCTACGTGGTGGAAGCTCAGGCGCCGAAGCATCTGCAACTGACGCGCTTCCTGCCGCCTACGCCGGTGCGCATGCTGGTTGACCGCAAGGGCACCAATCTGGCCGCGAAGGTGGAATTCGAAAGCTTCAACCGTCAGCTTAACGCGGTCAACCGCCACACCGGCAGCAAGCTGGTCAATGCCGTACAGCAGGATGTCCATGAGATCATCAAACTGTCGGAAGATGAGGCGGCCGTCGAAGCCCGCAAGCTGATCGATGCAGCACGCGCAGAAGCGAATGAGAAACTGAGTGCCGAACTGTCACGTCTGCAAGCATTAAGCGCCGTCAACCCAAACATCCGCCAGGATGAAATGGATGCGCTGGAAAACAACCGTGAGCAGGTGCTGGCGAATCTGGACGAAGCGGGCTGGCGCCTGGACGCGCTGCGCCTGATCGTTGTCACACATCAGTAACGAGACAGGGCCGGCGCACGCCGGCCCTTACGAGAGAGTTATGGAACCCTACAACCCACCACAAGAACCCTGGCTGCATATTCTCTATCAGGATGACCACATCATGGTGGTGAATAAGCCCAGTGGACTCCTTTCCGTTCCCGGTCGTCTGGAAGAGCACAAAGACAGCGTAATGACGCGCGTACAGCGTGATTATCCAGCTGCGGAATCGGTCCATCGCCTGGATATGGCCACCAGCGGTGTGATTGTGGTGGCACTGACAAAAGCCGCCGAGCGTGAGCTGAAGCGGCAGTTCCGCGAACGTGAACCGCAGAAAACCTATGTGGCGCGCGTCTGGGGACATCCGCAGCCAGAAAAAGGGTTGGTCGATCTACCGTTAATTTGTGACTGGCCGAACCGGCCGAAGCAGAAAGTTTGTTTTGAAACCGGTAAGTCTGCACAAACGGAATATCAGGTGCTGGATTACGCCAGTGATAACAGTTCCCGCGTACAGTTAAAACCGATTACCGGGCGCTCGCACCAGCTACGCGTGCATATGCTGGCGCTTGGCCATCCGATCCTCGGTGATAACTTCTATGCGCACGACGAGGCAAAAGCGATGGCTCCTCGCCTGCAGCTGCACGCCGAGAGCCTGAGCATTACCCATCCACAGTTCGGTACGCCGATGACGTTCAGGCAACCGGCGGATTTCTGATTTATTGCCATTCATCTGCACGGGGCGGGCATGCCCGCCCCCTACAATGTGTGTTTCGTAGTGGCCGGGCATGCCCGGCCAGCCAGCCTGATAACTATTTAAACCCTTTCTCGCGTTTGATGAGATCGTACGCGCCCTGAATCTCCTGCGCTTTCTGCTTCGCCATCTCCATCATCTCTGGCGGTAAGCCTTTCGCCACCAGCTTATCCGGGTGATGCTCCCCCATCAGCTTGCGATAAGCGCGTTTGATGGTGGTGCCATCGTCAGTGCTTTTCACCCCCAGCACGCTACAGGCATCTTCCAGCGTGGGTCCACGCTGCGCCCCCGTAAATCCGCCCTGAGACGATCCACTATAGTGCGAACCACCGCCAAACTGCTGACCGCTCTCCATCATCCGTAAGAACTGATCGAACTGCGCGCGCGAAATGCCCAGCTCCTCGGCAATCACATACAGCACCTGGCGCTCATTGGGATGCAGTGAACCGTCGGCAAACGCAGCCTGAATCTGAATTTCCAGGAACATACGGATCAGATCGAAACGGCCAAAACAGGCGCTACGCAACTCACGCAGCTTGTCCCGCAGAGGATAATCGCCCTCCTTGCCTTCGCGGAAAGCCTGCTGCGCGGCAATACGGCCGTTACTGTCCAACTGCATACGATCCATCAGCAGCGATGCCATCTGAATGTCGGCATCCGTCACCCGGCCTTTTGACTTTGTCAGATGCCCCATCACTTGGAAGGTGGTGCGGAAAAACAGCGCCTGACGCGTCTGTTGATTCGCAAAATAGCCCTGCCGTGCCGGCGAACGTGCTTTATCTATCAGATGCCCGGCCACAAGGCCAAAAAGCACACCCCAGAAGCCCGCACCCGATAAGAAACCCAGCACAAGACCCAATACTTTTCCCCAATAGCGCATATACTCCTCAATTCGCCATGCTGAAGGCTAAAAATTGCATTATCATACCTGTCATTTCTCTCACAGCCTATTGGTACGCGGCCAGACAACCAGAAGTATACCTGTCATAAAAGATGCAGGGTATGACTAGCGCAATGCAGTTGAGTACGTTAGTCTCTGACCGTTTGTCGGCATGATGCCAGTGATTACGGAATTCTCGATACCGCGTATGAATAAAAGACTACCTACGTTGCTGGCCACCTTGATTGGTTCAGCACTCTACAGCCATCAAGGGCTGGCTGATGACCTCGCATCCCAATGTATGCTCGGGGTGCCCAGTTACGACCGTCCGCTGGTACAGGGAAAGGCAACCAACCAATTACCCGTAACGATTGATGCCGATAGTGCCAAAGGCAATTATCCCGATGATGCAGTTTTTACCGGTAATGTGGATATTCGTCAGGGCAATAGCCGTCTGCAATCCGACGAAGTTCAGTTGCATCAAAAAATGCTCAGTGGGCAGACAACGCCAACGCGTACCGTCGATGCACTGGGTAATGTGCACTACGATGACAACCAGGTCATCCTGAAAGGTCCGAAAGCCTGGTCAAACCTGAATACCAAAGACACCAACGTGTGGAATGGTAACTACCAGATGGTAGGCCGCCAGGGGCGCGGTGATGCTGACCAGATGAAACTGCGTGATGATAACCGCTACACCATTCTGGAAAACGGCACGTTTACCTCCTGTCTGCCGGGTCAGAATAGCTGGAGCGTGGTCGGCTCTGAAATTATTCATGACCGCGATGAACAGCTGGCTGAAATCTGGAACGCCCGCTTCAAACTGGGCTCGGTGCCGATATTCTACAGCCCTTATTTACAGCTCCCGGTGGGCGATAAGCGCCGTTCCGGCTTCCTGATCCCGAATGCAAAATACGGCAGTAACAGCGGCTTCGAGTTTATGCTGCCGTACTACTGGAACATTGCACCGCAGGCCGATGCCACGCTGACACCGCACTATATCAGCCGCCGTGGCATGCAGTGGCAGAATGAATTCCGTTATCTGACTGGCGCAGGTACAGGTCTGGTGGAGTTCGACTATCTGAATTCAGACCGCGTCTATAACAGCGATCATCCGGATGATAAAGACGCCAATCGCTGGCTGTTCTACTGGCGTCATTCTGGCGTTTACGATCAGCACTGGCGGTTCAACGCCGATTACACCAAAGTCAGCGATCCTTACTATTTCACCGATCTCGACTCGGTGTATGGTTCAACCACTGATGGCTACGTTACGCAGAAGTTCAGCATTGGGTATGCGGAACAAAACTGGGATGCCACGCTGTCGACCAAACAGTTCCAAATTTTCTCCACCAACGCCAATAACGATGTGTATCGCGCCGAACCGCAGTTCGACTTCAATTATTACAGTAACGATATCGGACCGTTCGATACGCACGTCTATGCACAGGCAGTAAAATTCACTAACGTGAATGAGCGCTTGCCAGACGCCACGCGTCTGCATCTTGAACCGACCATTGACCTGCCGCTCTCCAACGGCTGGGGCAGCATCAATACCGAAGCCAAACTGCTGGCCACGCATTACGAGCAGAACGACGTTGATTATTACAACTCGCTCAGCACCAATAGCAATAATCAGCTGAAAGACTCGGTGAATCGCGTCATGCCGCAGTTTAAAGTCGACGGCAAGATGGTATTTGACCGGGATATGAACTGGTCACCGGGTTACACGCAGACGCTGGAACCGCGCGTGCAGTACCTCTACACGCCTTATCGTGATCAGAGCGATATCCGCGCTTACGACTCCACCCTGCTGCAAAGTGACTACACTGGCCTGTTCCGTGACCGTACCTACAGCGGCCTGGATCGCATCGCTTCAGCCAACCAGGTCACTACCGGTGTAACCTCGCGAATTTTTGATAACGATCTGGTTGAACGTTTTAATGCTTCCATTGGTCAAATCTACTCGTTCACCCCTGCTCGTACCGGGTTGAACAACACGGATGACGACGACCGCGGCAGCCTGGTGTGGGCTGGCGACACTTACTGGAAGGTGAGTGACAACTGGTCAGCGCGCGGTGGACTGCAATACGACACCCGCCTGAATAACGTTTCTCAGGGTAACGCCGTGCTGGAATGGCGTCGTGATGCTGACCGTATGGTGCAGTTGAACTACCGCTATACCAGCGAGGAGTATGTTCAGCAAACGCTGACCCAGTACAACAATGCGTTGTACCAGAAAGGGATTTCACAAGTGGGTGCAACAGCAAGCTGGCCTATCGCTGATGCATGGTCAGTGGTCGGTGCATGGTATTACGATACCAATGCAAACCAGGCGGCCGATCAACTGCTCGGTGTACAGTACAGCTCCTGTTGTTATGCACTCCGCCTGGGCTATGAACGTAAAATCACCAGTTGGGAAAACGACAGCAGTAAATATGACAATAAAATCTCGTTCAACATTGAACTGCGTGGCCTCAGCCCAAGCTATGGCTTAGGCACCGGTCAAATGCTGCGTCAGGGCATCCTGCCTTATCAACGCGCTTTCTGATGTTGTAATGTTTGGTATGCAAACCCGCAGTGCGGATAGAAGAATGGAAAAAGTATGAAGAACTGGAGAATGCTGATCCTCGGTGCAGCCCTGACAGCCAACACTGCGTTCGCAGCCCCGCAAGTTGTTGATAAAGTTGCCGCCATCGTGAATAACGGCGTAGTGTTAGAAAGTGACGTGGACGGCATGATGCAGTCCGTGAAAGGCCAGTCGCAGCAAGCCGGCCAGCAGTTACCGGATGATAAAACCCTGCGTCACCAGATCGTTGAACGTCTGGTGATGGATAATATCCTGCTACAGATGGCCAAACAGGCCGGAATTCAGGTGAGTGATGCGCAGCTGGATCAGGCGATTGGTAACATCGCCGCGCAGAACAAAATGAGTGTTGATCAGTTGCGTAGCCGTCTGGCGTACGATGGCATGAACTATGCCACCTACCGCGAGCAGATCCGCAAAGAGATGATCACCTCAGAAGTCCGTAACAACGAAGTGCGTCGTCGTGTCACGATCCTGCCTCAGGAAGTGGATCAGCTGGCAACGCAGATGGCATCGCAGAATGATGCTGGCACTGAGTTGAACCTCAGCCACATCCTGTTGCCACTGCCGGAAAACCCGACCCAGCAGCAGGTTGACGATCAGGAAAGCCTGGCAAAACAGCTGGCAGGTGAAGCCAAATCCGGTTCGGATTTCGGTAAACTGGCTATCACCTACTCTGCTGACCCACAGGCGCTGAAGGGCGGCAACATGGGGTGGGGCCGTATTCAGGAGCTGCCATCCCTGTTTGCTCAGGCGCTGGTGACAGCGAAAAAAGGCGATATCATTGGTCCGATCCGCTCCGGTGTGGGTTTCCATATTCTGAAAGTGAACGATATGCGCGGTGATAACCAGAGCATTTCAGTCACTGAAGTACATGCACGCCATATCTTGCTCAAACCATCCCCGATCATGACTGACGATCAGGCCCGTCAGAAGTTGCAAGAAGTGGCCGCTGAGATCAAAAGTGGCAAGCTGACCTTTGCCGACGCTGCTAAACAACTGTCGCAGGATCCGGGTTCAGCGAACCAGGGCGGCGATCTGGGTTGGAGCTCACCGGAAGTGTACGATCCTGCTTTCCGTGATGCCCTGCTGCGTCTGCAAAAAGGCCAGGTGAGCGGCCCGGTTCACTCTTCCTTCGGCTGGCATCTGATCCAGTTGCTGGATACCCGCAAGGTGGATAAAACTGATGCGGCGAAAAAAGAGCGTGCTTACCGCCTGCTGTTCAACCGTAAATTCTCGGAAGAAGCACAAACCTGGATGCAGGAACAACGTGCTGCTGCCTACGTGAAAATTCTGGATGCGAATGCTCAGTAATCAACGTGTGGTGATCACCCCCGGCGAACCCGCCGGGATTGGTCCCGATTTAATCGTTCAACTGGCACAGCTTGCCTGGCCGGTTGAACTGGTTGTCTGTGCTGACCCCGAGCTGCTGCGCACCCGCGCGGCAGCTTTGCATTTACCCCTGACCCTGCGCGAGTATCTACCGGGAAGCCCGGTGCAATCCCAGCAGGCAGGAACGCTCACCGTTCTGCCCGTGCCGCTGGCCCAGCCAGCGGTTGCAGGCGAGCTTTGCGTGGATAATGGTCACTATGTACTGGCAACCCTTGCACGCGCCTGTGACGGCTGTCTGAGCGGCGAATTCGCCGCCCTGATCACCGGACCGGTGCACAAGGGTGTCATCAACGATGCCGGCATCCCGTTTAGCGGGCATACCGAGTTCTTCGCCGAGCGCGCTGACTGTGAGCGCGTGGTGATGATGCTGGCAACGGAGGAGCTGCGTGTTGCGCTGGCGACCACCCATTTACCGCTGAAAGATGTGGCGGCCGCCATTACCCGCAACAGCCTGCATGAAGTGATCACCATCCTCCACGCCGACCTGCAAAGCAAGTTTGGTCTGGCTTCACCGCATATCTTTGTTTGCGGTCTGAACCCCCACGCAGGCGAAGGCGGCCATATGGGCCGTGAAGAGATCGATGTGATTATCCCGGCGCTGGATGAACTCCGCCAGCGCGGTATACAACTGACTGGACCTCTGCCAGCGGATACCCTGTTCCAGCCCAAATATCTGCAACATGCTGATGCGGTGCTGGCGATGTATCACGATCAGGGGCTTCCAGTGCTAAAATATCAGGGGTTTGGTCGGGCGGTGAATATCACCCTCGGTCTGCCATTTATCCGTACGTCTGTTGACCACGGCACAGCTCTCGAGCTGGCTGGAAGCGGCCAGGCTGATGCGGGCAGCTTTAAGACGGCGCTTAACCTCGCCATTACCATGATTAAGAGCAGTAATGAATAGTCGCGTTCACCAGGGCCACTTCGCCCGCAAACGTTTTGGACAGAACTTCCTTAACGATCCGTACATTATCGAAAGCATCGTCAATGCCATCCACCCACAAAAGGGCGAGGCGGTTGTCGAAATCGGCCCAGGCCTTGCTGCACTTACCGAGCCGGTAGGCGAGCGTCTGGACGCCATGACAGTGATTGAGATTGACCGCGATCTTGCCGCGCGTCTGCAAACTCATCCGTTCCTTGGCCCAAAACTGACCATTTTCCAGCAGGATGCGATGGCCTTTGACTTCGCCGCCTATGCGCAGGAAAAAGGTCAAAAGCTGCGTGTGTTCGGTAATCTGCCGTATAACATCTCCACTCCCCTGATGTTCCATCTGTTTAGCTATACCGGTGCCATTCAGGACATGCACTTTATGTTGCAAAAAGAAGTGGTTAACCGCCTGGTTGCCGGGCCTGGCAGCAAAGCCTACGGTCGTCTGACCGTCATGGCACAGTATTACTGCCAGGTGATCCCGGTGCTGGAAGTGCCACCCGAATCCTTTACCCCGGCACCGAAAGTCGACTCTGCCGTGGTGCGTCTGATGCCTTATGCACAGATCCCACACCCGGTTGACGACATTCGTGCCCTGAGCCGCATCACCACGGAAGCCTTCGGTAAACGCCGTAAAACCCTGCGCAACAGCCTCGGCCATCTTTTCTCTGCGGAAGCACTGGCAGAAATGGAGATTGACCCGACGTTGCGTGCAGAGAATATCAGCGTTGCACAATATTGCCGTATGGCGAACTGGTTGACTGCGCATCCTCAGCCGCAGGAGAACTGAGTATGAACGATACGCCCAAAGTCTGTGTTCAGGTACAAAGTGCCTATATTGCGTCACAGTCTGCACCTGAAGAAGAACGTTATGTGTTTGCTTACACCATCACGATACGTAATCTGGGGCGTATCCCGGCTCAGCTTATTGGCCGTTACTGGCTCATCACTAACGGTAACGGCCGTGAAACCGAAGTTCAGGGCGAAGGTGTGGTTGGCGAACAGCCGCACATCGAGCCTGGCGGCGAGTTTCAGTACACCAGCGGGGCCGTTCTCGAAACCCCGATGGGCACCATGCAGGGTCACTATCAGATGATCGATGCCAACGGCGAACCGTTCACCGTTGATATCCCGGTCTTCCGCCTGGCGATTGCCACCCATATTCACTAATCCGGCCTTTTTGCATGAGCACTTATTTAATCGGTGATGTCCACGGTTGCTACGAAGAATTGCGATCGCTTCTTAACCAGGTCGCCTTCGATCCTCAGGTTGATCAGCTCTGGCTGACCGGCGATCTGGTCGCGCGTGGGCCAGCTTCGCTTGAAGTTCTGCGTTATGTTCGTTACCTCGGGGACTGCGTAAAAATGGTGCTGGGCAATCATGACCTGCATCTGCTGGCGGTCTACGCCGGTATCAGTCGCAATAAACCTAAAGATCGCATTACACCGCTGCTGGAAGCCCCTGATGCTGACCTGCTGATCAACTGGCTACGCCGCCAGCCGCTGTTACAGGTTGATGAAGAAAAAAAGCTGGTGATGGCCCACGCCGGGATCACTCCGCAGTGGGATATCGAGACAGCGAAAAGCTGCGCGCGTGAAGTGGAATCGGTCCTCAGCAGCGATACGTATCCGCTGTTTCTGGATGCGATGTATGGCGATATGCCCAATAACTGGACACCGGAGCTCAGCGGTCTGGCGCGTTTACGCTTCAGTACCAATGCCCTGACGCGAATGCGTTACTGCTTTCCAAATGGTCAGCTGGATATGATCGCGAAAGAAGCCCCGGACAGCGCTCCCCCACCGCTAAAACCCTGGTTCACCATTCCCGGACCGGTATCGAATGATTACACCATTGCGTTTGGTCACTGGGCATCGCTGGAAGGAAAAGGAACGCCGGAAGGGATTCTCGCCCTGGATACCGGTTGTTGCTGGGGAGGAACATTGACAATGCTACGCTGGGAAGACAAGCGGGTGTTTGTGCAGGTATCGAACCGGAAAAGCGAAATATTGTAAAAGACACCGTTGTTCGGGTCGGGCATGCCCGACCCGTATTATTTTAACGACGGTCTAAAATCTCAAAGCAGAAACTGTGCGAGTTTTTCTCATCAGCATCATGGAACTCGCTGAAGGTTGACTGCCACTCATCCGGCTCGTAGTCCGGGAAATGCGTATCCCCTTCCACTTCGGCATCAATATGCGTCAGATACAAACGGTCAGCACGTGCCAGCATCTGCTCATAAATGCGCCCGCCGCCAATCACCATCAGCTCTTCCACATCACCTGCGGTTTTTAACGCCTCATCAATAGAAGTCACCCAGGTCACACCGTCGGCATCCCCTTTACGGCTGCTGATCACAATATTCAGGCGACCTGGCAACGGGCGTCCAATGGACTCCCAGGTACGGCGGCCCATGATCACGGGTTTATTCAGAGTATGCTTCTTAAACCATGCAAGGTCGGCCGGCAGATGCCATGGCATGGCATTTTCCATCCCAATCACACGGTCGGCCGCAAGGGCCGCAATCAGGCTAATCATCATATAAAACTCAGCAGGGGGTAAAATTGGCGCCATCATACGGAAAGGCGAAACTTTCGTCGATAGCTAACCGGAGGATATTCAGTAAAGGTTTACAGGGTATCGGTTGCGTCACCTTCTGCCTGTTTTTCCCCCACATTAACCCCAGAGGCATGATAGAATTCTCGGCTCGTTCAGCTACAGACCTTCGTTATGTTAGAAACCAGTTTATTTGTCGCCACCATTGCGGCGCTCGGGATGCTTTCTCCCGGCCCTGATTTTTTCCTGATTATCAAAAATGCTGCCCGCTACCGCCGCAGCGCGGCCATGATGACCGCGATGGGCGTGAACTGCGCCGTTGCCACGCATATGGCTTACTGCGTTGCCGGGCTGGCCGTGGTGATCACCACCACGCCGTGGCTGTTTATGCTGCTGAAATATGCCGGTGCCGGTTACCTGATTTATATCGGTATCCAGGCACTGCGTTCCCGTGGCAGCAGTAAAATGGATCTCAGTAACGTGGCCCCTGAGCACACCTCGCTGAAGAAAGCCTTTATGCAGGGTTATCTGTGCAACCTGCTGAACCCCAAAGCCACGCTGTTTTTCCTGTCGATCTTTACCCAGGTATTGAGCGTTGGCTCCAGTGTGCATGAAAAGCTGCTGTATGCGGGTATTATCCTCGGCCTGTCGACGCTGTGGTGGCCGCTATTAGTGGTACTGATCCAGAGCGCCCCGGTACGTCGTGGCCTGGCCAAAGCCCAACGCATCGTTGACAAACTACTGGGTGGCGTACTGATTGCGCTGGGAATTAAAGTCGCACTGTCGTAGGGGTCAGGGACGCCTGACCCGGTGCGGGCTATATATAGCCATAGCCCGCCCCTACAGCCGCACCTGACTGTCCGCATCAAACAGCAGCACGCGATCCACATCGATCTTCATGCCCACCGTCTCCCCCGCCCGGCAATCCGAACGCAACGTGCTGTAGATCATCACCGGCTCACCGTACAGGGTTCCGTGGATCAGCTCGGATAGCCCTGTCGGTTCGATCAGCGACACCTGCAACGGCAACGCCCCTTCATCCGCCAGATCGCATAACGTGATATTTTCCGGGCGGATGCCGTACGTCACCGCCTTCCCCTGTGGCAGCAAGCCGCGATCGCTCAAGGGCAGCACCAGCGGTGCGCTAACCTCGACGCAAGGACCGCGATCCCCGGCACGCACGGTACCGCTGATAAAGTTCATCGGCGGTGAACCGATAAAGCTGGCGACGAATTTATTCGCCGGTGTGTCATACAGCTCCAGCGGACTGCCTACCTGCTGGATCACACCGTGATTGAGCACCACAATGCGATCCGCCAGCGTCATGGCCTCGACCTGATCGTGGGTCACATAAACAATGGTATTATTCATCTGCTGATGCAGCTTTTTGATCTCTACGCGCATCTGACCGCGCAGCTGGGCATCAAGGTTCGACAGCGGCTCATCGAACAAAAAGACCTGCGGCTGCCGCACAATCGCCCGCCCCATCGCCACGCGCTGGCGCTGGCCACCGGATAACTCTTTTGGCCGCCGGTCGAGTAAATGCGTCAGGCTGAGGATCTCCGCCGCACGCTGCACCGCGGCCTCAATTTCTGCTTTGGGCCGCTTTTGCACTTCCAGGCTGAAGCCCATATTGCGCGCCACGGTCAGGTGCGGATAGAGCGCATAGCTCTGAAACACCATGGAAATATCACGATCTTTCGGTGCCACCTCATTCATCAGCCGCGTGCCAATACGGATGTCACCGCTGCTCGCCAGTTCCAGTCCGGCGATGGTACGCAGCAGCGTCGACTTCCCGCAGCCCGAAGGCCCCACCAGCACCACAAACTCACCATCGGCGATGGTCAGGTTAATATCACGCAGCACTTCAACATTGCCGTACTGCTTCTGGATTTGTCGCAGAGAAATTTGAGCCATCAGGATTATCCTTTTACTGCGCCAGCCGTCAGCCCCTGGATCAGGTAGCGCTGAATGAAGGCGAAAAACAGACACGCGGGGATCAGTGCCAGCACGGCGGCAGCCATCATATCTCCCCAAGAAACGGCGAATTTCGACACGAAGCTCAGCAATCCTACCGGGAAGGTCATCACATCGTTTTGGTTGATCAGCATCAGTGAGAACAGCAGCTCACTCCACGCGGCAGTGAACACAAATCCCAGCGTGGCGGCCATGCCCGGCAGTGTCAGTGGCACCAGTACGCGGTACAGCGCCTGAAAACGTGTGCAGCCTTCCAGCATGGCGGACTCTTCCAGATCTTTCGGGATTGCATCGAAAAATGACTGCATCAAAAAAGTGGCAAACGGCACGTTAAATGCGCTGTAGACCAGGATCAGGCCCAGCAGGCTGTTGGTCAGCCCGAGCGGTGCCATCACTTTGTAGATTGGGGCCAGGATCATCACCAGCGGGAACATCTGCGTAAACAGCAGCAGCGCCGCCATCACCGTTTTTCCACGGAAACCAAAGCGTGAAAACGCGTAGCCCGCAGCCGCTGCCACCACCGTCGACAAACCGGCGGTGCCAAACGACACAATCAGACTGTTGGTAAAAAAGGTCGGGAAATCGCTCTCCACCAGCACGCGTTTAAAATGGTCAAGAGTCAGCGCAGCCGGCCACATTGTCACCCCTTCGCTGAACAACAACGCGTCGGGCGTAAAGGCAATTTTAATCACCCAGTAGAGCGGGAACAGCGCAAACAGCAGGTAGAACAGGATACCGGCGCGGTGCCCAATCAAACGTAACAGTGCGTTCATCGACCTCTCCTTATTTCAACAACTGATGGCGAATACGCAGTAACACCAATGCATAACAGGTCATCAGTACCAGCAGGAACACCGCCATCGCTGAGGCGTAACCAAAGTCGAGCTTGCGGTAGGCAGTGGTAAAGATGTAGCTGGAGAGAATCGAGGTGGATCCCGCAGGGCCACCGTCGGTCATCACCACGATCAGGTCGGCAAAGTTGGCAATCCAGATGGTGCGCAGCATGACGGTAATCGCAATCATCGGTGCAAGAAATGGCAGCGTGACGCGCTTAAACTGTTGCCAGCCGCTGGCACCGTCCATGGATGCCGCCTCGTAGAGATCTTTTGGAATGGATTGCAACGCTGCCAGCAGGGTGATGGCAAAAAACGGAATACCAAACCAGACGTTAGCAATCACGGGGCCGTATAACGCGAGGGTGGGATCGGACAGGATGTTGTACGGTTCGCTGATCAGATGCAGCTCCACCATCCAGTGCGGCAGAATACCGATCACCGGATTCAGCAACCATGACCACGTCAGACCGGAGAGAAACGCAGGCACCGCCCACGGCAGGAATACCAGTGCCTGTGCCCAGCGCCGTAACGGGAATTCGCGGTTTAGCAGCAGCGCCAACCCCAGACCAAGGAAGAATTGCAACGTCAGCGAGGTCAGCGTCCAGTTCACCGTATGGCCCAGCGCCTTAAAGAAACGTCGGTCATCGAACATAGTGCGGAAATTATCCAGACCGACCCAGCCACTGTCCATCGGGTTCAGCAGTTGGATATTCTGGAAGGCATACGAGATGCCAATCATCATTGGTACAAAAATAAACAGCCCTATCAACACCAGCGTTGGGGTGAGGTAAAGCCAGGGTTCCGCCAGCATACGCAGGCGCAAAAAGCGTGGCGCTCGATCGGCGGGTTCGGTGGTGGCGTCAAGCATCATAGGGCGTCTCCGGTATGAGGTTGGCGGGGGGCCGATCGTCTGTTCCGATCGGCCCGATCACCAGGTTATTGCGCAGCCAGCCAGGCTTTCTGCTCTTTTGTCAGATACTTCGCCCAGTCCTGAACCATCGATTCGGTATCGTTCTGGTCGAGTAATGTTTCCTGGCTGCTCTCTTTGACGATCACCGAGTTAAAGTAGCCCCAGCCTTTCAGATGGGTCGGCATGGTCAGCGGCACATATTTCGGGTCATTCAGTTCGGCGAACCAGCCTGCGAACTGCGGTGAATGGTAGTAAGGGTCGCTTTCTGCGCCTTTATAGATGGGCAGCGTACCGACGAACTTCGACCAGGTGAGGTTGTTCTCTTTGTTACTGAGGAACTGGATCAACTGCCAGGATTGATCCTTCTGTTTCGCCTGCTTAAACACCGACCAGCCGGTATAACCTATCGTCGGGAAGGCTTTACCCGATGGCCCTACCGGCATCGGTGCTACCGCGAAATCGTCCGCTGGCATGCTGTTTTTAATTGCGATCAGCGCATCCGGATCCTGGTCAAGCATCGCGCATTTACCCGAGTAGAACCCGGATACGATCTCGTTAAAGCCCCAGTTCACACTGTCTTTCGGTGCGCCGCCGCTTTTGTACAAATCCACCAGCAGCTGTGCGCCCTTCAGTGCACCAGGCTGGGTGAGCGTACTGTTACCCTGCTTATCGAAGAAGTCTGGAGAGCCGTTCATCGCTGCCATAAACATCATCCAGGCATTGGTGCCTCCAACGCCACCACGCATGCAGTAGCCGCTGATGCCATTACCCAGTGCGGTAATTTTCTTCGCGTCCGCGACGAACTCATCCATGGTTTTCGGTGCTTCGCTCAGCCCGGCCTGCTGGAACAGCTTCTTGTTCCAGAACATGGCGCGCAGATAGAAACCGTACGGCACCATCGTGGCTTTACCGTTGGCGGCACGCGCCATCGTCAGCGCTTTATCCGTCAGCTCTGGCGTGCTTTGCCAGCTTTTCAGGCGTGGCTCAAGATCCTCCAGCATATTGTTACTGGCATACAATCCCTGCCAGGTATCCGGCATCTCCACCACATCCGGCACCTGCCCGCTTTGCAGCATGGTGCCCAGTTTTTCAAACGCCTGGCCCCACGGCAGCGAGATCACTTCAATTTCCGTATCCGGATGCTGTTTTTTATACTCCGTCAGCATGGTTTGCAGCACGGCTGTCCGCGCCGGGCTGGTGATCACTTCCACCAGCGTCAGCTTAGTGGCGGCGATACTGCCGAAGGCGGTGGTCATTCCCAGGGTCAATACCACGCTTTTGAATAATGCAGAGCGCAAAGGATGTTGCATCATACTGTCCTCTTGTCGGGTGAAGTTAGCGGGCAGCAGCGATCGCCTGCTGCAAGTCGAGCCACAGGTCATCGGTCTCTTCCAGGCCGATAGAAATACGGACAACGCGCGGAGACACGCCAAAATCGCGCGCTGAGTTAAACTCTCCGGCCTGATTCAGCACCGAAATAGCCGGCATCACCAGGCTCTCGAAGCCGCCCCAACTGACGCCCATATGGAAAAGATTCAGGGCATTACAGAAACGCGGGATATCCACCGAGTCATCGAGTTCGAAGGAGAACAGGCCGCTGTAACCACTCAGTGTTGAGAAGGGCTGCGGGTCCAGCCCTGGGTGATAAACCCGGATGACCTGTGGATGATCCCGCAGTTGCTGCGCAATCGTCAGGGCGCTGTGATGGTGCTGGCGCATACGCAGTGGCAACGTGCGCAGGCCGCGGATCAGCAGCCAGGCTTCGTTGGCAGAGAGCTTACCGCCGAGGAAAGGGCTGACGCCGCGGGTAATGGCCATGATGTGCTCACGGCTGGCAATCACCAGCCCGGCCACCACATCGCTGTGGCCACTGATATATTTCGAGGCAGAATGCACCACAATATCCACGCCCAGGGTCAGCGGTTTTTGGAACAGCGGCGATGCCCAACTGTTATCAATCATCGTGGTCACGCCATAACGTTTGGCCAGAGCGACCAGCGCACGCAGATCCTGCTCACCCATCACCCAGCTGCTCGGGCTTTCAAGATAGAGCAGCGTTGCCCCCGGCAGCGCGGCTTCTACCGCCGCGAGAGAATCACCGTCTACAAACTCGCTGTTGATGTTAAAACGCTGGCAGAAGCCACGTAGAAAGCGGTAGGTATCCGGATAAACGTGGTTGATACACACCACTTTATCGCCCGGTGACACCACGCTGAGAATGGCGTTGCTGATGGCCGCCATCCCGCTACTGAAGGCCAGACAGGCTTCCCCCTGTTCCAGCAAGGCCACTTTGTCCTGCAACGCTTTGACCGTTGGGTTGTCCACGCGTGAATAGAGCGGCTGGTCACTGTCACCGCGAAAACGGGCGATCATGCTGTCGTAGTCGCTGAAGCTGAACAACGACGACTGGTAAATCGGTGGCGATACCGCGCCTTTATCATGGCGGACATCGTGCGTTAGCTGGGTCTGGTCTTTATATTTTTCTGGCTGCATGGATCACGTCCTTCATGTCACGTTCGGTGATATCGAGAATTAAATGGCTGACGCGCGTCGCCTCAATGGCATCACGGCGTGCAATGGCTTCGAACAGCGTGCGGTGCAGCGGAAAGGAGTCGCTGAACAGTGCCTGTTCGGGGGGAGATTCGAAGAACGCGTGCAGGGTGTCGTATAAACCGACCACCATATGTAGCAGTAACGGGTTATGGGCGGCCTGATAGATGCTGGCGTGAAACGCCCAGTCTTCGGCCCCGGCAGAACCTATGGACAGATGTACCCGCTCCATCTCCACCAGCCGCTGTTCTATCAGCAGCAGGTCTTCACGGCTGGCGCGGATCGCCGCCAGGCCACAGGATTCGGCCTCGATGATGCGTCGCACCTCCAGCGCATGCAGCATGTTCTGTGAGTCGTTCTTAAAGCGCAGGGAGAGGAAACTGTCATTGCTGGTGACTTCGGCATGCAGGAAGGTGCCGCTGCCTTTGCGGCGCACAATAATGCCCAGTGCCTCCCAGCGTTTCAGCGCTTCACGTACCGTGTTACGGCTCACCCCCAGTTGCTCTGCCAGTACACGCTCTGGCGGCAAACGTTCACCAATCTGAGTCCCGGACTGCGCCACATAGCGCGTCAACGCGTCCAGCACCAACACATCGCTGTGCTGTACCGCAATCGGCGACAAACTGGCGTTTAATGATGACATCCTGCCCCCTGATAAATTGGCCCAACAACTCAACCTCTTTCAGGTAACGCAATTTTGATGCCAAAAAACCAAGCTATTGATTCAAATGATTTTAACTGAGAAATAAGCAAATCTTCTGAGCGTTAACAGTGCAGATTTGCGAGGCGTTGCGCAGGGAATGAGCAAGTCATGGGACATATCAGCAGGAAGGAGGCAAAATCATCAGGTTCAAAAAACCAACAAAATTCACTTGAACTAACTCATTATTGGGGATAGTTTAAGCCCATCAGGAGATACAGCAGTGGATGCTATCTTTATTGAACTTCCGCCTTTCGCACGTCACCGTGTCGATTATTTTTCTGACGATGCATTTCGCAGTTTGCAGAATCTGTTAATGCTCTGTCCCACCTGCGGTGATGTTATCCAGCACACCGGAGGGCTGCGTAAACTCAGAGTAGGCGATGCCCATCGCCATAAGGGAAAACGCGGAGGTTCACGGGTGATTTATTACTGGTGGCAGGAACAGGCACACTTTCTGCTGTTCACTGTTTACAGCAAAGGAGAGGCAAGCGATCTCTCCCCGGCACAGCGCGACAGCTTACGTTCGCTGCTGGCAAACCTGACTAAAGGAGGGTGATTTTATGGAAAAACGCGATCTTTACCATGAACTGGTCGAGGGGTTTACCGCGCTGGCTGAACATCACCAGGGCAAGAAAACGCTGAAGACGCATCGCCTGGCGGCAAAAGCTGAGGTGGTACTTGCCCCGGAGGAATTGCGCACTATCCGTGAAAACTTACAGCTTTCTCAGGCGGTCTTCGCACAGTACTTACAGACCGGATTAACCACCTATCAGAACTGGGAGCAGGGGCGGGCAAAGCCGAATAAACAGGCCATTTTGCTGATCCGCTTAATTGAAAATGAGTCTACTACGCTGGAAATACTGGCAAAACTGGCTTAAGAAAAGTGTAACTGGAAAAGAATCTCTCAAAGGGCGACCGTAAAAAAGGTCGCCCACTACGGGGGGCTATTCGTTTAAAGCGCGCTGCCTTTCAGACGCTTGAATTCATCTTTGGCTTTTTGCAGCTGGCTGACAAAGGTCGGTTCAGCGTGCAGACGTGCCACAATCGCCGAGGCCACCACGCGAGCCGCGGTGACGTCACTCTGCCAGTGATAACCGCAAATCACCCGGCTCTGGCCCATCTCATAGCCACGTTGCAGAATTTGCCCCTGGCGGTCGGTATTGATCTCAGCCAGCACCAGCGCAGTGGCCCAGCCAATGGTGGTGTGGCCTGAAGGATAGGAGCCATTGGTTGAGAGCTTGCCTTCGTCATCGGAACGGCAGGTGGCTTCATGATAGAAAGCAAAAGGACGGATGCGCATGTAGTGTTGCTTGGCGCTGCGTGTGGCCAGGTCGCCCGCATCTTCGCGCATTTTCTTCACCAGTCGATACTGTTCCGGCGTTTTCTCCAGCGTAATTTCCATGCCGTAAGCCTCGGAGAATGCCTCTGCTACGCCATCGCCCTCAACGTTAGCATCTTTCCAGGCCTGCTTGCCTCTTGGCGTGTCACGCAGCATTTTACCCACGTCATACTGGGTTTTATCATTCAAAAACTCGATGCTGTCCATCGCCGGAGGGGGTGGCAGCAACGCCAGGCTGTCGATGGACTGTGATTCTTTCAGAAAGTAAACGTCAGGTTGCGTGGTGACATCTTTGGCCGCATACGCAGATTGAGCCATTACCGCTCCAACCAGCATCGCCAGAACAATTCTTTTCATGGTTAATTTCCCTATAATCATTGGTGTAAAAAGTGGCTGTTTTTCAATACATAATGTAAAACCCAGCGCCAGTCATCCTAACGAACCCTGACAATGCTGCAACCTGTGCGATCACAAAACCGATAATCAGAAACGACTTTTGCCGAATCGCGCCCCAAAAAAAACCCCGCCGAGGCGGGGTTTGTTGCTGTCACGATGACCGGCGTTAAGCGTTGATCTGCGCGTGCATTTCCTGCACGGAGATCACCTGCTCAGTGGCGCTGGCATTCAGTGACGTGGTGGTGGCGAAAGCACCATTCAGTGTGGTGTCGTAGTGCACCTTGTACTGCAACGCACTGCGGCGGATGAGTTTGGAATCCTCAATCGCCTGGCGGCCTGCGGTGGTGTTAACGATATAGGCGTACTCGCCGTTTTTCACCCGATCCTGAATATGCGGACGACCTTCATGCACCTTATTCACCTGGCGCACCTCAATCCCGGCAGTTTTCAACACCTCAGCAGTACCCGCAGTAGCATCCAGTTCAAAACCAGAATCCTGCAGGCGACGAGCCAGCTCAACGATGCGTTTCTTATCGCCTTCGCGCACTGACAGCAGCGCACGACCGCTCTTCTTCATGTTGCTCTGTGCGCCCAGCATCGCTTTGCAGAAAGCTTCTGCGAAGGTACGGCCCACACCCATCACTTCCCCGGTGGAGCGCATTTCCGGGCCAAGGATAGGGTCAACGCCCTGGAACTTGTTAAACGGCAGCACGACTTCTTTCACGGAGTAATACGGTGGGATGATCTCTTTCGTCACACCCTGAGCAGCCAGCGTTTTGCCCGCCATCACGCGTGCGGCAACCTTCGCCAGCGGCATCCCGGTCGCTTTAGAAACAAACGGTACGGTACGTGCAGCACGTGGGTTCACCTCAATCAGGTAAACCTCGTTGTCTTTCACTGCAAACTGCACGTTCATCAGACCGCGTACGCCCAGTTCAAAGGCCAACTTTTTCACCTGGTCGCGCATCACATCCTGGATTTCCTGGCTCAGCGTATACGCTGGCAGTGAACAGGCTGAGTCACCGGAGTGAACGCCCGCCTGCTCAATGTGTTCCATAATGCCGCCAATCAGCACCTGCTCACCGTCACAGATGGCATCTACGTCAACTTCGACGGCGTCATCCAGGAAACGGTCCAGCAGAACCGGCGCATCATTAGAGACGGAAACCGCCGTGTTGAAGTAACGCTTCAGGTCGATTTCGTCGTATACGATTTCCATCGCACGGCCGCCCAGCACGTAAGACGGACGCACCACCAGTGGGTAGCCAATCAGTGCTGCTTTTTCGACGGCCATTTCAATGGCGGTCACGGTGGCGTTAGCCGGCTGTTTCAGGCCGAGGCGATCAACTGCCTGCTGGAAACGCTCACGATCTTCTGCACGGTCAATGGCATCCGGGCTGGTACCGATAACCGGCACGCCTGCGGCTTCCAGCGCACGCGCCAGTTTCAGTGGCGTCTGGCCACCGTACTGTACGATCACACCCTTAGGCTTCTCGATGCGCACGATTTCCAGCACATCTTCCAGGGTCACCGGTTCGAAGTACAGACGGTCGGAGGTGTCGTAATCGGTAGAGACGGTTTCCGGGTTACAGTTGACCATAATGGTTTCGAACCCGTCTTCGCGCAGCGCCAGTGAGGCGTGTACGCAGCAGTAGTCGAACTCAATGCCCTGGCCGATACGGTTTGGACCACCGCCCAGCACCATGATTTTGTCACGGTCCTGGTTAGGGTTCGCTTCGCACTCCTCTTCATAAGTGGAGTACATGTAGGCGGTATTGGTGGAGAACTCTGCCGCACAGGTATCAACACGTTTGTAGACCGGGTGCAGGTTATGCTGCTCACGCAGCGCACGGATTTCGGCTTCAGAGACACCGGCCACATCGGCCAGGCGTGCATCGGCAAAACCTTTACGCTTCAGGGCACGCAGGAAGTCATAGTTCAGGCCGTTAATGCCCTGGTCTGCTACCTGCTGTTCCAGCTTCACCAGCTCTTCAATCTGCACCAGGAACCAGCGGTCAACGTTGGTGAGCGCGAAGACATCTTCCACGCTCATCGCAGCACGGAAGGCATCAGCGATGTACCAGATGCGGTCGCAGCCAGCATCTTTCAACTCGCGACGAATGGTCGTCAGCGCTTCCGGGTCGTCAAGGCCCACTTTCGGGTCAAAACCATGGGCGCCCACTTCCAGACCGCGCAGGGCTTTCTGCATCGATTCCTGGAAGGTGCGACCAATTGCCATCACTTCACCCACAGATTTCATCTGTGTGGTCAGACGATCATTGGCACCGGCAAATTTCTCGAAGTTAAAGCGAGGGATCTTCGTCACAACGTAGTCGATGGACGGCTCGAAGGAGGCCGGAGTCAGGCCACCGGTGATGTCGTTGGTCAGCTCATCCAGCGTAAAACCGACGGCCAGCTTGGCGGCGATTTTCGCAATCGGGAAACCGGTCGCTTTGGATGCCAGCGCTGAAGAACGTGATACGCGCGGGTTCATCTCAATGACAATCAGGCGACCATTTTCCGGATTTACCGAGAATTGTACGTTTGAACCGCCGGTTTCCACACCGATCTCACGCAGTACCGCCAGCGAGGCGTTACGCATAATCTGGTACTCTTTGTCGGTTAGCGTCTGTGCTGGCGCAACGGTGATGGAGTCACCGGTGTGAATACCCATGGCATCGAAGTTTTCAATCGAACAGACGATGATGCAGTTGTCGTTTTTATCACGCACCACTTCCATCTCGTACTCTTTCCAGCCAATCAGTGACTCATCAATCAGCAGCTCATTGGTCGGCGACAGGTCGAGGCCGCGCTCGCAAATCTCTTCAAACTCTTCGCGGTTGTAAGCGATACCGCCACCTGTGCCACCCATGGTGAATGACGGACGGATAATGCACGGGAAGCCCACGTCAGCGGCAACCGCCAGCGCTTCTTCCATCGTGTGTGCGATACCGGAACGTGCGGTATCGAGGCCGATTTTCTTCATCGCAACGTCGAAACGACGACGGTCTTCCGCTTTATCGATCGCATCAGCGGTGGCGCCGATCATCGTGACACCAAATTCAGCCAGCACGCCCTGACGTTCCAGCTCCAGCGCACAGTTCAGCGCAGTCTGGCCGCCCATGGTTGGCAGCACGGCATCCGGGCGCTCTTTCTCAATGATTTTGCGCACCACTTCCCAGTGGATAGGTTCGATATAGGTCGCATCGGCCATATCCGGGTCGGTCATGATGGTGGCCGGGTTGGAGTTCACCAGGATAACGCGGTAACCCTCTTCACGCAGCGCTTTACACGCCTGCGCACCCGAGTAGTCAAATTCGCAGGCCTGGCCGATAACAATCGGGCCAGCACCGAGGATCAGGATACTTTTTATGTCTGTACGTTTTGGCATTGTCTTTCTCTCCCGACCTTAAATAGCTTTTTTAATCAGTTCGATAAAATGATCGAACAAGGGCGCAGCATCGTGCGGGCCTGGGCTGGCTTCCGGGTGCCCCTGGAAGCTGAAAGCGGCTTTATCGGTGCGGTGAATACCCTGTACCGTATGGTCAAACAGTGAAGTATGGGTCACACGCAGATTAGAAGGCAGCTGGCTGTCGTCAACGGCAAAACCGTGGTTCTGGGCGGTAATCATCACGGTATTGTTATCGTGATCTTTCACCGGGTGGTTACCACCGTGGTGGCCCAGTTTCATCTTCACGGTCTTGGCACCGCTGGCCAGCGCCAGTAACTGGTGGCCGAGGCAGATACCGAACACCGGAATGTCGGTTTCCAGTAGGCGTTTGATCGCCGTAATCGCGTAGTCACACGGCTCCGGGTCGCCAGGACCGTTAGAGAGGAACACCCCGTCCGGATTCAGCTTCAGCACGTCTTCCGCGGAAGTCTGCGCCGGAACAACGGTCAGACGGCAGCCGCGATCCACCAGCATACGCAAGATGTTACGCTTCACGCCGTAATCATACGCGACAACATGGAACGGCAGGTCTGCATCAGTCTTCGGCGCAGGCAGCTCACCTTCCAGCGTCCAGCTCCCCTGCAGCCACTGATACGCATCCTTAGTGGTCACTTCTTTCGCCAGGTCCATGCCTTTCAGGCCCGGGAACGCTTTGGCTTTTTCCAGTGCTACAGCGGCATCCAGCGCATCGCCCGCGATGATACAGCCATTCTGTGCCCCTTTTTCGCGAAGCAGACGGGTCAGCTTACGCGTATCGATATCGGCAATAGCGACAATGTTGTGGCGAGTCAGGTAATCAGACAGGCCTTCTTCATTACGGTAGTTGCTGGCAATCAGCGGTAAATCACGGATAACCAGGCCCGATGCATGTACCTGAGAAGATTCTGCGTCAGCGGAGTTGGTGCCGACATTGCCGATATGGGGATAAGTAAGAGTGACGATCTGGCGGGAATAGGAAGGATCAGTGAGGATTTCTTGATAACCGGTCATTGACGTGTTGAAAACAACTTCTCCCACTGCCGACCCGGTTGCCCCGATGGCCCGACCGTGGAATTGGGTTCCGTCTTCCAGAACCAATAGCGCTGACTTAATCAAAACATCCTCCAGGGAATAAACAGTCACAATATATGCATATTAATTCAGGAATGACCCCAAAATCAATGCAAAAACTGCCTGACTGCTCAGTTTTTGGCAAATTGGGCGCATTCTAATGATCGCCCTCTCTATTGTCTACCCTGCGAGGATGTTTTTCTGCGTTTTTTAACTAACTGAGCGTAAATCCGGAAGATTTACCCTGAAAGCATGACACATCCTGGTCATAAAATCGGTTGCCTGAGCGCTTGTGCATAATTTCAGGGGGTGGGGAGTAAAAAAGTGGACCAAATGGTCAAAAATAGCGCTTACGGAGGGTGAAAAACAGAGATAAGATCAACTTATAAGTGGAACCTATAAAAAAATAACTTAAATGGCTATTTATACAAAATAAAAAGGGCAATAAAATTATTGCCCATCCAATCAAAAAGTTATGATTGAAATAACCACATCACGATGGTACACAACACTTATAAATCATCAAGATTCAGGACACTGCGCATATCATGAAGCCCTGTTTTATGCGCTTTCAACCATATTGCTGCACGAACTGCGCCATTAGCGAAGGTCATACGGCTTGAAGCCTTGTGGGTTATCTCTACCCGCTCGCCAACATCTGCAAACATCGCTGTATGCTCACCGACGATATCTCCGGCACGTACAGTGGCAAAACCGATGGTCTGTGCTTCACGCTCACCGGTGTAACCTTCACGGCTATAGACCGCATGCTCATTCAGGTTCCAGTTCATCGCATCAGCAATCGCTTCCCCCATCGCCAGCGCGGTACCCGATGGTGCATCAACTTTATGACGGTGATGCGCTTCGATGATCTCGATATCCGCGTAGTCACCCATCACTTTGGCGGCTTTCTCCAGCAGTTTCAGCACCAGGTTAACGCCCACACTAAAGTTGGCGGCAAACACGATGCCGATATCAGCAGAAGCGGCTTTGATGGCGGCTTTACCGTCCTCATCGAATCCGGTGGTACCAATAACCATCGCTTTTTTATGCTGACGACAAAATTCCAGATAATGCAGCGTGCCTTCCGGGCGGGTGAAATCGATCAACACATCGAAATCATTCACCACCGCATCAAGGTTATCCGTCACTTTAATGCCCAGTGCGCCACAACCAGCCAGCTCTCCGGCATCTGCGCCCGTCAGCGACGAACCTGAACGCACCAGCGCGGCGCCCAAACGCGCACCTTCAGACTGAACCGTTGCCTGAATTAGCTGACGCCCCATACGCCCTGCGGCTCCCACAATGGCGATACGGATTTCTGTATTACTCATATTTATTCATTCCTGACAGATTTCTATTCATTCAAGCCGCATACAGATTAACCAGCGGTTAACGTCTGCGCCACAATTAAAACCAGATAATAAGAATTTTACGCCAGCGCGTGAGGATTATCAGTAAAACAGATTTTGTAAGGATTGGGGAAGGGAAATGGGATGGCCGTTGAGTGGATAAACTACGAAAATTGGCAGGCATCCTTGCTCAAGCAGAACTGGCTATATAACCTACAAAAGCTGATTGTTAATCAAACCAAGGATGAACCATGCTGTATATCGATGCCAATGGCTATATCGATGCGGTCAGGATTACCAAAAAGATTTTTCACTCCCTTCATCACGGTAACATGGGCCATGTTAACGGCATTGTCGTTCATCAGACCGGGGCCGCAACGTTACAAAGTACCTTTAACAGCTACCAGCACGCCAATGCCAACGGGGCCCATTTTATCATTGATAAAGATGGCACCATTTATCAGACGGCCTCGCTGTTCAAAATGACTTACCATGTTGGCAGGATGAAATCGCGCTGCCTGATCACGCAAAAATGTGAACCCGCTGAACTCAAAAAAGCCACTCAACTGGAAAACGCCTGGCGCACCAAAGAAATATCAGACAGGGAGAGGCAAAAACCCTGGCCCGACCGCTTTCCGGCAAACACGGATGCAATTGGTATTGAGATTGTTGGAGAGGCTTTCAAGACAGAGGATTTAAAGGAATATCCTGATGGTAGAATTTTTGAGGCCGTAAATCAGCACCAGTCAGAATCACTTGAGTGGCTAGTCAGAGAATTAAAAAGCACGTTGAAGATTAGTACGAGTGAAATCTTCAGGCATCCTGAAATTGCCAGAAAAAATATCACTGAAGCGAGTTCAGCCAAATGGTAATCAAACCCTTTTGCTTAAATACTGGCATCTTGCTGGTCTCATTGTTTCTTATCGGCTCCAGCTACGCCAATCCGGTCACATCCGTCAGCATCGTCAGTAGTGGGCAGACGCTGAAAGCAGTCACCAATCCCAGTGAAATTAAGGCCTGTAAAAAGTTCACACCAACCACAGAGCAGGTGATCAACTTCTTTAATCACGCCTATCCGGTTGATAATCATTTCGCTATAGATACCCGCTACTCATCCTGCTACGCACAAGGCGACATCAAATATGGCGACCAGCTACCTGGAAAATGGATGTTATATTCAAGTGGGATTGCGACTTTGGTTCTGAACGATGAAAACTCAGTTAACCTCTTTTATGAACACAACACATGGTACGATCCGAATGAGGGCGGATATGATGATAAATAATTGAAATAACTGAAATTGCACAACTTAAGGGAATAAGGCGACCGGAAAAAAGGTCGCCCAAGACAGGAGAAAATGCGCCCTACTCGACCTGACGAACTTCCACGCGCAGCTCTTTCGGTACTTCAAACACAATGTTCTCTTCGCGACCAATCAGCTCGATGGCATCGACGCCACCCAGTGAGTTCAGCCGTTCGATCACCTGTTGCACCAGGATATCCGGTGCCGAAGCACCTGCGGTGACGCCAACACATCCCACACCTCTGACCCACTCTTCCTGAATATCATCAGCGGAGTCGATCAGACGTGCCAGCTTGCCGGCACGCTGTGCAAGCTCTGCCAGACGGTTTGAGTTCGAAGAGTTTTTCGAACCGACCACCAGCACTACATCAGCGTCACGGGCCAGCGTACGCACCGCTTCCTGCCGGTTAGTGGTGGCGTAACAGATGTCGTCTTTACGCGGACCAACAATTTTGGGGAAACGGGCACGCAGCGCATCGATCACTTCATAGGTGTCATCGACGGACAGCGTGGTTTGCGTCATAAAGCACAGATTGTCTTCATCTTTAACCTGAAGTTTCCACACATCTGCTGGCGCTTCCACCAGATACATCCCCCCTTTCGGGTTGTTGTACTGGCCCATTGTCCCTTCCACTTCCGGGTGGCCCGCATGACCAATCAGGATCGCTTCCGTTCCTTTTCGACTGGCACGCGCCACTTCCATATGCACCTTGGTGACCAGCGGACAGGTGGCATCAAACAGCATGGTCAGCTCGCGCGCTTTGGCTTCAGCACGAACGGCCTGAGACACGCCATGTGCAGAGAAGATCAGGATAGAACCATCCGGCACTTCAGCAATCTCTTCAATAAAGATCGCCCCGCGCTCGCGCAGGCTGTTGACCACATAACGGTTATGCACCACTTCATGCCGCACGTAGATAGGTGCGCCATACATCTCCAGCGCACGCTCCACAATGCTGATAGCGCGATCAACGCCTGCGCAGAAACCGCGCGGGTTAGCCAACAGGATCTGCATTGCTCGTCTCCCGTACCGGATCAATCTCCAGCACTTCTACGTCAAAGTGAATGGTCTGCCCGGCCAGTGGGTGATTGAAATCAACGGTGATCGAATCACCAGAGATTTCACGGATCACACCAGGCATCTCGTTACCATCCATGCCGCTGAACAGCATGATGGCACCAATTTCCGGTTCTCCTGCCTGCACAAAGTCACGGCGCGAAAAATACTGGATCAGGTCCGGGCTGATACCGCCGAACGCATCGTCTGCGTCCAGCGAAAAAGCACACGCTTCACCCGTTTTTAGTCCGAGAAGATGACTTTCCAGCCCTTCTGACAGGCTACCATCGCCGAGGCAAAACAACGCCGGTTTACCGTGACTGCGCGTGGATTCCGCTGTGGAACCATCCGCCAGTTTTAAGGTGAAATGCACCAGCACTTCGCTGTCACGCTGTACAGAATCGGTCATGCCTTACCCTTTATTCTTAGCCTGTTTGCCGTTCGGGCTCAGGAACCCTTCCAGCACGATCAGCGCGGCACCAATACAGATACCGCAGTCGGCAATATTAAACGTGGCAAAGTGCCAGTCACCGACATAGAAATCGATGAAGTCCACCACAAAGCCATGATATGACCGGTCAAACAGGTTGCCCACTGCGCCACCCACAATCAGCGCATAGGCGATGTTATTCAGTTTATTGCTCGCGCTGGTGCGGTACATCATCACCAGCAGCACCACGACAATGGCAATGGCAATACCGGCAAAGAACCAGCGCTGCCAGCCACCTTTATCGGCGAGGAAGCTGAACGCCGCGCCGTAGTTGTGAGCATAAAAGAAGTTAAAGTACGGCATCACTGGCATCGATTCGTGCAGCATCAGATTATTCATAATCCACTGCTTGCTGCCGAAATCAATGACAATCACCACCAGCACCAGCCACAGCCAGCGCAATCCGGTTGAGAGAACAGGTCTGCTCATCATGCAAACTTACGCTGTTCGCCGCTGCCCGCGACGTTAGAGACACAACGACCGCAGACATCAGCGTGTTCGGCGTTCTGGCCGATATCGCTAGTGTAATGCCAGCAGCGTGGGCATTTCTCACCTTCTGCTTTCTGCAGAGCAATTTTCAGACCTTTCACCACATCACTCTGCTGCGCATCGTCGGTTGCCTGTGCATAGTCAGCGACCTTAGCCCCAGAGGTCAGCAGCACAAAGCGCAGTTCCTCACCCAGGCTGGTCAGCTTGGTTGCCAGGTCAGCATCAGCGTACAGCGTTACGCTGGCTTCCAGAGAACCACCGATACGCTTATCAGCACGCGCCTGCTCGATCACCTTATTGACTTCACCGCGTACTTTCAGCAGTTCAGCCCAGTAGCTGTCATTCATTGGCTGGTTGTCTTCCAGGCTGAACAACCCGTCGAACCACTCCTCGGTAAACACGTACTGGCTGCGTTTGCCCGGCAGATAGCCCCAGATTTCATCGGCGGTAAAGGACATGATTGGTGCCATCCAACGCACCAGCGCTTCCACGATGTACCACAGCGCGGTCTGGCAGCTACGACGCGCCAGGCCATCTGACTTCGCGGTGTACTGACGATCTTTGATGATATCCAGATAGAATGAACCCATCTCAACCGAGCAGAACTGCATCAGACGCTGTACCACTTCATGGAAATCGTAGGCTTCGTAAGAAGCGACGATATCATTCTGTGCGGCCAGTGCGCGGCCCACAGCCCAACGGTCAACGATGACCATCTCTTCCGGTTTCACCAGATCGGTTTCCGGGTTGAAACCGGCGAGGTTCGCCAGCAGGAAACGCGCGGTGTTACGGATGCGACGATAGCTGTCGGCAGAACGCTTAAGGATTTCGTCAGAGACAGCAATTTCACCGGAGTAATCGGTCGATGCCACCCACAGACGCAGGATATCGGCACCCAACTTGTTCATCACGTCCTGTGGGCTGACGGTGTTGCCCAAGGATTTGGACATCTTGCGGCCCTGACCATCGACGGTGAAGCCGTGCGTCAGTACCTGGCGGTATGGCGCTTTGCCTTTCATCGCAGTGGAGATCATCAGCGAGGACATAAACCAGCCACGGTGCTGATCCGAACCTTCCAGATATAAATCAGGTTCGTTACCGCCAAACTCAGGGCGCGCATCAACCACCGAGTAACTGGTCGATCCTGAATCGAACCATACGTCCAGGGTATCCGGCACTTTAACGTAGTTGTCAGCATCAGCACCCATCAGATCGTGGGCATCGAGATCCCACCATGCCTGGATACCGTCCTGCTCAACCCGCTTCGCTACCTTCTCCATCAGTTCCAGAGAATCCGGGTGCAGCTGCTCAGTGTCTTTGTGGACGAACAGCGCCATCGGCACGCCCCAGGTACGCTGACGGGAGATACACCAGTCAGGGCGGTTAGCCACCATCGACTCAATACGCGCCTGGCCCCAGTCCGGGATCCACTGCACGCCTTTGATCTCTTTTAGCGACTGCGCACGAAGGCCTTTCTGATCCATGCTGATAAACCACTGCGGAGTTGCACGGAAGATGATCGGCGTTTTGTGACGCCAGCAGTGTGGGTAGCTGTGATGCAGTTTCTCAACATGCAGCAGAGCGCCCTTCTCGCGCAGCAACTCAACGATCATATCGTTGGCTTTAAATACGTTAACGCCGTCCAGCGTCGGGTATGTGCCTGGCAGGAAGCTGCCGTCCGGGCCGACCGGGTTAGCGACTTCAATACCGTACTTCTGGCCAATCACATAGTCGTCCGGGCCGTGGCCAGGCGCAGTGTGAACGGCACCGGTACCGGCTTCCAGCGTCACGTGCTCACCCAGCACCACCGGAGAGGTGTGGCTGAGGAAAGGATGCTGGAAGCCCATCAGTTCGAGGTCAGCGCCTTTCGCTTCACCCAGCACGGTCCATGCAGCCATGCCAACACGCTTCATCACACTCTCGACCATGTCTTTAGCGAGGATCAGGGCACGGCCCTCAATCTGCACTAGCTGGTAGTCAAATTCAGGATGCAGAGAGATGGCGCGGTTAGCCGGCATCGTCCACGGCGTGGTAGTCCAGATCACCAGGGCAATCGGGCCATCAACGTGGCCTGCGCCAAATTTCGCCTGCACCGCGTCTTTATCGACGGCATTGAACATCACATCGATAGACGGGGAGGTTTTGTCGTAATACTCCACTTCCGCTTCAGCCAGCGCAGAGCGGCAGTCCAGGCACCAGTGCACCGGCTTTGCGCCCTTGTGCAGGTGACCGTTGCCGATGATCTTACCCAGGGCACGGATGATGTTGGCTTCGGTTTGGAAGTTCATCGTCAGATACGGACGATCCCAGTCACCCAGCACTCCGAGGCGGATAAAGTCGGCTTTCTGCCCTTCCACCTGCTCGGCGGCATATTTACGGCAGGCAGCACGGAATTCGGATGCGCTGACTTTCTCGCCCGGCTTACCGATCATCTGCTCAACTTTATGCTCGATAGGCAGACCGTGACAGTCCCAGCCTGGAACGTACGGCGAATCATAGCCCGCCATGCCTTTCGACTTAACGATAATGTCTTTCAGAATCTTGTTAACGGAGTGACCAATATGAATGCTGCCGTTCGCGTAGGGAGGGCCATCATGCAGAATAAAGGTTTTTTTCCCTTTCTTGGCTTCGCGAATGATGCCGTACAGCTTGTCATCATACCAACGTTGCAGCATGCCCGGTTCGCGTTTGGCCAGATCGCCACGCATCGGGAACCCCGTTTCCGGCAAATTCAGGGTAGATTTATAGTCACTCATCAGATTCTCGGTTCCGTATGTCGGTTCTATGTAAACTTAAACCGATGTCTTCAGCCCAAAAAAAGTTCGGGCAGTCACCACATCGTTTGCAATTTGTTCTTTCAGTGCGTCGAGCGAGGCAAAGCGCTGCTCGTTACGTATTTTATCACGCAGTACCACTTCAATATGGCGCCCGTAAAGGTCGATAGAGACATCCAGCAGATGTACTTCCAGCTGCTGACGCAGCCCTGCAACGGTAGGTCGGGTGCCGATATTTGCCACACCGGCTAACGGATGTGAACCCAGCCCCAAAACCTCCACGGCATACACCCCTTTGACCGGGGAGACGGTGCGCCGCAGCGGCAGGTTAGCCGTAGGGAAACCAATGGTGCGGCCCAGCGCATCGCCATGCACTACACGGCCAGAAATGCTGAAAGGACGCCCCAGCAGGGCATTGGCCATCGACAGGTTATCTTCTGCCAGCGCCTGGCGAATCGCCGTGCTGCTGATGCGTTTTCCGTCATCGCAGAATGTCTGGGTACTGATGACATCAAAGCCATATTCGACACCCGCATTCTGTAATAACAGGAAATCGCCCTGGCGACCAGCGCCAAAGCGGAAATCATCCCCAACAGCCAGGAACTCAACGCCCAGCTTATCAACCAGAAGATCGGCGACAAAACTCTGTGCCGTCCTGGCCGCAAAACGGCGATCAAAACGCACGCACAGCACGGCATCGACGCCGGCCTGTTCGAGGTAACGCACTTTCTCCCGCAGGCGTGTCAGCCGCGCAGGGGCTTTTTCCGCCGCAAACAGTTCCAGCGGCTGAGGTTCAAACAGCATGACCATCACTGGCAAATTGCGCTGACGCCCTTCTTTGCACAGTTGCGCCAGCAGCGCCTGATGACCGCGATGTACGCCATCGAAATTCCCGATAGTCAGTACGCAGCCGCGATGCTGCTCTCTAAGGTTATGTATGCCGCGGATAAACTTCATGGCTGGCTCAAATTTGTGGAAATCGGCGGATTATACCTTGTACAGCCGTGAAGGTTAACCCACGAATTCGGGCTTTCATGCTTTCTTCTCCCCATTTCGCTCTGTAGGGTGCTGATCCAGCGTGGTATGATATTTTTCTTGTGAATAAGCTGTATTCGCCTGGATGAAGCTGGTAGAATCTTGCGCCATCGAAACGTAATCAAGTGCCACTGTTTGACCGGCGCTTATTTGCACAAATCCATTGACAACCGAAGGCGAAAAGGGCATATTCCTCGGCCTTTGAATTGTCCTCATAGAACTATTTGGGAGTTGGACCTTGGCTAATATCAAATCAGCTAAGAAACGCGCCGTAACATCTGAGAACCGTCGCAAGCACAACGCTAGCCGTCGCTCAATGTTGCGTACTTTCATCAAGAAAGTTTACGCGGCTATCGCTACTGGCGATAAAGCAGCTGCGCAGAATGCATTTAATGACATGCAACCAATTGTGGACCGTCAGGCAGCTAAAGGCCTGATCCACAAAAACAAAGCTGCACGTCATAAAGCAAATCTGGCTGCACAGATCAGCAAACTGGCTTAATGTCAGCGTGTTAATCGAGCTTTGATAAAGAAACCGCTCCGGCGGTTTTTTTATGTCTTTTTTTTGAGGGTACACCCCGCAAGCAGGTGCGACCTGAAAAAGGCCGCCCCTACCTTTCCATCAATCACTACGTCATTAATGCGATGATTGTGCAGGCAATTTAACCCGCAGAAGACTATATCCCACCACAGCAGACAGTACAGATCCGGTGAGAATCCCCAGCTTGGCCAGCGTGACCATCTCCTCATGCGCGGCGTCAAATGCCAGTGAAGCGATAAAGATAGACATGGTAAAGCCGATGCCACACAGCACACCCACAGCGGCAATATCCACCATCTTGGTGTTTTCCGGCAACACGGCAATCTTCAGCTTCACCGACAGCCAGCAAATCAGCGTGATCCCCAACGGTTTACCCACCAGCAGACCCAGAATAATCCCCAGCGGTACCATCGAGAACAATCCTTCAACTGAGACACCCGTCAGGGAAACACCGGCATTGGCAAAGGCAAACAGCGGCAGGATAAGCCAGCTCACCCAGGGGTGCAGACCATGCGCCAGTTCAATCGACGGCGAGTGTCCATCCTGTTTTTTCAGCGGAATAAACAGACCGACAATCACCCCCGCCAACGTGGCATGCACGCCCGACTTCAGCACTGCCACCCACAGCACCATTCCGACCAGCAGATAGACTGAGGTTTTACGCACACCACACAGGTTCAACAGGGCCAGAGCAACGATAGACGCTGCAGCAACCCCCAGTGAGACCAATGACAGATCGCTGGTGTAGAAGAAAGCGATAATGACAATGGCACCCAAATCATCGATGACGGCCAATGCCATCAGGAACATTTTCAACGCCGGTGGCACGCGGCTACCCAGTAGCGCCAGAATACCCAGCGCAAAAGCAATATCGGTGGCAGCAGGTATCGCCCAGCCGTGGATCGCCAGCGCGTCATTATGATTCAGAGCCGCATAGATCAGTCCCGGGGCCAACATACCGCCTAAGGCGGCAATCAACGGGAACATCGCGCGCTCCCGGCCCTTCAGCGACCCCATCATCAGTTCGCGTTTCACTTCCAGGCCAATCATCAGGAAAAACAGTGCCATTAATGCATCATTGATCCATAACAGCAGATCTTTATTGATATCCAGGGCACCGAAACGGAACTGCACCGGCATTGCCAGAACGGCCTGATAAGCCTGCTGAGTACTGGCATTATTGGCGAGGAACATAGCGACGGCAGCGGCGATAATCAGCACCACACCGCCCGTGGCATCGTTTTTTAAGAGTTTTTTGAAAAAGAGGTTCATGACAGACTCCGCTGTTAATCTCAGTGAATAAGCTTCAGATGACCGATAGCATACGTGTTTAAACCGCTGGAAAAAAACAGTTTATGCCCTCCCGACACCTCGATATTGAAGAATTATTGAGATGAAATGAAAAATAAGGAGCAGGAAAATGCGAATATCAGGCAGGCTAAGGACGTAAAAAAAGCCGCACGAAGCGGCTTTCTTGGCACATTGATAACAACTTACAGTGCGCAGTAAACGCGTGCTTCACGTGGGGTATAAATACCGAAAGTCACTACAGCCAGCAGGCCGTTGACGAAAGTCTGCTGAACTTCAACGCGATCGACTTTATCCTCACCGCCACAAATTGCCGCAGCATCCAGCGTTTTTTTCTGACCGATACCCGACACGAAGAAGTGGTGAGTGGTCACCTGCTTAGGCGCAGCAACCTGATTATGTTTCAGTTGGAAAGTTTGTTGAGCACAACCAGAAAGCAGAACAGCGAAGGCGGCAATTGCCAGAATCTTTTTCATGAACCCAATTCCATTAGATAAATTGAAGCGACATCTAATAACAATCAGATACTCAATGCAATATTAAGAAACAACATTGATACTTTCAAAGAGATTCCACCAAAAATTTTCCTGAAAGAGAGATAAAAGAGCTGAAAAGTGGAAAAATACAGGGGATTTATTGATGTTTCGGCTCCCTGAATGACCAGGGAGCCGTTGCGATTAACGGGTCAGATCGTCAAAGAACTTCTTCACGCCATCGAAGAAGCTTTTAGAACGCGGGCTGTTCTTCTCACCGGATGGGCCGCCGAAGCTCTCTTCCAGTTCGCGTAACAGCGATTTCTGCTTCTCACTCAGGCTGACTGGCGTTTCCACCACCACGCGGCATAACAGGTCACCCTGCGCACCACCACGTACTGATTTCACACCCTTACCGCGCATACGGAACAGTTTGCCCGTCTGCGTTTCCGCAGGGACTTTCAACTTCACGCGGCCGTCCAGCGTCGGTACTTCAATCTCTCCACCCAGCGCAGCCATCACAAAGTTGATCGGGACTTCGCAGTACAGATTGTTCTCTTCACGCTCAAAGATATTGTGCTTACGCACCTGAACCTGAACATACAAATCGCCTGATGGCGCGCCGTGCTCACCCGCCTCCCCTTCGCCGGTCAGACGAATGCGGTCACCGGTATCCACACCCGCCGGAATTTTCACCGACAGGGTTTTCGAACGCTCAACCCGGCCATGACCGCGGCAGGCGTTACACGGATCTTTAATCACCGAGCCACGACCATGACAGGTCGGACAAGCTTGCTGTACGGTGAAGAAGCCCTGACGCATCTGTACCTGGCCAGCACCGTGACAGGTTGAACAGGTTTGCGGTTTGGTACCGACTTTCGCGCCACTACCGTGGCAAACATCACACTCTTCCAGCGTTGGAATGCGGATCTCTTTGGTCACGCCGCGTACCGCTTCTTCCAGCGACAGCTCCATGTTGTAGCGTAAATCTGCGCCGCGTGCAGCACGCTGTTGACGGCGGCCTCCGCCAAAGATATCGCCGAATACGTCGCCAAAGATATCACTGAAGTCAGCACCGCCACCGCCGCCGAAGCCGCCATGACCGCCACCGCCCATACCGCCCTGTTCAAAGGCTGCATGGCCGTACTGATCGTAAGCCGCACGTTTCTGCGCATCGGTCAGAATTTCGTAGGCTTCTTTGACCTCTTTAAATTGTTCTTCGGCACCTTCACCCTGGTTACGATCGGGGTGAAACTTCATTGCCAGGCGTTTATAAGCCTTTTTGATTTCACGCTCTTCCGCTGATTTGGAAACGCCTAAAACCTCGTAATAGTCTCTCTTCGCCATTGTTATTGATCCTGCCCTTAACATGCATGCACGGGCGTAGGATTTCTCCGACGCCCGTGCTGGTAATCAATGGCGCATGACGCGCCACCTTGCCCGCTCAAGGGCGATTATTTTTTGTTGTCTTTCACTTCTTCAAATTCAGCGTCGACAACATCATCGTCTTTCTTCGCACCATCGGTCGCATCTGCTGCGCCGCCAGCGGCCTGCTGCTGTTGAGCGAACTCCATCAGCTTGCTGGACACTTCCATCAGAGCCTGGATCTTGGCTTCGATATCCGCTTTATCTTCGCCTTTCAGCGCCGCGTTCAGTTCGGTCAATGCGGCTTCGATAGGCGCTTTGTCATCCGCTGGCAGTTTGTCGCCCGCTTCGTCCAGCTGCTTACGTGTGCTGTGTGACAGCTGATCGCCCTGGTTGCGTACCTGAACCAGTTCTTCGAACTTACGGTCAGATTCAGCATTTGCTTCCGCATCACGCACCATTTTTTCGATCTCTTCGTCGTTCAGACCGGAAGAGGCCTTGATGGTGATTTTCTGCTCTTTACCGCTGTTCTTGTCTTTCGCTGACACATGCAGGATACCATCGGCATCGATGTCGAAAGTCACTTCGATCTGAGGCATACCACGTGGTGCGCTCTGGATACCGTCCAGGTTGAACTGACCCAGAGATTTGTTATCCGCTGCACGTTTACGCTCACCCTGCACAACATGGATGGTCACGGCAGACTGGTTGTCTTCAGCTGTTGAGAACACCTGGCTGTGCTTGGTTGGGATAGTGGTGTTCTTAGTGATCAGCGACGTCATCACACCGCCCATGGTTTCGATACCCAGCGACAGCGGGGTAACGTCCAGCAGCAGAACGTCTTTTACTTCACCCGCCAATACGCCACCCTGAACCGCTGCACCAACAGCAACAGCTTCGTCCGGGTTCACGTCTTTACGTGGCTCTTTACCGAAGAACTCGGTCACTTTCGCCTGAACCATTGGCATACGTGTCTGGCCACCAACGAGGATCACATCGTTGATCTCAGAGACGGACAGACCTGCATCTTGCAGAGCCACTTTCAACGGCTCGATAGAACGAGCAACCAGATCTTCTACCAGTGATTCCAGCTTCGCACGGGTCACTTTGATGTTCAGGTGTTTAGGACCTGTCGCATCAGCAGTGATGTACGGCAGGTTTACGTCAGTTTGCTGGGCAGAAGACAGCTCGATCTTCGCTTTTTCTGCCGCTTCTTTCAGACGCTGCATCGCCAGTGGATCGTTGTGCAGATCGATGCCCTGATCTTTCTTAAACTCAGCCACCAGGTAGTTGATCATACGGCTGTCGAAGTCTTCACCACCCAGGTGGGTATCACCGTTGGTTGCCAGAACTTCGAAGGTTTTTTCGCCATCAACTTCATCGATTTCGATGATAGAGATATCGAAAGTACCACCACCCAGGTCATATACCGCGATAGTGCGGTTACCCTGACCTTTATCCAGACCGTAGGCCAGAGCCGCTGCGGTTGGTTCGTTGATGATACGTTTTACTTCCAGACCAGCGATACGACCGGCATCTTTAGTTGCCTGACGCTGTGCATCGTTGAAGTATGCCGGTACAGTGATAACCGCTTCAGTCACTGGTTCACCCAGATAGTCTTCAGCCGTTTTCTTCATTTTTTTCAGCACTTCTGCTGAGATCTGTGGCGGAGCCACGCGCTGGCCTTTCACGTCCAGCCATGCATCACCGTTTTCAGAACCCACGATTTTGAATGGCATGATTTTCAGGTCACGCTGCACTTCTTCATCCTGGAAGCGACGGCCAATCAGGCGCTTAATCGCAAACAGAGTATTCTGCGGGTTAGTCACGGCCTGACGTTTAGCAGGCTGACCTACCAGCGTTTCACCATCCTGGGTGTAAGCAATAATCGAAGGTGTTGTACGATCGCCTTCTGCATTCTCCAGTACACGCGCTTTGCCGCCATCCATGATAGCTACACAAGAGTTCGTTGTGCCCAGGTCAATACCAATAATCTTACCCATTTAAACATCTCCCACTTAAATTCAATTCAAATCAGCTTATGAACCATTAATGCGGGCATTTTTTACAGTTTCAACTGCTCGCCCTACGCTTTTTTTTCCAGGTCCGTAGCTTCGGATGCCAACTAAGATGGGGCCGGGCAACGCGGCATCAAGGGGGAGAGAGAAAAAAATTTTCACTTTGCCCTAAAAAGACAACGGGCCAGCCTGAGCTGACCCGTAAAACGCTATGATTGCGCGTTATTGTGCGCTGATCTGCTTTAATAGCGCCTGTTGCCCGGCTTCACCTCGCAGCCAGCAGCCGACCAGAACGCCTATCCCCGCCAGTGCCAGCACATAGTAAGCAGGTGACATTGGTGACAGCTTCAGCATCAGCGTCAGCGCCATCGGCGTCAGTCCGCCGAAAAAGGCGTAGGCGAAATTATAAGAAAAGGAGATACCGGTAAAACGCACTTTTGCCGGGAACGCACTCACCATCACGAACGGCACCACGCCCACCACACCGACACACAACCCGGCGACCGCATAGGCAATAAAGAGATATTCCGGCGACTGCGCAGCCACATGGAAAAACGCCCAACTGGAAGCGGCCATTAACAGGCTTCCCACTATCAGGGTAGTGGCAGCACCGATACGGTCCACCAAGGCCCCGGCAATAATACAGCCAAAAATCAGCATCACCGTTGCCAGGCTGTTCGCCTGAAGCGTCAACGCGGCGGGCAGGCCATGTAACTTTTGCAGTAATGCGGGTGCCATCAGCAAGACCACGACAATACAGGCCGACAATAGCCAGGTCAGCAGCATCGACACCACCACGCCATGGCTATGACGGAATAACACCGTGATCAACGGCAGCTCGGCTGAAAGCGTTTTACGCTGCTTCATCTGGAGAAAGACCGGCGTTTCATGCAGCCAGCGGCGCAGGTACATCGCCAGCAGGCCAAAGCCGCCGCCCAGCAGGAAGGGAATACGCCAGCCGGTTTCAGCGACGGCCTGCGCACTCATGGTGGTGGTAATCAATGTTGCCACCAGCGACCCCAACAGAATACCGAAGGTCAGGCCGGCGGTCAGCGTTCCGCAGGCAAAACCAATCCGTTTCTCCGGCACGTGTTCGGCGACAAACACCCAGGCACCCGGTACTTCACCGCCAATGGCAGCCCCCTGCAACACACGCAGCAGTAGCAGGAGTATCGGCGCAGCAATACCGATGGAGGCGTAGGTGGGCAGCAACCCCATCGCCAGCGTGGGCAATGCCATCATCAAGATGCTCAGGCTGAACATTTTCTTGCGTCCCTGGCTATCCCCGAAGTGCGCCATAATCAGGCCGCCCAGCGGGCGGGCAAGATAACCGGCAGCAAAAATCGCATAGGCCTGAAACTGACGCAACCAGTCAGGGAGACCTAAAGGGAAAAACAGGTCGCCGATCACGCTGGCGAAAAAAATGAAGATAATAAAGTCGTAAAATTCGAGTGCGCCACCCAGCGCAGCCAGAGTTAACGTCTTGTAGTCGTGCCGGTTGAGGTGACGCGCATGATCATGGGACATAATTATTCACGAAAATCCAGAGTCAGAAGAAAGCCGTATAGTTAACGTTTGTAAAGCTGAGATGACTATACCGTCAATTTTCTGCCACAGCAGTGGACGCTGGATCTTATGCCTGAAAAAACGATTTTTTAGTTGTTTGTTTCGCGCCGTGCGCTTTTAGGACGAAATGCTGCTACGACCTTCGGATCAGTCTCCATGTAGGGCCCCTCCAGCAGCTGAATACAGTACGGGACACTGGCAAAGATGCCATGTACCTGCGTATTACCCTCGCTGTCTTTCAGACCTTCCAGCGTCTCCTGAATCGACTTAGGTTGTCCCGGCAGGTTGATCACCAGCGACTGTTTACGGATTACTGCCGTCTGGCGTGAAAGGATCGCGGTGGGTACAAAGTTAAGGCTAATCTGTCGCATCTGTTCACCAAACCCCGGCATTTCCCGGTCAGCAATCGCCAGCGTCGCATCCGGTGTGACATCGCGCCGGGCCGGGCCGGTTCCCCCGGTGGTAAGCACCAAATGGCAGAACAACTCATCGACCAGTTCACAGATCGCCTGCTCAATCATCGGCTGCTCATCAGGCACCAGACGTTTTTCAATTTCAAATGGCGTAGTTAACGCCTCAGACAGCCACGCCTCAAGGGCCGGTAATCCCTGATCCTGATAGATGCCATTTGCGGCGCGATCCGAAACGGAAATCAAACCTATGCGTAATGTATTCATCATGTTCTCGCCATTCATACCCGGCAACATCAGTACGGCCGGTGGGGGTAAGCGTGTTTTCACAAGAATACACTGAATTCAGGAATATTGGCAAAGAGGCAAACAGACATTTTGCTAATGATGACAACGGAAATAGAATGAAAAATAAAACAGAACAATCACACACTATAGATTAAAAATCACAGGCTCATCATATTTAAGAAAAAACAGGACTCATTTTATTTCGCTTTTTTTGTGAATTTATAACTAGTAAAAACCACTAGAATTCGCGAAATCTCATCAGGCACAAGGAAGTAATTATCGTTAAACATCTGCTATAAACGCCCCCTGCATTAACTATCGCCAACCGACAGCCACGAGAAAAATCGAGGATGGACGGCCTGTGCAATTAAAAAACCCGATTATTTATCAATAGAAAACTTACAGAGGAAAAAATGAAAAAGGTCATTATTGGCACTGTACTACCCACGTTAATATTCAGTTCAATGTGCTATTCCGAAACCAGCGTTTCAGGCGGAACCATTAATTTTACAGGTGCAGTGACAGATGCAACCTGTACTATCAATGGTAATAATTCTGCCGACCTTTCCGTCGTGCTCAATCCGATAAGTACCGAACAGGCAGGAACGTCAGAAGGGTTAATTGATGTTGGTAAGAAAGCATTTTCACTGGACTTCTCCAACTGTTCATCAGCAAATATAGTGAATACGGGCAATGGGGAAACACCAACGACGCCCAATCTTCAAATGCAGTTCTCATCACCTAACACCATATCTAATGATGGGAAATACCTGATCAACCAGGAAAATGATCCTCAGGGTAATCCTCGAAATGTGGGTGTCGCTATTGTTTTACAAAATACGGAAACGCAGCCTATCCCACTTAATCAGATACTGGATACCAAACTGGGAGGCACATCATCATCACCAGAAACGCTGAACTTCTATGCTAAATATTACAAAGTAGGAACTCAGCCTGCGGAGGCCGGCACGGTCAGAACGATGGTAACGTATAGCGTCACTTATCTTTAATTTTCAATAAGTCCTATTATTGAGCGATTGTTTCATGAGAATAATTTTACTGTTAACTGCATTATTACCTTTTTTGTGTCACGCGAATGTCATTATCAGTGCGACGCGTGAGATCTACCCTTCCGACAGGAAAGAGATCTCAGTTCAATTGCTCAATAACGGTTCTGACCCCTCACTGGTACAGGCATGGATTGATAATGGCGATCCTGACTCAACCCCTGAGACAGCAAAAGTACCGTTTCTGTTAATGCCACCGGTGGTAAAGGTGTCCGCGCATAGCGGGCAACAGCTAAAGGTGCGCTATATGGGTGGGAATTTGCCAGTCGATCGCGAGTCGGTTTTTTATCTTAATATACTGGATATTCCCCCCGTCCCTGAGAACCTTAAGGGAAAAAGCGTAATGCAACTGGCAATACGGTCCCGTATTAAGCTTTTTTTCCGGCCCACCGGACTGAAAGTAAAGCCTAAAAACATAATAGATAAACTGACATTTACTCATGAGAAGGATAGCATCACGCTTCATAATGCCAGCCCCTATTACTTAACATTATCAGGCGTACGAGTTAACCAGGGAGGAAATATATTAAAAAAAGGTCTGATGATGGAACCCTTTTCTCAGAAATCACTGAAAGCAAACGCACCTATTTCCAGCGAAAACTCCGTCTCCATCGTCTATATCAATGATTATGGCGCCAGCATTGAATCGCGGAAAAAAATTCAGTAAAAATGCCTAAATTTAAAATAAACCGGGTCACATTACACTTGATGTTAATGTGCTCCCTCCTGTTAAAGCAACACATCTCTTATGCACTCACGTTTAACACTGATTTTTTGGCAGGGAAATCCAGCCATGCTGATTTGTCACGATTTTATACAAACAGTGATTTACCGTCAGGCAACTATGACATTGACATTTACGTCAATGGCGACTGGAAGGGGAAGTATGATGCAAAAGTAGTTAGCAGCCTAACAGACATCCGTATAAACGTTAAGGAATTCACTCGAATGGGATTAAGAAAAGTTATTGATAACCCGAAAAATGTAAAGAATGAATTCCTTAACGTTTATGCTCTTTCAACGGGAATAAAAAGCAGTTTTGATGCCAGTCAGATGAGACTGGATTTGAGTGTTCCACAGCAGGAGATGGACACAAAATGGCAGGGGTATATCGATCCTAAATTCTGGAGTGAAGGCATCCCAGGCCTGACACTCTCCTATCAGGCAAACTACTATCATTCGGCCTCTAACAATCATCAGAATGAAGATAATGGTTATATTTCATTAAATACCGGACTGAATCTGCTCAACTGGCAGCTGCGTGATAACAGCTCCTATAACTATTCACGAACGGGTAAGTCTGACTGGCAAAATAACACCCGCTATTTGCAACGAAATATCAGCACCATCAACTCCCAGTTACGTATCGGCGACAGCTATACCCCTTCTGACCTCTTTGACTCTTATCGCTTTCGTGGCGTGAGCATGGGGACAGATATCCGGATGTTTCCTGACGCGATGCAGGGATTCGCCCCCATCGTACACGGCGTGGCGCAGACCAACGCCCTGGTTAAAATCATTCAGAATGGCGTGACGATTTATCAGCAAAACGTCTCCCCGGGACCCTTTGCGATTAATGATATTTTACCAACCGGCTCCGGGGGCGATCTTAACGTTGAAGTTGACGAGGCCGATGGGCGCATTCAACGCTTTACCGTACCTTATTCCTCCGTTCCCGGCATGCTAAAACCTGGCGTTAACGTCTATAACCTGGCGATGGGCCAGGTGCGGATACCTCAGATCAGCGTTCACCCCGACTTTATACAGGGGACCTGGCGCAGGGGGATGACAAATCTCTTTACTGCCTATGCAGGAGGGATCTGGAGCAGCCACTACGGTTCAGTACTGGTAGGGACCGGGCTGAACCTGCCTGTAGGGGCACTGTCCTTTGATGTTACTCAGGCACGTCAGGCTTCATACAGACACGTGGATAGCAGCAGCGGGCAGAGTTATCGGCTTGCTTATAGCAAATTTTTCACCGATACCGGAACCAACTTTGCGCTGGCAGCTTACCGTTACTCAACCAGCGGCTTTTTGACTATGGAAGATTCGGCGCAGAGGGAAAGTAACGGCGGGAAAAACACGATTGCCAATAGCGGTACCATTAATCAGAAAAACAGCTTTAACTTCAATGTGAATCAGAACCTCGGTGGCTCGGCAGGATCGCTGTTCCTATCTGGTACATTAAGGAACTATTGGGGAGAGGCAAACAGCAACAAGGAGTATCAAGTAGGCTATTCGAATACCCTCTCTAACGTCACCTTCAACGTTTCTGCCAGCCGTACCCGAAATAATGATAACCGTGAAGAGATGCGTTACTACCTTGGTTTCTCCGTCCCCTTCAGCGTATTCGACTCCCCTATCTATCTGTCGACTAACTCATCCTTCACACAGAATCACTATAGCAACAGTGATATCGGGTTGAGTGGAACCGCAGGCAAGGCCAACCAGTGGAACTATAACGTTGACGTGGCTAACAGTCGGGGCGGCAA
>NZ_VTDE01000007.1:0-207738 GCF_052824965.1 Erwinia sp. 1181_3
TAAGACCCGTAACCGGGTTGTGACCTTACCCCTGACAAGGTAAGGGCGAAACACCTGAATTCAGACGTAGTCTGAGGTCAGTACAGAATCGGTGGAGCGGTAGTTCAGTTGGTTAGAATACCTGCCTGTCACGCAGGGGGTCGCGGGTTCGAGCCCCGTCCGTTCCGCCACTTAAACAGAAAGCCCTGACTCATAAGAGTCAGGGCTTTTTTGTATTTGTATTTTTTATTTTCATTTCCTTACGTACAATCCCGTGCGAATTGGCTCCCGCCGATTGAAAGTAGGCAACAAAGTCCCTATAACTGATAGATGGTAAACCCATTCAGCTGTAAAAAGTGCAGGCGGTAACGTGCAAAAAAAGACTTATGCCATGAGATACGTAGCAGGCCAGCCAGCGGAGCGTATTTTTCCTCCCGTGGCGATGCTGCATGTCGGACAGGCATTGCCGCCCGGTGCGCCACTCACCACAGAAACCCGCCTGAAAGTGCTGGTGTGGAATATTTTCAAGCAACAGCGCGCAGACTGGCTCTCGGTTTTGCAAAATTTTGGTAAAGATGCTCACCTTGTTCTGCTACAAGAGGCGCAAACGACACCAGAACTGGTGCGTTTCGCCACCACTCATTATCTTGCTGCTGACCAGGTGCCTGCTTTTGTATTGCCTCAGCACCCATCAGGCGTCATGACACTGGCCTCTGCTCATCCTGTCTACTGTTGCCCTTTGCGCGAGCGTGAGCCGCTTCTCAGGCTGGCTAAATCGGCACTGGTCACGGCCTATCCGTTACCCGGTAGCCAGATGCTGATGGTCGTTAATATTCATGCGGTGAACTTCAGTCTGGGCATTGATGTTTACAGTAAACAGCTCGGACCGATCGGCGAACAGATTATTCATCACCAGGGCCCGGTGATTATGGCGGGTGACTTTAATGCGTGGAGCCGTCAGCGGATCAATGCGCTATATCGTTTTTCTCGTGAAATGGGGCTACGTGAAGTCCGTTTCACCGACGATCATCGGCGCAAAGCGTTTGGTCGACCCCTGGATTTTGTTTTTTATCGCGGGATGAGTGTCGCAGAGGCTTCGGTACTGGTTACCCGTGCATCCGACCACAATCCACTGCTGGTTGAGTTTGATGCTCACCCTACGGATTACGCATAAACAAGGACACTATTCAGAATGGCAACAAAGCACCATGATAACGTCGATAAACAGTTCGGTGAACAGGCAGGCGCTTATCTGACCAGCGTAGTCCATGCGGAGGGGCGTGACCTCGTACGATTGGCAGAACGGCTGTGTGACGCATCAGAGGCGAAGGTCCTTGATATGGGCTGCGGAGCCGGGCATGCCAGTTTCATTGCTGCCCAGCATGTTAAAGAAGTGGTCGCGTACGATCTGTCGGAGAAAATGCTGGCAGTGGTGCGAGCAACAGCGCTCGAACGCGGCTACCATCACCTGACAACCCGGCAGGGCTATGCGGAAAACCTGCCTTTTGCGGATGCAGAGTTTGATGTGGTGATCAGCCGGTATTCAGCGCATCACTGGCACGATGTCGGAAGTGCATTGCGTGAAGTCCGTCGGGTATTGAAACCCGGAGGTAAAGTGATATTTATGGATGTCAGTGCACCGGGCAATCCGGTACTGAATATCTGGTTACAGACGGTGGAAGCCTTGCGTGATACCTCTCATGTGCAGGATTACAGCCCCGGTGAGTGGCTGGCATTAATGACAGAGAGTGGGCTGGTGATACAGGCTGTCTCGCAGGATCGTCTCGATCTGGAGTTCAGTAGCTGGATAGAGAGAATGCGTACACCTGATGTGATGGTAAAGGCGATCCGGGCCTATCAGCATTCAGCACCTGACGAAGTGCAGCGCTACTATGCTTTGCAGCCTGATGGCAGTTTCAGTACCGATATCATCTTTATCGAGGCCATTCGGCCATAAAAAAAGCCCGTCATAGACGGGCTTTTTTGTGTGGATTTTCATCCGCAGTGGCTAACAGTTAACTGTCTGGCGTCGCATTATTGTTAACAAACAGCGTTAACTTATCGCCAGGCTGAATGTTTTTCGTATTACTGGCGACGCTATTCCAGCGAACAACATCCTTGATGTTTACGCCGTGACGTTTTGCGATACTGGCCAGAGAATCACCCTTACGTACCTGGTAGGTGATGCTGTCGCCGTTATCTGCCAGTCGCGTACTGCTGTTACCCAGGCTCAATGTCTGACCGGGTTTGATACTGACACCGCGCAGATTATTGGCACGTTGCAGATCTTTCACCGGAACCCCGAGACGCTTGGCAATGCCTGAAAGAGTATCACCGCTGCGCACCTTGTAAGAGGCAGGAGAAACACTGTTCCTGGCAAGAGAAGTTGGCTGTACCGCTGAGATGTCACCGCTTGCCAGTGAGTTACGCAGTTTAGCTACGTTGGACTTCGGAACCATAATGTAATGAGGACCATTTGGTGCCGTCGTACCGCGTTTGTAGCCGGTATTAAAGCTCTTCAGCTTGCTCAATGACATGCCAGCCATTTCGGCTGCCTGTGTCAGCTCAATCTGCTGGCCTACTTCTACTCGCGCCAGAGCGCGTGCTTCATTAGGTGCCGGCAGACGTACGCCATAACGCTTACTGTTTTTAAGGATCTGCCCTAAAGCCAGCATTTTAGGCACATAGACCGTAGTTTCTCGTGGCAGCGCAAGTGACCAGAAATCTGTTGGTCGACCTTTAGCCTTATTGGCTTTTATCGCTTTGAGTACACGACCTTCACCGCTGTTATAGGCGGCAATGGTTAATAACCAGTCACCGTCAAACATGCCGTTAAGGCGCTGCATCATGTCCAGAGCAACTTTGGTCGATGCGACAATGTCGCGTCGTCCGTCATACCACTGGGTCTGTTTAAGACCATAATTTCGTCCCGTCTGCGGCACAATCTGCCAGATGCCAGCGGCATTCGCAGATGATGTAGCATGGGGATCAAAAGCGCTCTCCACTATGGGTAGTAGTACCAGTTCCATCGGCATTTTACGTTGCTTAATCTGCTCGACAATCCAGTACATATACGGCTCTGCCCGTAATGTTACATCGTGGAGATAGCTCTTGTTACTCAGGTACTTCTGTTTTTGTTCGCGTATCCGGTAATTATCCGGAATCTTCATCTTCAGCTCGTCGCTAATGAAATTCCACAGATCTCTGTCTTGCGCAAGTGACGTTCCATCGTCCTGCCAGCGCGGCGACAACATTTCATCTGAGTACTGTCCATTTTCACCTTGACCTGCCGAAGACAAACTCTGTGCATGCTGTTCGGGGATGTTAGCATCGTGCCTTGACGCCTGGCATCCGACCAGCAAGACTGAGGCGAGTAATATCGCTTTAGCCTTCATGTGTGTGTCAATAGTTCGCTTAAAAGACGAGCAATAATACGTGCTCGATCCCGACAACACAACCAAAAATATTAAAAAGCGTCTTTCTTCTCGCGTAGAACCGCAAATACCTGCCATTCATGTTGCGGAGTTGTTTCTATTCCTATTTGTTTCTGTAATTCAATGTCTTGCGAGCGTAAAAAAACATTTATTTTTCGCTCCAATGCCAGTTTTGTAGGCAATGTTATGGCATTTTTTGCGCGTAACTCCTTAATTTCTCGGTAATAGCGTGCTATTTCGGTCTCTTGGGGATAAATAGCGTGTGCAAAGGTTAAATTCGATAACGTATATTCATGTGCGCAACAAACCAGTGTTTCATCAGGCAGTTCATTAAGTTTTTGAAAAGAATAGAACATCTGTTCTGCTGTGCCTTCAAATAACCTACCGCATCCACCTGAAAAAAGAGTGTCCCCGCAAAAAAGGTAAGGGAAACTGAAATATGAGATATGTCCTAAAGTGTGGCCGGGCGTGGCATAAATCGTAAAATCTCGACCCAAAACCGACACGATATCACCTTCACTGACGATAGTTTTAGCCCCTTTAACGCGCGTTTCTTCTGGGCCATACACCGCTAAATCAGGGTAATGAGAGACCAGTTCGGCCACGCCACCCACATGATCATGATGATGATGTGTGAGCAAAATCGCCACAGGCTGCCACTGGTTTTGTTCAATCATGCGTAACACCGGAGCCGCTTCGCCGGGGTCAACAATCAGGCAATGACCTGTATCATCATGTAAGGTCCAGATGTAGTTGTCCTGCAGGGCTGGAATACTGGTAAGATTCATTATTATCGCTCCTGGATGCTCGCAAGGGAAAGAAGATGGTAAAGCATGAAGCCTGCTAAAACACGCCAAATCCGTCATGTGCCAGAGTCCTGGGCGCAGATACCCTGCGGTGAATTTTATCGTGATGCTCTGTCACACCAACTGCGGCCCTGTCTCAGCAAACTTTACGGCTTCCATTTGCTGAAAATCGGTAACCTGAGTGCTGAAATCGACACTGAAAGCTGTGCTATCTCACACCAGGTGAATGTAGGGTTGAGCGGTGAGTCGCTTCAGGTCAGGGCCGATCCTCTTAGTCTACCGTTTGAGTCCAAGTCAGTGGATGCCTGCCTGCTGGCACATACGCTGGCGTGGAGCAGTGATCCACACAGGGTGCTCCGTGAAGTCGACAGGGTGCTTATCGATGACGGCTGGATGATTATCAGCGGTTTTAACCTCTTCAGCGTTCTGGGGATAGGTAAACTTATCCCGGGTCTGCACCGACGGATCCCATGGAACAGTCGAATGTTTACTCAGATGAGACTGCTGGACTGGCTGAGTCTGCTGAATTACGAAGTGATGCAGAGCATCAGTTTTCAGGTGCTGCCGTGGAATCGACAGGGAGGCAAGATGATCAGCACCCACTTGCCTGCGCTGGGCTGTCTGAATGTGATTGTGGCGCGTAAAAGGACCTTCCCACTGACGAAAAATCCGGCGAAGAAAAGTGCCGGGACCCGGCAATTACACGCGATGGGCGCGACAAACCAGTACCGGGCAGGGCGCAGAAACTGACAGTGCAAGTATAACTGTTTTAGGGCCGACCTTGCTTTCCCGTCAGCCCCCCCGGCCGCTCGCTAAGCGGCTAAAGCAACCAGCCCTGCGCATGGGCATTGTCCAGATGCTGCTTCAAATAGCCCCATAGCTCCGGCCACTGCTCCGCCAGCTTGACGTTACGTGCTTCCACCTGCTCCAGGCGGATACCATTCTCTTTCCAGCTCTGGCCCTGATTGTGCAGGTTAAGCATGATGGGCAGGGCGCGGTCGAGCATATTTGCAAAACGCGCCTCTGCAGTTTCTCCGGCTTCATATTCATCCCACAGCGCGCGGAAACGTTGGCTCAACTCGGTGGGCAGTAACCCAAAAATACGTCCGGCGGCAGCCACTTCCTGTTCCTGAATGGCATCACGCGCGGCGATGTCGTACACGAGGACGTCACCTGCATCGATCTCAACCACATCATGTAAAAGCGCCAACTGCGTGGCGTGCTGAACATCAATGGTAGCCTGAGAGAAGGGGGCCAGACTCATGGCCGCCATTGCCAGGTGCCAGCTGTGCTCCGCTGAGTTTTCCTGACGTGCATTGCTGAGCAGTCGGGTACGGCGCTCCACGCCTTTTAGTTTGTCCAGCTCCATTAAAAACTGTACGACTTCTGTCATCGCGCCGAAATCTAAGGCTGCTACCCTGTCTGACATCACCTGTCTCACTTATGCCCTGAAAAAAGTTTGCCCGTATTGTAAGGGAAACGTTTGCGTATTTCGCGAAAGAATGTGCGTTGCATGATTACACACAATATTTTAGCTTACATGTGTACCCTGAAATTATTGTCAGTTAGGCTAGCGGTGATGATTTTTCCGCCAGCACAACGAGTGATGGCGGAGTAGCAAGAACCGGAAAAAGGGTTGATATGGTGAAGCAAAAAGTACTGACGGGCGGGTATTCAGTGGCGGAAGAGATTGCGAATAGCATCAGCCACGGCATCGGCTGCCTGTTGGGTGTTATTGGTCTGGTCCTGATGCTGGACCAGGCGATTGATAACCGGGCTGGTGCGCTGGCGATCATCAGCTACAGCCTGTATGGCGGCAGTATCATTCTGCTGTTTTTGGCCTCCACCCTGTATCATTCTATACCGGGTGAACGGGCGAAATTCTGGCTCAAAAAACTCGACCACTCGGCTATTTATCTGCTGATTGCTGGCACCTACACGCCATTTCTACTGGTAGGATTGAAGTCGCCGCTGGCGCACTGGCTGATGGTGGTCATCTGGGGGCTGGCGTTGACTGGCGTGTTGTTTAAGCTGGTGTTTGCCCACCGATTTGAAGCACTGTCGCTGGTCACCTACATGTTGATGGGCTGGCTGTCGGTGATTGTGCTGTATCAGATGGTAATGACCCTGCCTGCGGGCAGCGTGTGGTTACTGGCTGCAGGCGGGATCATCTACTCACTTGGGGTGATTTTCTATGTGGCGAAGCGCATTCCCTACAACCATGCCATCTGGCATGGCTTCGTTCTCGGTGGATCGTTGTGTCACTTTCTGGCCATCTACCTGTATGTGGTGTAACCCCGTGCTGATTAACCGGCGGTGATCTCATAGGGCAGCGGCTGGATCGCCAGTTCGCCGCCCTCATCCCCTTGCACACGTAGCACGGTATCCGCGTCCAGATCGTTGTTCATCACGGCCTGAATCCAGACGTCACCGTTGTCGAGCTGGCACGCGGCCAGAATAGTGCCGGTACGGCGCCAGTTCTCACCCATCTTCATTTCCAGCGCATCGTTTGCTGCAGGCACGATGCCCGCCTTGCCCGCCAGCCAGTAGAGCGCACGCTTATTGGCCCCACGAAATTTTGCGCGGGCGACCATTTCCTGCCCGGTATAGCAGCCTTTCTTAAAGCTGATAGCATCCAGTGCCTGCAGGTTAGTGGCCTGTGGGATCAGCTGTGCGCTGGTCTCAGCATCAATCACCGGGAAACCGGCTTCAATTTCCAGCGCCAGCCACTGTGAGCTGTCGTTGAGCTGTGCTGAATCAGCCAGTTTTTTACGCACCTCTTCGGCTTTGGCCTGAGAGGTGACTAGCAGAAAGCGCTCGGCTGGCAGATCAAACCATAACAGCGTGCTCTCCCCATCCTGAACCACCGGAGACTCTGCATCAGGCAGCACGCTGAACAGATCCGTTAGCGCGCCACGGGCCTGAAAACCGGCAACACCGAGCAGCACCGATTCATCGTCGGCTACCAGCGTGACTTTGGCAAAGACGGCATATTTTTTTAGTTCCACCAGCTGGTTATCGCGCAAGCTGCGGCGCTCAATAAAGGCAAGGCCTTCACCGCGATGAAACAGGCGCAGGTTGCTCCACATCTTTCCTTTAGCATCACAGTGTGCTGCAGGGCGATGTTGTTCGGCACCCAGCGCGGCCACATCCAGAGTCACTTGCCCCTGCAAATAGCTGATGCGATCGGCACCTGTTGCGTTCACCAGCGCCCACGCTTCCAGTGAGATCAGCGTTAACGGCAAGCGGGCTGATGCGGCGGGTTGACGCGGCGGGAAAGAAATCGTCGGCATAATTCAGTCCTAAAGTAAGCAGGGGATGAAAATCTGTTTCTCATGTTAAAAGAGCAGCACGGCTTTGCAACCTGTTTCCGGAAAATGCGGCACAAAACGCGTGATAACCCTGTAACTGATGCCACTGTTTTGCGGGCTGACGCGCAGGGTGATAATTGCTGAATCAACAGTAGCGCAAAAAAGCGGTACACTGTGCACCCTGTTTGGTTAACCGACGCAGAGTGACATGGATATTTCAAATAAATCACGTATTCACTGGGCATGCCGTCGTGGCATGCGCGAACTCGATATCTCCATCATGCCGTTTTTCCAGTATGAGTTTGATTCACTGACCGATGAAGACAAACAGCTCTTCGTACGTCTGCTGGAGAGTGATGACCCCGATTTGTTTAACTGGCTGATGAATCACGGTGAACCCGCTGATGCTGAGCTGCAACGGATGGTGGCATTAATTCAGGACAGAAACCGAGCACGTGGTCCGGTGGCGATGTAATCTGCGGGCCTCCCGGCGCGCACAAACGTTATCGCTGGTACTGCATGGCACGTTGATCCTGGCGCTGCTGCTGGCACCCTGGCCGGACAGCGCCTCATTGCCACGCATCCTGTTACTGCTGCTGGTTCTTCTGGAGTGCCAGTGCAGTCGACATCGTATCCGGCATTGTCGGGGGGAGATCACCCTGCACAAGGGGCGTGTGATAGTCTGGGCGCAGTGCCAGTGGCGCATGACCTCCCGCCCGTGGCTAACGCAACGGGCGATTCGGCTGACATTACAGAACACGGCAGGCCGTCGCGAGCGGTTATGGCTATTTGCCGATGGCATGGACAGCAGCGAATGGCGGCTTCTGCGCCAACACCTGCTGAATGAAAAGGAACCGCGGGATGAGTAGCCCCACCATCTGGCTGGTAGAAGATGAAGCCGCCATTGCGGATACATTGTTATATATGCTGCAGCTGGAAGGGTTCGAAACCCGCTGGTTCCCGCGCGGTGTGCCGTTGCTGGAAGCCTTGCCGCTGCAGGTACCGGATCTGGTGATCCTTGACGTTGGCCTGCCCGATATCAATGGTTTTGAACTGTGCCGCCGATTGCTGGCATTGCAACCTGACCTGCCGGTATTGTTTCTTACTGCCCGCAGCGAAGAAGTTGACCGCCTGCTGGGGCTGGAAATTGGCGCGGACGATTATGTTGCCAAGCCATTCTCCCCACGTGAAGTCTGCGCGCGGGTGCGCACACTGCTGCGTCGACTGCAAAAACAGCAGCGCATTGCTCAGTCTCCGCGTTATAACGTTGGCCAGTTCACTCTCGATGAATCTGCTGCACGTGTGCAATGGTGCAATCAGTCTCTGATACTGACGCGTTATGAATACCTGTTGTTGAAAACCTTGCTGCTCTCGCCAGGCAGGGTGTTCTCACGCCAGCAGTTGATGAATCTGGTCTGGAAAGAGGCGGAAGAGAGCCTTGATCGTACCGTTGACACCCATATCAAAACCCTGCGTGCCAAACTGCGCGACATCAACCCGCACGAGCAGGTGCTGATGACCCATCGTGGCCTGGGTTACAGTCTGGTGACGGGCTGATGCGCATCGGAATGCGTCTACTGCTCGGCTATTTTCTTATTGTTGCCGTCGCCGCGTGGTTTGTTCTTAGCATTTTCCTCAAGGAGATCAAACCTGGGGTAAGGCGTGCCACCGAAGGTACATTGGTCGATACCGCGACATTGTTGGCGCAGTTCGCCCGTGCAGATATCCTCAGCGGTCAGCCGCAGCAGGGCCAGCTGGCGCAGGCTTTCTCGCAACTGCGGGGTTACCCGGTCCATGCCAATATCAGCGGCATCGCCAAGCGGCGCAATGAATATCGTGTTTACCTCACCGATGCGAAAGGGATTGTGCTGTTTGACTCTTCCGGGGTGGCGACAGGGCAGGATTATTCGCGCTGGAATGATGTTCTGCTGACGCTGCGCGGTGAGTACGGTGCACGCAGTACCCGCAGCAATCCTGACGATGATGCCAGCTCGGTGATGTATGTGGCGGCCCCGGTGCGCGATGGCGCAAAGCTGCTTGGGGTTATCAGCGTGGGGAAAGCCAACAGTACGATGGTGCCGGTGATCCGCCGCAGTGAACACCGTATTCTCTGGGCGGGTGCAGCCCTGCTGGGCATTGCTTTGCTGATCGGTCTGGGGTTTGTCCTGTGGATTAACCGCTCTGTTGGTCGTCTGGTACGTTATGCCGACTCGGTAACAGAAGGCGATGCGCAACCTCTGCCAGCGATGAACAGCACTGAGTTACGCAAGCTGGCGCAGGCGCTGGAGAGTATGCGTCTGCGGCTGGAAGGGAAGCGTTACATTGAGCATTATGCCCATGCGCTAACCCACGAACTGAAAAGCCCGCTGGCGGCGATACGCGGTGCGGCGGAAATCCTGCGTGAATGCCCTCCGGCTGAGGTGGTTCAGCGTTTCTCTGCCAATATCCTGCAACAGAATATCCGTATGCAGCGGTTGATCGACAATTTGCTTCGCCAGGCAACGCTGGAAAACCGCCCTGAAATCCAGCGCCAGTCGGTTAGCCTGCTGCCTCTGGTTACTTCACTGTGTGACAGCCGGGCGGTACAGGCTCAGGGTAAACATCTGACCTTCGACGCCGCCGACGTTGACGGGCTGTCTGTGCGGGCCGATGTGCTATTGCTGGAGCAGGCGCTGGGAAATCTGCTGGATAATGCACTCGACTTTACGCCTCTGGAGGGCGAGGTGAGGATTCAGATCAGTCAGTCGGCCGATGAGGTGATATTCCGCGTACTGGACAGCGGTAGCGGTATTCCGGACTATGCGATGTCGCATATTTTCGACCGTTTCTATTCACTGCCGCGCAGTAACGGTGAGAAGAGTAGCGGGCTGGGCCTGGCGTTTGTGCAGGAGGTGGCCCGCTTGCATCAGGGCAACATTACCCTGAGGTCACGCCCGGAAGGTGGTGTCTGTGCTCAGCTCACTGTGAAAAAATAACGGCCCACTTCACCGTCCCTTCACATAACTTCATTTTCTCCCCATTCAGGGGGGCTATCTTCTGCGTTATCGACACAGGAGAGTCCAACATGATGAAAACCCCTTTATTCTGGAAAATGCTAACGCTGATCGGCTGCCTGCTTCTGCTGCTGGTACCGTTAAGTCTGCTCAGTTCATTGATTACCGAGCGCAGCGTATGGCGCGATAGTGTGGCCGATAAGCTCAGCCAGAGCACCAGTGGTCCGCAGCGTCTCTTCGGGCCGTTGATCGCCATTCCATGGAGCGAAATCGTTACGGAAACCCGCGATGGTAAAGAAGTCACCGTTCAGCAGAATCATCTGCGTTATTACCTGCCTAAAAACCTGCGGGTGGCGGGTGACCAGCAGGTAGAACAGCGTAAGGTGGGTATTTATCAGGGGCAGGTCTGGCGTACAGGCGTCTCCATTAATGCCACTTTCGACAGCGAGCAACTGGCCGATATTAAAAAGCCGGGTATTACCCTCGGTAATCCCTGGCTGGTGATGGGCGTGGGTGACTCACGTGGGATCAGCAGTGTGACACCGCTGAATATTGGCGATCAACAGCTGGATTTCCAGCCGGGCAGCGATCTTCCCGGTAGCAGTGAAGGCCTGCATGTGGCGCTTCCGGACAGCGTGTTAGAGGAGAAAAACCTGGCGCTGAACTTCACGCTTAAACTACAGGGAACACAGCAGCTTGAAGTGGTGCCATTAGGTAAAAACAGCACCTTTGATCTGAAGAGCAACTGGCCGCACCCGGGTTTTACCGGCAGTTTCCTGCCTGAACAACACCAGATTACGCCTGAAGGTTTCACCGCACGCTGGCAGAGCAGTTGGTTTGCTAACAATCTCAATTCGCTAGTGCGTGATGACTTTACCGTGAGCAGCGATAAGCTCCCGGCCTTCAGTTCGATGGTCGTTAACCCGGTGGATCAATATCAGCAAACTGAACGTGCGGTGAAATACGCCATTCTGCTGATTGGCCTGACCTATATGGCTTTCTTCCTGTTTGAAACGCTGACCGCGTTGCGGGTGCACCCAATGCAGTATTTGCTGGTGGGGCTGTCGCTGGTGATGTTCTTCCTGGTGCTGCTGGCGCTGTCCGAACATATCGGGTTTAACCTTGCCTGGCTGACGGCGAGCCTGACCTGTGCGGCGATCAACGGTTTCTATTTGCAGGCGGTACTACGCGGATGGCGGCGCAGTCTGATGTTTGTCGGGGGTTTGCTGGTGCTGGATGCGGTGCTGTGGCAGTTACTGCAATCGGAGGACAGCGCGCTGTTGCTGGGGACGGGGGTACTGATGGCAGCACTGGCAGCCGTGATGGCGCTGACGAGAAATATCGACTGGTATCGTCTGTCGGCGACCGCAATGCCAGAGTTGAGCACTGAAAGTGCGCAGGAGGAAGAAGGCCGTTTCGGTTTGTGGAAATAAACCTCTGAAGGCATGGGCGGAGCGAAAGAGAAACTCCGCCCCGACAGTCGGGGCCGATCATTTTTTCGATCGGCCCTTTGATTTTTTGCGACGGAATTACAGCAGTTCTGCCATCTCAGTCAGGATCTGTTCACACCATTGCGCAATACGTTCGTCGGTCTGCTCAAACTGGTTGATGTCATCCAGCGCCAGGCCGACAAACTGTTTGCCGTCGGCAGTCAGTGGTTTTTTGCTCGTAAATTCATAGCCTTCCAGCGGCCAGTAACCGACAAACTGTACCCCGGACGGAGCCAGCACTTCATGCAGCATCCCTAACGCATCGAGGAACCATTCGCTGTATTCCCCCTGGTCACCCATGCCATAGAGTGCCACCACTTTTCCCTGTAAATTGAGCTGTGGCAGATCGGTCCAGATGGCTTCCCAGTCTTCCTGCAATTCGCCAAAATCCCAGGTTGGAATACCGAGGATCAGCAAATCATACTGCTCCATCAGCGTGGGAGAGTCATCTTTCAGGTTATGCAGCGTCACCAGATCGTCACCGATAAAGTCACGAATCTTCTCTGCCGCCATCTCGGTGTAACAGGTGCTGGATCCATAAAACAGACCGATATTCATGGTAGTGAAACTCATTTTTCGTAAAGTCTGGCGCGATTATATCAGAATCGGGCAGGAATAAGGCATAATGGGGCGGCTTTGTACGGCAGTGTGATGTTGCATGGTTATGATTTTTAAGCGTAAAGTGATTTTATATAACGCACTCCGCGTCATGAGAATCGCAGATTAGAGAGGTTGAAGTGCAGGATAACGATCTGATTGAGCAATTTCTTGATGCGCTGTGGATCGAGCGTAATCTGGCGCAAAACACCGTTGCTTCTTACCGCCTTGACCTGCGATCGCTCTGTGGCTGGTTGCAGCACCAGCAACTTTCTCTGCTGACGGTGGATGCGATCAACTTGCAGGGTTTTCTGGCTGAACGGCTGGAAGGCGGATACAAAGCGACCAGCTCTGCGCGCTTGCTCAGTGCCATGCGCCGCCTGTTCCAGTATCTCTACCGCGAAAAGCTGCGTGAGGACGATCCCAGTGCCTTACTCTCGTCGCCAAAACTGCCGCAGCGCCTGCCCAAGGATCTCTCTGAGGCACAGGTGGAAAGGTTATTGCAGGCGCCCTGTCTGGACCAGCCGATTGAGCTGCGCGATAAGGCGATGCTGGAACTCCTTTATGCCACCGGATTACGTGTGACAGAGCTGGTCGGGCTGACGCTCAGCGATATCAGCCTGCGCCAGGGCGTGGTGCGCGTTATTGGTAAAGGGAACAAAGAGCGTTTGGTGCCGATGGGCGAAGAGGCGGTCCACTGGATCGAACAGTTTATCGAATACGGTCGCCCCTGGTTGCTCAATGGTCAGTCGCTCGATGTGCTATTTCCCAGTAACCGCGCGCAACAAATGACCCGGCAAACTTTCTGGCATCGCATCAAACATTACGCCACACTAGCAGGCATCGACAGCGCAAAACTGTCACCGCACGTGCTGCGTCATGCTTTTGCCACCCATTTGCTGAACCACGGCGCGGATTTACGTGTCGTACAGATGTTGTTGGGTCATAGCGATTTATCAACCACCCAGATTTACACGCACGTAGCGACAGAACGGCTGCGCCAGCTCCATCAGCAGCATCATCCGCGTGCCTGATCGACAAAAACATACAGCCCGCTTAGTCAGGCTATAAGGACATAAAAAATGAAGAAACATTTCCTGTTACTTTCGGGACTCATCGCGCTGGCCAGCGGACTGGCCTATGCTGATGATGCAGCGATTAAACAGTCTCTGAGTAAGCTGGGCTTACAGCAGACCGAGATTCAGCCTTCGCCTCTGCCAGGGTTTAAAACCGTGCTGAGCGAAAGCGGTGTGCTGTACGTCACCGACGATGGCAAACATTTCGTACAGGGGCCTCTCTATGATGTCAGCGGCGGTCAGCCGGTCAACGTCACCAATCAACTGCTGGAAAAGAAAGTTGAAGCGTTGAGCAAAGAGATGATCGTGTATAAAGCGCCAAAACAGCAGTACGTGGTGACGGTGTTTACCGACATCACCTGCGGCTATTGCCGTAAGCTGCATCAGGAAATGGCTGACTATAATGCGCTGGGTATTACCGTGCGTTATCTGGCCTTCCCGCGTGAAGGGATGAACGGCAATGTGGCGAAAGAGATGAAATCTATCTGGTCTGCCGCTGAACCGCGCAAAGCCTTTGATGCCGCGATGAAAGGTGAAGCTGTATCGCCGATTGACGGCAAAATCGATATCGGCCAGCAGTACAAATTGGGCATTCTTTACGGTATCCAGGGCACCCCGGCTATTCTGCTTGAGAATGGCAGCATGATCCCTGGCTATCAGAATCCACAGGACCTGAAGAAATTCCTCGACAGCCAGAAAAACGGCGGCTGATATTCGTGAACAGCACAACTGAACTCCGTCGTCGCGAGGCGACGGACACGGCCGCCTTACCTGCCGATCTTCACCCATTGTTACGTCGCCTGTATGCCCGCCGGGGCATCCGCCAGGCCAGTGAACTGGAACGCGGCGCGAAATATTTGCATCCTTTCCAGTCACTCAGCGGTATTCAGGCGGCGGTGGACATCCTGCAACGGGCACTGGCCGATAACCTCTGCATCATGATTGTCGGCGATTTCGATGCCGATGGGGCCACCAGCACGGCGCTAACGGTACTGGCGCTACGCAGCATGGGCGGGCAGAACATCAAATATCTGGTGCCTAACCGTTTTGATGATGGCTACGGCCTTAGCCCGGAAGTGGTAGAACAGGCGGCTGCACGCGGTGCACAGCTGATCGTCACCGTAGATAACGGCATCTCTTCCCATGCGGGCGTGGCGCTGGCCCATGAAAAAGGCATTCCGGTTGTTGTCACCGATCACCATTTGCCGGGCGATACGCTGCCGGCTGCCGATGCCATTGTTAACCCCAATCTTAACGACTGCGAATTTCCGTCCAAATCACTGGCGGGTGTGGGCGTGGCGTTTTATCTGATGCTGGCACTGCGTGCACAGTTGCGCGACAGTGGCGTGACCACGCTGCCGAATCTGGCAGAACTGCTGGATTTGGTCGCGCTCGGCACGGTGGCGGATGTGGTGCCGCTGGATGCCAACAATCGCATCCTGGTCTGGCAGGGGCTGAGCCGTATTCGTGCGGGCAAATGTCGTCCCGGCATACGGGCACTGCTGGAGATTGCCAACCGTGATGCGCGCCAGCTGGCCGCCAGTGATTTAGGTTTCGCCCTTGGCCCGCGTCTCAATGCCGCCGGGCGGCTGGATGATATGTCGGTCGGGGTGGCGCTATTGCTCAGTGAAGACCTGGGCCAGGCGCGTATGCTTGCCAGTGAGCTGGATGCACTGAATCAGACGCGCAAAGAGATAGAGCAGGGCATGCAGTCAGAAGCGCTGGCGCTTTGCGATCGTCTGGAAAGCAGCAGTGACGCTTTGCCGCTCGGTATTGCGATGTATCATCCAGAGTGGCATCAGGGCGTGGTCGGTATTCTGGCTTCGCGGCTGAAAGAGCGTTTCCATCGTCCGGTGATCGCCTTTGCGCCCGCAGGCGACGGCACGCTGAAAGGCTCAGGACGCTCGATTGCCGGGCTGCATATGCGTGATGCGCTGGAGCGGCTGGATACCCTTAATCCGGGGCTGATCATCAAATTTGGTGGACATGCGATGGCGGCAGGGTTGTCACTGGAAGAGGCGAACTTTGAACGTTTCCGTCAGTGTTTTGCCGATCTGGTGGGCGACTGGCTGGAGGCGGAATCCCTTCAGGGCGTGGTCTGGTCCGACGGCGAACTGATGGCGCAGGAGCTGACGCTGCCCACCGCGGAACTGCTGCGTGAAGCAGGCCCCTGGGGCCAGGCGTTCCCTGAACCGACGTTTGATGGCAAATTTAAGCTGTTACAGCAGAAGCTGGTAGGTGAGCGTCATCTGAAAGTGATGATTGAGCCATTGGGCGGTGGCCCTTTGCTGGACGGTATCGCGTTTAACATTGATACGGCTCTGTGGCCCGATCCCAGCGTGAAGCAGGTTGAGCTGGCTTACAAGCTGGACATCAACGAGTTCCGCGGCAACCGTAATGTGCAGCTGATCATCGACCATCTCTGGGCGCTGTAATTCACCTCATCCATTGTGCTGGCGGGCTGACCGACACAGAAGGTCAGCCCCTGGAGGAAATTTAACCCGTAGGGGGCGACCATGACGCTACTGATCCGTCGCCCCTTTTTCACATCATCCCGGCCGGCGGCTTAACGCCAGTTTTGCAGCAAACAATAAAAACACCGCGCCCGTGGTGCGGTCGAGCCACTTCACCACCCCTTCCTGTTTTAATATCCCTGACAGTTTGCGCGTGCTGCCAATCAGCAGCGCCGACCACAGCGTGCCCAGCACTACATGGATTAGCACCAGTCCAAAGGTCCAGAGCACCGGCGAATGCCCGGTCGGAATAAACTGTGGCAGGAAGGAGACGTAAAAAATCCCGACTTTAGGATTGAGCAGATTGCCGAAAAAACCGCGTAGAAACGCGTTCTGGCTACCGCTGCTCAGGGTTACGTCGCCCATTTGCTGGCGAGGTTTCAGCAACATTTGCACGCCAAGCCAGGCGAGGTAGCCTGCTCCGCACCACTTCAACAGGTTATAAGCCAGCTCAGACACGGCAATCAGTGCACCGAGGCCAAACGCCACGGCAGCGGCCCACGCCAGACAGCCGGCATTAATGCCCAGTTGAGCCTGAATGGCCTTCCGGGTTCCCTCTACCGTGGCGGTGCGTAAAATCAACGCGGTATCCAGCCCCGGCGTCAACGTCAGCAGTACGGCGGCAAAGGTGAATGCCATCAGGGCATCGGTAACGGACATGGCGATTCTCCATTGTGTTCAGTGCTACAAACTGTGCGCTATTTCGGTTAAACTGCGTGGTTACTATTACGTCCATTTCGATCACCTAAAAAGATTAAAACCATGTTTGAAATTAATCCGGTAAAGAACCGTATTCAGGATCTCACAGAGCGCAGCAGCGTTCTTCGGGGGTATCTTTGACTATGATGCCAAGAAAGAACGTCTTCAGGAAGTAAACGCTGAACTGGAACAGCCTGATGTCTGGAATGAACCTGAACGCGCCCAGGCGCTGGGTAAAGAACGCTCCGCATTAGAAGCCGTTGTGGAAACACTGGATCTGATGGAGCAGGGGCTGGAAGATGTTTCAGGCCTGCTCGAGCTGGCCGTTGAGGCCGATGATGAAGACACCTTCAATGAAGCGATTGCTGAACTGGATGTGCTGGAAAAGAAACTCGGCGAATTAGAATTCCGTCGTATGTTCTCCGGCGAATACGACAGCGCCGACTGCTACATGGATATCCAGGCAGGCTCCGGCGGGACAGAAGCTCAGGACTGGGCCAGCATGCTGCTGCGTATGTACCTGCGCTGGGCTGAAGCGAGAGGCTTTAAAACCGAAATTATCGAAGAGTCTGACGGTGAAGTGGCCGGTACCAAATCCGCCACCATTAAAATCATCGGCGACTACGCGTTTGGCTGGTTACGCACTGAAACCGGCGTGCATCGCCTGGTGCGTAAAAGCCCGTTTGACTCCGGTGGCCGTCGTCATACCTCTTTCAGTTCGGTGTTTATCTACCCGGAAGTGGACGACAACATCGATATCGACATTAACCCGGCCGACCTGCGTATCGACGTTTACCGCGCCTCCGGTGCCGGTGGTCAGCACGTCAACAAAACGGAGTCGGCGGTGCGTATTACCCACTTACCGACCAACATTGTTGTGCAGTGCCAGAATGACCGCTCTCAGCATAAAAACAAAGATCAGGCCTTCAAACAGTTGCGCGCCAAACTGTACGAATACGAAATGCAGAAAAAAAATGCTGACAAACAGACGGCGGAAGACAACAAGTCTGACATCGGCTGGGGCAGCCAGATCCGCTCTTACGTGCTGGATGATTCCCGCATTAAGGATCTGCGTACAGGCGTGGAAACACGCAATACTCAGGCGGTTCTGGACGGCGATCTGGATCGTTTCATTGAAGCAAGTTTGAAAGCAGGTTTATAAGGAACTCACATGTCTGAACAACAACCGCAGGCCGCTGATGCCGCCATTGAACTGAATAACGAACTCAAAGCGCGTCGCGAAAAACTGGCCGCACTGCGTGAAACTGGCGTGGCATTCCCGAACGACTTCCGCCGTGACCGCACCGCAGATACCCTGCACGCCGAGTTTGGTGGTAAAGAGAACGAAGAGCTGGAAGACCTTGGCATCGAAGTCAGCGTGGCTGGCCGTATGATGACTCGTCGTATTATGGGTAAGGCATCCTTTGTGACGTTGCAGGATGTGGGCGGCCGTATTCAGCTTTACGTATCCCGCGATGACCTGGCGGAAGGCATCTATAACGAACAGTTCAAAAAGTGGGATCTCGGCGATATCCTCGGCGCACGCGGCAAGTTGTTTAAGACTAAAACCGGCGAACTGTCTATCCACTGTAGCGAACTGCGCCTGTTGACCAAAGCACTGCGCCCGCTGCCGGACAAGTTCCACGGCCTGGCCGATCAGGAAACCCGTTACCGTCAGCGTTATCTTGACCTGATCTCGAACGACGACTCGCGCAACACCTTCAAAATTCGCTCCCAGATCATGGCGGGTATCCGCAGCTTTATGGTCGGCCGTGAGTTTATGGAAGTGGAAACCCCGATGATGCAGGTGATCCCTGGCGGTGCGTCTGCCCGTCCGTTTATCACGCATCACAATGCGCTGGACATCGATATGTACCTGCGTATCGCACCCGAGCTGTATCTGAAGCGTCTCGTGGTGGGTGGTTTCGACCGCGTGTTTGAAATCAACCGTAACTTCCGTAACGAAGGTATTTCGCCACGTCATAACCCAGAGTTCACCATGATGGAACTCTATATGGCGTATGCGGATTACAAAGACCTGATCGAACTGACCGAAAGCCTGTTCCGTACGCTGGCACAGGATGTTCTGGGTTCCACCGTGGTGCCTTACGGCGACCAGGAGTTCGACTTCGGTAAGCCATTCGAGAAGCTGACGATGAAAGAAGCGATTCTGAAATACCGTCCGCAGACCGACCTGACCGATCTCGACGACTTTGATAAATCGGTAGCGATTGCTCAGTCTCTGGGTATCAAAGTAGAGAAGAGCTGGGGTCTGGGCCGTCTGGTCACTGAGATCTTCGAAGAGACCGCAGAAGCGCATCTGATCCAGCCAACGTTCATCACGGAATACCCGGCCGAAGTGTCACCGCTGGCGCGCCGTAATGACCAGAACCCGGAAATCACTGACCGTTTCGAATTCTTTATCGGCGGCCGCGAAATCGGTAACGGTTTCTCAGAGCTGAACGATGCGGAAGATCAGGCAGAACGTTTCCTGCAACAGGTTAACGCGAAAGATGCCGGTGATGACGAAGCGATGTTCTATGACGAAGACTATGTCACCGCGCTGGAACACGGCCTGCCGCCAACGGCGGGTCTGGGGATTGGTATTGACCGTATGGTGATGCTGTTTACCAACAGCCACACCATCCGTGACGTGATCCTGTTCCCGGCACTGCGTCCAAGCAACAAGTAAACGCACGCTTGTAACATCAACGGTCAGCCTTAGCGCTGGCCGTTTTTTTTTGCCTCCGCGGGAAAAAAAGCAAATAGTAAGGACTTTCAAACTGCAACCGTAAAGAGGGCTGCCATGACCCGACCTGATTTTATCCGCCACTGGCGTGAGCTTGAGGGCGAAGATAACGAACACTATCCCGACAGCGAGGAGCTGATGTCCATAGGTGCGCCGCTGGGAAGGGCGCTCGGTCTGACGCGCCTCGGGATACATCATGAACGTCTGTTGCCTGGCCGTCGCATGTCCTACCCGCATGCTGAAAGTGCAGAAGAAGAGTTTGCTTATGTGCTGGAAGGGGAGCCGGAGGTATGGATCAATGGCGAGTTATATCGCTTAACACCCGGTGATGCGGTAGCGTTCCCGGCAGGCACCGGGATTTGCCATACCTTTATCAATAACAGCGATCGCGAAGCGCACTTTATTATCGTTGGTGAGGCGAATAAGAAAGAGAACCGCATCTGGTATCCGACAAATCCAGCCTACCTCGCTACGCGAGAGGATCGCTGGGACGATCCGCCAAAGCAGGATTTTGGCCCCCATGATGGGATGCCGGACTCATTGAAAAAAGGGACATCCTGAAAATGCCGGGATGGAAGGGAGACATGTGCAGGCGGCAGGAGGAGCGCCCGCGGCGGTGAAACTCAGGATTTCACCGCGTCGTTCAGCCAGTCTTTAAAGCGGGCATACGGCACATACAGCGAGACGTCTTTATACAGCGTCTTACCCGTTTTCATATCGTTAATGCGTTTGCTGTAGCCGACAATCACCCCGCCAATCGAATCATCAGACGCGTTATACACAGCGCCACCTGACATGCCCTGTACCACGCCTGCATCGGACGCCACCACGACGCAACTGACTTTATTCCAGGTGTTTTTTAGCCCGGTATTGATCAGATTGGTGCCCGTCGATGCGACCGGCATCGCCGAAATAAAGCTGTAACCGTAGAGATTAATCTTGTCACCGATCAGGCCGTTACGGAAATGCGGTGCCGGGACATTATCATTTTTATGATAGACCACGGCCAGGTCGCACTCAGGATGATATGACTTCACCCGGTACATGGAGAATTTTGCCACATGGGCCGCGGTCAGGCTGTAATCGGCCGTCAGCGGGATGGTGGTACCCAGCGTACCTAAGCCCAGCACGGTTGGAATACCCGTAACAGTCATATCCACCCGGTCGTGCGCTTCACTGCTGTACTGATACTTTCCGACGGAACATCCGACCAGAATCAGGGCTGGCAGGCAAATGACGAGTCGCATCGGGTCTCCTTGGTAATGGTTGATACAGCAATGGCAGGGTTTTTAACCTCATTTACTGGCATATCGGCCATCTGTCGCAGAACTTTAATGTATCAATGCTCCATCAAATCTGTCACAAGGCGAAGAGGTGCCAGCAGCGTTGAAGTAAAATTTCCAAAACTCAGATGAATCGTAGAATTGAATGATTAGGAAGGTTTATGTAATGGCCAGTTAACGGAAAGTATAGCGAAGAAAAACGATAAAATGAGCGTGCGATCGCATTTTTCTCACCGATTCATCACTACCCAGAGGATTCTTGCTGCCCAGGCAACAGACAGTTGCTGATAGCGGGCTGTAAGGCGTTCATTAGCTGTGCTTTAATGCGTTGCTGTGACGCAGATCAAATTTATCTTCTACACCAATTATCCTGGGAGTGTGTGACATGCCTGTTTCATTACTGGCGCTGGCGTTGAGTGCCTTTGCTATCGGCACCACTGAATTTGTCATTATGGGGCTGTTGCCGGAAGTGGCGAATGACCTGCGCGTGTCGATTCCATCGGCAGGCTGGCTGATCAGCGGTTACGCGCTGGGGGTGGCGATTGGCGCTCCGATTATGGCATTGCTGACGGCCAGGCTACCGCGCAAACGGACGCTGATCCTGCTGATGGCGATTTTTATCGTCGGGAATATTCTCTGTGCGCTGGCTTACACCTATAACCTGCTGATGCTGGCGCGCGTCGTGACCGCGCTGTGTCACGGTGCCTTCTTCGGTATCGGTGCCGTAGTCGCAGCCAGCCTGGTCGCACCGGGTAAACAGGCTTCTGCCGTTGCGCTGATGTTTACCGGCTTAACGCTTGCCAACGTGCTGGGTGTGCCGCTGGGCACCTGGTTTGGTCAGATGTTTGGCTGGCGTGCCACCTTCTGGGGCGTGGCGGTGATTGGCGTACTGGCCTTTATCGGCCTGATCGTCAGCCTGCCCACTAACCGTAATGAGAAGCCGGTACATCTGGCATCAGAAGTCAGTGCGCTGAATAACGGCAAGCTGTGGCTGTCGTTGCTGATGACAGTGTTTTTCGCCGCCGCGATGTTCGCCTTATTCAGCTATATTGCGCCGCTGTTGTTGCAGGTGACGGGCATGACGGACCGAGGCGTCAGTTGGACGCTGTTCCTGATCGGCGCGGGTCTGACAGTGGGTAATATCCTCGGTGGTAAGCTGGCCGACTGGAAAGTGTCGTTCAGCCTGATCCTCAGCTTCTCGCTGATCGCGGTGTTCTCCCTGCTGTTTAGCTGGACCAGCCATTCACTGTGGCTGGCGGAAATTACCCTGTTCCTGTGGGCGATGGCGACCTTTGCAATGGTTCCGGCGCTGCAAATCAACGTGGTCCGCCACGGTAAAGATGCACCGAACCTGGTGTCGACGCTGAATATCTCTGCCTTTAACGTCGGTAACGCGTTGGGTGCCTGGGTGGGAGGCGCAGTGATTGGCGGTGGCTACGGCCTGACGGCGGTGCCCGTCTCGGCAGCCGTACTGGCAGTGATTGGGCTGCTGGTTTGCCTCTATACCTTCCGGGGATCACGCGGCCAGCCGCAGCCTGCCAGGGCAACGCATTAAATGAGTCGTTGTTGCAGGCGCTGGCTGAACAGGCCCGCCTGCTGTTGCAAATGCTGGCTGAAGGCATCGACCAGTGCCGATGCGGGGCGGTGGCGCGGCCTAATCAGACTGACGGTAAACGGCACGGCGATGCTGAAACGCCGTATCACCACTCCGCTGTCGGCGTAATCCAGCGCCGTCAGCGGGTTCACAATCGATACCCCTACACCTGCCCTGACCATCGAACATACCGACGCCGCACTGTGTGTCTCCATCACCATGTGCCGCTGGACGCCCTGTTCGGCAAACACGCCATCAAGAATCTGACGGTAGCTGTCCGTGCGTGACAGGCTGATATAACGCTGCCCGGCGAAATCCTGTGGTGTCAGGCAGTCGCGACTGGCCAGCGGATGCTGTACTGGCAGCACACAGACTTCATCGCCGGTAAACAGTGCGCTGCGTTCGGTGCCTGCCGGGGTGTGTGTGGTTTCGGTCAGTCCCAGATCATAACGTTGCGCCGACAACCACTCTTCCAGCAGCGGTGACTCCTGGGGAATGATATTCAGGCTGAGGTCCGGGTAGCGCGCCATAAAGGGCTGACACAGCAGCGGCAGCAGTGACTGGGAAAACACCGGCAGACAGGCCACCGACAGCTCGCCCTGGCGAAACTGACGTAATCCTTCGGCGGCGCTGATAATGCGGTCCAGTCCGTACCAGGATCGCTGCACCTCTTCAAAAAGACGCAAGCCCTGTACCGTGGGTTGCAGGCGTCCGCGCACGCGTTCAAACAGTTGCAGACCAATCAGCTTTTCAAAACGCGCCAGCTCACGGCTGACGGTGGGCTGCGAGGTATGCAGCAGCGTTGCCGCTTCCGTCAGGTTGCCGGTAGTGACCACCGCATGAAAAATTTCAATATGACGCAAAGAAACGCCCGCCACGTTCGGCTCCCGTGAATGATCAATGCTAAAGCCATATCATGGATGAATAGAGTGCGATAAAAAAGATATTTTTATCCCGTCTCAGGCTGTGGCGTAATAGAGGCATAAACTTATGGAGAATCCTTATGCCGCGCCTGCTTACTGACACTACCACCGCCCTGACTCAGGACAACCTGTTACCGCTGGCACGCCACTATGGCGGCCCATTCTGGGCTTATGATGCCAGTATCATCCAGGCCCGCATCAGCCAGCTTCAGCAGTTTGATGTGGTCCGCTTCGCGCAGAAGGCCTGTTCGAATATTCACATTCTGCGCCTGATGCGTGCCGCGGGCGTGAAGGTGGATTCTGTTTCCCTGGGGGAGATTGAACGCGCGCTGGCCGCAGGTTATCAGGCCGGTGGCGATGAAATTGTGTTTACGGCTGATTTGCTCGATGAACCCACGCTGGCACGGGTTGCCGAGCTGAAAGTGCCGGTCAACGCCGGTTCCGTCGATATGCTGCATCAGTTGGGGCAGGTGTCTGCCGGGCATCCGGTCTGGCTGCGCGTTAACCCGGGCTTTGGTCACGGCCACAGCCAGAAAACCAATACCGGTGGTGAAAACAGCAAGCACGGGATCTGGCATGGTGATATGGGCCTGGCACTGGAAGCCATCCAGCAGCATCAGATGAAGCTGGTGGGGATCCACATGCATATCGGTTCCGGCGTGGACTACGGACACCTTGAGCAGGTGTGCGATGCGATGGTGAATCAGGTGGTGAGCTTTGGCCAGGATCTGGAGGCTATTTCTGCCGGAGGCGGGCTGTCGATCCCTTATCACTTTGGTGAAGAGACGATTGATACCAACCACTATTACGGTCTTTGGGATGCCGCACGCAAGCGCGTGGCACAGCATCTGGGTCATCCGGTCAAACTGGAAATCGAACCGGGACGTTTCCTGGTGGCAGAATCCGGTGTGCTGGTCAGCCAGGTGCGGGCGGTTAAATCGATGGGCAGCCGTCACTTTGTGCTGGTGGATGCCGGGTTTAACGATCTGATGCGTCCGTCACTGTATGGCAGCTACCACCATATTTCGGCCATTGCCGGGGACGGTCGCACACTGGACGAGGAAAACACGATTGAGAGCGTGGTGGCGGGGCCGCTGTGCGAATCGGGCGATGTCTTTACCCAACTGGAAGGCGGCAAAGTCGAAACCCGTGCACTGCCAGCGGTGAAGGTGGGCGATTATCTGGTGTTCCACGATACCGGCGCTTACGGTGCCTCCATGTCGTCGAACTACAACAGCCGTCCGTTGATCCCGGAAGTGCTGTTCGAAAACGGCCAGTCGCGCCAGATCCGCCGCGCGCAAACCGTGGCCGAGCTGCTGGCGCTGGAACTGTAATCCATTCCCCCGTGCCATAGGGGCCGATCATTTGTTTCGATCGGCCTCAAATCAGCCCATTACAGACATTTTATTCGCTACTGCTGATGTGACAGGGCTGAGGCCAGTTTGAGCACACCGGATCGGCAAAAGACGCATCCCTGCGGGCCTCGGCACGCGCCATCCTGTCGCGTGACGTCCGGCTTACCTCAAACTGGCCCCATCCTCGTAGTAAGTGTGCTCGCTGTAGCGTTAAAACCACCACGACATTGCGATTTATTGCAGGGGCCGATCATTTTTTCCGATCGGCCCGTTGCCGCGCACGACTATTCTGCAAACATCTCTTTCCTTAACAGCACAATCTCTTCTGCCTGCCGCTAATCCAGCAGAGTGTGAATAAGAATTAAGATCGGTCTGTATTCTGAAAAAAAAGTGAAAGGGTATGCCGGGACTCCCTGGATAATCTTCGGCAGGAGAGGGCTTTTATCGACAGGCAAACATGGAGCCTGCTTGGGCATAATGCAAAAATAGTGGCATCGGGGAAAATTGTTAAAGAACTGGATTCCTGGGGATATATCATTAATGGAGTAGGGGTTGTGCTGGGGGGATTTCAGATAGTTGCGGGAATTACAATTTTTACCGGTTCACTTGCTCATTTAAACATTGTGGGTATGGTTGCTGGTGCCACACTTTTTCTGCATGGGATAAATGGTATTGAAGAAGGAATTGTAAATATTAAAAATGGTAGTGAAGGCCATGTTGGAAAAATAAAAGAAGGATATATAAATACAGCAAGGTTCATGGGGTTTGATGAGAAAGTCGGCGCACTAGCTTACAGTTCAATGGACTTATCACTCTCTGCGTATGGCATGGCCCGTTTTGTATTAAAACCAGATGCCAGAAGATTGTTTAACTTTCTCCCTTCAGACTATATTAGAAATGTGAAGAGAATGAGTGTGCCTTCTCTTTTAATCGAAGGCACAGGTGATGCTATTACTATAAAAACAGCACTGGAAGAATAACTTAATCAAGTTATTAATTTCCTGCCATGAATAAATATCTTCGCCCCTAACTTGGTTGGGGCGAGGATTTCAGAAACGATCATGGCAAAAACATACCCCACCAGAAATCCATAAAAACCATCCATGTTGTTTTCTTCATAAGTCGAAATCAGGAGAAGTGTCATTATTAATCTGAGAGTTGCTATCCCTAAAAAAACTCGCCTTAACTTTATCAGAACTTGCGCATAGGTTGTGCGGTTTTTTTTCACAAAATATTTTATTTTTCTAATTTCTTTAGTCGTAAATCCACTTTTCAGCAGTTTTTCTTCCATATCAATATCATTCATCCTTGCCCTTCCTTTTAATATTTACCTCTCCTTTTCCTCGTAAAAGAATATCACGCAGAACGACCGCTGAGTATAAAAATAAGCCTTACGCACCGCTGGGGCCGATCACTTTTTCCGATCGGCCTCAAATCACCCCGTTACAGACATTTTATTCGCTGCTGCTGATGTGACAGGGCTGAGGCCAGTTTGAGCACACCGGATCGGCAAAAGACGCATCCCTGCGGGCCTCGGCACGCGCCGTCCTGGCGCGTGACGTCCGGCTTACCTCAAACTGGCCCCATCCTCGTAGTCAGTGTGCTCGCTGTAGCGTTAAAACCACCACGACATCGCGATTTATTGCAGGAGCCGATCATTTCTTCCGATCGGCCCATTGCGGATACGACTATTCTGCAAACATCTCTTTCCTTAACAGCACAATCTCTTCCGCCAGATCGCGGCACAGCATCGCATTCATCAGGTGATCCTGGGCATGAACGAGGATCAGCGTGACCGGCACTTTGCCACATCCCTCATCAGCCCCTATCAGCTGTGTCTGTATCTTGTGGGCTCCTTTTGACGCTTCCAGTGAAGCCGCCAGTGCCGCATCGGCCTGCTGCCATTCGCGCTTACGGGCGTGCTGAATGGCGCTCATGGCGTGGGATCGTGCTTCGCCTGCATTGATCAACAATTCCATCATGGTCTGCTCGAAATCCATCATTGCCTCCATTGGTATGCCAAAATTGGTTTAATTATCTTATTGGAATACCAGTGATCACTTCTGAGAGTCATATCACAGTAAATAACTCGTAATTGTTTATTTTTGGTATGCCACAACAGCGGAAGTTCAACAAATACCAGTGCCGGGATGCCTGACCCCTTACCTCGAGGATTTACACATGTCTCTACAGGATCGGCTAATCGACTCGCTGGGGAGTTTTGCCACAAAATTCAACAGCTACCGCTACATCATGGCGATCAAGGCCTCGTTTATTACCCTGATGCCGGTGATTATTGTCGGTGCGTTTTCGGTGCTGATTTCCAATATGGTGCTGGATGGCAAGAACGGGCTGGCGAGCTTTGAGGCGCTGTCGTTCCTCGCCGAACTCAAACCCATTACTTCCAGTATTAACTATGCGACGCTCAGTTTTCTGAATATCGGTGCAGTGTTCCTGATCGGTATTGAACTGGGGAAAATCAACGGCATCAAAACCCTGTTCCCGGGTCTGTTGGCGATTATCTGTTTTATCGCCGTCACGCCAACGACATTAAGCATGATGGTCAACGGCCAGTTGCAGGTGGTCACTGACGTGCTGGCGAAACAGTTCTCGGATACCAAAAGCCTGTTCCTCGGCATGTTTATTGCCATTCTCTCCGTCGAGATCTATTGCCGACTGGAAAATATCGATCGGCTAAAAATCAAAATGCCGGATACGGTACCACCGAATGTGGCAGCTTCGTTCTCGGCGCTGATCCCATCGATTATTACCGTCTCCGCCATCGCCACGTTTGGTTTTATCTTCCACCGTTTCACCGGCATGTATCTGTATGACGCGGTGTACAAAATTGTGCAGGAACCGCTGGAATCGGTGGTGCAGAGCCTGTGGGGTATTCTGCTATTGATGTTTGTTGCCCAGCTGTTCTGGGTGATCGGTATTCACGGTAATCAGATGGTGAAACCGATCCGCGAACCGCTGCTGCTGGGGGCGATCCTGGTCAATATGAACGCCTTTGAGCAGGGCATTGAAGCACCGAATATCATCACCATGCCGTTCTGGGATGTGTATATGAGCATCGGTGGGTCCGGGTTGACGATCGGCTTACTGACGGCGGTGATGCTGGCAACCAAACGCAAAGAGATGCGGGAAATCGCCAAGCTGTCATTCGGTCCTGGCCTGTTTAACATTAACGAACCGGTGATCTTCGGCATGCCGATTATGCTCAACCCGATCCTCGCCATCCCGTTCATTATCACGCCGCTGATCACCGGATCGATAGGTTACTTCGCCACGGTCACTGGGTTTGCCGGGAAAGCGGTAGTGATGGTGCCCTGGACCACGCCGCCGATCATCAATGCCTGGCTCTCTACCGCCGGATCGATGGGGGCTGTGGTGACGCAAATCGTCTGCATTATCGTCTCCATTCTGGTCTATCTGCCGTTTGTCAAAATCGCTGCGCGCCGTGCAGAGGCCGCTGAAGCCCGCGCGTTACAGCCTGAACTCGCGAAACACTAAGGAGCTATGATGAGCACAATCAACGTCACTATCCCGGCCGATTTTATTCTCGGGGCCGCGGCTTCCGCGTGGCAAACCGAAGGCTGGAGTGGCAAGAAAGCGGGGCAGGACTCTTACCTCGATGCCTGGTATCAGAACGATCGTCATGTCTGGCACAACGGTTACGGCCCGGCGATCGCCACCGACTTTATCAATCGCTATAAAGAAGATGTCGCCTTGATGAAAGCCTCGGGGCTGACGCACTACCGCACCTCGATTAACTGGTCGCGCTTTCTGACTGATTATGAAAATGCCGTCGTTGATGAAGAGTACGCCGCGTATTACGACAACCTGATCGATGAGCTGCTGGCAAACGGCATTCAGCCGATGCTGTGCCTGGAACACTACGAGCTGCCAGCTGCCCTGCTGGAGCAGCACGGCGGCTGGGGTTCAAAGCATGTGGTGGAGCTGTTTGTCCGTTACGCAGAGCAGGTGTTTGCACGTTACGCCCACAAGGTGACGCGCTGGTTTACCTTTAACGAGCCGATTGTGGTGCAGACGCGGGTCTATCTGGATGCGCTGCGCTGGCCATACGAGCAGAACACTGACAAATGGATGCAGTGGAACCACCATAAAAATCTCGCCACGGCGAAAGTGGTGCAGCTGTTCCGGGAGAAAGGTTATCAGGGCACGGTTGGCACCATCCTGAACCCGGAAGTGACGTACCCGCGTTCCAGTGCGGCGCATGATGTGAAAGCGGCGGAAATGTACGACTTGTTCTACAACCGCGTTTTCCTTGACCCGGCCATCAAAGGCGAATACCCGGCGGAGCTGGTTCAGTTGCTGGAAAAACATCAGGTGAAATGGGATTACAACGCGCAGGAGCTGGCGATTATCTCCGCCAACCGCGTAGATGAAGTCGGCATCAACCTCTATTACCCGCACCGCGTGAAAGCGCCATCGCGTGCCTGGCACCCGGAAACCCCATTCCATCCGGCCTTTTACTACGAGCATTTCGAACTGCCGGGGCGGCGTATGAACACCTCGCGTGGTTGGGAGATTCAGCCCGCCATCGTCTGGGATATGGCCTTGCGTATGAAGAATGACTACGACAATTTCCCGTGGTTTATCGCTGAAAACGGGATGGGGATTGAGAACGAAGCGCGCTTCAAAAATGCTGACGGCGAGATACAGGATGACTACCGCATCGCCTTTATCACCGAACACCTTTACCAGGCCGTGCGGGCAAACGCCGCTGGAATGAACTGCCTGGGCTATATGCTGTGGGCCTTCACCGACAATGTTTCCCCGATGAATGCCTTCAAGAACCGCTACGGACTGATTGAAATCGACCTGGATTGCCAGCGCCAACGCCGGATGAAAAAATCCGCTCACTGGTATCAACAGGTCAGCGAACAGCGCCAGCTCTCTGTCACCCTGGATGATGAAGCCAAATAAGGAGTTACCCATGCAACGTATCGTACTGGCCTGCGCAGCAGGCATGTCCACCTCAATGGTGGTGACGCGAATGGAAAAAGAAGCTGCTGCCCGTGGACTGGCATACCAAATCTATGCGATCCCGGAACAGAATCTGCGTGACGAGCTGGAAAACTACCCCGGCGAAGTGGCGGTGGTGCTGCTGGGGCCGCAGGTGCGCTTTAAGCTTGAAGAGAACCGCAAACTTACCGACAGCCACAATATCCCGATTGCGGTGATTGATTCGGTGGCTTATGGCACCCTTAACGGCGCAAAAGTACTCGATCAGGCGCTGGCTTTGGTAAGCTAGGCGTCATTGATGGTCATAATGATTTAAAAGGTGAAGCTCTGTGGACAAAGGTGCGCCTGCGCAGGAAAAAAAGCAGTATCAGGAAATCGGGCACGATCTGCGGCAGCAAATCATCGATGGCCACTACCCTGTTGGCTCTCGTCTGCCGCCTGAACGCAATATTGCGGAAACCTGGGGCGTCAGCCGCACCATTGTGCGTGAAGCGCTATTGATGCTGGAGCTGGAAGGAACGGTGGATATTCGCCAAAGCTCCGGCGTTTATGTGATGCGCATCCCGTCGGAAAGCAGTGACGAAGAGGAGGCATTTTTCCGCAGCGACGTCGGGCCGTTTGAGATGTTGCAGGCGCGCCAGCTGCTGGAGAGTAATATCGCCGCATTTGCGGCGAAAATGGCGACTAAAGCCGATATTGAAAACCTCAAACGCACCCTGGAGCAGGAGCAGCGCGCCATCGCCCTCGACGATAAAAGTCAGGACAATGACAAGCTGTTCCATCTGTTGCTGGCCGGGGCCACTCAGAATCAGATGCTGCTGGATACCGTCAACAGCATCTGGCGTCATCATGAGAGCAGCCCGCTGTGGCAGCAGCTGCGCGCCCACATTGAAACCCGCAGCTACCGGCTGAAATGGCTGGGCGATCATCAGACCATCCTCGCCGCGCTGCGTCGTCGTGATGTGATGGGATCGTGGCAGGCGATGTGGCAGCACCTGGAAAATGTGAAACACAGTCTGCTGGAGTTGTCAGATGCTGATGCACCCGACTTTGACGGCTATCTGTTTGAGTCCGTGCCGATTTTCCAGGGGAAGCTGGTGTGAGTTTGCTGCGCATTGTGCCGTTAACTACCGTGCCGGAACACCGCGAGACGATTATCGACTGGCAGTGGCGGGCATTTGGTAGCGATAACAGCCGCGACTTTTTTGCCAGTGTGATCGACAGCAGTTTGCACGGTGCCGATCTGCCGCTGACCTTTGTGGCGCTGGACGGCGATCGTCCGGTGGGTACCGTGGGATTATGGCGCTGCGATCTGATCAGTCGCCAGGATCTGTTTCCCTGGCTGGCGGCGCTGTACGTCGATGAAAGTTACCGGGGGCAGGGTTTAAGCGAACAGCTCCAGCAGACGGTGATCGACTGTTGTCATCAACGCGGTGATGCGAATCTGTATCTCTATTCAGCCTGTGCGGATTATTACGAGCGTTTTGGCTGGCAGTATATGGGCGATGCGTTGGATTATCCGGCGACGGCGGTGCGGTTGTATCATAAGGCGCTGAAATAAAACCGGGTCGGGCATGCCCAACCCCTACGTCATCGGTGGATGTACACCGGGTCGGGCATGCCCAACCCCTACGTCATCGGTGTATGTACACCGGGTCGGGCATGCCCAACCCCTACGTCATCGGTGGATGTACACCGGGTCGGGCATGCCCAACTCCTACATCATCGGTGGATGTACACCGGGTCGGGCATGCCCAACCCCTACGTCATCTGTGGATGTACACCGGGTCGGGCATGCCCAACCCCTACGTCATCTGTGGACGTACCCGTAGGGGCGAGGCATGCCTCGTCCCTGTTTACTGCGGTGCTCCGACCGAATGACGCCGCACCAGCGTCGGGCTGAAAAGATTCGTAATCTCCGGCAGTGGCTGATTGTGCGCCAGCGCCAGTGCCAGTTCCGCCGCCTGCTGTGCCATCGTCACAATCGGATAGCGCACCGTGGTCAGACGCGGCCGCACATAGCGTGAAACCAGCACGTCATCAAAACCAATCAGCGACATCTCTTCCGGCACCCGCACGCCATTGTCGCTCAGCACGGCCAGCGCACCCGCCGCCATCGAATCGTTATAACAGGCTACGGCACTGAAGGTTTTTCCCTGGCCGAGCAGTTCTGTCATCGCCTGTTCACCGCCCACTTCATCCGGTTCGCCGAAGGCCACCAGACGGTCATTACAGGGTAAGTTGTGCTCTTTCAACGCATCGTAATAGCCTTGCAGGCGGTCGGTAGCGTCAGAAATGGAATGCGTTGAGCAAATATAGGCAATGTTAGTGTGTCCCTGCTGGATCAGATAGCGCGTTGCCAGCCAGGAGCCGTAACGGTCATCCAGTGCAATACAGCGGGTTTCAAAACCCGGTAACACGCGGTTCAACAGCACCATCCCTGGGATCTGCTTCATCAACGGCACCAGCTCGGCATCAGGAACCTGCTTGGCATGGACCACCAGCGCCGCGCAGCGGTGACGCATCAGTTGCTCAATCGCCTGACGTTCTTTCTGCTCATTATGGTAACCGTTACCAATCAGCAAAAAATTACCGGTTTCCCAGGCGACAGAATCGACAGCTTTGACCATGGCACCGAAAAACGGGTCGGAAACATCCCCGACCACCAGACCGATGGTTTCCGTCGACTGTTGAGCCAGCGCCCGTGCATTGGCGTTCGGGTGGTACTGTAAGGACTCCATCGCGCTGGTTACGGCCAGGCGCGAACTTTCACTGGCTTTAGGGGAGTGATTAATCACACGCGACACGGTCGCCACCGAAACGCCCGCGAGCCTGGCAACATCCTTTATCGTAGCCATTCGTTAAATGTCTTCCTGGGTAAGCGTTTACATTGCCATTAGTGTTGCGGAAAGCGCCAGTGACTGCAAGCCTGCATCGCCCCGCAGAATGTCGCAGCCATCGCAAAGCCGATCGATAAACGGCCTGTGCCGCTGCAGGATGAAAAATGATATTCTGAGTTTCCAGAAAAATACCTGCTGAGTCGATCCTGTCATGACGATTAAAAAAGTGCCACATCTTGCCCACTGGGGTGCCTTTAGCGCCGTAGTTGAAGACGGGAAACTGCTCCGCTGTGAGCCTTTTTTCGCCGATCAGGATCCGTCACCGATGCTCAACAGCATCCCCGAACTGGTCTACTCCGATAAACGTATCCGTAAACCGATGGTACGTCGGTCGTGGCTGGCATCCCGTGAAAAGAGTGACCGCACCCTGCGCGGACGTGAAGATTTTGTTGAAGTGGACTGGGACACCGCGCTGGACCTGGTGGCTGAAGAGAATCGCCGCGTGCGCGATCGTTACGGTGCCAGCGCCATCTTCAACGGTTCTTACGGCTGGTCTTCTGCCGGACGCGTTAACCATGCGCGTACTCTGGTCCGACGTTTCTATAATCTGGGCGGTGGCGGCATCGACCAGCAGGGCAACTACAGCTGGGGCGCGGCACAGTTCTTCCTGCCGTATGTGATTGGCACCTACATGCCGCTCACCGGGCGCGTGACCGACTGGCCGAGCGTGGTTTCACACTGTGAGATTTTTATCGCTTTTGGCGGGCTGGCGCTGAAAAACAGCCAGGTGGCTTCGGGGGGCGCAGGGGAGCACAGCCTGAAGCCAGCATTGCTTCAACTGGCGGCGAAAGGCACCCCGGTGGTGAATATCAGCCCAATGCGCGATGACTGCCCGGCGTTTGTTAACGCCGAGTGGATCCCTATCCGCCCGAATACGGACGTGGCCCTGATGCTGGCCCTGGGCTATGAAATTGAACGCCTGGGTGCCGTCGATAACGCCTTCCTGCAATCCCACTGCGTGGGGTACCCGCAGCTGCGTGCTTACCTGCTGGGTGAGGGTGACGGCCAGGCGAAAACACCGCAGTGGGCCAGCGAGATCACCGGCATTCCGGCGGCGCGTATTGCTCTGCTGGCAAAACAGCTGTGCGGTAAACGCAGCTTTATTACCTGCTCTTATTCCGTGCAGCGCGCGCATCGTGGCGAACAGCCTTACTGGATGATGATTGCGCTCTCGTCCATGCTGGGTCAGCCGGGGCTGCCCGGCGCCGGATTCTCGTTTGGCCACGGTTCGATGAACAGCGTAGGCAACCCGCGAACGGAAGGGCCATCGCCGCTGATGTCTGCCGGATTCAATCCGATTGCCGATCTGGCGATCCCGGTGGCGCGTATCAGCGATATGTTACTGAACCCCGGCACGGAATATACCTTCCAGGGGGAAACGCACACCTATCCTGATATTCATCTGGTTCACTGGGCAGGCGGAAATCCGTTCCATCATCATCAGCAGCTTAATCGTCTGGTGGAAGGCTGGCAGCGCCCGGACACAGTGATTGTGCAGGATATTGTCTGGACGCCCGCAGCACAGATGGCCGATATCGTCCTGCCGGTGACAACCTCGCTGGAGCGCAATGATATTGGTGGATCGTCAAAAGACCGCTTTGTGCTGGCAATGCACCAGGCGATTAACCCGCAGCATCAGGCACGCAACGACTTTGATATCTTTGCCGATATCGCCGAGCGTCTGGGCTATCGCAATACCTTTACGGAAAACCGTAACGAGCGCCAGTGGATAGAGCATCTCTACCAGCAGTGCGCGGTGGCGCATCATGGCAAAGGCATTGATTTCCCGGAGTTCGACACCTTCTGGCAGCAGGGGCATGTGGAGATCCCGCCTTCTGAGAAGGACTGGGTATTTATGGACGATTTCCGCCGCGATCCGGTTGCTCACCCGATTAAAACCGCCAGCGGTAAGATCGAGCTGTTCTCAGAAACCATTGCCGGGTATCAGCTGCCAGACTTTGGCCCACACCCGGAGTGGCAGCCGCCGCAGGAGTGGCTGGGTGCGCCGATTGGCCAGCGTTTCCCGCTGCATATGATCTCCATTCAGCCGCATGATCGTCTGCACAGCCAGATGGACGCCACGCCATCGGTACAGGCGAATAAAACGGCCGGACGTGAAACCTTGCTGATGCATCCACAGGATGCCGCAGCGCGGGGTATTAGCGATGGCGATGTGATTGAGGTCAGTAACGATCGTGGCATCATGCAGGCGGGTGTGCGCATCAGCGACGGCGTGAGCCCGCAGGTGGTACTGATTGCCACCGGGGCATGGTTTAATCCGGGCTTCGGTAAAGCCTGGAAACCTTACGACCAAGCCGGGAATCCGAACGTGCTGACGTTGGATATTGGCACCTCGTCCCTGACCCAGGGGCCGAATGCTATGAGCTGCCTGGTGGAGATCAGAAAAGCGGATGTCACTGCCTGAGCATTTCACTATTAGCAAGGTGTGCCGATTTACGAGAGAGATTGCATAAAACCCTATAAATCACATAGCTGGTTACATTTTGCGGGTAACTGTTGCGATTCCTGAGTAGCGGCTTAACGCGCAGGGTTGCTACAGTTCAAGTCCCAGAGGTATTGATGGGTGAACATCAAAAAGTTTTTAACGCTTTGTTTCACCAACCTGCGCAGATGCGCAGGTTTTTTTTGCCATTTATTTGGGTTTTTTATGTTAACCATCTGATTTATTTCTTCTTTTTTGAATGCGCTTCAGGCTGTTCTCCGGCTGTGTCACTCACGATCTGAAACACAGTTTCCCTGTCATCTCCACAGCATTTTTTGTATAACTGCCAGCAAGTTATCTCCCAGCCTGCACCGGAACCTACATGCCCCCGTTTAAACGAAACTCGGCGAAATCTCAGCCTGCACCCACGTTCAACCCTGTGCGATTCCGGGTGGTCTGTCTGGGGGTTCTGGCTTGCCTGGTCTTTCTGCTGGCGAGCGTGGCCGATTTACAGCTGATCAACCATCCGATGCTGGAAAAACAGGCCGATGAACGCTCATTACGTACCGTCACCCTGCCGACTAACCGGGGAACGCTGCTGGATCGTAACGGCGAAGCGCTGGCGTTAAGCGTGCCGTCACGCGATGTGATTGCCGACCCGCAACGTGTGCTGGAAGGGCACCCTGATTTTACCAGTCCCAAGTGGGAATATCTTGCCAATGCGCTGGAGCAACGCCCTGAGCAACTTGCCGCGCAGATTAATGCCAATCCGAAACGCCGCTTTCTTTACCTCGGGCGTAAAATTGAATTAGGGATTGCCAAAGATATCGTCAAGTTGCATCTGGCCGGGATCACCACGGTTTACGACGACAGTCGTTACTACCCGATGAGTGAGGCAACGGCACCCCTGCTCGGTATTGTCGGGGCGGATAATGCCGGGCTGACCGGGCTGGAAAAGGGCTTTGATAAGCTATTACAGGGCACACCCGGCGTGGAAAAATACCGTCAGGATGCCAGTGGCAATATCGTTGCGATGATTAACTATGAGCCGCCACAGCAGCCCCCCACCGTGCAGCTCAGCATTGATAAATTTGATCAGTACACCCTCTACAGCAAACTGCGCGATGGGGTACTCCTGAATAAGGCGGACTCGGGTGCGGCGGTGTTGGTGAAAATCGATACCGGGGAGATCCTCGGAATGGCGTCCTATCCGTCCTTTAATCCCAACAACTTTGTCGATGTCTCCCCTGCGCAGATGCGCAACACGGCCATCAATGACAGTTTTGAACCCGGATCAACGGTGAAACCGCTGGTGGTGATGGAAGGGCTGGCACGTAAACTGGTGCGCCCGGATTCGGTACTGGATACCACGCCTTATCGCGTCAATGGCCACTTGATCCGCGACGTTGGCCACTGGCCGCGTCTGACCATGACCGGTATTCTGCAAAAATCCAGTGATATTGGCGTGTCGCACATTGCCCTCGCGATGCCGGCAGAGGTGTTGGTAAATACCTACCATGCGTTTGGTCTCGGTAAGCCCACCGGATTAGGTTTGACCGGGGAAAGCGTGGGCTACTTCCCGCTGCACCGTGAGCGCTGGGCCGATATCGAGCGTGCGACCTTCTCCTTTGGCTACGGCCTGCGCGTGACACCACTGCAGATTGCGCGAGAATACGCCACTCTGGGGTCTTTTGGTGTTTATCGGCCACTGTCCATCACGAAGGTCAGCCCGCCTGTGGCGGGCCGCCGCGTGGCGGATGAAGACACGGTACGTGCCGTCGTGCATATGATGGAAAGTGATGCCTTACCGGGCGGCAGCGGGGTGCGTGCTGCTGTGCCGGGTTATCGTCTGGCCATAAAAACCGGTACGGCAGAAAAGATGGGCGACAGCGGCAAATATGATGGCGGCTATATCAACTACACCGCCGGAGTGGCTCCCGCCAGTAACCCGCAGGTGGCGTTGGTGATTATGATCAACCATCCGACGGCAGGCGATCACTTCGGTGGATCGGTCGCCGCCCCGGTATTCGGCAACATTATTGGCCCGGTACTGAAGCATATGAATATCGCCCCGGATGCGATTTACCATCCGGGCTGATCCCTCAGAGTCACACCGCCAGCCCACGCCTTTGCGTGGGTTTTTTTTTACCCCTTCAATCTCTATTTCACCATTTTATCCTGTTAGTTTCTTTTACTGACAACTTTTCTGTGGTGCGTACACGAATCGACAAAATAAGCACAGGCCAAAGGGCTAAGGTGGGACACCACGGTGCAGTAACGCATTCCATTGTGTCGTGTCAGCCCCCTGAGGTGTTGGTAGCGCTGCGGGGGGCGTTTTTGACCTTCAGGAACCGATAATATGCCGAAACTTAAAGACAGGACGCCAAAAACTGGCGGTCGTTCAGCCGCCTTTCAGCTACGCATCCACCCTCAGCTGCACGATCAGTTGAGAATGATCACCGACAATGACAATGTGACGCTCGCCTGCTGGCTGAAGGATCTGGCCCGGCGTGAACTCAGAAGGAGGGGCGTTGAGCCACTGGGTTAACCAGGGCATTAATTGCAGGAGGCAACAGCTATCAGCATCCGCCAACCGATGCGGCACTAGAAGCTTACTCGTCGCGTTTCGATAAAGAACTTAGCGGAAACTTAACACAGCCAGATTTTTGCACCCTCTATAATGCCCTTCTTTTATGAGAGTAATCACTCTCGTTATTAATTTTAAAGCTATCTAATTGAGACTTCACCATGCGCTTAAGGATTCTTCCCGCGAGTTTGCTTTTTTTGCTGGCCGCCTGCGACCAGACCACGACCCCGCCTCAAGACACGTCCGTTCAGGTCGGTATCAGCACCTTACACAGTGAGCCGGTCACGTTGTTTAAACAGTTACCGGGCCGAACCACGGCCATCCGTACGGCAGAAGTGCGCCCCCAGGTCAGCGGTATTGTCCTTAAACGCCTGTTCACGGAGGGGAGCGAAGTGAAAGCGGGACAATCGCTTTATCAGATAGACCCCGCCAGTTATCAAGCCTCCTACGACAAAGCACTGGCGACCTTGATCAACGCGGACAAAGTGGCAGCGCGCTACAAACCGCTAGCCGCTGCTCATGCCATCAGTCAACAGACCTACGACGACGCGGTAGCCACTGCGCGTGAAGCGAAAGCCGATGTCGAAACGGCGCGCGTTAACCTCAATTACACCCAGGTACGGGCGCCCATCTCCGGTCATATCGGGCGTTCACTATCGACCGAAGGGGCGCTGGTGACCAACGGGCAAAGCAGTTATATGAGTCTTATCCAGCAGCTCGACCCCATTTATGTCGATGTCAGTACCTCGTCACTGGATCTCATCGCGCAGCGTCGCGCACTGGCCGAAGGGCTGTTAAAAAAAGTGGGAGATCATGCTGCGGCGGTAAAACTGACGCTGGAAGATGGTTCTCTCTATCCGCAAGAGGGGCGGCTGGAGTTCTCGGAAGTGACGGTGGATGAAAGCACCGGCAGCGTTACGTTGCGTGCCATCTTCCCCAATCCGAAACGTGAACTGCTGCCGGGCATGTTTGTCCACGCCAGTTTCCCGCAGGGGATCGCCGAACAGGGCATTCTGGTGCCGCAGGAATCGATCATGCATGACACCAAAGGTCGGCCTTATGTCTACCTGGTGGACGCGGACAACCGCATCAAGGAGCAGTCGATCACCACCGGTCAGATGATCGGTCACAAATGGTTGGTGAATTCCGGACTGAAATCGGGCGACCGGGTGGTCTTGAATGGGCTGCAAACTGTGCAGGCCGGAACGCGAGTGACCACCACTGCCAGCACGAGTGGGTCATCGAACGCCTCGAAAGTCAATCTGACTACCACCGACGCATCGGCGCAGTAGCAAGGAAACCCTGATGTCTAAATTTTTTATTGAACGTCCCATCTTTGCCTGGGTGATCGCTATTGTGGTGATGTTGGTGGGGGGACTGTCGATTTTGAGTCTGCCCATCAACCAGTACCCGAATATTGCCCCCCCGGCGATTTCGGTGCAGGTAGCCTATCCGGGTGCGAGCGCAGAAACGACGCAAAATACCGTGGTGCAGGTCATTGAACAGCAGTTGAACGGGCTGGATAACCTGCGTTATATCGAATCACAAAGTAACAGTGACGGCAGTGCGTCAATCATCGTCACCTTTAATCAGGGCACAGACCCGGATATTGCCCAGGTGCAGGTGCAGAACAAAGTGTCGCTGGCTGAATCACAATTACCGACCGAAGTGGTGAATCAGGGGATCAACATCCGTAAGTACCAGGCCAACTTTATGCTGGTGGTCGGGCTGACGTCGAGTAATCCCAAGCTGAGTAATGGCGATCTCGCTGACCTGATGGTGTCGAAATTACAGGACCCGATTGCACGCAGCAACGGCGTGGGGGATTTTATGGTGATGGGGGCCGAGTACGGAATGCGTATCTGGCTCGACCCGGCAAAACTGTATAAATACCAGCTGGTTCCCAGCGATATCACTACGGCGATCAGCCAGCAGAACGTGCAGGTTTCCAGCGGTAAACTCGCCGGATTACCGACGGTGTCGGGCGCAAGATTCAGTGCGACTATCGTCGGGAAAACCCGTCTGCAGTCAGTGGAGCAGTTCAAAAATATTCTGTTAAAGGTCAATGCTGATGGTTCACAGGTGCGCCTGCGTGACGTGGGCGGTATCGATCTTGGCCCACAGGATTACAGCATTTCCTCCACCTTTAACGGTGAACCGTCGGTCGGTATTGCACTGCGCCTTGCCAGTGGCGGTAACGTGCTGGATGCGATCAACAGCGTGCGACATACCGTTGACGGCATTAAACCTTTCCTGCCGGAAGGGGTGAAAGTCAATTTCCCGTACGATACAGCACCCGTTGTCAGTGCCTCGATTGAGGAAGTGGTGAAAACGCTGATCGAAGCGATTGTGCTGGTCTTCATGGTCATGCTTTTGTTCCTGCAAAACCTGCGTGCCACGCTGATTACCACGATGGTGGTTCCGGTGGTGCTGCTGGGCACATTCGGTATTCTTGCGGCCTGCGGTTACACCATCAATATTCTCACGATGTTTGGAATGGTGCTGGCCATCGGGCTGTTGGTGGATGACGCTATCGTGGTGGTGGAAAACGTCGAACGTGTGATGCACGACGAAGGGCTGGATCCGAAGGCCGCCACGATTAAGTCCATGCAGCAGATTCAAGGAGCACTACTGGGGATTGCGCTGGTGCTGTCAGCGGTGCTGCTGCCGATGGCCTTCTTCAGTGGTTCCACCGGGGTTATCTATCGCCAGTTCTCAATCACTATTGTCTCTGCGATGGCGCTCTCGGTGCTGATGGCGATGATTTTCACCCCTGCACTCTGCGCCACGCTGCTGAAAGCGACCTCTGCCGAGCATAAAACCACCGGGATGGCGGGCTGGTTTAACCGTAAATTCGACACCGGGACGCTTTATTACACCCGCGGCGTGAGTCGCGTTATTTCCAAACGAAAGCTGTTCCTGGTGATCTACGTGGCCATTATCGCCGCAACAGGTTATCTGTTTACCCGCGTACCCACCTCATTCCTGCCGGATGAGGACCAGGGGGTGATGATGGTGCAGGTGACGCTGCCCGCCAATGCCTCCAGTGGACGCACCCAGGAGGTACTGAATGACATTGGTGGCTGGTTGCTGAAGAACGAACCTGAGGTTAAATCGGTCTTCTCGCCGAATGGCTTCAGTTTTGCCGGGCGTGGGGAAAATGTCGGCATGTCCTTCGTGCTGTTGAAACCCTGGGACCAGCGCAACAGCGAGCAGTCGGTGCAGAAACTGGCCGCCCGCACGATGGCGCACTTCGCCACACTCAAAGATGCCAAGGTGTTTGCTCTGGTACCGCCAGCCGTTATGGAGCTGGGGAATGCGACCGGCTTCGACTTCTTCCTGCAGGACGTCAATAACCAGGGGCATGCCGCACTGATGGCCGCGCGTAATCAATTCCTGTCGATGGCAGCGAAAGATAAGCGCCTGTTCGCTACCCGTCCGAACGGGATGGAAGATGAGCCGCAATATCATCTGATTATTGATGATGAACGTGCGCGGGCGCTGGGCCTCAGCCTGGAAGATGTTAACGATACGCTCTCCACGGCCTGGGGCTCGAGCTACGTGAACCAGTTTATCTATAACGCCCGCGTTAAGAAGGTCTACGTGCAGGGTAACGCGGGGTCGCGTGTGACACCGGAAGACCTCGACAAATGGTACTTCCGTAATGCCAGTGGCGACATGGTCCCTTATTCCGCCTTCGGGAGTGGCAAATGGGAATACGGTTCACCGCGCTATGAGCGCTTTAACGGTGCCTCGTCGGTGGAGATTATGGGCTCGCCTGCGCCTGGGTATAGCTCGGGTGATGCGGTAAAAGCTGTCAACGAGATTGCCGCCAAACTGCCCAAAGGGTTCCGTGTTGGCTGGCATGGGTTGTCCTACGAGGAACAGATGTCCGGTTCACAGACTCCGGCGCTGTATACCATTTCCATTCTGATGGTCTTCCTCTGCCTTGCCGCACTGTATGAGAGCTGGTCGATCCCATTCTCGGTGCTGATGGTGGTACCAATGGGCGTGTTAGGCACCATTCTTGCGGTGTTGATGCGTGGCCTGGAAAATGACGTCTTCTTCCAGGTGGGGCTGCTGACGACTGTCGGACTGGCTGCCAAAAATGCCATTCTGATTGTCGAGTTTGCCAAAGATCTGCATGAAAATCAGGGAAAAGGACTGGTGGAAGCCGCAATTGAAGCGGCGAAACTGCGTATCCGGCCAATCATTATGACCTCAATGGCCTTTGTGCTCGGCGTGCTGCCGTTGACGATGTCTCACGGTGCCGGTGCGGGAAGCCAGCACTCGATAGGGACTGCCGTCGTCGGCGGGATGATCACTGCGACCTTCCTGGCCATCTTCTTCGTGCCGATGTTTTACGTTGTGGTTGCCCAGCGTTTTACCGCGAAGAAAAAACCGAAAACTGAGGTTGAAGAACATGATGCGTAAGTCTTTCTCCCAGGGGATCTTGCCTCTGACGATGATCCTCACGGGGTGTACTATGGCCCCAGACTATCATCGCCCGGCTTTACCCGTTGCGGCGCATTACGAGAGTCAGGGGGGGGCGGTGCGTGGTGATGGCGCGGACATCCGCTGGCAGAACTTCTTTACCGACCCGGTTATGCACAGGCTGATCGCCAGTGCGCTGTCCAACAACCGTGACCTGCGGGTGGCGGCGCTGAATGTGGAGGTGGCGCGTTCGCAGGTGCAAGTTGATCGCGCCGCCCTGATGCCATCGCTTGATTTCAATGCCAGCGATAGCGCCACGCATCTCCCGGGGAATCTCTATAGCACGCAGAGCAGCGGACCGGTGACGTATCACCAACTGAATACCAGCCTGGGTGTCACCGCCTGGGAACTGGACTTCTTTGGTCGTTTGCAAAGCCTGCGCGATCAGGCACTGGAAGCGTGGCTGGCCAGCGCGGCCACGCAAAGGGCAACGCAGATCACCCTGATTGCTGAAGTGGCTTCTGGCTATCTTTCGCTGTGTTCCGATAACGATCTGCTGAAACTGGCGCAGGATACGGCAAAAAGCCAGCAGGACTCCTGGGATCTGACGAAACGCAGCTATGACGGCGGCGTGGCCAGCGAACAGGATCTGGTACAGGCCGAAACGGCGGTACGTGCGGCGCAGGCGGATATTGCGACCTACAGCCGCCAGGTACGCCAGGATGTTAATGCACTGAGGCTACTGGTGGGCAGCGATCTGCCCGCCAGTCTGCTGGCCGGCGCCCGTTTGCAGAAAGCATGGAACTTCCCGGCCACGCCGGCCGGGTTGCCTTCCGACCTGCTGACGCATCGCCCGGATATTATCGCCGCTGAACACACGTTAAAGGCGGCGAATGCCAACATCGGTGCGACACGTGCTGCGTTCTTCCCCAGCATTTCACTGACGGCGGCGGGAGGTTCCACCTCTGCGGCCTTTAGCCATCTGCTGTCGGGTGGCACGGCCGCCTGGTCATTTGGGCCCAGTATCAATTTGCCCATCTTCGATGGCGGGGTGAACTCGGCCAATCTGGATATCGCCAAACTGCAAAAACGCATTCAAATTGCGGATTATGAGAAGACGATTCAGACGGCATTTAAAGAGGTGGGGGATGCCCTGGCCGGGCAGGAAACCTACCAGGATGAGTTGAAAGCACGTCAGTTAGATGAAATCGCGAACCAGCGTAACTTCGATTTTGCCAACGTGCGCTACCGGGAAGGCGTGGACAATTATCTGAATGTACTGGTGGCACAACGCTCGCTGTATGCGGTGCAGCAATCATTGATTACCACCCGTCTCGGGCAGCTAAACCAGCAGATTACACTGTATAAAGCACTGGGAGGGGGATGGAAATCGTGAAGAAATGAGATGAAATCTTTTACTTATTACGAAATTCTTACGCGGTGAGGATAGAATTTCAGCAGTTAAATAGATGATAATAGGAATTACTATCAACAACGGTTGATGGTTTTGTGGGTCAGGCGTGCCTGACCCCTACGCATGATGCAGTGTTCACGTAGGCGTACCTACGCATGTTGCACAGTGTTAGCGCAGGGGCCAGGCGTGCCTGACCCCTACGTATGATGCAGTGTTCACGTAGGCGTACCTACGCATGTTGCACAGTGTTAGCGTAGGGGCCAGGCATGCCTGACCCCTACGTATGATGCAGTGTTCACGTAGGCGTACCTACGCATGTTGCGGTGTTAGCGTAGGGGCCAGGCATGCCTGGCCCACATTAAATTTCTGTCGCGGCGGTGATTACCGGCGTGTTTATCCTCTTGCTGCATCTTATTGAACAGAGCCTCATGACCGTTACCTCCCCGAAGAAGTCGCACGCCCGGCGTAAAATCATCCTCTGCGTTATTTTGCTATTGCTCGCCGCTGCTCTGGCCTGGCGTTTCTGGCCGCACGGTCAGAACGGAGCCGGTGGCCCTGGCGGTATGCGTGGCCCGGGGGGCCCGGGTGGGCCAGGACAGACGATGGCGGGCATGACGACGCCAGTGCACACTGGCCCCGTGGTGCTGGCTGATGTGCCGGTCTATCTGACGGCGCTGGGTACGGTGATCCCCAATGCGACGGTGACCGTGACCAGCCGTGTCGACGGACAGCTGACGCACGTCTGGTTCAAAGAGGGGCAGAAAGTGGCCGCCGGGCAGGTGCTGGCGCAGATCGACCCGCGCAGCTACCAGGCAACGCTGGCGCAGTATCAGGGCGATCTGAACCAAAATCAGGCACTGCTGAAAAGCGCGCAACTGACGCTGGCCCGTTATCAAAAACTGTATGCTCAGGACTCGCTGGCGCGTCAGGATCTCGACACCCAGATCGCCACGGTCGGGCAGTACAGCGGGGCGGTCAAAGCCGACCAGGCACAGATTGACGCCGCCAGACTCAATATTGAATATGCGCGTATCACCGCCCCGATCAGCGGGCGCGTTGGCCTGCGTCTGGTGGATGCCGGTAATATGGTGCAGAGCAGCTCAACGACCGGGCTGGTGACCATCACACAGACGCAACCCGCCGCCGTCACCTTCAGCGTGCCGCAGAGCAATATTCCCACGTTGCTGAAAGCACTGCACAACGATCAAAGCCTGCCTGCCACCGCGTTCGACCAGCAGGGTAGCAGCGAGCTGGCGCAGGGGGAAGTGCAGTTCATCAGTAACCAGATTGATACCAGCACAGGCACCGTTACGCTGAAAGCGCAGTTTGCCAACCTCGACGAGTCGCTCTATCCCAATCAGTTTGTTAACCTGCGCCTGCAAACCAGCACTCTGAAACAGGCGACGGTGATCCCCGGGCAAGCGCTGCAACTGAGCAGCGATGGCAGCTTTGTGTACGTGGTCAATAAAGACAACACGGTGACCCGCAAAGCGGTGAAAACCGGGCCGGTGTTTGGCAGCGACCAGCAGGCGATCCTTGAAGGCGTCAGCGCCGGTCAGCAGGTGGTGACGGAAGGCATCGACCGTCTGACTGACGGCAGTAAAGTCTCGGTGGTCACCGCCGAAGAGACGGCCGCCGCTATCGGGGGCAAGAAAGCGCAATGAACCCATCGCGCATCTTTATCGAACGCCCGGTAGCCACCATCCTGCTGATGGTGGGCGTGCTGATTTCCGGTATTTTTGCCTACCGTATGCTCTCCACATCGGCGTTGCCGCAGGTGGATTATCCGACCATTCAGGTCACCATACTCTATCCCGGTGCCAGCCCGGATGTGATGGCCTCATCCGTGACGGCACCGCTGGAGCGCCAGCTTGGGCAGATGTCAGGCCTCAGCCAGATGGCCTCCAGCAGTTCCAGCGGTTCGTCGGTGATCAGCCTGAAGTTCTCTCTCGATCTGTCACTGGATGTGGCCGAACAGGAAGTGCAGGCGGCGATCAATGCCGCCGACAGTCTGCTGCCAACCGACTTACCCAATCCGCCGACCTATAAAAAGGTCAACCCGGCGGACAGCGCGGTGATCACCTTAGCCGCCAGTTCAGACACGCTGCCGCTGACCAAAGTGCAGGATTTGGTGAACACCCGTATTGCGCTAAAACTGTCACAGATTTCCGGGGTGGGGATGGTGACGCTGGCCGGGGGGCATCAGCCTGCCATCCGCGTGCAGATGGACCCGAAAGCGCTGGCCGCACATGGCCTGACGCTGGAGGACGTCAATACGCTGGTCAGCAACAGCAACGTCAATGGGTCGAAAGGGGGCTTTGATGGTCAGTACCATTCGGTCACCATCGATGCCAACGATCAGCTGCGCACTGCCGCTGAATACGGCAACCTGATCCTGACCTGGAAAAACGGTTCGGCGCTGCGTCTGCGCGATCTGGCGCACATTGAAGAAGCGGCTGAGAATACTTATCAGTCGGCGTGGGCCAATAACGCACCGGCGATTGTCATCAGCGTGCAGCGCCAGCCGGGCGCTAACGTGATTTCGGTAGTGGACAGCATTAAAGCGCAGCTGCCGACACTCCAGGCCGCGCTGCCGGACGGCGTCAAAGTCACCGTGCTGTCGGATCGTACCCAGACCATTCGCGCATCGATTAGCGATGTGCAGTTTGAGCTGATGCTGTCGATTGCGCTGGTGGTGATGGTGACCTTCCTGTTCCTGCGCAACGTTGCGGCGACGCTGATCCCAAGCGTTGCCGTGCCGCTGTCGCTGGTGGGCACCTTTGGCGTGATGTATCTCGCCGGATTCAGCCTCAATAACCTGTCGCTGATGGCGCTGACGGTAGCCACCGGTTTCGTGATTGATGATGCCATTGTGGTGGTGGAGAACATCTCCCGCCGTCTGGAAAAGGGCGAAAGCCCGATGGAAGCCGCACTGAAAGGCTCGCAGCAGATTGGCTTTACCATTATTTCCCTGACGTTCTCGCTGATTGCGGTACTGATCCCGCTGCTGTTTATGGGGGATGTGGTGGGGCGATTGTTCCGCGAATTTGCCATCACGCTGGCAGTGTCAATACTGGTTTCCATGCTGGTGTCGCTCACCCTGACGCCGATGCTGTGTGCCTATTTGTTGCGCCATATTCCTGCACACCGCCAGACGCGCTTCTACCGCAAAGGCGGCGAGTTCTTTGACAAGCTGGTGGCCGGATATGATCGCCTGCTGACCGTCGTCCTCAACCATCAACGGCTAACGCTGTGTGTCGCGTTAGCCACCCTGGCCCTGACGGCGTTGCTCTATCTGGTGGTGCCGAAGGGGTTCTTCCCGGCGCAGGACACCGGGTTGATCCAGGGCGTCACCGTCGCCTCTCAGGATGTGTCATTTAAAGAGATGTCACGGCGTCAGCAGCAGCTGGCGGAAATTATCCTGAAAAACCCGGCGGTCGAAAGCCTCTCTTCGACGGTGGGGATCGACGGCAGTAATACCAGCCTGAACAGCGGCCGTTTGCAGATTAACCTCAAGTCGTTTGACGAGCGCGATGAACGCGCCGACAGCGTAATTGCCGAGCTGCAACAGGCGACGGCGGGGGTGCCGGGCATCTCACTGTATCTGCAATCCGCGCAGGATCTGACGGTGAACGATCAGGTTACCCCGGATCGCTACCAACTGACGCTTGATGATGCGGATAGCCAGAACCTGGTGGCGTGGTCCCCGAAGCTGGTCAGCGCATTGCAGCAGCGCCCGGAATTCAGCTCGGTGGTCAGTAACCTGCAGGATCAGGGGCAGGTGGCATACGTTGAGCTGAACCGCGATGCCGCCGCCCGTTACGGCATTACTGCCTCAGACGTAGACACCGCGCTGTATAACGCCTTTGGTCAGCGCCTGATCTCCACCATTTTCACCCAGTCGAATCAGTATCGCGTGGTGCTGGAAGTGGCGCCTGCATTCCAGCAGTCTCCGGCCTCGTTTGATGATATCTATCTGCAACCCTCAACCAGCAGCAGTGCGTCATCATCAACCAGTACAACCAGCACCAGCACGACCAGCAGCAGTTCAACGGACAGCACAACGAGCACCACCACCAGTGGCATGGTGAAACTGACCTCGGTCGCCAGCATACACCTGCGTACCGGATCGCTGGTACATATGCGGCTGAATCAGTTCCCGGCGGTGACTGTCTCCTTCAATCTCAATGATGGCTATTCGCTGGAACAGGCGCAGCAGGCCATCAGTGAGGAGAGCACTTCACTGGCGGTGCCGCAGTCGATTACCCTGCGTTATCAGGGCGAAGCGGCGGCATTCCAGAGTGCAACCGGCAATACGCTGTGGCTGATCCTCGCAGCGCTGCTGACCATGTATGTGGTACTGGGTATTCTTTACGAGAGCTTTATTCACCCGGTGACCATTCTCTCCACGCTGCCGTCGGCGGCGGTAGGGGCGCTGCTGACGCTGATGCTGGCGGATACCGAATTCAGCCTGATCGCACTGATCGGGGTGATCCTGCTGATCGGCATTGTGAAAAAGAACGCCATTATGATGATCGACTTTGCGCTGGAGGCCGAGCACAAGCAGCACCTCAGCCCCCGTGAGGCGATCCACCAGGCCTGCCTGCTGCGCTTCCGTCCGATTCTGATGACCACCATGGCGGCATTGCTGGGTGCGCTGCCGCTGATGCTGGCTTCCGGTTCGGGTGCAGAGCTGCGTCAGCCGCTGGGCCTGGTGATTGTTGGCGGGCTGATCTTCAGCCAGGTGCTGACACTGTTCTCCACCCCGGTGATCTACCTGTGGTTTGATGGATTGTCACAGCGCATGAAACGTTATCTGCGCCGTTCGGCCACCGTGCGGGGGCGTGAATGAGTGTGACGCGTCTGTTTATTTTCCGCCCGGTTGCCACGCTGTTACTCACGCTGGCGCTGGTGCTGCTGGGGGCGCTGGGCTATCGCCTGCTGCCGGTCGCCCCACTGCCTACGGTGGATTTCCCGACCATTATGGTATCGGCTGATCTGCCGGGGGCCAGCCCGGAAACGATGGCCGCCACAGTGGCCACGCCGCTGGAGCGCGCGCTGGGGCAGATTGCCGGTATCACTGAGATGACCTCGGAGAGTTCTCAAGGTTCGACCAATATCATCCTGCAGTTTGCCCTCGATCGCGATATTAACGGTGCGGCGCGCGATGTGCAGGCTGCCATCAACGCAGCGCGCAGCCTGCTGCCGAGCAGTATGCCGTCGCTGCCTACCTACCAGAAAGCCAACCCGTCCGATGCCCCGGTACTGATGATGGCGCTGTCCTCCACCACGCGCACCAGCGCTGAGCTGTACGATCTGGCCGACAGTAAAATCAAACAGAAGATCGCCCAGGTGACGGGCGTGGGGGATGTTTCCCTGCGCGGGAGTGCCCTTCCTGCGGTGCGAATTGACCTGCAACCTCAGCAGTTAAGCCAGGCGGGTGTGTCACTGGACAGCGTGCGTGAAGCCATCGCTAACAGCACCACCAATTTGCCGAAAGGGAGGCTGGAAGGGAAAAGCCAGTCATGGATGGTGGACGGCAACGGCCAGCTCGATCAGGCCAGCCAGTACCGTAATTTGGTGGTCAGCTACAGCAACGGGCGTGCCATTCACCTGAGCGATGTCGCTAAGGTGTCTGATTCCGTGGAAGATAACTACAGCGCTGGTTTCTATAACGGTTCACCGTCGGTGACCATCGGTGTGACCCGTTCCGCCGGGGCTAACATGCTGGAGACCATCGATGGCATTAAAGCCCAACTGCCGCTGATTGAAAAAGATCTGCCCGCTGACGTTAAACTGACCATTGTGGTCGACCGTTCACCCAACGTGCGTGCATCACTGTATGAAACCGAAGAGACTTTACTGATTGCCATGCTGCTGGTGATCGGCGTGGTGTTTGTTTTCCTGCGCGATGTGCGTGCGCTGGTGATCCCGGCGCTGGCGCTGCCGGTATCGCTGATTGGCACCTGCGCGGTGATGTATCTGTGCGGTTACAGCCTCGATAACCTGTCGTTGATGGCGCTGATTATCGCCACCGGATTTGTGGTGGATGATGCCATCGTGGTGCTGGAAAATATCACCCGCTACATCGAAGAGGGGCTCAGCCCGGTGCGCGCCTCGATCAAAGGTGCGCAGGAAGTGAGTTTCACCGTGCTGTCGATGACGCTGTCGTTGGTGGCGGTGTTTATCCCGATCCTGCTGATGGGCAGTATTGTCGGGCGCCTGTTCCGCGAGTTTGCCGTAACGCTCACCGCCTCACTGATTATCTCCATGCTGGTCTCACTCAGCCTGACCCCGATGCTCTGTTCGCGTCTGCTGAAGCGTAAACCGGCGGTGACGAAACGCCCACATCCGCTCTATCAGTGGATTGAAAATGGCCTCAACCGCCTGCTGGCTGCCTATGCCGCTGCGCTGACATGGGTGATGCGCCATCAGCGCCTGACGATGTTCAGCCTGCTGCTGACCGTAATCCTTAACGTCTTTCTCTATTCGGTGGTGCAGAAGGGATTCTTCCCGAACCAGGATACCGGGCTGCTGATGGGCATGATGCGTGCCGATCAGAACGTCTCATTCCAGGCGATGGAACCGAAAGTGAAAGCCTATGCAGCGATGATCGAAAAAGATCCGGCGGTGGATGGGGTGATGTCTTCGATGGGCAGCGGGGCATTTGGCTCGCGTAATACCGCCATGTTTTTCGTCCATCTGAAAGATTTCGACCAGCGTGATGCCAGTGCCAGCGAAGTGGCCAACCGCCTCAGCGGTAAAACCCAGAATGTGCCTGGCGTGGAGCTGTTCCTGATGGCGGCGCAGGATCTGCATATCGGCGGGCGCAGTGCGAATGCCTCGTATCAGTACAGCCTGCAGGCTGACGATCTGGATACGCTACGTATCTGGACACCGAAAGTGAAGGCGGCGCTGGAGCAGATCCCCCTGCTGACCAGCATTGACTCTGACTCGCAGACCGGCGGGCAGGAAGTGATGATCACTATCGATCGTGACCGCGCCACCCGGCTGGGCGTGGATGTGCAGATGCTGGATGACATGCTGAATAACGCCTTCAGCCAGCGTCAGGTTGCCACGCTTTACAAAACGCTGAATCAGTATCATGTGGTGATGTCACTCAGTCCGGAATGGACGCGCGACCCGGATACGCTCAACAAGCTGTTTGTGGTCAATGACAGCGGCGATCGCATTCCGCTTTCGGCTTTTGCCAGCATTAGCGGCAGCAATGCACCGTTATCGGTTAACCATCAGGGGCAGTCGGCCACCAGCACCATTGCCTTTAACCTCCAGGACGGTGCATCCCTTGAAGCGGCGCAGGCGGCAGTGAAAACGGCGATGGCAAAAATTGGCCTGCCGAACACCATTCAGGCCGGTTTTGCCGGCACCGCGCAGGCCTTTGCCGAGCTGAATGCCTCAATGCCGTGGTTGATCCTCGCGGCGCTGGCTGCGGTGTATATTGTGCTGGGGATGCTGTATGAAAGTTATATTCATCCGTTAACCATTCTCTCCACGCTGCCGTCCGCCGGGGTGGGCGCGCTGCTGCTGATGCTGTTAACCGGCACGGAACTGACGGTGATCGCGCTGATCGGCATTCTGTTGTTGATTGGCATCGTGAAGAAGAACGCCATTATGATGATCGACTTTGCGCTGGTGGCCGAACGTAAGCAGGGAATGACCCCGCAACAGGCGATCACTCAGGCCTGCCTGATGCGCTTCCGTCCGATAATGATGACCACCCTGGCGGCATTCTTCGGCGCACTGCCGCTGGCGCTGGGCAGCGGGGGAGATGCCGATCTGCGCAGCCCGCTGGGGCTGGCGATTGCCGGTGGTCTGGCCCTGAGCCAGTTACTGACCTTATTCACTACTCCGGTGGTGTACCTCTATCTTGACCGCGTCAGTCGTGCCACACGACGTCAGTGGCTGCGCCTGCGTCATGCTGAATAACTCAATAATGATGAAAATGAAAAAACTCACTCCTCTTGTACTGGCATTGCTGATTGGCGGATGTGCCGTTGGCCCGGATTACCAGCGCCCGACAGCCCCGACCGCGTTGCAGTATAAAGAGGCCAAAGGCTGGCATCAGGCCAGGCCACAGGATCAGCTCAGTAAAGGCGACTGGTGGGCGGTGTACCACGACAGCACGCTGGATAGCCTGCTGCGTCAGGTGAAGATTTCGAATCAGAACGTGGCGCAGTATGAAGCCCTGTACCGCCAGGCGCTGGCGCTGGCCTCAGAATCGCGCAGCGATCTGCTGCCAACGGTCACCGGGACGGGAAGTTCGACGCGCAGCGGGGCATCTGCCACCACCAGCACCAGCGGTCAGTCGGTCAGTAACAGCCACGCATTGCAGGCCTCCGCCTCCTGGGAGCTGGATATCTGGGGCAAACTGCGCCGCACGCTGGAGGAGAACCGGGCCAGCGCAGAGGCCAGCGCGGCCGAACTGGCGAATATGACCCTCAGCGCCCAGTCAACACTGGCACAGGACTATTTCCAGCTGCGCATTCTTGACCAGCGCATCGCGCTGTATCAGAAAAGCGTGGATGCCTATCAGCGCTATCTGACGGTTATCCAGAATAAATACCAGGCAGGCAGTGAATCACGCGGCACCCTGGCGCAGGCGGAAACCCAGCTTGAAAGCGCACGGGCTTCGGCGCTCGATCTCAGCTGGCAACGTGCTCAGCTTGAACATGCGATTGCGGTACTGATGGGGAAAACCCCGGCAGAGTTTAGCCTCGCGGTGGCACCGCTTCAGGCCACACTGCCGGCGGCACCAGTGACATTACCTGCAGACTTACTGCAACGCCGCCCGGATATCGCCCAGGCAGAACGCACGGTGGCCGCCGCCAATGCCGCCGTAGGCGTGGCGATTGCCGGTTACTACCCGGATCTGACGCTCAGCGCCAGCGCGGGCTATTCCGGTTCCAGCTTCAGTCATCTGCTGACCTTACCCAATCGCGTCTGGTCGCTGGGACCCAGCCTGAGCGGTACGCTGCTTGATTTCGGAGCCACCTCCGCGAAAGTGGATCAGGCACGCGCCGCGTACGATGCGGATGTGGCCAGCTATCGGCAGACCGTGTTGTCCGGCTTTGAAGAGGTAGAAAACTATCTGGTGGCACTGCGCACCTTCGAGGCGGAAATGCAGGCGCAGCAGCGTGCGGCGGCCTCAGCACAGGAGTCCGCACGCGTCACTAACAATCAGTATCAGGCCGGGATGATCGACTATCTCGACGTGGCCACCACCGAGAATACCAGCCTGACCCAGCAGCAGAGCCTGCTGACACTGCAAAGCACCCAGTGGGTGACCAGCGTGCAGCTGATTGTAGCAACCGGTGGCGGCTGGAAAACGCAGTAGTATGGGGCGTGGGCGGGCACGGGCCCGCCCCTACAGTTATCCTCTCTTCCTGCCGATATACCCGCTATAGCCTAAAAAAAACTTCACCTGCGGAAAATATCATGATCAAAAATCTCTCGATTCGTACCGGGTTGCTTCTCCTGCTCGCGCTTATGGCACTGATCCTGCTGGTGGTTAGCGTGCTGGGCGTGGTGGCGATTGGTAAATCTTACGACGCGCTGAATGCGGTCAACCTGACCCAGGGCGTGCAGCTAGGCAACCTTGCCAGCAGTAACACCAACATGCAGCGTATCCGCGTGGTGGCTTCACTGGCGGTGCGGAATATTGAACTGGGTAAACTACCGGAAGGGGCCGCCGCGGCTGAACGTGCGGGCAAGTATGCGGCGGCAGCCCATGATGACCTTGCGCGCTTCTTTACCGCCGTCAAAGGCAGCGGCAAGGGCGAAGCGCTCGGAGAGGATATTAACCGCGCCTACCAGACGTATATGAGTGAAGGGCTGAAGCCGATGATTGAGGCTCTGCAACAGCGTGACCTCACCACCTATTACGCCATGATTGATACCCGTCTGCGCCCGCTGGGCATCGCCTTCGACCAGGCCAACAAAGCGTTCTTTGATTATGCCCAGTTAACCGGGCAGCAGCAGCTTGAACAGGCCAGCGCCGACCGTACGCGGATGCTGGTGTTGATCGCTATCTGCTTTGTGCTGACGCTGGTGCTGATTGCACTGGGGTGGATGGTACTGCGGGTGATGTTGCTGAAACCGCTGAATCAGGCGGTGAATCAGCTGGAGTTTATTGCCAGCGGTGACCTGACAAGGCCGCTGCCAGAAGCGGGTAGCAATGAACTGGGCCGCCTGAATGCCGGACTGGCGCTGATGCAGCAGTCACTGATGAACTCGGTCAGCCGGGTGCGTGATGCCAGCCTGGCGATTGAAACGGGCAGTGCCGAGCTGGCGAACGGTAATGACGATCTGTCGCGCCGTACCGAAATTTCTGCATCCTCGCTGGAAGAGACCGCCGCCAGCATGGAACAGCTAACGGCAACAGTAAAACATAATGCTGAAAATGCCCGTCATGGTCATGAACTGTCGGAAAATGTCTCGGGTACGGCCAGTGCCGGTAACCATCTGATGAGTGATGTGATGAATAATATGAAGGAGATTTCCCGCAGCTCCGATCGTATTGCCAGCATTCTTGAAGTGATCGATGGTATCGCTTTCCAGACCAATATCCTGGCGTTGAATGCCTCAGTAGAAGCCGCACGTGCCGGCGAGCAGGGGCGTGGCTTCGCGGTGGTGGCGAATGAAGTGCGTACCCTGGCTCAACGCAGTGCGCAGGCCTCGAAAGAGATCCACGCACTGATTGCCGACTCACGCAGCCGCGTGGATACCGGATCGCAACTGACCGCTAAAGCCAGCGACACCATGAATACCATCGCCGGGCAGATCGCCAGCATCAATGTGCTGATGGGCGAGATCGCCAATGCCTCGCGTGAACAGAGCCAGGGCATTGACCAGGTGAACGTTGCCGTCAGCCAGATGGAAGAGGTGGCGCAGCAGAATGCCGCACTGGTAGAAGAGTCTGCCGTGGCCACCCGTTCACTGGAAGATCAGAGCCAGCAGCTGGTGCAGGCGATGGCGGTGTTTAAAATTTAATCCGGGGCTAACGAGGCGAAGTGCTTGCCCCGTTAGCGGAGAAACAGGAAAAAAGTATTAGATATTGAGTTGTCCGCACCTTTGCTGCATCGTTAACGCAATTTGTTACAGCGAATAAGGACAAAGCATGCTGTTCTCTGTGTTGCGTTTTCTGCTACGGGTGCTGTTTGGTGCCCGCCTGACGGGCGATCTCTCCGGGCTTTATAAAGAGAAGGTCTTGATCACCCCGAACCATATGTCATTCATTGATGGCATCCTGCTGGCGGTTTTCCTGCCGGTGAAACCCGTATTTGCCGTCTACTCCTCTATCAGCGAACAGTGGTATATGCGTGCGCTGCGCTCGGTGATCGACTTCGTTCCCCTCGACCCGACCAAACCGATGTCCATCAAACACCTGGTGCGGCTGATTGGCCAGGGGCGCCCGGTGGTGATCTTCCCGGAAGGGCGTATTACCGTGACCGGGTCGCTGATGAAAATCTACGATGGTGCGGGGTTTGTCGCGGCAAAATCGCAGGCGACCGTGGTGCCGCTGCGCATTGAAGGTGCCGAATACACCCTGTTTGGCCGCCTCGCCGGTGTGTTTAAACGCCGTCTGTTTCCACGTATCACTCTGACCGTACTGCCTGCGACGATAATTCCGATGCCCGAAGCACCGCGTGCGCGCGATCGTCGTCGCCTGGCGGGTGAGCATCTGCATCACATCATGATGGAAGCCCGCATGGCGGTACGTCCGCGTGAAACACTGTACCAGGCCTTCCTGGCCGCACGCACCCGCTATGGATTGTTTAAACCCTGCGTGGAAGACGTCAATTTTAAACCTGACAGCTACACCGGGCTGTTGAAAAAGTCGCTCGGAGTGGGGCGTATTCTGGAACGCTACAGCCAGCCGGGGGAATATATCGGCCTGTTACTGCCGAATGCCACCGTCACGGCAGCGGCGATCCTCGGTGCATCAATGCGCGGGCGTATCCCGGCGATGCTGAACTACACCGCGGGCGTGAAAGGGCTGACCAGCGCTCTGACCGCATCTGAAGTGAAAACGGTGTTCACCTCGCGTCAGTTCCTCGACAAAGGCAAGCTGTGGCATCTGCCGGAAGGCATCCCTCAGGTGCAGTGGATTTACCTCGAAGATCTGAAAGATACCGTCACAACTCAGGACAAACTGTGGATCCTGCGCCATCTGCTGATGCCTTCCCGGGCACAGGTGCCGCAGCAGCCGGAAGACGCCGCGATGGTGCTGTTTACCTCCGGCTCTGAAGGCCACCCGAAAGGGGTGGTGCATTCGCATAAAAGCCTGCTGGCGAACGTTGAACAGATCCGCACCGTGGCTGACTTTACGCCGCGCGATCGTTTTATGTCGGCGTTGCCACTGTTCCACGCCTTTGGCCTGACGGTGGGCCTGTTTACCCCGCTGATGACGGGTGCGGAAGTGTTTCTCTATCCCAGCCCGCTGCACTATCGCATTGTGCCGGAGCTGGTTTATGACCGTAACTGCACCGTGCTGTTTGGCACCTCCACTTTCCTGGGGAACTATGCGCGTTTTGCCAGTCCGTATGACTTTGCCCGTTTACGTTACGTGGTGGCGGGGGCGGAGAAGCTGCAAAACCAGACCCGTGAACTGTGGATGGAGAAATACGGCATCCGTATTCTTGAGGGGTATGGTGTAACGGAGTGCGCGCCAGTGGTGGCGATCAACGTGCCGATGGCCGCGAAATCCCACACCGTGGGTCGCATCCTGCCGGGCATGGATTCGCGCCTGGTTTCTGTACCGGGGATCGAGCAGGGCGGTCTGTTACAGCTGCGTGGCCCGAACATTATGAAAGGCTATCTGCGCGTTGAGCGCCCTGGCGTGCTGGAAGCGCCTCAGGCGGATAACGGCGAAGGTCAGATGGACGCTGGCTGGTATGACACCGGCGATATCGTCAGCTTTGATGAGGGCGGTTTCTGTCAGATTCAGGGGCGCGTGAAGCGCTTTGCGAAAATTGCCGGAGAGATGGTCTCGCTGGAAAGTGTTGAACTGATTGCGCTGAAAGCCTCAGGGGAGAAACAGCATGCGGCAACCATCAAACCGGACGGTAATCGCGGCGAGGCTCTGGTGCTGTTTACCACCGATGCCAGCCTGACCCGCGAACAGTTGACCCGTGCGGCGCGTGAACTGGGCAGCCCTGAGCTGGCTGTTCCCCGTGATATTCGCGTGTTGTCACAGCTGCCGCTGCTGGGCAGCGGTAAACCGGATTTCGTCACTCTGCGTGAAATGGCTGAAAAGTCGGAGGAACAGGCATGAGCACATCCCAGGTGAGTGGTCAGCCGCTATTGTCCAAGGGCATGATGGCGGTGATTGTGGCGCAGTTCTTCTCCGCATTTGGTGACAATGCGCTGCTGTTTGCCACGCTGGCTGTGATGAAATCACTGGTCTACCCGGAGTGGAGCCAGCCGGTGCTGCAAATGATGTTTGTGGCCACCTACATCCTGCTGGCCCCGTTTGTCGGGCAACTGGCCGACAGCTTTGCCAAAGGGCGGGTCATGATGTTTGCCAATGCTCTCAAGCTACTGGGCGCATTGGTGATCTGTTTTGGTTTTGACCCGTTCCTCGGCTACAGCCTGGTGGGGATTGGTGCGGCGGCCTATTCTCCGGCGAAATACGGCATTCTCGGGGAGCTGACCGGCGGTGACACGCTGGTGAAAGCCAACGGTCTGATGGAGTCCTCCACCATTGCCGCTATCCTGCTGGGATCGGTGGCGGGTGGCTTCCTTGCTGACTGGAATCTGACGGCGGCGCTGGTGGCCTGCGTGCTGGCTTATGCGCTGGCGGTGGCGGCGAATGTGCTGATCCCAAAACTGGCGGTCGCACGCGGCGGTCAGTCATGGCATCCGGCCCGCATGTCGGCCAGCTTCTTCCGCGCCTGCGGCACCCTGTGGCGTGATGGCGAAACCCGTTTCTCACTGGTGGGTACCAGTATGTTCTGGGGTGCGGGCGTGACGTTGCGTTTCCTGCTGGTGCTGTGGGTGCCGGTGGCGCTGGGGATCAGCGACAATAAAACCCCGACGTTGCTGAATGCGATGGTGGCGATTGGGATTGTCTTCGGTGCCATTGCCGCAGCGAAGCTGGTGACGTTAAAAACCGTGGGGCGCTGTATGCCGGCCGGTGTACTGATTGGCGTGGCGGTGCTGTTCTTCTCATTACAGCAGCAGGCCATCAATGCGTATGTGCTGCTGGTGATTATCGGGATGCTCGGCGGTTTCTTCGTCGTACCGCTTAACGCGTTATTGCAGATGCGTGGCAAAGACTCCGTAGGCACGGGGAATGCGGTGGCAGTACAGAATCTGGGTGAGAACACCGCGATGCTGCTGATGCTTGGGCTTTATACGCTGGCGATTAAGTTTGGTGCGCCGCCGGTAGCAACGGGCGTTGGCTTTGGTGCGCTGTTTGCGCTGGCGATTGCGGTGCTGTGGGGCTGGCAGTTGGCGCAGAAACGCAAAGTCACCCGTCAGCTCTGACGGGGCAGTCAGACCAGGCAGGGCGAACGATCGCCCTGCCTGCGGTTCTTACGGTGCCGGGTAGGTGTAGCGACGGTGAATCGCTTCCAGCCCTTCAATCACCTCTTCATTCAGCGTGACATCATAGCTGTCAATATTGATCTTCAGCTGTTCCAGCGTGGTGGCGCCCAACAGGGTGCTGGCAACAAATGGCTGCTGACGCACGAAGGCCAGCGCCATCTGTGACGGATCTAACCCGTGTTGCTTCGCCAGCGCGACATACTCGGCTACTGCCTGATTCGACTGCTCGCTGCTGTAACGGGTAAAGCGACTGAACAGCGTATTACGCGCCCCGGCAGGTTTCGCGCCGTTAAGGTATTTGCCACTCAGGGTGCCAAACGCCAGGCTGGAGTAAGCCAGCAGTTCAACCCCTTCGTGCTGGCTGATCTCTGCCAGCCCCAGTTCAAAGCTACGGTTTAACAGGCTGTAGGGATTCTGAATGCTGACAATACGCGGCAGTTCATGTTTCTCTGCCAGTTGCAGATAGCGCATCACGCCCCACGGCGTCTCATTGGATACGCCGATATAGCGAATTTTACCTGCGCGCACCTGCTCAGTCAGCGCTTCCAGCGTCTCCAGCAGCGTCACGGTGGCGGCGTTATCGGTGTACTGATAGTTCAGCTTGCCAAAATAGTTGGTCTGACGCTGCGGCCAGTGCAGTTGGTATAAGTCAAGATAGTCGGTGTTCAAACGTTTCAGGCTGGCATCCAGCGCCGTACGAATATTCTTGCGATCCAGCGCCTGATTTGGCCGGATAGAGGCATCGGCACCGCGTACCGGGCCGGAGACTTTAGAGGCGAGAATGACTTTATCGCGGTTGCCACGGGCCTTCAGCCAACTGCCGATATATTGCTCGGTCAGGCCCTGGGTTTCCGGGCGGGGTGGCACAGGGTACATTTCGGCGGTATCAATCAGGTTGATCCCGCGGCTGAGGGCTAAATCCAGTTGTGCATGGGCGTCGGCTTCGCTGTTTTGCTCACCAAACGTCATGGTGCCCAGCCCCAGGGAACTGACTTCCAGGGTGCTGTGAGGGATACGGTGATAATGCATGGCCGGCTTCCTTTTTCATTCGTCAAAGGTCAGGGACATCAGGGCGTCCGCAACAGGGGCTTTTTGCCTGGGGCTGGCAGGTTACGCCAAAAACCCGGTTTTCGACTATAACCGTGCAGCGCGGGTGGGGGAAGAGGGTATTTATCGGGAAGTGCTATAAAGGCCGCTTGAAACTCATCCTTTATCAAGTCGCAGAAGTCGGTTGATTCTGCAACTCGAATGAATGATGGGACTGTTGCGTTAAAAATTAACGCTCAACGATGGACGAGACTTCATCACCGTTAATTTGCAGTTCGTGGCCGGAATCGTCGGTATATTTCACCAGACCAGTATCTTTATCAATCTGCGGCTTACCGTCGGTCATAATCATCTTGCCGTCTTTGGTTGCCATCACATAATTACTGCTGCAACCACTCGCTAATACTGCCATGCCCAGCACCGCTGCGCTAAAAATCCACTTCATCGTTGTCTCCCTTACTCTTCATTACTCAACACTTCAGCATAAGTGTAGTAATAAACTATTTTCCCTGTAGCGATAATAGTATGAGTCTGAAAATGGATCGTGCGCACAACACACCATTGACATTGCATCACCACTATTTCCTTACCCAGCCCGACAGGCCGGGTAAGGAGGTGATGTTACAGCGGACGTTTTTTATTGCGTGCCAGATTGAGGCATTCCACCGCCATAGAGAAGAACATGGCGAAATAGATGTAGCCTTTAGGAATGTGAATATTGAAGCTTTCCAGCATCAGCGTGAAACCCACGAGGATCAGGAACGCCAGCGCCAGCATTTTCACCGACGGATGTCTGTCAACAAAATCACCGATAGCACGCGCGGCAAACATCATCACCAGTACCGCGATCACCACGGCAGCCATCATAATAACCAGATGGTCGGAGAGGCCCACGGCAGTAATGACGGAATCAAGGCTGAAGATAATATCCAGCAGCATGATCTGCACGATAGCGCCGATAAATGAATGCACATTGGTGTTGTGCTCACCGCCGCCGCCTTCAATGGTTTCATGAATTTCCATGCTCGACTTCCACAGCAGGAATAATCCACCAAACAGCAGAATCAGATCGCGCGCTGAGAATGCATGATCCATCAGCGTAAACAGCGGGTCCGTCAGGCGGATAACCCATGCAATCGAGGCCAGCAGGCCAAGACGCATCAACATGGCGCCAGCCAGACCGATACGGCGGGCGGTATTCTGTTGATGCTTAGGCAGTTTTGCCACCACCAGCGAGAGGAAAATAATATTATCAATCCCGAGGACAATTTCGAGGATCGTTAGCGTACCGAGCGCTAACCAGGCATTGGGATCGGCAATCCAGTCAAACATGGTAATGTTGCATCCTAAATTCTAATAAAAGTTAAACGAAAGCTAAACGACGATTATACCTAAGGTTTACAGCAGCGGGAAAATCTTTACAGGGGTTTTTTATAGCAGAAAATGCCGGGCCAGCAGCGGGCCGGTAAAGGTTTTCTTCAGGTAAAAACCCCGTGGCAGCGTCATGATCGGCTGCCCGTCACGGCCAATTCCCTCTGTCAGCGCTTTACTGTTCGCCGCTTTCGGCCGGATTTGCAGGAACTCCCCGTGACGTGCGGTAATCTGCTCAACCTGGCCCAGCACGATCATATCCATCAGTTCTTCCCAGTCGCGCTGCAACTGCAACTCCTCTGTGGCATCCGGGCTCCATAATAAGGGCGCGCCCACATGGCGCTGTTCCAGTGGAATAGCGCGGTCACCCTCCACGGGCACCCAGAGTACTCGCGTTAGCTTATGGCGTACGTGGCTGTTATGCCAGGTGACACCGCTGTTGCCGGTCAGCGGTGCCACGCAGACAAACGTGGTTTCCAGCGGGCGGCCGCTGGCATCAACCGGAATCGTTTTCAGCTCAATGCCAATCCCGGCAAAATCCTGCTCTGGCTTACTGCCGGCGCTGGCGCCGAGGTAGCGTTCCAGCAACAGGCCAACCCAGCCTTTGTCGCGTTTTAAATCGCGTGGGATGGGCAGGTGGATGCGCGCTGCCAGTTCGCCCAGCGTATAACCGGCCAGTGCGGCGGCGCGCGCCATCAGTTCGTCTTCATTTTCTGGCGGAGAAACGAGGTAGAGATCACCAGTCATCATCACGTCCGTAATCTGTTCAAAAAATAGCCGTCATTTGCCCACAGAGAAAATATCCCGGACAGGTCTGGGGAAAACACCAATAATAGCATGATAAATCATGTTTTTTTATTGCATCAGGCACGTAAAAAAAAGCCTCTCTCTACAGTTTTACCCGGCTTGCCACCGACAATGAACAGGATCACCGGGGTAGTTATCCACAGAAAAGTGGGATAACTCACTTTTTATAATAATACTGTTTCCATTTACAGCCTCGACGTTGGCTCTTTTCCACTATTTTACCTTTTTCATGCCTAACTAATCGGCATATTCTGTGGATAACGTGCAAGGCGTTCGATCTTTCACCAGTTGGCGATCATCGGATGATGACAGCCAAATGACAAGCGGTTGAAAGCCTGTGGTTAACGGCAAAAGATGATGATTAATAGGGGGTTATTCTTAGTTTTAAAAAAGTCGCTCTGTGCCAGTCAAAAAGTTTTCCCCACCTGTTAACAGAGTTCTGCACAAAGCTATCCACAGAAAACGTGAATAAGATCGCATTTTTATCCGGGTATCTGTTTATAACTTTGCAAAAAAGGGCAAGTTATCCCAGCCGGATGCAGTCACATCCCCTAAAAGCAGTGGTTTACCGTCTGTAAGGAGTATGAAACAATCAGAACATCCAGTTTTAGTTTGAGGTAGTCCGGTGATCGATGATGATGGCTACCGCCCGAATGTTGGTATCGTAATTTGTAACAGGCAGGGACAGGTGTTGTGGGCCAGACGTTTTGGTCAGCACTCCTGGCAGTTTCCCCAGGGCGGTATTAACGCAGGGGAGACGGCGGAGCAGGCGATGTACCGCGAACTTTTCGAGGAAGTCGGTTTGAACCGCAAGGATGTCCGCATCCTTGCATCCACCCGTAACTGGTTACGATATAAGTTGCCAAAACGTTTGGTGCGTTGGGACACAAAGCCGGTTTGTATCGGCCAAAAACAGAAGTGGTATCTTCTGCAGTTGATGTGCAATGACGCGGATATCAATATGCAAACCAGCAGCACGCCAGAGTTCGACGGCTGGCGTTGGGTGAGCTTTTGGTATCCGGTACGCCAGGTGGTCTCTTTTAAACGCGATGTTTACCGCCGCGTGATGAAAGAGTTTGCCAGTGTGGTTATGCCCCTGCAGGAGAATACCGTACAGCGAAATGCGCCAGGTTTTCGACGGAAGAGAGGTTAAGCCACGTAGATTATGCTCACACAGCTACGCGAAATAGTTGAGAAAGTGGCGGCAGCGCCCCGGCTTACCGAGGCGCTGGATATTCTGGTTAACGAAATCTGTGTGGCGATGCAAACCGAAGTCTGTTCGGTCTATCTCGCGGATCACGATCGTCGCTGCTATTACCTGATGGCTACCCGTGGGCTAAAAAAGCCGCGTGGGCGCACTGTTGCCCTGGCATTTGATGAAGGTATCGTTGGCTTAGTAGGGCGGCTTGCAGAGCCCATTAACCTCGCCGATGCGCAGAGTCACCCCAGCTTCAAATATATTCCTTCGGTGAAAGAGGAGCGCTTCCGTTCCTTTCTTGGCGTGCCGATTATCAGCCGTCGCCAGTTGCTTGGCGTGCTGGTGGTTCAGCAGCGCGAACATCGTCAGTTCGACGAAAGTGAAGAGTCTTTTCTGGTTACGCTGGCCACGCAAATGGCAGCGATCCTCTCACAGTCACAGCTTAATGCCCTGTTTGGCCAGTACCGTCAAACCCGCATTCGTGCGCTGGCGGCGGCGCCTGGCGTTGCGGTAGCGGAGGGTTGGGTCGACTCTAGCCAGCCTTCACTGGAAAACGTCTTCGCGGCATCGACCCTCGATACCGTGCGAGAACGCGAACGCCTCGCGCTCGCCATGAGTGAAGCCTCGAACGAGTTTCGTCGTTACAGCAAGCGTTTTACTGCCAGCATGCACAAAGAGAGTGCGGCGATCTTCGATCTCTATTCACACCTCTTAAGTGATGCCCGGCTGAAAAAAGACCTGCTGGCGGAAATCGATGCCGGATCGGTGGCCGAGTGGGCGGTTAAAAAAGTCATTGAAAAATTCGCCGCGCAGTTTGCCAGCTTGCAGGACAGCTATCTGCGTGAGCGTGCAGGCGATTTGCGCGTGCTGGGGCAGCGTCTGCTGTTTCACCTCGATGACACCATGCAGGGCACTAACACCTGGCCTGAGCGCTTTGTACTGGTGGCCGATGAGCTGACCGCCACCACGTTGGCCGAGCTGCCGCGTGACCGCCTGGCGGGGGTGGTGGTGCGCGATGGTGCCGCCAACTCGCATGCCGCGATTATGGTGCGGGCGATGGGCATCCCAACGGTGATGGGTGCTGACATCCAGCCCGAGCTGATGAAAGGGCATCTGCTGATCGTTGACGGCTATCGTGGCGAACTGCTGGTCGATCCTGAACCCGTGCTGGTGCAGGAATATCAGCGGCTGATCAGCGAAGAGAATGAACTGAGCCTGCTGGCGGAGGATTTTGTCTTCCTGCCCGGCGCGCTGAAAAGCGGTGAGCCGGTAAAAGTGATGCTCAACGCAGGCCTAAGCGCCGAACACGAGAAGATGGTAGGGAACCGGGTGGACGGTGTGGGTCTGTATCGCACCGAAATTCCGTTTATGCTGCAAAACGGTTTTCCATCGGAAGAAGAGCAGGTGGCGCAGTACCAGGGCATGTTGCAACTGTTCCTGGATAAGCCGGTGACCCTGCGTACTCTGGATGTGGGGGCGGATAAACAGCTACCCTATATGCCCATCAGTGAAGAAAACCCTTGTCTTGGCTGGCGCGGTATTCGTCTGACGCTGGATCAACCGGAGATCTTCCTGGTGCAACTGCGCGCCATGTTGCGTGCCAACGTCGCCAGCGGCAATCTGAATATTCTGCTGCCGATGATCACCAGTCTGGAAGAGATCGATGAGGCCCGCCGCCTGATCGCACGTGCTGCGCGTGAAGTGGAAGAGATGCTCGGCTATGTTATTCCACAGCCGCGCATTGGCATCATGATCGAAGTCCCCTCCATGATCTTTATGATCGGGCAGCTTAAGGGGCGCGTCGATTTTGTCTCTGTGGGCACCAACGATCTGACACAGTATCTGCTGGCGGTTGACCGTAACAATACCCGGGTGGCCAGTCTGTATGACAGCCTGCATCCGGCGATGCTGCGGGCATTAAAAAGTATTGCGGATGAAACCCAACGCGCCGGTATCGAACTCTGTCTGTGCGGTGAAATGGCCGGTGATACAATGTGCGTGGCGCTGTTAGTGGGCATGGGTTATCACCATCTCAGTATGAATGGCCGCAACGTGGCACGCGTAAAATACCTGCTGAGCCATCTTGAGCATGAAGATGCACAAGTCCTGGCGCAACGGGGTATGGAAGCCCAGTTCGCGACAGAGGTACGTCATCTGGTGGCCTCGTTTATGGAGCGGCGAGGTTTAGGCGGCCTGATTCGTGGTGGCCGTTAACCGTGTTTTTTGGCAGCGTTTGCTTAACAAAGTTTACAGTTAGCTCAGGCCGCAATAATTCGCATTATGCTATGATGCGCGCCTTATGCAGCCCCGGAGTGTGCGGCTGCCTGTCAGGACTGACTTTACTAATGGTGAAAGATGAATAACGGCTATCTGGCTTTCCCCCAATTTGATCCGGTGATTTTCTCCATCGGACCGGTTTCACTGCACTGGTACGGACTGATGTACCTGGTGGGTTTCGTTTTCGCGATGTGGCTGGCAGTTCGCCGTGCTAACAAACCGGGTAGCGGATGGAAAAAAGAAGAAGTAGAAAATCTGCTGTATGCCGGTTTCCTGGGTGTCTTCCTCGGCGGGCGTATCGGCTATGTGTTGTTCTACAATATGCCGCTGTTCCTGGATAACCCGCTGTACCTGTTTAAAGTCTGGGATGGCGGCATGTCTTTCCACGGAGGCCTGATTGGGGTGATCGTGGTGATGCTGATCTTCGCCTGGCGCACCAAACGCAATTTCTTCCAGGTTTCTGATTTTATGGCACCGCTGATCCCATTTGGGTTGGGTGCTGGCCGACTCGGCAACTTTATTAACGGTGAGCTGTGGGGCCGCGTTGACCCCAATCTGCCGTGGGCGATGTTGTTCCCTGGCTCGCGTAGCGAAGATATCGCCCTGGTCGCAACCCATCCTGAATGGCAGCAGTTGTTGTCAACCTACGGTGTATTGCCACGTCATCCTTCACAGCTTTATGAGCTGATCCTTGAAGGTATCGTGCTGTTTATCATCCTCAATGTCTTTATTCGTAAATCTCGCCCGATGGGCGCGGTATCCGGGCTGTTCCTGATTGGCTACGGTGCGTTCCGTATTATCGTTGAATTCTTCCGTCAGCCTGACCAGCAGCTTGGCCTGTTCAGCGGCATCAGCATGGGGCAGATCCTCTCTGTACCAATGATTGTGGCTGGCGTGATTATGATGATTTGGGCGTATCGTCGTCGTCCGCAGCCACAGCTTCGTGAGGAAAAATGAAACAGTATCTGGCGTTAATGCAGCATGTGCTCGACCAGGGCACGCCGAAAAATGATCGTACCGGCACCGGCACATTGTCGATTTTTGGTCATCAGATGCGTTTCAATTTGCAGGAAGGTTTCCCGCTGGTTACCACCAAAAAGTGCCATCTGCGCTCGATTATTCATGAGCTGCTGTGGTTCCTGAACGGTGACACCAACATCGCGTACCTGAAAGAAAATAAGGTCTCGATCTGGGACGAGTGGGCTGATGAAAATGGCGATCTTGGCCCGGTTTACGGCAAACAGTGGCGCAGTTGGGGAGCACCCGATGGTGCTCAGATTGACCAACTGACGAAAGTGGTCGAACAGCTGAAAAGCGACCCGGACTCCCGTCGCATCATTGTTTCCGCCTGGAATGTCGGTGAGCTGGATCAGATGGCGCTGGCACCCTGTCATGCGTTTTTCCAGTTCTACGTGGCTGATGGCAAGCTCTCTTGCCAGCTTTATCAGCGCTCCTGCGATATCTTCCTCGGCCTGCCGTTTAACATCGCCAGCTATGCGCTGCTGGTGCATATGATGGCGCAGCAGTGTGACCTGGAAGTCGGTGATTTTGTCTGGACGGGCGGGGATACTCATCTGTACAGCAACCACCTTGAGCAGACGCGTTTGCAGTTAACGCGTGAGCCGCGTGCGCTGCCGAAGCTGGTGATCAAACGTAAACCGGCTTCCCTCTTCGACTATCGTTTCGACGACTTCGAGATTGAAGGCTACGATCCGCATCCGGCAATTAAAGCCCCGGTCGCAATCTAGACCTGCATGCCCCCTTCACCGGGGGCATCACCTTTCGACAAAACCCTCTCTGTTGTTGATGTTACCGCTTTATCTCTCCTCACTGGCTTGTTCACCTCCCTGTATTTTCCCCAACATTAAGAGCCTTCTTGTCATCTGAATGAAAGCACATGCAAGTGGGCAATCAGTCTGGAAGACGGCGCGCAACCCTGCCAACTGCCGCTGGTTTGAGCGAACGGAAAGCGCACACTGTCGTGCATGAAAACGAAAAACGTGCGCGGGTTTACCCTGCTGGAAATGATGGTGGTAGTGACGATTGTCAGTCTGCTGAGCCTGGGCGCATGGAGCGGCTGGCACAGCTGGCAGCAGCGGCAGCAACTGAACGACAGTGCCCAGCAGATCCAGCGTCTGCTGCAACGGCTGCGCAGTGATGCCAACTGGCACAATACTGTGCATCTCTTGTGGCTGAAATCCGCCGGGCGCTGGTGCCTGGGGGCGGGGACGGCAGATTGTCTGAGCATCACAAAACATACGTTACGTTCACCGCACCCCGGCGTGAGCGTTGAGCTGGTCACCAGCGATTTAGGGTTTTATGGCAAGAAAAATACCGCCCATCCCGGCAGTATTTTAATCGGCAACGCAGCCGGTAAGCGGCGGATTGTTGTCTCGTCTCGTGGACGGGTACGCATCTGTTCACCCTCTGAAGAGAACTGTCGATGAAGGCCCAGGGATTCACGCTGCTGGAAATGCTGATGGCGATGGCGATTGGCAGCATGTTAATGCTGTCAGCGGCGCGCACGCTGCCGCAGCTTCAGGCACAAAACCTGCGTCTCATGATGCAGACCCAACTGCATGAGGATCTTCAGCAGATCATGCACACCCTGGAAAAAGCCGTGCGGCGTGCCGGGTACTGCCACGGCAACTGCCGTGATGCTGCACAACCCGGGTTACACATCTCAGCGGGATGCCTGCTGGTGCGCTGGGATGAAAACAGTAATGGCCGCTGGGAAGCGCCGGGGCGTGAGGACAGTGAAGTTTATGGTTACCGTCTGCGTGGCACCAGTCTGGAAATGCAGCGTGGCGTCACAGACTGCCAGGGCGGCGGTTGGGAAAGGCTGAATGACCCCCGGCGCGTTGGCATCCGTGTTTTTCAGCTGGTCCAGACAGGGCGCCAGATCAAGGTCAGCCTCAGTGGTTTTGCGCAGCGCGATCCGGGTATCGTGCGCGATCTGGAACACTGGCTGACGGCGGAGAATCTGTGATGCAGACATCGACACAGCGGGGTAGCGGGGCACTCGTTATGGTGATGATGATCCTGCTGATGGGAACTCTGATGCTGAACACCACACGACGGCAGCTTGATGATTCAATGAGCCAGGTGGGCGATGAACGACATTACCTTCAGCAGTTTACCGGGGCGATGTCCGCCCTGGCCTGGGGCGAACGTTTGCACTGGGTTGCGGCTGAAGAGTGGCATTGCCAGCAGCAAGTGGAGCATCACTGGCGTGCCTGTTTTCAGCCCGTTGATCAATTACTGCGCGGTGACAGTGGGCCAGATACGCTGGCACTTTATCGCTGGGTCGGTCAGCAAGCGAACGGGACTTTACAGGCACAGCCGCACGGCTGGCTGGATTACTGCCCCTTGACCGGGGAGGGGGCCTGCGATGTCAACTAGTCGCACGCAGCAGGGATTTAGCCTGGTGGAAATCCTGTTTTCTCTGCTGTTGTTCAGCCTGAGTTACACGGCGTTGCTGCACTACCAGCAGGTGCTGGGGCAGGGTTTCCACTGGCAGTGGCAGCAGCGCGATGCCTGGTGGCAGGCTTTCCAGCGACGAGAGGGTAAGGCGACCGCAGGCTGGCAAATACAGCAACAGTCACGTAGCGGCCCACAGGGTTGCCAACTGATCACCGTGCAGGCAATCAGCCCCGCCGGGCGGCGTGCCGAACTGACGCACCTCCAGTGCGATGAGAGAAACCGATAACATAGTGACATTTGCAAGCCGGGCTTATCGGGTTACAGTAGCCTCCGGCGTATTGTTTAAGGGCATATTTGTATGTTTACCGTGTACCACTCCAATCAGTTGGATTTGCTAAAAACACTGGCGTGCTGGCAGATAGAAAACCAGCCGCTGGGCGATCCACTGCGTTCTGAAGTGGTGCTGGTACAAAGCCCGGGCATGGCGCAGTGGCTGCAAATGTCGCTGGCCGAAGAGTTCGGCATTGCCGCGAATATCGACTTTCCCCTGCCCGCCAGTTTTATCTGGGACATGTTTGTCCGCGTGCTGCCGGAGATCCCGAAAGAGAGTGCCTTTAATAAATCCAGCATGAGCTGGAAGCTGATGGCTATCCTGCCCGGAATGCTGGGCGGTGAAGAATTTGAAATGCTGCGTCATTATCTCAGCGATGGCGACGACCGTAAGCTGTTCCAGCTGGCGTCCCGCGTGGCGGATCTCTTTGACCAGTATCTGGTCTATCGCCCTCACTGGCTGAACAGCTGGGAAAAAGGGCAGTTGGTGGATGATCTGGGGGAATCCCAATGCTGGCAGGCACCGCTGTGGGCTGCGCTGGTTGACTACACGGATAAACTCGGCCAGCCAGAATGGCACCGTGCCAACCTCTATCAGCGCTTTATTGCCCGGCTGGACAACAGCGGTGAACGCCCGGCTAACCTCCCCGATCGTGTGTTTATCTGTGGTATCTCAGCACTGCCGCCGGTTTACCTGCAAGCCCTCCAGGCTTTGGGTAAACATATTGATATCCATCTGCTTTTCACGAATCCCTGCCGTCACTACTGGGGCGACATTCAGGATTATGGTTTCCTGGCAAAATTACAAAGCCGCCATCGTCGCCATTATCAGGATAACCGCGAGATCCCCCAGTTTCGTGACAGCGATGCAGCCCCAGGGCTGTTTAATGAAGGCGGTGAACAGCAGCTGAGTAACCCGTTGCTGGCCTCCTGGGGCAAGTTGGGGCGTGACAATTTGTACCTGCTGGCGCAAATGGAACCGAATGAAGTCTTTGCCTTTGTCGATATTGAGCCGACAAACCTGCTGCATGCCCTGAAGCGGGATTTGCTGGAGCTGGAAGATCATGCCGCGATTGGCCTGAAGCAAAGTGAATGGTCTACGAGTCGTAGCAAGCGGGTGCTCTCCCCTGAAGATCGTTCGGTGGCGATCCACCTCTGTCACAGCCCACAGCGCGAGGTGGAGGTGCTCCAGGATCGGCTGCTGGCCATGATGGCTGACGACCCGTCGCTGACCCCGCGCGATATTATCGTCATGGTGGCTGACATTGACGCTTATACCCCGTTTATTCAGGCGGTGTTTGGCAATGCTCCGGCCGATCGCGCGTTGCCGTTTGCTATTTCCGACCGCCGTGCCAGCCAGGCGCACCCTGCATTGCAGGCTTTTATCTCGTTGCTCAGTTTGCCGGAAAGCCGCTTTACCGCCGAGGATGTGCTGGCGTTGCTGGAAGTGCCTGCACTCGCCAGCCGTTTTACCGTGGATGAAGAAGGATTACGTCTGCTGCGCCACTGGGTTGCGGAGTCCGGCGTTCGCTGGGGGCTTGATGATGACAGCGTGCGCGATTTGGATCTGCCTGCTACCGGCCAGCACACCTGGCATTTTGGTCTGACGCGTATGCTGCTGGGCTATGCTATGAACAGCGAGGCCGGGGACTGGCAGGGTATCCTGCCTTACGATGAATCCAGCGGGCTGATTGCAGAACTGGCCGGAAACCTTGCTGAACTGCTGATGCAGCTCAACCGCTGGCGGCAGTGGCTGAGTGAACCCCGTGAACTCCAGCACTGGCTGCCGCTGTGCCGCCAAATGCTGGATGATTTCTTTACCAGTGACGCAGAAACCGAAGCGGCGCTGACGCTGATTGAAGAGCAGTGGCAGCAGGCGATCAACTACGGCGTGGAGGCAGGTTATCAGCAGGCCGTGCCGCTGACGCTACTGCGTGATGAGCTGTCGTCACGCCTCGACCAGCAGCGCATCAGCCAGCGCTTCCTCGCCGGCCCGGTTAACTTCTGTACTCTGATGCCCATGCGTTCGATCCCGTTTAAAGTCGTCTGTCTGCTGGGAATGAACGACGGCGTATATCCGCGTACGCTGCCGCCGCTGGGCTTTGACTTAATGAGCCAGCAGTCGCAGAAGGGGGACCGTAGTCGCCGTGACGATGACCGTTATCTGTTCCTCGAAGCGCTGAACTCGGCGCAGCAACAGCTGTATATCAGCTACATCGGCCGCTCGATTCAGGATAATACGGAACGTTACCCCTCTGTGCTGGTCAGTGAATTAGTGGAATACATCAGTCAGAGCTTCTGCCTGGAGCAGGACCGCGATCGGGATGTTGACAGCAGCGCAAAAGCCGTCGTGGAGCATCTGCACCATTTGCATAGCCGGATGCCCTTTGCCGCGGAAAACTTCAGCGCTGAATCGGAGTTCCGCAGCTTTGCCGCTGAATGGCTCCCTGCTGCCAGCGCACAGGGGACGGCACACCCGCCGTTTATGCAGGCACTGCCTGATGAAAGTACGGATGAGCTCAGCTTCGACAAGCTGGTGCGCTTCTGGCGCCATCCGGTCAGGGCTTTTTTCAGCCTGCGTCTTGGGGTCAGCTTCCATCTTGAAGAGACCGGGCTGCCCGATGCGGAACCTTTTTCTTTACAGGGTCTGAGCCGCTATCAGGTCAACACTCAACTGCTTAACAGCCTGATTGAGGGCAGTGAAAGCGAACGATTGTATGCCCGTCAGCGCGCCGCCGGGGCGTTACCCTATGGGGCCTTTGGCGAACTGTTCTGGCAGGAACAGGAGCAGGAGATGAGCGAGCTGGCGGGGCGCGTACGTGAACTGCGGGCGGCGGCTGAGAGCTGGGAGATCGCACTGGAAGTGGGGGGCGTGACCTTAAACGGCTGGCTGCCCCAGGTACAGGACAGCGGATTGCTGCGCTGGCGGCCCGGTATTCTCAACTTCAATGATGGCCTGACGCTGTGGCTGGAGCACCTGGTGTACTGTTCGATGGGGGGCACCGGCAGCAGCAGGATGTTGGGACGCAAAGAGAGCGAATGGCATTTCCCTCCGCTGGCCCCTACTGCTGCAAAGCAGCAGCTTGCCGGGTATGTTGACGGTTATCGTCAGGGCATGTGTGCGCCACTGCTGCTGACCGCATCCGGCGGTGCCTGGTTGAAAGCCTGCTTTGATGAGAAAGCCGGCGCGGTGCTGCGCGATGACGCAACGCTGAAAAAAGCACGCGGGAAACTGTTGCTGAGCTGGCAGGGAAATTATCAGGTTGACGGCGAGGGCACAGACCCCTATCTGCAACGTTTACTGCGTACCCTGGATAGCAATAGCGAACAAGAGATGGCCGTGCAGGCAGAGCGGTGGTTGCTGCCGTTACTGGTGCATAATAGTTGATGTTTTCAGGACATTCAGGGCGACATCCTGTAGTGTTTTTATTGTGTTAGCGTATGTCACGTCACACAGCCGTACGCTGAAATTTGTAAGCCGATGTTCATCTGGCGGGAAGCCGGATAACACCAGCCCGTTGAGGAGTTTGAATGCGTCGTTATGCAGTCTGGTTAGCTTGTTTTGTTTCCGTCTCGATGTTCAGCCCACTGACACTTGCTCAGACCGGCTGGCAGCCCCTCACTGAAACCATCCGTAAAAGTGAGAAGGACCCACGCCAGTATCAGGCCATTAAGCTCGATAATGGCATGACCGTTCTGCTGGTGTCCGACGCGCAGGCCACGAAATCGCTGGCAGCGCTGACGCTGCCGGTCGGCTCACTGGAAAACCCAACCGATCAACTTGGCCTGGCACACTACCTCGAACATATGGTGCTGATGGGCTCAAAACGTTACCCGCAGCCGGATAACCTCGCTGAATTCCTCAAAAAACACGGTGGCAGCCATAACGCCAGCACCGCGTCTTATCGCACCGCGTTCTACCTGGAAGTGGAAAACGATGCCCTGCAACCCGCCGTCGACCGCCTGGCCGATGCTATCGCTGAACCGCTGCTCGACCCGGTGAATGCTGACCGCGAGCGCCATGCAGTGAACGCCGAGCTGACGATGGCCCGTTCGCGTGACGGTCTGCGCATGGCGCAGGTCGGTGCTGAAACTCTCAATCCAGAACACCCCAGCTCACGCTTCTCTGGCGGGAATCTGGAAACCCTGCGCGATAAACCGGGCAGCAAACTGCACGATGCGCTGAAGGCCTTTTACCATCGCTACTACTCCGCCAACTTAATGAAGGCAGTGATCTACGGTAATCAGCCACTGCCGGAGCTGGAGAAAATTGCCGCCGCAACCTTTGGGCGCGTGGAAAACCGCCATGCCACGGTGCCGGATATCACCGTTCCGGTGGTGACCGACCAGCAGAAAGGCGTGATCATTCACTACGTGCCGGCCCAGCCACGTAAGCAGCTGAAAATCGAATTCCGCATCGATAACAACAGCGACAAATTCCGCAGCAAAACGGACACGCTGATCGGGTATCTGATTGGTAACCGCAGCAAAAATACGCTCTCAGACTGGCTGCAAAATCAGGGCCTGGCGGATTCCATCAGTGCGGGTGCTGACCCGATGATCGACCGCAACGGTGGCGTGTTCTCCATCGCTATCTCCCTGACCGATAAAGGCCAGGCTAACCGGGATGAAGTGATTGCCGCCGTATTCAGCTACCTGAAAACGCTGCGTACTCAGGGCATTGATAAGCGCTACTTTGATGAAGTGTCCCACGTGCTGGATTTGGACTTCCGTTATCCGTCGATTACCCGCGATATGGACTACATCGAATGGCTGGTGGATACCATGCTGCGCGTACCGGTCGAGGATACGCTGGTCGCCCCGTATATTGCCGACCAGTTTGATCCGCAGGCGGTTAATGCCCGTCTGGATGGCATGACGCCACAAAATGCGCGTATCTGGTTTATCAGCCCGAAAGAGCCACACAATAAAACCGCTTACTTTGTCGATGCGCCTTATCAGGTCGATCGTATTCCTGCGCAGCGTTTTAATCAGTGGCAGGCGGCAAGCGACAAAATCAGCCTGTCGTTACCGGTTCTTAACCCTTACATCCCGGATGATTTCAGCCTGATCAAGGCCGATAAAAAGTATCAGCGCCCGGAAGAGTTGGTGAATCAGAAAGGGCTGCGCGTGTTCTACATGCCAAGCCAGTACTACGCCGATGAGCCTAAGGCCAATATCACCCTGGCCCTGCGTAACAAGGCGTCAATGAGCACCGCGCAAAATCAGGTGTTGTTTGCGCTTAATGATTATCTGGCGGGGGTTGCGCTGGATGAACTGAGTTCCCAGGCTTCTGTCGGTGGCATCAGTTTCTCCACCAGTGAAGATGACGGCGTTTCCTTTAGTGCCAGCGGGTTCACGCAGCGTTTGCCGAAGTTGATGGGCCAACTGCTGGACGGTTACGCCAGCTTTACCCCAACGGAACAGCAGCTGGAACAGGCGAAATCCTGGTATCTGGAACGTCTGGATTCGGCCGAAAAAGGCAAAGCGTTTGAGCTGGCGATTCAGCCTGCGCAACTGCTGTCACAGCTGCCTTACACGCAACGCAGTGAACGCCGTAAACTGGTGCCTGCCATCACGCTACAACAGCTACTCGACTACCGTAAAATGCTGCTGGAACAATCCACTCCGGAACTGATGGTGGTAGGGAATATGACGCCGGATGCCGTGCGTAAGCTGGCCACTGACGTGAAAAATCAGCTTAACTGCGAAGGCAGCGACTGGTGGCACAGTGAGCACGTGACGGTGGATAAAAAAGTGCTGGCTAACCTGCAACAGCCCGGTAGCAGTACCGACTCTGCACTGGCCGCCGTCTATATTCCGCTGGGCTTCCCGGAGTATCAGAGTATGGCCAGCAGTGCGATGCTGAGCCAGATTATTCAGCCGTGGTTCTACAATCAGCTCCGTACGGAAGAGCAACTCGGCTATGCGGTCTTCTCCTTCCAGATGCCGGTGGGCCGTCAGTGGGGCATCGGCTTCCTGCTGCAAAGTAACGTGAAGCAACCCGCTTATCTGCTGAAGCGCTTTGAGGCGTTTTATCCAACGGCTGAGAAGCGCCTGCGTGAAATGAGCCACGAAGATTTTGCTCAGTATCAGGCTGCGATGATCAACGAACTGAAGCAGCGCCCGCAAACGCTGGATGAGGAAGCCGGGCGCTTTAGCAAAGATTTCGATCGTGAGAACTACCATTTCGATACCCGCGAGAAGGTGATTGCGCAGATCCAGACGTTAACGCCGCAGGGGCTGGCTGACTTCTTCCATCAGGCTGTCATTGCGCCGAGTGGGCTGGCGTTGTTGTCCCAGGTGTCCGGCAGCCGCCACGGCAAAGCTGACTATGCTGCGCCATCAGGCTGGAAGACCTGGAAGGATCTCTCTACCTTGCAGCAATCATTACCAGTGAGTCAGGATCAGCCATGAACCAACGGGTGCCTGAAAGGCTTGAGCCGTTAACCCTGCCACTGCACGGCGAGCGGCTGATTGAGGCGTCCGCCGGAACCGGGAAAACCTTCACCATCGGGCTGCTCTATCTGCGCCTGTTATTGGGGTTGGGCGGTGAAGCGGCGTTCAGTCGCCCGTTGTCAGTGGAAGAGATTCTGGTTGTGACGTTTACCGAGGCGGCAACGGCGGAGCTGCGCGGGCGTATCCGTGCCAATATCCACGAGCTGCGCATTGCCTGCGTTCGCGGTGAAAGTCATAACCCGATGTTTAAACAGCTTATGACTGAAGTCGCCGACCGAAATTGGGCAGCATCAATGCTGCTGGCCGCAGAACGGCAGATGGATGAGGCCGGTATCTTTACTATTCACGGTTTCTGCCAGCGTATGCTGAATCTCAACGCCTTTGAATCCGGCATGCTGTTTGAACAGGAGTTGATTGAGGACGAAACCCCGTTGCGCCGTCGCGCAACGGCCGATTTCTGGCGTCGTCACTGCTATCCGTTGCCGCTGCCAGTGGCGCGCGTGGTGCGTCAACTGTGGGAAGGGCCGGAGCAACTGCTGAAAACGCTTTCGCCGTGGCTGGGGGGAGAAGCGCCAGCGCTCAAATCAGCGCCAGACCGCGATGAAACGCTGGAGCAGCGCCATGAGAAAATCATTGCCCACATCGACCTGCTGAAACAGGCATGGCTGGCGGCAGGCGATTTGCAGTCGCTGGTTGAGTCCTCCGGTGTGGACAAGCGCAGTTACAGTAGTAAGCACTTACCTAACTGGCTGGAAAAAATTACCCAGTGGGCGCAGGCAGCAACGGAAGACTATGAGGTCGCGAAAGACCTTGAGCGTTTTGGTCAGCGCGTGCTGTCGGATAAAACCAAGAAAGGCGAGCCGCCACGGCATCCGTTGTTTGACCAGATTGATGCCTTCCTCGCAGAGCCTCTGTCATTGCGCGACCTGGTGATTGCCCGGGCGTTGCACGAGGTGCGTTTTGTGACCCAGCAGGAGAAACGCCTGCATGCGCAGATGGGGTTTGATGACTTGCTGGGGCGTTTTGATGCTGCATTGCAGCAGCCGGGGGGGGCCGCGCTGGCAGCGGCAATCCGTCAGCGTTACCCGGTCGCCCTGATCGATGAATTCCAGGACACCGATCCCCAGCAATACCGCATCTTCCACACGCTGTATGCGCGGCAGCCAGACAGTGCACTGCTGCTGATCGGCGATCCGAAACAGGCTATCTACGCCTTCCGTGGTGCGGATATCTTTACCTATATGAAGGCGCGAGCAGAAGTTAGTGCTCACTATACGCTTGAGACTAACTGGCGCTCATCACCGGCGATGGTGGATGGCGTTAATAAGCTGTTTTTGCACCAGGTAAACCCGTTTTTATTCAATGATATCCCGTTTATTACCGTCAGCCCGGCAGAGCCGAACGCCACTCTGAGCTTTAGCCTGGAGGGAGCAGAACAGCCGGCTTTGCAGTTCTGGTTGCAGCCCGGCGAGGGCGTTGGGGTCAGTGATTACCAGCAGTTTATGGCGCGCCAGTGTGCCGCGGAAATTCGCCGCTGGCTCAGTGCCGGGCAGCAGGGCACCGCGATGATCGGTAAGGCCGGTAAACAGCAGCCGGTGCGTGCCTCGGATATCACGATTCTGGTGCGTAGCCGTAGTGAGGCCTCGGTGATGCGTGAGGCATTAAACGGCCTGGCAATCCCCTCGGTGTATCTCTCCAACCGTGACAGCGTATTTACCACACCGGAAGCCCGCGAAATGCTGTGGCTGTTGCAGGCGGTGCTGGCACCGGAGCAGGAGCGTGTTCTGCGCAGTGCGCTGGCCAGCAGCCTGCTGGGCCTTGATGCCCGGGCACTGGATGCGCTGAACCAGGACGAACGGGCCTGGGATGCCCTGGTGGATGAATTTGCCGACTACCGCCAGCGTTGGTTAAAGCGCGGTGTACTGCCGATGCTGCGCGATCTGATGGTGAAACGGCATATTGCGGAAAACCTCCTGGCGTCCGACAGCGGGGAACGCCGTCTGACCGATCTGCTGCATCTGGGTGAACTGTTGCAGGAGGCTGCAGCCACCCTCGACAGTGAACATGCGCTGGTGCGTTGGCTCGCTCAGCAGGTGGAACAGCCGGACGGGCAAGTGGCTAACCAGCAGTTGCGCCTGGAGAGCGATCGTAACCTGGTGCAGATTGTCACCATCCATAAATCGAAAGGTTTACAGTATCCGCTGGTGTGGTTGCCATTTGTTGCCAACTTCCGCGAGGCGGAAAACGGCGTTTATCACGATCGTCAAACCTTCGAAGCGTTGCTCGACTTACAACAAGGGGAAGAGAGCGTGGCGCTGGCCGAGCAGGAAAGGCTGGCAGAAGATCTGCGCTTGCTGTATGTGGCGCTGACGCGCTCGGTTTACCACTGTAGCGTCGGTATTGCTCCCCTGATTAAAGGCACACGTAAAAAAGAGGGCGACAGCGACCTGCACCGCAGCGCGTTGGGCTACTTGATCCAGCAAGGCGAAGCGGCAGATGCCGCAGGATTAAGGACGGCACTGCTGAGCCTGCAAAGTGATACGACCGCGGTCGTTATTCCGCAGGAACCGGACGATACGCCGTGGCAGCCACAGCACGAAGACCCACAGCGCCTGAGCAGCCAGCAGTTACAACGTACCCTGCGCGATGACTGGCGAGTGACCAGTTATTCCGGCCTGCAACAGCACGGACATGCGCCCGCGCTGGACCTGCTGCCCCGGCTGGATGTTGATGCGGTGGGGGAAGCCAGCGATGAGCTGTTACCACAGCTTACGCCGCACACTTTCCCGCGCGGAGCGGCACCGGGCACCTTCCTGCATGGATTGTTCGAAACCCTCGAATTTACCGCACCGTTGGAAGATGACTGGCTGGCGCTTCAGCTTAGTCGTCAGGGGCTGGACGAGGCCTGGCATCCGGTGATGCATGACTGGCTCGGGCGTATTTTGCATACGCCGCTCAATGACAGTGGCGTGAGCCTGGATCAGCTTGCACCTGAAGCCCGGCGAGTTGAGCTGCAATTTTATCTGCCGATTTCACGTCTTCTGACGGCTGATGCACTGGACCAGGTGGTGCGCCAGGACCCGCTTTCGGCTGACTGCCCGCCGCTCGATTTTTATCAGGTGCAGGGCATGCTGAAAGGCTTTATCGACTTGGTCTTTTGCTGGCAGGGAAAATATTACCTGCTGGATTACAAATCGAACTGGCTGGGTGAGGACAGTAGCGCTTACACGCGTCCGGCTATGGCGCAGGCGATGCAGTCACATCGCTACGACCTGCAGTACCAGCTTTACACGCTGGCGCTGCATCGCTATCTGCGGCACCGTCTGGCGGACTATGACTACGAACGTCATTTCGGTGGCGTGATTTATCTGTTCCTGCGTGGCCTGGACGGGACGGAGGGAAGCAATGGCATTTACAGCACGCGGCCCCAGGCAGACTTTGTCACTGCGCTTGACCAGCTGTTTGCTAACAACGCGGAGCAGGGCGCATGACGCTGACAGAAGGATTAAAGCAGGCGCAGCGACTGCGGCTATTGCGGCCCCTTGATGTGCAGTTTGCGCAGATGGTGGCGACAGCAGAGCAACCGGCGCTGATGCTGGCGGCCGCACTGGTCAGTCGCGATGCGGGGGAAGGGCACGTCTGTCTGCCGCTGGACCAACTGCATCCTGAGGCTTTTTTTGCCGGCCGTCACCCGGAGCTGGCGCAGGCATTGTGGCAGGCGGCAGGAGCACCACAGGACTGGGCTGATACATTACTGGCACAAACCGCCGTCAGCAACGGGGAGTCAGCGACGCCGCTGGTGTTACATCAACAGCGGCTGTATCTGCACCGGATGTGGCAGAGCGAAGGGGAAGTGGCGCAGTTTGTGCAGCGCCAGCAGCATGCCGTCGCACTGGATGAGGCGCAGGTGCGCCAGACGCTTGACCGCTATTTCGGCCAGCAGCCTGACGACTGGCAGAAAATTGCCGCTGCCGTGGCGCTCACCCGTCAGGTTGCAGTGATTTCAGGCGGGCCGGGCACCGGGAAGACCACAACGGTGGCGAAATTACTCGCCAGCCTGATTGAGCTATCAGTGACGGCGCCACGGATTGAACTGGCAGCTCCAACCGGGAAAGCGGCAGCCCGACTCACGGAGTCACTGGGAAAAACGCTACAGGAACTGACGCTGGACGAGGAGATTCGCAGCCGTTTCCCGACGGAGGCGACCACGCTGCACCGCCTGCTGGGCGCACTGCCAGGCAGCCAACGCATGCGTTACCACCGGGGTAATCCGTTGCATCTGGACGTGCTGGTGGTGGATGAAGCCTCAATGGTCGATCTGCCGATGCTGGCTAACCTGATCGCGGCGCTGCCTTCACAGGCACGAGTGATCTTCTTGGGTGACCGCGACCAGCTTGCCTCGGTAGAGGCGGGTGCCGTATTGGGGGATATCTGCCGCTGTGCCGAATTCGGTTACAGCCTGGAGCGTGCCGCTGAACTCACGCGTCTGACGGGGTGTGACGTTGCCGGGCGTGAGGATGCCAGTGCTTCTGTGGTGCGCGATATGATCTGCCTGCTGCGGAAAAGCTACCGTTTTACAGCGTCATCAGGTATTGGTCAGCTGGCGCTGGCGGTCAACGCCGGTGAGGTGAAGCGGGTTGAGCAGGTCTTCAGCGGTGGATTTACGGATATTCGTCGCCAGGCACTGAGCAGCAGCGAGGATTACCAGCAGCTGTTGAATGACTGTGTGGCGGGTTATCGCGGCTATCTGAAATTGCTCGCCGCCGGAGCGCCGCCTGCTGAGGTTTTGGCGGAGTTTGGCCGATTCCAACTGCTGTGCGCCCTGCGCGAGGGGCCATTTGGGGTTGCCGGACTGAATGAACGCATTGAGCAGTCGCTGCGCCAGGCGGGGCTGATTCGCCGCGTTGTGGCGATGAACGGCAAGTGGTTTGTCGGGCGGCCTGTGATGATTGCCCGTAATGACCGGGCGCTGGGGTTGTTTAACGGCGATATCGGTATTGCGATGCTGGACGATGAGCAGCAGCTGAAAGTGTTTTTCCCACTGCCCGATGGCAGCATCAAGGCTGTGCAACCGAGCCGCCTGCCGCCGCATGACAGCGCCTGGGCGATGACGGTGCATAAGTCGCAGGGATCGGAGTTTGAACATACGCTGATGGTGTTACCAAATCAGATCATGCCGGTGCTGACGCGTGAGCTGGTGTATACCGCCATCACGCGTGCCAAACGGCAGCTAACGCTGTACGCCGATAAAGGCGTGTTTAACGCCGCAGTGAAGATGCGCACGCAAAGGCGCAGTGGGCTGGTGGATCGATTAACGCAGGTTTAGGGGGACGGGCATGCCCGTCCCGGTTAACATCGAACGGAGCATGCCTCGCCCCGTCGGTTAATCGTGCGGTGCGCGATTAACTTTGCCGCGTATGGGCGTTGGCTTCCCGCAGGTCGACCATCAGCACTTTGGAACGACGCTGATAGTTGTACATCTGTTTTTTGCTTTCCGGCAGCAGTTCGATATCCACCGGGACAAAACCACGTTCCTGGAACCAGTGAATACTGCGCGTGGTCAGCACAAACAGTTTTTTTAACCCCATCTGGCGTGCCTGTAACGCTACGCGCTCCAGCAGTGCCTCGCCGCGTGCCGAACTGCGGTAATCCGGGTGTACTGCCACGCAGGCCATTTCACCGATCTGCTCTTCGGGGAATGGATAAAGTGCAGCGCAGCCGATGGTCAGGTTATCGCGTTCAACAATCGTAAACTTATCGATTTCCATTTCCAGCTGCTCGCGCGAGCGGCGCACCAGAATGCCCTGCTGCTCCAGCGGGCGGATCAGTTCCAGAATGCCACCAATATCGTTAATCGTGGCGCGGCGGATCTGCTCGGCGCTCTCCATTACAATCTGCGTACCGATACCGTCGCGTGAGAACAGCTCCTGCAACAGGGTGCCATCTTCCTGATAGCTAATCAGGTGACTACGGCGCACGCCGCTGCGGCAGGCTTTCACGGCACCACGCAGGAAGCGCACGGTGCCGGAGTGATAATCATCGCTGGTTTCCAGTTCTTCAATACGCTTCTGCGCTTCATTAGGGAATAGCTCGGAAACAATATTGCCTTCATTGTTCGTCACGCCCTGTTCGGAACAGAAGCCGATCATTTTTTCAGCTTTCAGTTTGATCGCCAGCTGGGTGGCAACCTCTTCAGAGGTCAGGTTGAAGCTCTCTCCGGTGACCGAAACGGCGACGGGCCCCATCAGCACGATGGCACCGCTGTCCAGCTGGCGATGAATGGCTTCTTCATCGATACGACGAATACGGCCGCTGTGACAGTAGTCCACGCCGTCATCCACGCCCAGCGGCTGGGCAATAATAAAGTTGCCGCTGACCACATTAATATGTGCGCCCTGTAACGGCGTGTTATTGAGGCTCATCGACAGGCGGGCAGTGATATCCAGCTGTAAACGGCCTGCGGCCTGTTTGACCAGCTCCAACGACTGCGCATCCGTAACGCGGGTATGTTTATGGTAGAGCGGTTCGAGGTTACGCTCGGCGAGGCTGGCATCAATTTGCGGGCGGGCGCCATACACTACGACCAGGCGGATACCCAGGCTGTGCAGCAGGCCGATATCATTGACGATGCTTGAGAAGTTCTCATGCTCGATGGCTTCACCACCCAGCATAATGACAAACGTTTTACCACGATGGGCGTTGATATAGGGAACTGTATGGCGGAATCCCTGGACCAGCTCGGTACTACGTTCCTTCACGGCAAACCCTCTTTGAATTATTATTCGGTAAAAGTGTATTTTTATTCTTTTATCACTCCGGGTGCAAGTGGCATTTATCCTTACTTATCACCTGCTACCGCATTTCTCTGTGGCTAATGCCCTGCATTTATTCGCTTTTTTTGGGTGACACTGCCTGGTGGATTCGTTAAAGTTTTTGCAAAATTTTTGTTATTGGCTTTTTATTAAACACAGCAACGCATCAGGAGTGGCATGACCGATTCAACCTCACTTAACCGGCGGCGGTTATTACAAGGGGCAGGCGCAGCCTGGTTACTCAGCATCAGCCGTGTCGGCATGGCCGCCAGCGGCCATGTGGTCGCGATCCGCCTCTGGCCTTCTTCTACTTATTCACGTCTGACCATTGAGTCCAACACGCCGCTTAAGTATAAGCAGTTTGCCCTCAGCAATCCCGATCGCGTGGTCGTGGATATCGATAATATCCGGCTGAATTCGGCGCTGAATAGCGTGGGCAATCTGGTCCGTCAGGACGATCCCTATATTAAAAATGCGCGTGTCGGCCAGTTCGACCAAAACACCGTCCGGCTGGTGCTTGAGCTAAAGCAAAACGTTGCGCCGCGTATTTTTACGCTCGATCCGGTTGCCGGGATCAAAAATCGTCTGGTACTGGATCTCTATCCGGTGCAAACACAACAGCACAATGATGATCCGCTACTGGCATTGCTGGAAGATTACAACAAGGGCGATCTCGAACGCAGCCAGCCAGCGGCCGCACCGCTTCCCGGTAAGGCGGGTCGGGATCGTCCCATTGTCATCATGATCGATCCCGGCCACGGCGGTGAAGACTCCGGGGCCGTTGGTAAGCATAAAACGCGCGAGAAAGATGTGGTGCTGAAGATTGGCCGACGGCTGAAGGCCCTGATCGATAAGCAGCCGAACATGCGTGCCTATATGACGCGCAATGAGGATGTCTTTATTCCCCTGAAAGTGCGTGTGGCGAAAGCGCGCAAGCAGCGTGCCGACCTGTTTATCTCGATTCATGCTGATGCATTTACCAGCCGTGCGGCACGCGGATCATCGGTGTTTGCGCTGTCGACGAAAGGGGCAACCAGTACCGCTGCCCGTTTTCTGGCACAGACGCAGAATGAATCCGATCTGATTGGGGGCGTTAGCAGAAGCGGCGACCGTTACCTCGACCACACCATGTTCGATATGGTGCAGAGCCTGACGATTAACGACAGTCTGAAGTTTGGCAAAGAGGTGTTGTCGCGCATGGGGAAAATTAACCATCTGCATAAGCGGACGGTGGATCAGGCAGGCTTTGCGGTACTGAAAGCACCGGATATCCCTTCGATTCTGGTAGAAACGGCCTTTATAAGCAATATCGAAGAGGAACGTAAATTACGCACCACACGTTTTCAGCATCAGGTGGCGGATTCCATTCTGGCAGGGATTAAAGCGTATTTTGCTAACGGTGCGCCGCTGGCACTGCATAAATAGTCAACGGGCGGAAAGGATTCCGCTGTGATTCAGCAAGAGGGGGACAAACGACACATACAAAAAAACACCCTTAAGGGTGTTTAATTGGTTGCGGGAGCCGGATTTGAACCGACGACCTTCGGGTTATGAGCCCGACGAGCTACCAGGCTGCTCCATCCCGCGTCCGATTAACGCTTTAACTACTTTTACTTCCACCCACGACGGATAATTGGTTGCGGGAGCCGGATTTGAACCGACGACCTTCGGGTTATGAGCCCGACGAGCTACCAGGCTGCTCCATCCCGCGTCCGCGTGGTTTGTCGCTTCCATCACGACAACTATCTTCTTTACTGCTTAACTCAATCTTACAGACTTTAGTTAATTGGTTGCGGGAGCCGGATTTGAACCGACGACCTTCGGGTTATGAGCCCGACGAGCTACCAGGCTGCTCCATCCCGCGTCCGTGGTTGCGCACTATACGCCTGATGGGTTTTCTTGCAACCCCTTTTTGCAGATAAGTGGCTAAAATCGTGGTTGTGATGGATTTTTACGCTCAGATGCTGGAATGTTGCACAAATGCCTCAGGTCTTTTTCAGAAGGCGCATTTAATTATGGCGGTGCCTTTGCTATCTTCGCGCAGGGTTCCCGTATAAAGGTAAAGAAGGCATGAAAGCAGGTTGGGCAAAATATCTGGTGACCGGCACGCTGCTGGCGCTGCTGGCGGGGTGTTCGTCGAAACCCACCGATCGTGGGCAACAGTATAAGGATGGGACACTGAATCAACCGCTGGCGCTGGTCAATCAGCCCAACGCGAAGGGGCGCCCGGTGAATGGCAAAGACTTTGCCGACCAGGTTTCTCAAATCCGTTTTTCCTCTGCGGGCATGTATTCGCGTCAGTCCGGCACCTATAGCGCCATCGAGAGCTGGCTGATGGCTGGGGGCGATACTCGTCAGTTGCGCCAGTTCGGTCTGGATGCATATCAGATGGAAGGCACCGACAATTATGGCAACGTTCAGTTTACCGGTTACTACACCCCGGTGATTCAGGCGCGTTACACCCGCCAGGGTGAATTCCAGTATCCTTTATACCGTATGCCACCGCGTAGTAAGGGCAGGAAGCTGCCAAGCCGGGCGGAAATCTACAGTGGTGCGCTGGATGAACGCTTTATCGCGGGCTACAGCAATTCGCTGATGGATAACTTTATTATGGATGTGCAGGGCAGCGGCTATGTTGACTACGGGGATGGGCGTCCGCTGACGTTCTTCGGCTACGGTGGTAAGAATGGCCATCCTTATCGCAGTATCGGTAAAGTTCTGATCGACCGCGGTGAAGTGAAGCGCGAAGACATGTCGATGCAGGCTATCCGTCAGTGGGGCGAAACGCACAGCCCGGCTGAGGTGCGCGAACTGCTGGAGCAGAACCCTTCCTTTGTCTTCTTTAAACCTGAGAACTTTGCGCCCGTGCGTGGTGCCAGCGCGGTGCCGCTGGTGGCAAAAGCTTCGGTCGCGGCTGACCGTGCGTTGATCCCACCGGGTACTGCGCTGCTGGCAGAGATTCCGTTGCTGGATAACAACGGTAAATTTACCGGCAAATATGAGATGCGTATAATGGTGTCGCTGGATGTAGGGGGGGCCATTAAAGGGCAGCACTTCGACATATACCAGGGAATCGGCCCCGATGCCGGGCATATGGCGGGCTGGTTTAACCATTATGGCCGCGTCTGGGTGCTGAAAAATGCCCCAGGCGCCGGCGCACCGATATTCTCTTCTGCACAGAATAGTTCTTCTCAGAGTGGTTTACTGGTCAGTCAGTAAATCCACAGCGGGCGGCGAAGGCGGCCCGCTGTGTTTGGATAGGTTTCGAGGAATAACAGATGATGGTTCTTTCAGATGCCTGGCGGCAACGCTTTGGCGGAACGGCGCGCCTCTATGGCCAGTCTGCGCTTCAGCTCTTTGCGGATGCGCATGTCTGTGTAGTGGGCATTGGTGGGGTTGGTTCGTGGGCGGCGGAAGCATTGGTACGTACCGGCATCGGTGCGATCACATTGATCGATATGGACGACGTCTGCGTCACCAACACCAATCGTCAGGTTCACGCGCTGAAAGAGAATGTTGGCCGGGCGAAAACCGAGGTGATGGCTGAACGTCTGCTGGCGATCAATCCGGAATGCCGGGTGACCTGTGTTGACGACTTCATTACACCAGAGAATACGGCGGAGCTGATTGGGAAGGACTTCAGTTATGTGGTTGATGCCATTGATAGCGTGCGACCCAAAGCAGCGCTGCTGTCATGGTGTCGGCGTAATAAAGTGCCGCTGGTGACCACCGGGGGCGCAGGTGGGCAGATTGATCCCACACAGATCCAGGTGGCCGATCTGGCAAAAACCATTCAGGATCCGCTGGCGGCGAAATTGCGCGAGCGGCTCAAAAGTGATTTCAATATCGTCAGAAACAGCAAAGGTAAGTTGGGAATCGACTGCGTGTTTTCCACCGAGGCGTTGATGTATCCGCAGCCGGATGGCTCGGTATGTGCGTCGCGCAGCACCGCAGAAGGCCCGAAGCGTATGGACTGTGCGGCAGGGTTTGGTGCTGCAACGATGGTCACCGCCACCTTTGGTTTTGTCGCGGTATCCCATGTGCTGAAGAAAATGATGGCAAAAGCAGCGCGTCAGGCATAAATAGCGTAGAGGCTGATCTTCTGTTTCGGTCAGCCTTTTATTGCACGGGTCGATCGAAAAAATGATCGACCCGACGGTTACAAGCAGCCGTATTATTCATTCACCGCCCGCATCACGGCATCGGCCATCGCCTGCAATCCGGCGCTGCGTGAGGCGCTCAGCTGTTCTTTTAATCCCAACTGCTCAAATAGCGCCAGCGGATCGTCCTGTTGTAACTGTGTCGCTGTTTTACCTTCTACAGCCGTCAGCAGTACGGCCAACAGCCCGCGCACAATACGTCCCTCGCTCTCGCCAAAGAAATGCAGACGCCCGTCAGCCATCAGCTGATGCCCCAGCCAGACGCGATTTTCACATCCGGTCAGCTCAATATCAGCACTTCTCAGTTCATCGGGCAGGGCGGGCAACTGTTTGCCCAGCAGGATCAGCTGGCGGTAACGCTCCTCCCACTGTCTGAAATGGGAAAACTGCGCCCGCAGTGTGTCCGGAGTAATCAGTGTGCCAAAGGGATGCGAAGCGATAAGCGGTAAACTCATGATTAATCTGCCAGTAGCGTCAGGGCGGTGGTCATGGCCGCGACCAGCGCGTCCACATCTTCAACGGTATTATAAGGGGCGAAGGAGGCACGTAATGTCCCGCTGACGCCCAGGGCGGCCAGCAACGGCTGGGCGCAGTGCTGCCCGGCGCGCACGGCAATGCCGCTTTCGGCCAGTAGCATCACGACGTCACTGTGATGGATACCCGTAATATCAAATGCCAGCAGGCTGGAGTGGCTGGCGCGATAGCTGCGAAAACCGGGCAGTGCCGACAGACGTTGTTCGGCCTGTGTCGCCAGTTCACAACTCCAGCGCTCGGCGGCAGCTACATCGATGTGGCTTAACCACTCCAGCGCAGCACTCAGGCCAATGACGCCAGCCACATTAGGGGTGCCGGCTTCAAAGCACCACGGGACGGGTTGCGGGGTAAATCCCTCGAAGGTCACGCTGCTTATCATCTTGCCGCCCCCCTGCCAGGGCACCATTTCTGCCAGGCGTTCGGCTTTGCCATACAGCGCACCAATGCCCATCGGGCCGTACAGCTTATGTGCCGAAAAAGCATAAAAATCAATATCCAGTGCCTGTACATCCGGAGGGCAGTGCACCACGCCCTGGGCGCCATCGACCATCACTTTTGCACCACAGCCATGCGCAAGGCTGATGATCCGTTGCAGGTCAGGGCAACCGCCAGTGACGTTAGACATTTGCCCCACGGCCACCAGACGTGTGCGTGCATTCAGCAGTGCCGGGAGCAGATCGGGGTCTGGCAGGCGGTTTTTACCAATCGACCATTTGACGACGCGGGCACCCGTCTGTTCTGCCACCATCAGCCAGGGCACCAGATTAGCGTGGTGTTCCGCTTCGCTGACCACGATCTCATCCCCCGCTTGCAGGCGCGGGCGCAGCCAACTTTGTGCCACCAGATTGATCGCTTCAGTGGTGCCTTTGGTCCAGACAATATTGTGGCTGCTGGCGGCATTCAGCAGGTGTGCCACCTGTGCGCGGGCCTGTTCATAACGTTCGGTCAGGCGCTGTGCGGCAGCAAACTGGCTACGATGGACCGTACCCGCACTCAGGCGATAAAACTGTTCCGTGGCATCAATCACCGCCAGCGGTTTCAGCGCGGTGGCTGCGCTGTCGAGATAGCAGGTGGCATCGTTGAGTGCGGGGAACTGCTGGCGAAAGTGCCGCGGGTTAAATGACGTCATACTTTTTACGCGTTCCTCTGGGATGGTTCGTGCCTTTTTAGGACCAGACTGAAAGAGATGTGGTTTTCTGGCAAAGCTGAAAAAGCGCGTTATGCTGAATTATGACTGTTTATAGTGTTTACCCGCAAATAGAAGCGCTGTCTTAGTAGGATGTTAAACCCTTTTCTATTGTTATTTTGACAGCTCATCGGGTACTTCTTCTCATCACGGAGATATAAAAATGAAAAAGCTCGCCGCTGTGATCGCAGCCTGCACCATGACATTAGCTCTGGCTGGTTGTTCAAGCAATTATGTGATGCATACCAATGACGGCCGGACTATCGTTGCCGAGGGCAAACCTATGGTAGACGATGATACCGGGATGATCAGCTATAAAGATGCCAATGGGTCAAAACAGCAGATTAACCGCTCTGATGTCAAAGAGATGGTTGAGATGGGCCAGTAAAACGCAGGCAAAAAAAAGCACCGCCACAGGCGGTGCTATTAACAATCAATATGGACAGACAGGGTAAATCTACAGGAATAAAAGGTAGCCAGGCTACCAGACCTGAAAATCGTCAGGTCAAATGCAAACACAACATCACGACACAAGCCAAAAGCCCCTCAAAATTCCGCGCGTTAGCACCAAATTTCAAAACACTTTTCGTTCCGGCTCAGGAAGTGGCGCAACTATAGGTATTTGCTGGCAGTTCCTCAACGGACAATTTATAATGCCTCGGATAAAAAAAACTAATACGTAACTCTGTGTAACAGAGCAACGCCCGGCCTTGATGAAAAGTACCCATCTATCATGTCTAAACGTTTACCACCTTTGAATGCGCTGCGGGTTTTTGACGCTGCTGCGCGTCATCTCAGTTTTACCCGAGCGGCAGAAGAACTGTTTGTGACTCAGGCCGCTGTCAGTCATCAAATCAAGTCACTGGAAGACTTTCTGGGCCTTAAGCTGTTCCGTAGACGTAATCGATCTTTGCTGCTGACGGAAGAAGGGCAAAGCTATTACCTCGATATTAAAGAAATTTTCACCGCACTGAATGATGCCACGCGCAAGCTACAGGCCCGCAGTGCAAAAGGCGCACTGACGGTCAGTTTGCTGCCGAGTTTTGCCATTCAGTGGCTGGTGCCAAGACTGACCAGCTTTAACTCAGCTTATCCGGGGATCGACGTTCGTATCCAGGCCGTGGACCGCGATGAAGAGAAACTGGCTGATGATGTTGACGTGGCGATTTTCTACGGACGCGGTAACTGGCCGGGATTGCGGGTGGAAAAACTCTATGCGGAATACCTGCTGCCAGTCTGTTCACCGCTGCTGTTAACGGGCGATCGCCCGCTGACGTCGCCTGCGGCACTGGCAGGCCATACTTTACTGCATGATGCATCACGCCGTGACTGGCAGGCGTATACCCGACAACTGGGGCTGAACAGTATTAATGTTCAGCAGGGGCCGATTTTCAGCCACAGTGCCATGGTGCTCCAGGCGGCAATCCATGGACAAGGCGTTGCACTGGCTAATAACGTGATGGCGCAGAGCGAGATTGAAGCGGGCAGGTTAGTGTGCCCGTTTAATGATGTATTAGTCAGTAAAAATGCTTTTTATCTGGTTTGTCATGACAGTCAGGCAGAACTGGGTAAAATAGCCGCCTTCCGTCAGTGGATTCTGGCAAAAGCGGCCAGCGAACAAGAAAAATTTCGCTTTCGCTACGAACACTGACCGTGATGCCTTCGCCGCCGAGCGGCAGGGGTAATGAATAAAGAGACAGGGAGGGGCCTCCCTGTCCGGATAGAGGATGGTGTCATGTCCAGTCGTGCAATGCTGATTTTCTCCGCCATCAGTGGATTCTTCTACGTGATGCTGGGGGCATTTGGTGCCCACGTGTTAAGCAAGTCGCTGGGAAGCGCAGAGATGGCCTGGATTAAAACCGGGCTGGAGTATCAGGCGTTTCACACCCTGGCGATACTCGGTATGGCAGCAGCGATGCTGCGCCGTGCAAATATCTGGTTTTACTGGAGCAGCGCATTTTTAGCGCTGGGTACGGTATTGTTCAGCGGCAGCCTTTACTGCCTGGCGCTGTCCCACCTGAAGTTATGGGTTTATATCACCCCGATTGGCGGCACTGGCTTCCTGATCGGGTGGGTTCTGATGTTGGTTGGCGCGCTGCGTCTGAAAAAAAGGGCAGATCGCCATGAATAAAATTTTGCTGTATTGCCGTCAGGGTTTTGAGAAAGAGTGTGCGGCCGAAATTACCGCCAAAGCCGCTGAACGCGAAGTGTATGGCTTCGCCCGCGTGAAAGATGACTCTGCCTACGTGCTGTTTGAGTGCTATCAGCAGGGTGAAGCAGAAAAGTTGCTCAATGAGCTGCCGTTTAGCGAACTGATTTTCTCCCGCCAGATGATCGTGGTGGGTGAACTGCTGCGTGACCTGCCCACCGAGGATCGCATCTCACCTGTCGCGGGGATGCTGACCGGAGTGGTAGAGAAGGGCGGCGATCTGCGTGTTGAAGTGCCGGACACCAATGCCAGCAAAGAGCTGCTGAAGTTCTGCCGTAAGTTTACCGTCCCGCTGCGTGCCAGCCTGCGTAAAGAAGGCATTCTGCTTAACTACGAAAGCAATAAGCGCCCGGTGGTTCACGTGTTCTTTATCGCTTCTGGCTGCTGTTATGTAGGGTATTCCCTGCCGCAGAATAATTCCGCGCTGTTTATGGGCATTCCGCGCCTGAAGTTCCCTTCCGATGCACCAAGCCGTTCCACGCTCAAGCTGGAAGAGGCTTTCCATGTCTTTATTCCTGCCGATGAGTGGGATGAGCGCCTGGCCAGCGGGATGTGGGCAGTGGATCTGGGGGCCTGTCCTGGCGGCTGGACCTATCAGCTTGTGCAGCGCAGCATGATGGTTAACGCGGTAGATAACGGTCCGATGGCACCGAGCCTGATGGATACCGGGCAGGTGTTCCATCAGCGTGAAGACGGCTTCAAATATCGCCCAACGCGTAGCAATAACTATTGGGTGGTCTGCGACATGGTAGAAAAACCGGTGCGTGTGGCAAATCTGATGGCGGACTGGCTGGTGAATGGCTGGTGTCGTGAGGCGATCTTTAACCTTAAGCTGCCGATGAAAAAACGCTATGAAGAGGTCTCGCAGAACCTGGCGATGATCGATGAAAAGCTGAAAGAAAATGGCATTAATGCACAGATTCAGGCGCGTCAGCTTTATCACGATCGTGAAGAAGTAACGGTACATATCCGCCGCATCTGGAGCGCTGCGCCGGGCCGCCGCGACGAAAAATAATCCAGAATGTAGGGGCGAGGCATGCCTCGCCCGTTGTTAAACGAGCCCGACCCTACGGCAAACGCAGATCCTTCAGATTCCCTTCCAGCACTAAATCCGTTTTAAGCGTTGCCACCTGCTGACAGATTTCCGCCATCTGCTGATGTTCGGCCAGTTTTTTGCGCCATTTTTCCGGCACGCGATCCAACTGCTGATAAATCTGCGCCAGACTGCCGAACTGTTGCAGTAGCTGGCTGGCACTTTTGGCCCCAATGCCCGCAACGCCGGGAATTTTGCTGCTGCTGATCCCCGCCAGCCCCCAGTAATCGGTCAGCTGTGCCGGAGCCACGCCAAATTCTGCGGCAATAAAAGGCACATCCAGCCAGCGTTTCTGGAAGTAATCACGAATTTGGATAGTCGGTGCCAGCAACTGGCAGTAGCCTTTGTCGGTCGACACAATCGTCGCCTGATGGCCTGCGGAGGCGACCTTGCTGGCCAGCGTTGCGGCCAGATCGTCAGCTTCATCGCCTTTTGAGAGCCAGCTGGCTACACCAATACTGGCAAAGGCAGCCCGGAGCAACGGCATTTCGTCACGCAGGGCATCCGGCATCGGTGAACGTCCCGCTTTGTAATCAGGCAGGATCTGATGGCGCCAGCTGTCGCTGCGATCATCATCATCAAAAACGGCCACGGCGTGCGTTGGGCGTGTGTGGAGCAACAATTGTTGCAGGGCATTCAGGCAGGTTTCCTGGCAAGGGGAGCCCTGAACCGCATGAATGCGCCGAATCAGATTCAGCGCATCGATAATTAACAGATGTATCATCAGATAACCCTGAGCGGCCCGCAGGCCGCTCTTTACTTAATGATTTCGTAACAGGGGATATACGCGCTGCCCGGCAGCTTCATACGGTGCTGCGCGACAAATCCTTGCAGCAGATCATCCATGCGACGCATGATTTCCGGGTCACCGTGCAGTTTGTACGGCCCTTTCTCTTTGATGGCCTTGATGCCCACATCTTTCACGTTACCGGCCACGATACCGGAGAACGCCCGACGCAGTGCAGCTGCCAGCTGTTCGGCAGGCTGTTCGGGAGAAAGATTGAGGTTTGCCATATTTTCATGGCTTGGCATAAAGGGCATTTGCAGGTCGGGCGCAATGCGTAATGCCCAGTTGAAACTGTAAGCATCGCCCGTTTCGCGGCGATACTCTTTCACTTTCGGCATCGCTTTTTTCATCAAACGTGCCACTTCGGCCGCATCATCAATAATGATGGTGTAGTGCTTGCGCGCGTCATCCCCCAGGGTACTGACAATGAACTCATCCAGCACGCGGAAGTAGTCGGCACTCTCTTTTGGCCCGGTGAGGATGAGCGGCAGAACCTGGTCATGGTTGTGTGGGTTCATCAGGATACCCAGCAGATAGAGCAGCTCCTCAGCTGTTCCGACCCCGCCGGGGAAGATGATAATGCCGTGGGCGATACGCACAAACGCTTCCAGGCGTTTTTCGATATCGGGCATGATGATCAGTTCATTCACCAGTGGGTTAGGCGGTTCGGCAGCAATGATCGAGGGTTCGGTCAGACCGATGAAACGGCTATCTCTGTAGCGCTGCTGGGCATGGCCCACTGCCGCCCCTTTCATCGGTGCTTCCATTACACCCGGCCCGCAGCCGGTGCAAATATTCAGTTCACGTAAGCCAAGCTGGGAGCCAACGTTGCGGCAGTATTGGTATTCAACGGCGTTGATTGAGTGCCCCCCCCAGCACACTACGGTATTGGGCTCTTCTCCTACGTGCAGCGCTCGCGCGTTACGCAGAATAGAGAAAACCAGGTTGGTGATATGGACGGGATCTTCCGCTTTCAACTGCTGGAAGCGCCCGGCGTTATCGATCTGGCCGTTGAGGAACAAGATGTCGCGCAGAACGGCAAACAGGTTAGCCTGAAGCGCACGAATAATTCGCCCGTCAACAAATGCCTCTTCTGGCGGGTTGATCAGTTCCAGTTTGACGCCGCGCTCACGGCGCAGCACGTTAATATCAAAGCTTTCGAAGCGGGAAAGCAGTTCGTGGCTACTGTCGGTTTGACTGCCTGAATTCAGCACGGCAAGTGAGCAGTTACGGAATAACTGGTAGAGGTCGCTGCTGGCCGTGCGCTTCAGCATATCGACTTCGAGCTGTGAAAGCAGGTCCATTGAGCCGAGAGGGCTGACATGTGTAATCAAGTGAACTCCTTTACACCCGCAGGGGTGCAGTAACTCCGTGATGTGACGATCACAAAAGCAAAATGTCCTTGGGCCGCTGTCGCTGCCCGTTGTCAGAGTAGCCTTTTCCATTGATATTTAACAATAGCTTAACGTTGCGATCGGCGATTTACTGACGGACCAGTCTTGAACGGCTGGCGACAAACTTATCGTTGGTACGCCAGGGATTGATATCCAGACCACCACGCCGCGTATAGCGGGCATAAACAGTCAGACTCTCCGGCTGGCAGTAACGAAGAATATCGTTAAAGATGCGTTCGACGCACTGTTCGTGGAACTCATTATGATGGCGGAATGAGACCAGATAACGGAGCAGTGCCTCGCGCTGAATACGCGGGCCACGATAACTGATTTGCACTGACCCCCAGTCCGGCTGGTTAGTGATCAGACAGTTAGATTTGAGCAGGTGGCTGACCAGTTGCTCCTCAACGCGTTCGTTGCTGGTGGCATCGCGCAGATAGTCGGCATTGAACTGATAGTGATCAATCACAATGTCCTGCTCATCAATGCATTCGCCGTTGAAACGGCCGATGGGCTGGCCTTCAATCTCTTGCAGGCGGAATAGCGCAACGCTAACTTTACCCGCAGCACAGTCACTGAGATCGCGTTCCAGCGTCTGACGGACGTCACCCCAGTCGGCAAATTGCGTTTGATTAAAACTGTTCAGATACAGTTTAAAACTTTTGGATTCAATAAGATTAACGCTGCCGGCATCCAGAGTGACTTCACCCAGCGCCACCTGCGGCAGCCCTTTACTGTTCAGCCAGGACAGTTCGTACAGCGTCCAGATATCCGCGCCGCTGAACGGCAGATTATCGGGATACAGGCCCAGCGGTTCACGGTTCAGGCTACGCGGGACAGCCTGTAACAGCTCTGGTTGATAGCTGTCGTGATATTCTGTGGGTTTCCCCAGAGTCAGGCCTTCCAGTGCCTGATGATGGTCGTATGAAGACATGGTGTTACCTTGTGTTACTTTAGGGTGCCCGCCGTGGCAGGCAGCTTGAAGAGTGTCGTGTACCGATGTGCACACCAGGTTGTCAGTGTAACCCAGCCAGCAAAGAGTGAAAAAATAATGATCGAAGAAACCTCCCAGGCCCTACGCGATTTTAGCCAGCGCTATTGCGATCTCTGGCAGCAGCAGCATGGTCATGCACCGGCGAGCGCCGATCTGTACGGCATTCCCTCGCCTTGCGTCACCGCCACCCATAATGATGAAGTCTGGTGGCAGCCACAGCCCTTTACGCTGGCAAAAAACCTGGATGCCGTTGAACGTGCACTGGATATCAGCTTGCAGCCCTCGATCACCGGATTCTATACCGCACAATTTGCCGGTGACATGATGGGAACTTATGCCGGACACCAGGTGTCTTTGGTACAGGTGTGGAGTGAAGACGATTTTGTGCGCGTGCAGGAAAATCTGATTGGGCACCTGGTGATGAAGCGTCGTCTTAAACACTCTCCTACTCTGTTTATTGCTACTACGGAGTCTGAACTGGAGGTGGTGTCGGTTTGTAATCTCAATGGCGAAGTAATTATTGAGCAGTTAGGAACGCAAAAACGGCAGGTCATCTCCCCTTCAATTGAGAATTTTCTTATTTCTTTACAACCCCTTAGCGAACGTTGCTGAGAGTTTGCCCGTTCATTTTGTGCGAGATGTCTCACGTGCTCTGTGAGAGATCGCATCCCTTTGATGCAGACATATCAATCGTTCTAATTGTAAAAATATTGTAGATCATCACGTTAGGGTACTGATTGTGATAACACGCCTGTGAGATGCGTAAAAAACTGGCACGGGTGTCTTGTTTGCTTATGCTGAACAGGCAAAATAGCACCCATCGCAAAGGACAGTCAGGGTTGAACGAACATCAGGACGATGTGCTCATGGAATGAGTTGGACCCGTCAGGATGACGTATCAGGGAAAGGCTTCCGGATGAAGCGTGGAAACCTCAGGGAGAGGTAAAGGACACCTCCAGGACGGAGAATGTGGACCGAACAAGGTAGTCGGTGATCATGGACGTCAAAGGATTCGCATCAGGATGGTGCACGCTATGGAGAGTGTCAGGAATAGTTTTCAAGGATGAGCAGGGAGCATAAATGTAGCTGGAACGCTGCAAACGGACCAGGGGCACTGTATATACAGTGCCCCTTTTTTCGTTGAAATTTTTACCCGGCACGGTGCGGATGCTATGCTTTGCGACCTTTATCCCCAACGCTTAATCAGGAGGTTGCTCATGAGCCGTGAACAACAGGTGCAGGAACGGTTGCTGGCCATTGAAACGCAGCTTAAACAGGCGGGTTTATGGCAGGCTATTGCCCCAAATAGTGAGGCGTTTGCCAGCACAGAACCTTTCTGCGTCGATACCATGACGCCATTACAATGGCTGCAATGGATATTCCTGCCGCGCATGCAGGCGCTGCTGGATGCCGGTGCGCCGCTGCCGACAACGTTGGCGATAGCGCCTTACTATGAAGTGTGGCTGGAAGGTGAGATCCCGGAGCGTGCGCAACTGTTGCACCTTTTAAATGCCTTTGACCAGTTATTTGAGTCACAAAACTGATGCTGGAAATTATTTATCAGGATCAGTGGCTGGTGGCGGTGAATAAGCCGTCCGGCTGGCTGGTTCACCGCAGTTGGCTGGACCGTCATGAAACCCGTTTTGTGATGCAAACGGTGCGAGACCAGATTGGCCAGCACGTGTTTACCGTGCACCGGTTGGATCGGCCAACGTCCGGCGTACTGCTGATGGCGCTGTCGAGTGATGTGGCGCGTTTATTGTCAGAACAATTTGAACAGCATCAGTTGCAGAAAACCTATCATGCCGTGGTACGCGGCTGGCTGGAAGGTGATGAGGTACTGGACTATGCGCTGACCGAAGAACTGGACAAAATTGCGGATAAGTTTAGCCAGCCTGAAAAAGCGCCGCAGTCGGCCGTCACCCATTGGCGTGGGCTGGCCACTGCCGAACTGCCCGTGCCCGTCGGCCCTTATCAAACCTCGCGCTATTCTCTGGTAGAGATGAAACCGGAATCCGGGCGTAAGCATCAGTTGCGTCGTCATATGACCCATCTGCGCCACCCGATTATCGGCGATAGCGCCCATGGCGATTTGAAGCAGAATCGCAGTGCTGCGGCAAACTTCGGGATGAACCGACTTATGCTGCACGCCAGCGAACTATGCCTGGCGCACCCGGTAACCCAGGTGCCATTGGTGCTGCGTGCCGGGCTGGATGACGTCTGGCAAACGGCGATGACGCAGTTCGACTGGCAGCACTGTCTCCCTGATATTCCACGGGTTGAGTTCGCGACGGAAAGCCCGCAGGATAGTGAACAACGATAAGCATTCCAAAATGGAGAAGAGCATGGCTGAGGTAGGCATTTTTGTTGGCACCGTTTACGGTAATGCCCTGTTGGTGGCCGAAGAGGCTGAACCACTGCTGGTTGCGGCGGGCCATCAGGTGAAGATTTTTGAAGATCCCACGTTGGAAGACTGGCAGCACTATGCGCAGAAAGCCGTGCTGGTGATCACGTCAACCACTGGACAAGGCGATCTGCCGGACAGCATTGCTTCCCTTTACGCTGGCATCAAAGATAAGTTGGGTTACCAGCCTGAGCTGCGTTACGGCATTATCGCGCTGGGCGATAGCAGCTATGATGAGTTCTGCGGCGGCGGCAAAAAATTTGCTGACCTGTTACAGGATCAAAGTGCTATCCGCGTGGGTGAGATGCTGCTGGTGGATGCCACGGAAAACCCGGAGCCGGAAGAGGTCACCTCTCCGTGGGTTGAGCAGTGGGCTAAGCTCATTGCATAATTGATGAGCGGGTCTGCAATGCAGGCCCGCCTCGCAGCGGATCCCGAACCTACAGTTTTAGCCGCTCCTTCGCCAGCCGTGCCACGTTCTGCATCTCATCCAACAGCTCAAACAATTCAGGCTCTACCTGAGTGATATCCTCACTCTGACGCAGGCTTTGTTCCAGTGCCAGGCAGAGTTGCTTCATGCGTGGTACTCCGCTGTAGCTGGCGCTGCCATGCAGTTTATGGATGATATCGCGCAGTGAAGTTGTATTATTCTCCGTCATATATTGCTCTATCAGCATCTGAACTTCCGGTAAGAAATCCACCAGCATCTGCAACAAATCGCGTGCCAGATCGGGTTTATTCGCCGCCTGACGTAACGCGAGTGCCCAGTCGAGGGACGCCGGTACTTCAATCACCGGCAGCGACATGCGTTGCCCGCCCGGTGAATAGCGTGCCAGCAGTCGACTCAGTTTATGCTCATCGATAGGTTTGGCGAGGTAATCGTTCATCCCGGCTTTGATCAGCTGTTCCCTTTCGCCATCCAGTGCGTGCGCCGTGACCGCCACTATCGGTGTATTGGCGTGCTGTGGCAGGGTACGAATGGCTTCACTGGCACGAATGCCGTCGATCTCCGGCATCTGAATATCCATTAAAATAATATCCAGATGCTGATGACGCGCCTGATTAATCGCCGCTTCACCACTGTCACACAGCACAATGTGCGCGACTTGCTCTTCCAGCAGTGCTCCAATCAGCTTCAGGTTAGCCAGGTTATCATCCACCGCCATCACACGCAGCGGCAGACGGTGCCGTTCGGTCAGTGGCAGGGCATCACGGTGATGATGATCGACCAGAACGGGGATCAGACGGGTCATGGATATCGGTTTAATCAGGCAGGCCGTCACACCGCGTGCTTTGAGCTCTTCCGCATAAACCTGCATCTGGAATGGCAGAGCCATAATGACGCTGTTAGCACGTTGTAGTATTGGCGTCAGCTGTTCTCCGGTGATCTCAAGATTTTGCGGGTCAGCTACCGGAACGCCCATCAGCAGCACATCATAGTGTGCTTCCGGAAGTTCACTCAGTGACGGGCTGTAGCTGATGTTCATTGGCGTTGCGGCCAGCATCTCCATCAGCGCTTTCGCGGCCGTGGCGTTGGGTTCGACATAAGCCATGCGCTGGCCTTCGATGCAATCCATCACCCGTGGATCACTGGCAGCGTTCGGATTCAGGGCCAGATTAACGTGGAACCAGAAGGTGGAACCGTGATTGAGGCGGCTGTGGAACGAGATTTCGCCGCCCATTTCATTAACCAGTTTCTGAGTGATCACCAGACCCAGCCCGGTGCCGCCGTGACGGCGCGAAATACTGGCATCCGCCTGACGAAACGCCTGAAACAGCTGCGACTGCTGCTTTTCTGAAATCCCGATGCCGCTGTCATGAATCTGAACTTCCAGCTCCATACGGTTATTACTCAGGGCGCGTTTCTCCACGCGAATATCAATATTGCCACGTTCGGTGAACTTGATTGCGTTGCCGAGCAGGTTGACGATGATTTGCTGCATGCGCAGCGGATCGCCAATGGCATTATCCGGCACGTCACTCTGGATATTAAGCGTGAGCTCCAGTCCTTTCTCATGTGCGGACTGCGCCAGCAGAACCACCACTTCATCCAGCGTGGCACGCAGCGGGAAGGGGATGGTCTCCAGTATTAATTTTCCGGCTTCAAGTTTTGAGAAGTCGAGCACATCGTTAATGATGCTTAACAGGTTATTCGCCGATCGTTCAATGGTATGAAGATAATCGCGCTGGGTGGAATTCAGCGTGGTTTTGAGCGTCTGGCGGGTAAAGCCAATCACGCCGTTTAACGGCGTGCGCAGCTCATGTGACATATTGGCGAGGAACTCTGATTTAATACGCGCGGCTTCCTGGGCGCGTTTTTTAGCCAGATCCAACTCGACGTTTTGGATCTCCATCTGTTCCAGCGTTTCACGCAAGTCAGAGGTAGCCTGGTCGATATTTTGCTGCATCTCTTCGTGATAGGCGGTAAGAGACATGGCCATCGAGTTGATGCCGTTTTTCAGCACATCGAGTTCACCCAGCATATGCCCTTCTACGCGGCTGTCTAGCTGGCCACGGCGGATGCGGTCAACGGTACTCACCATATTGCGGATCGGCCCGGTGACATCGCGCATCAGACGGTAGGCAAACAGCATGGCAATACACAGGCAAAGCAGCAGCAAGAGGGTAGAGATAAACACCTCTTTATACTGCTGTAGCCTGACGGATTGCAGATCCAGCTCAATGGCGACATAACCGAGGGGATTACCATTGGGTTTCGCATCCTGGCCCGGCGATTCATCCGGATAATAGCTTTCGGAGAGGATGGGGGTACGCAGGATCACGGAGTTTCCGTGGCGCTGTTTCATATAGCGAGTGGTTAACGGCGTGTTGTCCGGCAGGCGCAGCAGGTCGGGCGTCTGATGGTAGTTTGACGTGACAAACAACTGATTGTGATCGTCGAAAACCGAAATGGCCCGCACAATATCTGAATGACGGCGATGCAGCAGGCTGACCAGTTGGCGCACGGACTCTTTACTGTGAAAGGTCATGCCATATTCACTTGAGACCGCCAGCGGTTCGATAATATTGACCCCGGCATCGGTGAGCTGGCTCTGTAATTCGTTATATCGGTTCACGACGAAAAACGTGGAGAGCAGCAGCCCAATCATCAGCGTGGGTGCCAGAATCAAAATCATCATTCGAGCCCGCAGGCTGTATTTGGTCATAATATTCCCTGTGCGCGGTGTTTCGCTCTGTGCCGTCCAACTGGCGCTGTGTTCAGAGGCAGGCAATACCCGATTTTCCTGCCGATAATGATGACGTGTGAATCACAAAGAAACAATGATGAAATTCTACCCTGAAAGATTGTGTTGCCCCATCGTGAAGCGTGAACATAAGGCGTCATTTCAGATTGATGATAGCGTTCAGCGCCACGCTTTGTGGCAGGACATTGGCATGAACGTCACGAACAGGGGCAGGCAAAGGCTTGTATCAGTTCTTCCTGCTCAGTAACGCAGAATGATAAATTTTTTTTTAAAAACTGGAACAGTTTTCGCATAAGCCTAAGCTATAGCAGCTGACTGTATCGCCACACACCGATGAAATGTGCTTTTGAAATGAGAAATTGGGCTCAGACGCCAGGAAAAATGGCTGAAAATGTCGCAGGTGTGGAAGGCGTTGCAGCAATAGTCGTGAAGGCTGCGTATAATGCGGGATTCAATAATCTGAAAACAACGGCGTCACTGTGTACGGCGAAGATCCATGGTGCTGTTTAGCTGAAAATAAGGCCTGAACAGAGGCTATTCCAGGAGAGGATATGGTTGCGGTAAGAAGTGCACATCTGAATACAGCTGGCGAGTTTGCGCTCGACCAATGGATCACCAGTCTGGGGATCTCCAACCAGCAGTCATGTGAACGACTGGCCGATACCTGGCGCTATTGTGAAACAGCGACCAAAAATCATCCTGACGCAGCACTGTTACTGTGGCGTGGCGTCGAGATGGTAGAAATCCTCTCAATGCTCAGCATGGACAACGAAACGCTGCGTGCCGCTTTGCTGTTCCCATTGGCCGATGCCAACGTGGTGAGCGAAGAGGTTCTGGAAGAGCAGCACGGTAAAGCCATTGTCTCGCTGGTGCATGGCGTGCGCGATATGGATGCCATCCGTCAGTTAAAAGCGACCCACAATGATTCGATGGCCTCAGAGCAGGTCGATAACGTGCGCCGCATGCTGCTGGCGATGGTGGAAGATTTCCGCTGTGTGGTGATTAAGCTGGCGGAGCGTATTGCCCACCTGCGTGAAGTGAAAGACGCGCCGGAAGATGAACGCGTCCTGGCGGCAAAAGAGTGCACCAATATTTATGCTCCGCTGGCAAACCGCCTGGGTATCGGCCAGCTTAAATGGGAGCTGGAGGACTTCTGCTTCCGTTATCTGCATCCTGATGAATACAAACGTATTGCCAAACTGCTGCACGAGCGTCGTATCGATCGGGAAGACTACATTGATACTTTCGTGCAGTCGCTGCGCACGGAGATTGTGAAAGAGGGCGTGAAGGCCGAGGTGTATGGTCGCCCAAAACATATCTACAGCATCTGGCGCAAGATGCAGAAAAAGTCGCTGTCGTTTGATGAGTTGTTCGATGTGCGCGCGGTGCGCATCGTGGCTGAGCGTTTGCAGGACTGTTATGGTGCGCTGGGTATCGTCCATACTCTGTACCGCCATATACCGAGCGAATTTGACGACTACGTTGCCAACCCTAAGCCGAACGGCTACCAGTCTATTCATACCGTGGTTCTCGGGCCAAAGGGTAAAACCGTCGAGATTCAGATCCGTACCCGCCAGATGCATGAAGATGCCGAGCTGGGCGTTGCCGCGCACTGGAAATATAAAGAGGGTGCAGCAAGTGGCAGCGCTCGCGGGGCTTCCGGCCACGAAGAACGTATTGCCTGGCTGCGTAAGCTGATTACCTGGCAGGAAGAGATGGCGGACAGCGGCGAGTTGCTCGACGAAGTACGCAGCCAGGTGTTCGACGACCGGGTTTATGTCTTTACGCCGAAAGGGGATGTGGTCGATCTGCCGGCCGGGTCCACACCGCTGGACTTTGCTTACCATATCCACAGCGATATCGGCCACCGTTGCATCGGCGCGAAAATCAGCGGGCGCATTGTGCCGTTCACCTATCAGCTGCAGATGGGCGACCAGATTGACATCATCACTCAGAAGCAGCCGAACCCAAGCCGGGACTGGCTGAACCCGAACCTGGGCTATGTCACCACCAGCCGGGGGCGCTCGAAGATCCACGCCTGGTTCCGCAAACAGGATCGTGACAAGAATATTATTGCCGGGCGTCAAATCCTCGACAGCGAACTGGACCATCTTGATATCAATCTGAAAGATGCCGAGAAGCTGCTGCTACCGCGCTACAACTTCAACACGCTGGATGAGCTGCTGGCCGCGATTGGTGGTGGCGATGTCCGTCTCAACCAGATGAGCAACTTCCTGCAGTCGAAGCTGAACAAGCCAAGCGCTGAGGAAGAAGATCGTGAAGCGCTGCAAAAACTGACGCAGAAAACCTCTAACAGCGTACCTCGTAGCAAAGAGAGCGGCCGCGTGGTGGTGGAAGGGGTCGGTAATCTGATGCACCACATTGCGCGCTGCTGCCAGCCGATTCCGGGTGACGATATCACCGGGTTTATTACCCAGGGACGCGGAATTTCGATTCACCGTGCCGACTGTGACCAGTTGGCGGATCTGATGTCTCATGCACCGGAACGTATCGTCGATGCGGTCTGGGGTGAGACTTATTCCAGCGGTTATTCCTTGGTGGTGCGTGTTACCGCGAACGATCGCAGCGGCCTGTTGCGCGATATCACCACCATCCTGGCCAATGAAAAAGTGAACGTGCTGGGCGTATCCAGCCACAGTGACACCAAAAAGCAGCTGGCGACGATTGATATGGATATTGAGATCTATAACCAGCAGGTGTTGAGCCGGGTGATAGCACGGCTTAACCAGGTCCCGGATATCATCGACGCTAAGAGATTGCATTAACCGGGCCGGGCATGCCCGGCCCCTGGTGCCCGGTTCGATCGTAGGGGCGACGCATGCGTCGCCCTCCTAATTCAACATGGAATACACTATGACTTCTCTCGATCGCCTGCTGGGCATCATGAAAACCCTGCGCGATCCGGAACACGGCTGCCCGTGGGATCGCCAGCAGACTTTTGCCTCTATTGCCCCTTATACCCTCGAAGAAACCTACGAAGTGATTGATGCGATTAACCGCGCTGATTTTGACGATCTGCGCGGTGAGCTGGGTGATCTCCTGTTCCAGGTGGTGTTTTACGCTCAGATGGCGCAGGAAGAGGGGCGCTTTAACTTCGACGATATCTGCAATGCGATCAGCGATAAACTGGAACGCCGCCATCCGCATATCTTTGCCGATGCGCAGGTCAGCGACAGTGCTGAGGTGTTGGTCAACTGGGAAAAAATTAAAAGCGATGAGCGTGCCGGAAAAGCACAGCATTCGGCGCTGGATGATATCCCACATGCCTTGCCTGCTCTGATGCGTGCTCACAAAATCCAGAAGCGTTGCAGTCACGTGGGCTTCGACTGGACCACGATTGGACCGGTGCTCGATAAAGTGCATGAAGAGATTGATGAAGTGATGCATGAAGCGCAGCAGGCGGTCATCGATCAGGACAAGCTGGAAGAAGAGATTGGCGATCTGCTGTTTGCCACGGTCAACCTGTCACGGCACCTCGGCAGTAAAGCCGAAACTGCATTGCAGAAGGCCAATACCAAGTTTGAACGTCGTTTTCGCCAGGTTGAGCAGATTATTGCTGCAGGGGGGATGGAAATGCAGCAGGCGACCCTCGAACAGATGGAAGCCGCATGGCAGGTTGTGAAATCTCAGGAATAATTGGCTGACACGATTCAACAAAAATGTGACGCGCGTCAACCTCCTGATGCGCATATTCAGGTAATCTCATGGCGGTAAATGCGGTGGTAAGCACACAACCGGAAACGAGCAATTGTCGCAACGGGGTGTTTCGGGTATACTATTTTCCCGTCTTGGTTATTCATTCCATCGTCTTTAAACCTACATTCTCAGGTTCAGCATGACAACGAACTATATATTTGTGACCGGCGGGGTCGTTTCCTCTCTGGGTAAAGGCATTGCCGCAGCTTCCCTGGCCGCTATCCTTGAAGCGCGTGGTCTTAACGTGACCATCATGAAGCTGGACCCGTACATCAACGTGGACCCAGGCACCATGAGTCCAACCCAGCACGGTGAAGTTTATGTCACCGATGATGGCGCGGAAACCGATCTGGATCTCGGTCACTACGAGCGTTTCATCCGTACTAAGATGAGCCGCCGTAACAACTTCACCACAGGCCGTATCTATTCAGAAGTCCTGCGCAAAGAGCGTCGTGGCGACTATCTGGGTGCGACCATTCAGGTGATCCCGCACATTACCAATGCCATCAAAGAACGCATCATTGAAGGTGGCGAAGGCCATGATGTCGTGCTGGTGGAAATTGGTGGCACCGTGGGTGATATCGAATCACTGCCATTCCTGGAAGCCATTCGTCAGATGGCGGTGGATGTGGGCCGTGAGCACACCATGTATATGCACCTGACGCTGGTGCCGTACATGGCCGCGGCGGGCGAAGTGAAAACGAAGCCAACCCAGCATTCCGTGAAAGAGCTGCTGTCTATCGGTATTCAGCCCGATGTGCTGATTTGCCGTTCTGACCGCGCGGTTCCCGCTAACGAACGCGCTAAGATTGCGCTGTTCTGTAATGTGCCGGAAAAAGCCGTTATCTCACTGAAAGATGTCGACTCCATCTACAAAATTCCTGGCATGCTGAAATCGCAGGGCCTGGATGACTTTATCTGCAAACGCTTCAATCTGAATGCTCCGGAAGCCAACCTTGGCGAGTGGGAGCAGGTGATTTATCAGGAAGCGAATCCAGGTGGTGAAGTGACCATCGGGATGGTCGGTAAATATGTCGAACTGCCGGATGCGTACAAATCAGTGATCGAAGCCCTGAAGCACGGTGGTCTGAAAAACCGTGTGACGGTGAATATCAAGCTGATCGACTCTCAAGATGTTGAAACCCGTGGTGTTGAAGTGCTGAAGGATCTGGATGCTATCCTTATCCCTGGCGGTTTCGGCTATCGTGGTGTGGAAGGCAAATTGATGACGGCGCAGTATGCCCGCGAAAACAATATTCCTTACCTCGGCATTTGCCTCGGTATGCAGGTCGCATTGATGGAGTTTGCCCGTAACGTGGCACATATGGAGGGTGCGAACTCAACGGAGTTCGTTCCTGACTGTAAGTACCCGGTTGTGGCGCTGATTACCGAATGGCGTGATGAAGAAGGCAACGTTGAGCAGCGTACTGAGCAGAGCGATTTGGGCGGCACCATGCGCCTGGGTAGCCAGCAGTGCCAGCTGACGGATAACAGCCTGGTGCGTAATCTCTATGGTTCTGACACCATTGTTGAGCGCCACCGTCATCGTTATGAAGTCAACAATATGCTATTGAAGCAAATTGAAGCGGCCGGTTTACGTGTGGCAGGTCGCTCTGGGGATGACCAACTGGTTGAGATCATTGAGATCCCTGACCACCCATGGTTTGTTGCGTGTCAGTTCCATCCGGAATTCACCTCAACACCTCGGGACGGGCACCCGCTGTTCAGTGGCTTTGTGAAAGCTGCCAGCGAGTACCAGAAGCGTTTGGCAAAATAAGTGTTTTCATAACGGCTTGAAATCTTAGGGTTTCAAGCCGTGTGTCTAAGTTTAAGCTAACTTGTACTGAGGAAAAACTAATGTCCAAAATCATTAAAGTCATCGGTCGCGAAATCATCGACTCTCGTGGAAACCCGACTGTTGAAGCTGAAGTGCATCTGGAAGGCGGCTTTGTCGGTCTGGCAGCGGCGCCATCAGGTGCTTCTACTGGTTCTCGCGAAGCGCTGGAACTGCGTGACGGTGACAAATCTCGTTTCCTGGGTAAAGGCGTCACTAAAGCTGTTGCTGCTGTTAATGGTCCGATCGCTGACGCGGTTACCGGCAAAGATGCCAAAGACCAGGCCAATATCGACAAGATCATGATCGATCTGGACGGTACTGAGAACAAATCACAGTTTGGTGCTAACGCCATTCTGGCTGTTTCTCTGGCTGCGGCTAAAGCGGCTGCTGCTGCGAAAGGCATGCCACTGTACGAGCACATCGCTGAACTGAACGGCACCCCAGGCAAGTTCTCTATGCCACTGCCAATGATGAACATCATCAACGGCGGCGAGCACGCAGACAACAACGTCGACATCCAGGAATTCATGATCCAGCCTGTTGGCGCGAAAACGCTGAAAGAAGCTGTACGTATGGGTTCTGAAGTGTTCCATACCCTGGCAAAAGTGCTGAAATCTAAAGGCATGGGCACTGCGGTTGGTGACGAAGGTGGCTATGCGCCAAACTTGGGTTCTAACGCAGAAGCACTGGCTGTTATCGCTGAAGCGGTAAAAGAAGCGGGTTATGTTCTGGGTAAAGACATCACCCTGGCAATGGACTGTGCAGCATCTGAATTCTACAAAGACGGTAAATATGTGCTGGCAGGCGAAGGCAACAAAGCCTTCACTTCTGAAGAGTTCACTCACTTCCTGGAAGACCTGACCAAACAGTACCCAATCGTCTCTATCGAAGATGGCCTGGACGAATCTGACTGGGCTGGCTTCAAATACCAGACCGAAGTGCTGGGCGACAAAATCCAGCTGGTGGGCGACGACCTGTTCGTGACCAACACCAAGATCCTGAAAGAAGGCATCGACAAAGGCATCGCTAACTCCATCCTGATCAAATTCAACCAGATCGGTTCTCTGACCGAGACGCTGGCTGCGATCAAAATGGCTAAAGACGCGGGCTACACTGCGGTGATCTCTCACCGTTCAGGTGAAACTGAAGATGCCACTATCGCTGACCTGGCGGTAGGTACTGCAGCGGGCCAGATCAAAACCGGTTCTATGAGCCGTTCTGACCGTGTTGCTAAGTACAACCAGCTGATCCGTATCGAAGAAGCGCTGGGCAACCGTGCGCCATTCAACGGCCTGAAAGAAGTTAAAGGTCAGTAAGCTGCCGATATTCTGAACCGGTTATCCGGTTGAGGATTATCTGAAAAGCCCCGTCTCCGGACGGGGCTTTTTTTTGCTTATTTTTATTTTTCAGCGAGTTAAGGTTATTTCTTGAATGCGGAAAAGTCCTGGTTCATGGATTGCAGGGCGTTTTTATGCGTCATTTTGTGTAAATTCGCGGTGACTATTTGTAACCAGGATCAGAAAATATGAAATACCGTGCTGATGTTGACGGGCTACGCGCACTCGCCGTACTGCCGGTTATTGCGTACCACATGGGAATAGGGGGGATACCCGGCGGTTTTACCGGCGTCGATATCTTCTTTGTGATTTCCGGCTATCTGATCTGCGGCATTATTTATAACAGTGCCATGAGTGGCAACTTCTCTTATCTCGATTTCTATAAACGTCGCTGCCTGCGTATTTTGCCACCGCTGTTTGTGGTGCTGCTGGCGGTGATGATATTTGGTTATTACCACCTGCTTCCCGCTCAGTTTACCGATCTGAGCAACAGTGCGCTGGCGGCATTGCTGTCGGCATCGAATATCTTTTTCTGGAAAACCACCGGCTATTTTGATGGCCCGGCCGATCTCAAGCCGCTGCTGCATACCTGGTCGCTGGCGGTGGAAGAGCAGTTCTATATTCTCTTCCCCATCATCCTGTTGCTGGTGATCCGTCTGTTCCGCAACCGTACCACTCAGGTGATGCTGCTGGTGATAGCGGGTTCGCTGCTGTTGAGTATTTACGGCGTTACGCGCAAACCTACCTTTACCTTCTACATGCTTCCGACCCGCGCCTGGGAGATGGCGCTCGGCGGGATTATTGCTATCGCCGGGCTGGAAGCCAAAACCGCCCATTACCGTACCGGGGTGAAACACGCCATGAGCCTCAGCGGGCTGGCGTTGATTCTGTTTGGTTTTCTCTGGCTTGATACCACCCTGCCTTTCCCGGCGTGGAATGCGCTCTATCCGTGTCTTGGTAGCTTCCTGATTATCCTGGCGGGTCAGCAGTCTGTCGTCTCCCGTCTGCTGGCACTGAAGCCGGTCGTGTATATCGGTATGATCTCCTACTGCCTGTATCTGTGGCACTGGCCGATCATTGTTTACTCGCGCATGTTCTTTAATTTTGAACCGGGTGTGCGTGAGCTGGTGATCCTCGCCTTAACCTTTGGACTGGCAGTGGCATCGCGCTATCTGATCGAAATCCCGTTCCGCTACAAACTGTCTTACATCAGCCCGGGCCGTATTGTGGCGGCTTCGGTGATAGGGCTTGCCGTGATGGCCAGCGGAGCGCTGTATAAAGGCCATATCAGTAACAGCTCCGGGCAATTTTCTCCGGCGGCGTTGGCGCTGGCGCAGTACTCGGAATACAGCAAGATGCCGGAGTTTGACTACCAATATCGTCGTGGGCAGTGTTTCGTTGATGGTAAGAGCGAGGAAGATAAGCCGTTTGATCGTGAGTTCTGCCTCAAGACCTCTCCGACCGCGAAGAACTATGTGATGATCGGTGACAGCCATGCAGCGCATCTGTGGCGTGCTATCAGCCTGGCGGCGGGGGACGGAGTGAACGTTATTCAGGCGACCTCAGCAGGCTGTAAGCCGTTGTACCAGCAGTCACTGCGTAATCCGTGCACCCGACTGGTGGACTATGTCTACGACCAGTGGATCGCAGAACATCATATTGACGGCATTATCATTTCGGCGCGCTGGGCACCGGAGGATATCGCGCCTCTGCGCGCAACGCTCGAGCACCTGAAATCTCGCTCTGGCAATATCATCGTCATGGGGCCGACCGTCGAATATACCGAAGCGCTGCCGGACCTGCTGGCTTATCAGACGGACGGACGAAAAGATTTGGTTGCCTCATCGATTAAGAAAGAGATCCGCGGGACGGACGAACAAATGCGTACAGCGATGGCCGAGCAGGGAACGCCCTATATCTCGGTCTATTCGATTGTCTGCCCCGGTAACATTTGTCGCGGGCTGGCGTCTGACGGCCATCCGACCTCGAACGACTACGGTCACTTTACCCTGAGCGGGGCGAAAGACGTGGCGAAGCAGGCGATGGTGCAGATGCGCGACAACAGATTTATGTAATTTATCAATCCGGGCGGCCGTCAAAGGGCCGCCCACAGGGCTTTTGTAAGTAATTAAAGTAAATGCCACTCTGAACCGATATTAGCTGTTATCGGGCTAACCCCATCACAGAGTGCGCACCATGCTAAAAAATATAAAAGTCGTCACCAGCATCGTTATCATGCTGATCATTTTTAGTGCGCTATTGCTTGTCTCCAGCGCGCTCTCGTTCAATGCGATAAGCCAGGACAAAGCCAACTTCACCCGTGCCACGATTTTGACTGAGCAACAGGGGCAACTGAGTGATGCATGGCAAACACTGGTCAAAACGCGGGTCACCATCAACCGGGTGGCTATCCGTATCCTGAAAAAGCAGACCGATCCTGCCTCCATGGCGGCGATTGAAAAACTGCTGGGCCAGGCCTCTGAAACGCTGGACGATGCCGGACAACATTTTGCCCGTTATAAACAGTATCCGGCGGTAGAGGGCCAGAATACGGCACTGGATGACGCCATTGTCAGCAGCTATCAGCTGATGTACGACACCATGAAACAGTCCATTCAGTATCTGGGGGCTAATAACTACGAAGCGTACGGTAATCTGGAAGCGCAGAAAGCCCAGGATGATTTAGAAAAAAATTATGACCGCTGGCGTGAGCAGAACGGCAGCCTGCTGGCGGTGGGCGTCACCGATAACCAAAACGGCTACAACCATATGGTCTGGACGCTGGGGGCGGTGGTGTTGATATTGCTGCTGCTGGTGGGCTCGGTCTGGGTGGTGATCAAACGTGTTCTGCTGACGCCGTTAAAACAGTTGCTGGTCCATATTCAGCGTATCGCGGCGGGTGACCTTTCCGAAACCCTGGTGGTGGACGGGCGCAGCGAAATGGGTCTGCTGGCCAGTAACCTGACGCAAATGCAGCAGTCGCTGATCGGCACCGTGGGTAATGTGCGTGACAGTTCGAATGCCATTTACACCGGGGCGAGTGAAATTTCTCAGGGTAACAACGATCTCTCTTCCCGTACTGAACAGCAGGCGGCCTCGCTGGAGCAAACTGCGGCCAGCATGGAAGAGTTAACGGCCACCGTGAAGCAGAACGCCGAAAACGCGCGTCAGGCGTCACAGCTGGCTAAGAACGCCTCAGAAACCGCCGCGAAAGGCGGCAGGGTGGTAGAAGGTGTGGTGAAAACCATGAATGAGATCGCGGGAAGTTCTAAAAAGATTGCTGATATTACCAGCGTGATCGACGGCATCGCTTTCCAGACCAATATCCTGGCACTGAATGCGGCGGTTGAAGCGGCACGAGCCGGTGAGCAGGGGCGTGGGTTTGCCGTTGTCGCGGGCGAAGTGCGTAATCTTGCCCAGCGCAGCGCCCAGGCTGCCAAAGAGATTAAATCCCTGATTGAGGACTCAGTCAACCGCGTGGATGCCGGTTCACAGCAGGTGGCGACGGCAGGGGAAACCATGACGGATATCGTCAGCGCGGTGGTGCGCGTCACCGATATTATGGGTGAGATCTCCTCGGCGTCTGATGAACAGAGCCGTGGCATCGACCAGATTGGCCTTGCCGTCACCGAGATGGATCGGGTGACGCAGCAGAATGCCTCTCTGGTGCAGGAATCTGCGGCTGCGTCAGCGTCACTGGAAGAGCAGGCCAGCCTGCTGTCTCAGGCGGTTGCCGTGTTTAAAATCGGACCACAGCGTGCTGTGGTTGTCGATAACCGCAGCGCTCAGGCACTCAAAACCCCACGGCTGGCCGCTCCGCGTAAAGCCGCAGCCACCGACGAAGGGAATTGGGAGACGTTTTAACCCCGCCTGCCTGGCCGTTGACCGTCTGCATTGGGGGGAGGGTCAACGGCGGCGCAATGATTGGCACGCTTTGTTTGGCCTTATTCTGTCAATCTGCCATAATCTGCGCCCGTATTTTAGCCACCAGTCGAGATGTTAATGCAGTACCCGATAAATGAAATGTTCCAGACGTTGCAGGGCGAAGGTCTTTATACCGGCGTACCGGCAATTTTTATCCGCTTGCAGGGATGCCCGGTGGGCTGCAGTTGGTGTGATACCAAACATACCTGGGATAAACTGGCCGATCGGGAGACATCGCTGGGCGATATTCTGCTGAAAACCGTCGAAACCGATGCCTGGGGTGCCGCCGATGCAGAGGCCTTGATCGGCGTGATCCGCCAGCATGGCTGGACGGCGAAACATATTGTGATCACCGGCGGTGAGCCGTGCATTCACGATCTCACTCCGTTGACCGCAGCCCTTCAGCAGCATGGTTTCGGTTGCCAGATTGAAACCAGCGGCACGCACGATGTGCGCTGTACGCCGGAAACCTGGGTGACAGTGTCGCCGAAGGTGAATATGCGCGGCGGCTATGATGTGCTGCATCAGGCCCTGGTGCGCGCCGATGAAGTGAAACACCCGGTGGCGCGTCAGCGCGACGTCGATGCGCTGGATGATCTGCTGGCAACGCTCAGCGATGATAAGGCGCGGATTATCGCGCTACAGCCGATCAGTCAGAAGGATGATGCGACGAAGCTGTGCATTGAAACCTGCATTGCGCGTAACTGGCGGTTATCGATGCAGACGCACAAATATTTGAATATTGCCTGACCCGGATCGACAGGGCCATGTAGGGGTGAGGCATGCCTCACCCGTTGCGGATGTGGCGAGGCGTGCCTCGCCCCTACGATTTCAGACCCTGAAGGGTTACTGCGGCCACTTCATCTCGCCTTTCAGCACTTTCGCGCTCAATTCCAGGCTCGACGCATCTTTTAAATCAGGGTATTTCGTCTTCATCGTCGCGGTATAACTGGCGGCATCTTTACTCTCTGCCAACACGCTTTCAGCCGTTTTCAGATACTGGTGAGTGAAGTTCACCGACGCCACTGTCTCTGCCGCACCCGGCAGGAAATGCCCTGGAACAACGCGCACCGGTTTCAGCGCTGTAATCGCTTCCAGCTTCTGCTGCCAAACTGACCGCTCGGTGGCTGACTGCGCATCGGCCATCCAGACGTGAATATTATTGCCATACACCACCACGCCGCCCATCACTGTTTTCAGGGAGGGCACCCACAGCCAGGTATTCTGCGGCTGCGGGCCGTTCACGCCTTTTACCTCGATGCGCTCACCGTCCACCTTAAAACTGTCGCCCTGTAAGACCTCGGGAACAATCAGCGACTCTGGAGCGTTAGCGCCCATCTTCGGCCCCCAGAACGCCAGCTTGCCCTCTTTGCTCTGTTTAATGAGATCTACCGTGGCGGCAGTAGCGAGAATTTTCACCTGTGGGAAGGCGTGCTTAATCGTATCGAGGCCGAAGTAGAAATCCGGGTCCGACTGGCTGATAAACACCGTAGTGAGCGTTTTTCCTGTCGCTTTGATGCGTTTGACCAGCGCTTCGGCATCATTGCGCTGGAACTGGGCATCAATCAGCACCACTTCATTCGGGCCGGAAATGATTTCGCTGGAAACCGCAAACATACTGGCTTCGCCTGGATTATAAACTTCCAGTTTTAGGGTTTCAGCGGCATACAGTGGAGCGCTGGCCGTCAGCGCCAGCAGGAGAGTGAGGCGGGTTTTCATCGTAAATAACCTGTGAGTCGGAAAAGAACCCAGTGTAGGTTGCAAAATACAGCAGATAAACCGACTATCAGGCAACAGATTGTTGCATAAAACGGACATATTATGGATCGCGTCACCGCAGCGACGGTTTTTATCACCATTGTTCAACGCGGCAGCCTGTCGGCGGCGGCGGAAACGCTGGATATGTCGCGGGCTATGGTCACCCGCTATCTGAACCAGATGGAAAGCTGGGCGGGGGCGCGCCTGCTGCATCGCAGCACCCGCCGTCTGAGCCTGACGCCTGCCGGAGAGCATGCCCTGGCGCGTTGCCAGCAACTGGCGGCGCTGTCTGCCGAGATTGAGCACAGCAACCAGCCAGAGGGAGAGGGGCTCTCCGGGCTGCTGCGCGTCTCCTGTTCGCTGTCGCTGGGGCAAAGCGTGCTGATGGTGGCACTGACCGCGTTTCAGCAGCGTTATCCTCGGGTGCGTATCGACCTGCACATCAGCAATCAACGGGTCAACCTGGTGGAAGAACGTATTGATCTGGCGCTGCGCATTACTGCCCAGCTGGAGCCCAACCTGATTGCCCGCCCCCTGCATACCTGTCAGTCGGTGATTTGTGCGGCTCCCGCTTATCTTGCCCGTGCGGGAACGCCGCAGATCCCGCAGGACCTCACCCATCACAACTGCCTGGCCTACTCGCATTTCGGTAAAAGCCTGTGGCACTTCACCCGGGGCGAGGAGAAAGAGGCGGTGGCGGTCAGTGGTAATCTGAGTGGCAATGATTCGGTGATGCTGCTCTCTGCCACCCTGGCGGGGGCCGGTATTTCCATGCAGCCGAACTACAGTGCAGGACCGCTGTTGGCCAGCGGTGAACTGGTAGCCTTGCTGCCAGAGTATCAGCTTGATGAGCTGGGGCTGTATGCGATTTATTCGTCGCGGCAGTACCAGTCTGCACGCCTGCGTACATTGCTGGATTTTCTGGTGGCATGGTTTAGCGCAGAGGACGCCGGGCGACTGCTGAGAGGGGAAGAGTAAAGACGGATGGGGGGCCGGGGAGGTGGCTCGGTATTGTGAGCCACCTTAGGGTATCAGAGGATGCGGACCCGACCTTCTGCGCAGGGGTGCCAGCCGCGGGCTTTCTCTCCCAGCGCCCAGCGATGATCCGGGGCATACAAAAATAGCCAGGGTGCGTCATCGTGAACCTGAGTAAACGCCTGGCGCATGATTGCCGCACGTTGATCGCCATCAGCCGTCGCGGCGGCACGGTCAAGCAGCGCATTGAGCGCCTCGCTGTGATACCCCTGCCACCACGGGCCCTGCTGGCGGGAATCCAGTTTTTCACGGTAAATGCGCCAGCCGCTGGCCGGGCTGGAGTCAAAGCAGGCAATATCGCCAAACTGCTTATCGCGTACCCGCTGCGCATAGGCCGGTCTGTCTTCATAGATAGTCAAATCGACGGTCACACCCACCGCCTGAAGTTCCTCCGCGATATGCCGGGCCAGCACAATCGATTCATCGGGAAAGCGTGCCGGGAGCGCCAGCGACAGCTTCAGCCCTGAGGCATAGCCCGCGTCTGCCAGCAGCTGTCGTGCTGCGTTGGGATCGTAGCGATAGGGCTGCACATCCTGCGGAATAACGCTGTGGCGGGCCGTTAACGGCCCGGCTAAGGGGCGCGCGTGGCCCTGAGCGATCTGTGGATGCGCGATAATCGCCTGACGATTAACGGCATAATTCAGCGCCTTTCTGACCCGAACATCCTGTGTGGCACCCTCAAACAGGTTCAGCAGAAAAATAATGCACAGATAACTACGCTGGCTGACGATGTGTTCCGCGCCAGCTGGCTCAAACAGCGGGTCAACCAGCAGATCGGCCTCACCACGGGCGAACAGCGCCTGGCGTTGCACGGCATCAGGCTCGGCCAGCCACACCAGCGTGGCGGCTGGCGGTTTACCCGCCCAGTGATCATCAAAGGCGTGCAGGGTTATACGCCCTGGCTGCTGCTCTGCGAACTGGTAAGGACCGCTGCCGATAGGCTGCTGTGGCAGCGCGTGCAGGCTGTCTGCCGGAACAATGGCAATATCCACCAGTAAATCCAGCAGATCAGCAAAAGGTTCCGGGTTGTCGATCGTCAGCGCGCCATTATCGGCCACTGTCACGGTGGCATGCTGTAAATAGCTGCGCAGCACGCCCTGCGTACCCAGCTCGCCTGGCATCTCCGGTGAGAGCGCGCGCAGCAGAGAGGCTTGGGCATCAAAGGCTGTGAGTATTGCGCCGTTGTGGCAGCGCACGCCAGCGCGCAGCTGGAAGCACCAGCGTCGGCAATCGTCCTCCACTGACCAGCTTTCCGCCAGCCACGGAATAAACTCGCCCTCATCGTTGCGTCTGACGAGCGCATCAAAGATCGCATCAATAATGCTGCGCCGGTCACGGATATCTGACAGAACATGCGGATCGGCAAGCGGCACCGTGGGCTGAACGACGGTAAACAGGTCAGTGGAGGAGATCGTCATTGAAGTCACTCATCAGCAGGAGAAGCGTCTCCGCAGGGCATTAGTTGCCCTGCGGAGTGTCACAGAGGGGGTTATTTGGAAACGTCAGCGGCAAAATAGTGCTGAGAAATGCGCTGATAAGTCCCGTCGCTTTTAATCTCAGCTAAGGCTTTATCAATGGCGGCTTTCAGCTCAGGGTTGCCTTTACGGATGAGAATACCTTCCTGCTCGGCATCGGCACGGGTGGCAGCGATTTTCACGTTGGCGTCCGGCTTGTGTTTTTTAAAGTCGAGGTACGACAGGTTATCGTTAATGGTGGCATCGGCACGGCCGCTGGCCACCAGATCGACCGACTGGTTAAAGCCGTCGGTGCCGACAATCTCCGCACCGTAGCTGCGTGCCAGCTGTGCATAGTTGCTGGTCAGCGTATGCGCTGATTTTTTGCCTTTCAAATCTTCGAAGGATTTGATACTGGTGTTATCGCTGCGCACAATCAGCACGCCTTTTGAGGCGATGTAGGGTACAGAGAAATCATATTTCTGCTGACGCTCCGGAGTGATAGACACCTGGTTAATCACCGCTTCATAACGCCTGGCATCCAGCCCGGCGATCAGACCATCCCACTTCCCTTCTACGAATTCCGCTTTCACGTTCAGGCGTTTAGCCACTTCGCGGCCGATCTCGACATCAAAACCGGTTAACGCGCCGGAAGCATCGTGGTAAGTAAACGGTGGATAGGTTCCTTCCGTACCAATTTTCAGCACGCCGGCCGACTGAATCTTAGCGAGATCAGTTTCTGCCAGTGCGGCAGAGGAGAAGCTCAGCTGGACCAGGCCTGCCAATAATAACGTTGCGATCTTTTTCATTAAAAACTCCTGAATGCTGTCTGTGATGGGGTCTTAAATTATATTTCCCAGGAATCGGGCAGGGTGTCGGTCAGGGTCGAGATAAAGGCTTTCGTTCTGGGTTTCTCGGCGCGGGTAAACAGATCGCGGGAGGTTCCCGTCTCCACGATCTCCCCCGCTTCGAGAAACACCACGTTGTTAGCAATATTGGCGGCCAGACGCAGGTCGTGCGTTGCCATCAGCATGGTCATTCCTTCTTTTGCCAGATCCTTCAGCACCGCAACAACTTCAAGCGACAGCTCCGGGTCCAGCGCCGATGTGGGTTCATCACAAAGCAGCACCTTGGGTGACGGCGCCAGTGCGCGGGCAATCGCCACGCGCTGCTGCTGACCACCGGACAGGGTGGCAGGCCAGGCATCGCGCTTGTGGATCATGCCCACTTTCTTCAGCAGCGCTTCGGCACGTTCGCGAGCCTGAGCGGGATGCTGTTTATGGACGGTAATCAACCCTTCCATAATGTTTTCAATGACGGTCAGATGTGGAAACAGCTGAAAGTTTTGGAATACCATGCCGGTTTGCTGGCAAATACGACGGATATCTTTTCGGGCAACACGTTGGCTGCCGGAAAATACAATATGTTCGTTACCGATGGTTAACTCGCCCGCCTGCGGTATTTCCAGCAGGTTGATGCAGCGTAATAATGTGCTCTTGCCGCTACCTGAAGGGCCGATAAGTGCCGTCACGCTACCTTCATTAATTGTCAGGTCGATATTCTTTAAAACCGGATTGCCATCAAATTGTTTTTCAATGTTGGATAATTTTATCATTATCTCTTTCCTTTACCGTGCTATTGCTGGCGAGCTTATTTTCCAGTCTGGTCTGTAATGCAGATAAAACAGAACTGATTAATAAATAAATAATGGCGGCTTCGGTATACAGTATTAATGGCTGATAAGTGACGGCCGCAATACGCTGTGCGGCCAGAAACATCTCAGGGACGGTAATGACCGAGGCCAGAGAGGTATCTTTGACCAGCGAAATAAAGGTATTGGATAACGGCGGGACGGCAATGCGTGCAGCCTGTGGAATAATGATGCGACGCAGTGCCTGAACCCAGCTCATACTGATGGAGTGCGCCGCTTCCCACTGACCTTTTGGCACAGAAAGCAACGTGGCGCGGATCACTTCAGAAGTATAGGCACCAATATTCAGCGTGAAGCCAATAACCGCAGCCGGAAAAGCATCAAGCGTAATGCCTACGCCAGGAAGTGCATAGAAAATCAGAAAGAGCTGTACCAATAATGGCGTGCCACGAATAAGCCAGACATAAAATCGCACAATATATTGCAGGGGCTTAGGCCCATATAATCGTGCCAGTGCAACGATAAAACCCAGCGATAAACCCAGTGCAAAAGAGACCAGCGTTAAAGGGATGGTAAATGTCACACCGGCGTACAGCATCGGCCAGAATGAATCAATTGCTAACGTAAGCCATGCTGGCATTGTTCACCCATCTTAAAAAATAAATATCGATTTTTGTTCTGTGGCGAGAGAATATCACGGTGGTGTAAGGAGCGCTTATATCTTGAAATGATATAATATATTCTCTAAGAATATATATTTAATTCATAAGCTTTTCTGAAAAACGCATATAGACCGAAAATAATTCGAGGTGCATGAAGGCAGCTTGAAGTATGACGGGTATAGAAAAGCAGGCCTGATTGACAGGCCTGTCTGGCAATCAACCGCGATAGACGCAGCCAGCGGTGCAGGTCTCTTTCACCAGTACGGCGCTTAACAGTGGCAGAACCGGCTTCATCTGTTGCCAGATCCACTCTGCCAGCACTTCGCTGGTCGGGTTTTCAAGCCCAGGGATGTCGTTGAGATAATAATGGTCCAGACGATCATAAACGGGTTTGAACGCCGCCTTGATCTCTGAAAAATCCATTACCCAGCCCGTATGCGCATCCACTTCGCCAGTAATTTCCAGACGAACCATAAAGGAATGCCCGTGCAGGCGGCCGCATTTGTGCCCTGCTGGCACATTCGGTAAATGGTGCGCGGCTTCGAATTGAAAATCTTTAAACAGCGTAGTCGCCATAGTGACAGTCTCAGTCTTTATCAATAAAACCGCCGCAGGATACCGGAAAACAGCTTTTTTCGCACCCGTTTCCCGGCTAAACGCGATAAAGGGAAATACCTGTTAAAGGTGTTGTTTTTAACTAATTGAATAGTATGAAAATAATTAACCTGTTTTGTCGCTAATGCTTACCATAAAAACCGTTTAGTCATTTTGGTTATTAATTATTTCCAACCCTTATTTAAGGGTTATTATGCTTGCCCTTACCCTGTTGTTAATAGCTCTCTGACTGTGGAATTTTCAACGTAATGACGACTCAGGCACCCTCTAACATGCTTCCGTTAAATCCGGACCAGCTTGCCCGCTTACAGGCAGCCACCGGTGATTATTCCCCCACCCAGCTGGCGTGGCTTTCCGGTTATTTCTGGGGCATGGTCAATCAGACGCCGGGTACGGCAGTCGCCAGCGCTCCCGCTGCGGTTGAGGTGCCAACCGTCACTATTCTCTCTGCGTCACAAACCGGGAATGCACGACGTCTCTCCGAACAGCTGCGTGATGACCTGCTGGCCGTGCAACTGAACGTTAACCTGGTGAATGCCGGTGATTACAAATTCAAGCAGATTGGGCAGGAGAAGCTACTGGTCGTGGTGACCTCCACGCAGGGCGAGGGGGAGCCGCCGGAAGAAGCCGTTGCGCTGCATAAATTCCTGATGTCGAAGAAAGCGCCAAAAATGGACGGCAGCGCCTTTGCGGTGTTTGGTCTGGGGGATACGTCTTACGAATTTTTCAGCCAGGCCGGAAAAGATTTTGACAACAAACTGGCTGAACTGGGCGGGGAGCGTCTGCTCGATCGCGTTGATGCTGACGTGGAGTACGCGCAACAGGCCGAAGCCTGGCGTAAGCAGGTGGTGGATGTTCTTAAAGCTCGTGTGCCGGATGCCAGCGCGGGTCAGATTGCCGCAGCGGCAACAGGTAGCGTGAATGAAATTCACAGCAGCCCCTACACCAAAGAAACTCCGCTGACCGCCAGCTTTGCGGTCAATCAGAAAATCACGGGCCGTGACTCCGATAAAGATGTGCGCCATATTGAAATTGATCTGGGTGATTCCGGGTTGCGTTATCAGCCGGGCGATGCACTCGGCGTATGGTTCGAAAATGACCCGCTGTTAGTCAAAGAGCTGCTTGAACTGCTGTGGCTGAAAGGCGACGAGACAGTCACCGTGAACGGCGAGACGTTACCACTGGCAGAGGCTCTGCAAAAACATTATGAACTGACGGTCAATACCCCGCAGATCGTCGAGCAGTATGCCCAGCTTTCCCGTAATGAAGCGTTACTGGCGCAGATTGACGAGAAAGCCAAACTTCACCATTACGCGCAGAACACGCCGATTGTTGATATGGCGCGTTACGCCCCGACTGAGCTGAACGCTGAGCAGTTACTCGGCTTGCTGCGTCCGCTGACGCCGCGCCTCTATTCGATTGCTTCTTCGCAGGCTGAGAATGAAACCGAAGTGCATATCACCGTTGGTGCTGTGCGCTTTGAGATTGAAGGCCGTGCGCGTGCTGGCGGGGCTTCCAGCTATCTTGCTGATCGTCTGGAGGAGGATGCAGAAATCCGTGTCTTCATTGAGCACAACGATAATTTCCGTCTGCCAGCCAACCCGGATGCACCGGTGATTATGATTGGCCCGGGCACCGGGATTGCACCGTTCCGCGCCTTTATGCAGCAGCGTGATACGGAAGGGGCTGGCGGTAAAAACTGGCTGTTCTTCGGTAATCCACACTTTACCGAAGACTTCCTGTATCAGGTTGAGTGGCAGCGTTACGTGAAAGACGGTTTGCTGACAAACATTGATTTAGCCTGGTCCCGCGACCAGGATCATAAAGTGTACGTACAAGATAAAATCCGTGCGAAAGGTGCGGAACTGTGGCGCTGGATCGAAGAGGGCGCGCACATTTACGTCTGTGGCGATGCAAATCGTATGGCTAAAGACGTTGAGCAGGCATTACTGGAAGTGGTAGCCGAATTCGGTGCAATGGACACCGAAACGGCGGATGAATTTTTAAGTGAGCTGCGCATTGAGCGCCGTTATCAGCGAGATGTGTACTAATGAGCAATGAAAAATACCCAGGGCCGTTGGTGGTCGAAGGCAAGCTGGTCGACGCTGAACGCCTGAAAAAACAGAGTAACTATCTGCGTGGTGGCATTGCCGAAGACCTGCACGACGGGCTGACCGGCGGCTTCAACGGCGATAACTTCCTGCTGATCCGTTTCCACGGTATGTACCAGCAGGATGACCGTGATATCCGTGCTGAACGCACAGAGCAGAAACTGGACGCACGCCATGCGATGATGCTGCGCTGCCGTTTGCCGGGCGGTATCATGACGCCGAAACAGTGGCTGGCGATCGACAAGTTCGCCACCGATAACACGATTTACGGCAGTATTCGTCTGACCAACCGTCAGACTTTCCAGTTTCACGGCATTCTGAAAGGCAACGTTAAACCGGCGCATCAGATGCTGCATGAAGTGGGTCTGGATGCGCTGGCGACCGCCAATGACGTGAACCGTAATGTGCTGTGCAGCTCAAACCCGATTGAGTCTGAACTGCATCAGGAAGCGTACGAGTGGGCCAAAAAGCTGTCTGAGCATCTGCTGCCACAGACCCGCGCTTACGCCGAAATCTGGCTGGATCAGGAAAAAGTGGCCACCACTGACGTTGAGCCGATCCTGGGTGAAACCTATCTGCCGCGTAAGTTCAAAACGACCGTAGTGGTGCCGCCGCATAATGACGTCGATTTGCACGCCAACGACCTGAACTTTATTGCGATTGCCGAGAATGGCAAGCTGGTGGGCTTTAACCTGTTGGTGGGCGGCGGATTGTCTATCGACCACGGGAATAAAGCCACTTACGCACGCACCGCCAGTGAGTTCGGTTATCTGCCGCTGGAAAAAATTCTCGATGTGGCCGAAGCCGTCGTCACCACTCAGCGTGACTGGGGTAATCGTACCGACCGTAAGAACGCAAAAACTAAATACACGCTGGAGCGCGTTGGCCCGGATGTGTTTAAAGCGGAGGTGGAGCGCCGTGCAGGGCTGACCTTCGAGCCGACCCGTCCGTACGAATTCACCACACGTGGCGATCGTTTTGGCTGGGTTAAGGGCATTGATAATCAATGGCACCTGACGCTGTTTATCGAAAATGGTCGTTTGCTGGACTACCCAGGCCGGCCGCTGAAAACCGGTCTGGCCGAGATCGCTAAGATCCATCAGGGCGACTTCCGCCTGACGGCGAATCAGAACCTGATTGTTGCCGGGGTGCCGGAGTCAGAGAAAGAGAAGATTGAACAGCTTGCGGTGTCACACAGTCTGATGGAAAACGTCAGTCATCAGCGTGAAAACTCGATGGCCTGCGTGGCCTTCCCGACCTGCCCACTGGCAATGGCTGAAGCGGAGCGTTTCCTGCCAGAGTTTGTGACGCGTGTTGAAGGCATCATGAATAAGCACGGCGTGGGTGATGAGCATATTGTCCTGCGCGTAACGGGTTGCCCGAATGGCTGTGGCCGTGCGCTGCTGGCTGAGGTGGGCCTGGTCGGCAAGGCGCCGGGGCGTTACAACCTGCATCTGGGCGGTAACCGCGTGGGTACACGCATTCCGCGGATGCACAGTGAGAACATCAATGAAGAGCAGATTCTGGCAACGCTGGATGAGCTGGTTGGCCGTTGGGCGAAAGAGCGCGAAGCTGACGAAGGTTTCGGTGATTTCACCATCCGTGCCGGGATCGTCCGGCCGGTACTCGATCCGGCCCGTGATTTCTGGGAATGAGGGAGGCGTGATATGGCAGTTCTCGATCTGACGACACTGAACGCATTACCGAAGGTGGAGCGCGTCATGGCGCTCGCCGAAATCAACAACACGCTGGATAAACTGTCTGCCGAAGATCGGGTGATCTGGGGTCTGGAGAACCTGCCGGGCGAGGCCGTGCTGACCTCCAGTTTTGGCATTCAGGCGGCGGTCAGTCTGCATCTGGTTGCGCGTCAGAAGCCAGATATTCCGGTGATCCTGACGGATACCGGCTATCTGTTCCCGGAAACCTATCAGTTTATCGATCAACTGACGGAGAAGCTGGATCTTAACTTACAGGTGTTCCGCGCAGAGCACAGCCCGGCGTGGCAGGAAGCGCGTTATGGCAAGCTGTGGGAGCAGGGCGTAGAGGGCATTGAGCGTTATAACCAGATCAACAAGGTTGAACCCATGAACCGTGCGCTGGAGACGCTGAACGCCCAGACATGGTTTGCCGGCCTGCGCCGCGATCAGTCCGGGAGCCGGGCGCATTTGCCGGTGCTGGCGATCAAGAAAGGCGTCTTTAAGCTGTTGCCGATCATCGACTGGGATAATCGTCAGGTATATCAGTATCTGCAACAGCATGGCCTGAGCTACCACCCGCTGTGGGAACAGGGTTATCTCTCGGTGGGGGATACCCACACCACGCGTAAGTGGGAACCTGGAATGGCAGAAGAAGAGACGCGTTTCTTTGGCCTGAAGCGCGAGTGCGGCCTGCACGAGTAGTGTTACTTGTTACCAAATTAGCGTCGTGGCCTGGTTTCTTTAAGCATCTGTAGTGGCCGACCTTCTTTTCCGGTCGGCCAGTTAAGATGACTATAAAAATTTATTTTTTCCATTCCTGTTTTGCTGGTTCGCTTAATCTTCCCACTCATTATCGATGTGGTAGAAATATTTTCTACTCCCTTGGGTGAAGTCCACCCATCCAAGCCCACTGGAGTGAATTCTCTACTCGCCTGAACAAATACAGGGAAAAGTAATGAAAACCAAAAAATCACTTTTCTTATTCCCATTTCTTGTATTCGACCCCGTTTGTCCCCTCATTTTTTGACAGGAAACTTACAGTTTTCATTCATCTTCCCATTTGTTATTCAGATAAAGGAATAACCTCTTCTTCCCTGCGTTCACTTTATCCTCAAAATATACAGAGCCAAGGCCGCTATCGTGCAGTCCCCAAACCCCATAAGATCCATCTTTAAATGTAACAGTGCCAGAAGCGATACAAGGAGAGTAGTATTCGTGAACCCATCCTACGCCAAATTCGTCCTCCCTGGCCTTGGCAAAGTAATCGATTAATTCCTTTTTTGTGGGGTTGAAAAGCTTACACCATTTAGAATATCCCTCTGTATCTTCAACACTAGAAGCATAGTGACCACCCTCTAATATTTCAATATGATCCACCTCCCTGCCCGCATGAGTGTATAAAGTTAAAAATAGCAGGGGGTAGAATAAATTTTTTTTTATTCCCATTTTGCTGTACTCGCTTCCGTGTTGTTTTTTCTGCCTACATTGGGATGTCTATGGATTTCAGTCATAGGAACGTTAAATGTTGAAGTAAGCTCTGCAACGAGCCATTTAAGAGACTCGTTCTGCTTATCTGTAACAGTCTCGTAAACTTCATTACCTTTAGGGCCTGCGGCCTTTCCAACTATTTCAATGCCTATGCTATCGGTGTTATTTGGAAAACGCTCCGGGAAGTTCTTTTCTCTTTCTATATCAGATATTTCCTTGGATATTTTTCGTTCCCAAAATTTTTTAGTGTGCAATGCTATTAAACGAACTTCGGTAGGTTGACATGTTTTTTTTAAGAAGCATTTAGATTGCATCAAACCAACATGCCAGGTTGTTTTAAATAACGACGCTGTTTGATAAACCTTGCCATCTTTATCTATTAGAAAATGTGCTCCATTAGCAGCCTTGTTGGCATAACTGTTAAAAGTACTTTGAGCTGACGAACTATCAGTTTGATGCACGACAATACCATTAACGCTATCGAGACTCCCTCTCTCAATCGTTTTAAATATCTTTCTCTCGATGCGGTCATCATAAATATAACCGTCTTCATCTATATACATATTATCTTCCTTTATAAATGCACTAAGAGCCTATCCCATTAGGATCTAAATAGTCGCGTTAGCTTTAATGTCATAACCCATTGCTACCATGCCCATTATCTTCCCCTCTGCACTCTGTGGTAAGTATTCGAATTTCACTCTTGAAAAACAAAGACCTACTTTCTCTATTGGTATTGGCATATGGACCATGCCAATCGGCTCGACACAAGTAATAATCAGTTCTTGCAATGTTATTTTTAAGAAGTCTAATGGAGAACCACCGGCTTTTCTGACGGTCAGAACAGCCTCCGGGATATGTTTTCCCGTCAGGCAATATTGAATGAGATTTGTCGAGGATCTATCAATGTAATGTTTGAAATATAAATCGTGTACGGTTGATTTTCCTGCACCTCCGCCACTTCCAGAGTGCATATTAGCTGGCTGAGCGACTGACCAGTTCCACCTCAAGACTTCGATTTCCCCTTTATGAGAAAAATCCAGTGACTCACCTTCAACGCCATTGATTTTTATAAACATATCCTGAGCCATACATTCTCCTTGTTATGGGCATTCAGTGATAACGTGCTGCCTTCCTCTGTTATGGTGCCGCAAGCGAAGCCTAAAAGGCCCCATAAAAGAAATGGGGACCCTATCAGTTATCTGCTGCAACATCAGTAGTGAATTTACCTGGATTATCAGAAGTCTCGGCGCGATCGCATTCAGGATTGTACTATCCCCATAATCAGCACCACCAAAATGATCACAGCCAAAAATGGCCATTGCGGGCTGAACGGCTGTCGTTGCCAGGCCGAGGATCACAGCGACTACTTGAAATTGACGTATCCTTCCGTGGGATTTTCGCCTTTTCTGGCCGCGATGCTGTTGCCAGAGAGGTGAACGTGATGGGACAGGTTAGCCAGGTCTCTGCGGCATGGATGCCGCAGCGAAGCCCCCAGGGAAGGGTTTACGGCGTCCTGGCGTTCTGCCCATTGCGGTCACCGGTGCTCTGTATTAAAGCGGGGTAGCTGTTGGTATCGGGACCATCAAATCCCGGTCAGTGCCGCAAACTTATCCGCAGAGCGGGTGATATTCACTTTTGTCACTTCGTAGCTGGCGACTTTCTGGAACGGATCTTCCGCCAGGATAACGTCCAGCTGCTTTCTGTCCATTTCTTTCACCATGATCATGCCGCCGGTGCGCGGATCTTTACGCCCGGCGCTGATAAAGGCCCCGGCGGTAAAGTAACGATTAATCCAGGCAACGTGAGGTTCCAGCAGCGCTTCCACTTCTTCCATGGGACGGGTGTAGGTCAGAAAGACGATATACATTCATCACTCCAAAACATTAAGGATTAGCCAGTTCGCGAATCAAGGGCAGCAGCACCGCCACCGAATCATGTGCTCGGTGGGTGATACGCCCCGGTAACCAGCGGTCAATATAGGTCAGATTATCACGCTGTGCCTGATGGCGCAGCGCAACAGGGAAGTGCTGGGCGATACTACGCGGCAGCTTGCCGGATGGCGCATCGCTGGCGTTGACCGACAGCAGCGGGAAGCCGGCGCGGTCGAAGGGGGTCTCTTCACTCGCTGTCTGCGCCGAACTTTTGATGCCCAGATGACGGGCCAGTGTCATGGCGCGATCGCGCGTCTGCCGGGCCACGGCTTTGGGGGTTTTGCTGCCGCTGGTAAACGTCAGATGGCTGCCGATAATCAGGCTGTCGAGATTAATTACCAGCAGCGTATTGTGTTTCTCTTCGGGGGTCATACGCGAAAGGTAGTCTTCGCTGCCCTGATGACCAATCTCTTCGCCGCTCAGAGCAACGAAACGCAAACTGTAATGCAGCGGCTGAGTACCGAGCCGCTGTGCCAGTTCCAGCATTACCCCCAGGCCGGAGGCATTATCATCCACGCCCTGATTGGTGAGCCCACCGAGGTTATTTTGCATCTCGCTATCATTGTGCGGCGTCCAGCTGTCGCTGTGGGCGATAATCACAATCTGCTGTGCGACCTGACCTTCCCGGGCCGCAATCACCGAGGTTGCATTGACGTTGCGCCATGTCACATCACCGCTCTGATGTTGATAGGCATAACGCGTGGTGAAACGACGCTGGTTGCTGTGATAGCCAAGCTGGGTGAACTGCTGCTGCAGATAATCGGCGGTCAGCATATCCGCCGGGCTGCCCGCCATTCTGCCGGGAAAATAGGTGGCAATATGCCGCAGTTGCTGTTCGGCGATACTGCCTGTCTTTATACTGACGGCATTCGTACTGAAATTGATGCCGCAAATGAGCAGTGCTGCCAGCATCCCCTGGCGCAGAAGGGTTACCATGGATCATTCCTTAAAACCTGTCGCATCAGGCTATTTTACTTGCCATTTTGAACCTGGGCAGTGCTCAAAATCCTCACGTACTGCGTGTACGCTGCGGGATTGAGCGCTGTCCGGGTCCAAACTGGCTGCGACAATTACGCCTAATCATTTAGGCATTGATACGTCGTCAGTGACGATACGTACGAAAATTTTTGCGCAGTTAGTATGAAATTGTGACGGCCGTTAAACAATTTTAATCTCTCTGAAAGGTGCGAAATATCATCTGTTAAGCACATTTTGTTCTCAGCTTTACCGGGGCGTTATTCCATTCGGTAACTACTCATTCCAATTAGTAATTTCATAAGCCTTAAGCGCGGGACGTATAGTCCCCTTAACAATAGTGATATAGACAGGGTTCACGTGGATTATCTCCCTCTTTTTGCTGATATCAGACACAAGCCGGTGCTGGTGGTTGGCGGTGGCGATGTCGCTGCACGCAAAATCGAACTGCTGCGCCGCGCCGGTGCGCATGTGCTGGTCGTGTCACACCATCTGTGTGAAGAACTGGCCGCATTGCATGACAGCGGCAGTATCGAATGGCTGGCAAAGGATTATCAGGCCACTCAGCTTGATCAGGTGTTCCTGGTGATTGCCGCCACCGATGATGGCGAACTCAATGGTCAGGTCTATCTGGATGCCACTGCGCGCCGTCTGCTGGCCAACGTGGTTGATGACCAGCCAAAATGCTCCTTTATTTTTCCTTCTATTGTTGATCGTTCCCCGCTGGTGGTCGCGATCTCCTCCAGCGGCACTGCGCCCGTACTGGCACGCCTGCTGCGTGAAAAACTGGAATCGCTGCTGCCTGCGAACCTGGGACAGATGGCGCATATTGCCGGCCAGTGGCGCGGGAAGGTGAAAGCCCGCTTCAACAAGATGTCCGACCGCCGCCGTTTTTGGGAAAAAGCCTTCAACGGCTTATTCGCCAATCAGGTCGCCTCCGGCAATCTTGAAGGGGCTAAACGCACGCTGGACCAGCAGTTGACTGACCCGGAAGCCCCGCAGGGAGAGATTATTCTGGTGGGTGCCGGGCCTGGCGACAGTGGCCTGCTGACCCTGCGTGGCTTGCAGGTGATGCAACTGGCTGATGTGGTGCTGTATGACCATCTGGTCAGCGATGAAATTCTGGATTTAGTGCGCCGCGATGCTGACCGCATCTGCGTGGGTAAGCGCGCTAACGCCCACAGTGTTCCGCAGGAGGAAACCAACCGCCTGCTGGTAAAACTGGCGAAGCAGGGCAAACGCGTTGTGCGCCTGAAGGGCGGTGACCCGTTTATCTTTGGCCGGGGGGGCGAAGAGCTTCAGGCCGCCGTGGCCGCTGGCATTCCCTTCCAGGTAGTGCCGGGCGTGACCGCAGCAGCAGGGGCGACCGCCTACGCGGGCATCCCACTGACTCACCGTGACCATGCACAAAGCGTTCTGTTCGTCACCGGACAATGCCGTGCGGATGGCAACGGCACCGACTGGCCATCGCTGGCCCGTTCACGTCAGACGCTGGCTATTTATATGGGGGCCATGGCGGCAGGCGACATTGCCAGCCAACTGATGGCGCACGGGCGCGATCCGGCCACCCCGGCTGCGGTGATTAGCCGCGGCACCCGTCAGGATCAGCAGGTACTGACCGGGACCTTACAACAACTTGAAGAACTGGCACGAAACGCCCCAACTCCGGCGCTGTTAGTGATTGGCGAAGTGGTCAAACTGCATGACGAGTTGGCATGGTTTCAACATTCAGCGCAGCAGGACGGACGCGAGTCCCCTGTTGTGAATTTGGCTTGAGGAAAAGATATGGATCAGAAACGACTCACTCATCTGCGTCAACTGGAGGCGGAAAGCATCCATATTATCCGCGAAGTGGCCGCAGAGTTCGGCAACCCGGTGATGATGTACTCTATCGGCAAAGACTCATCGGTGATGCTGCACCTGGCGCGTAAAGCCTTCTATCCGGGAACACTGCCGTTCCCGCTGCTGCATGTTGATACTGGCTGGAAATTCCGCGAAATGTACGAATTCCGCGATCGCATGGTGAAAAATATTGGTGCAGAGCTGCTGATCCACCGCAATCCGGAAGGCGTGGCGATGGGCATTAACCCGTTCGTTCACGGCAGTGCCAAACACACCGACATTATGAAAACTGAAGGGCTGAAGCAGGCGCTGAATAAGTACGGTTTTGATGCGGCCTTCGGTGGCGCACGCCGTGATGAAGAGAAATCTCGTGCGAAAGAGCGCATTTATTCCTTCCGTGACCGCTTTCATCGCTGGGACCCGAAAAATCAGCGGCCTGAGCTTTGGCACAACTATAACGGTCAGATTAACAAAGGCGAAAGCATCCGTGTTTTCCCGCTGTCCAACTGGACAGAGCTGGATATCTGGCAGTACATCTTCCTGGAAAATATCGAGATTGTGCCACTGTATCTGGCCGCGGAACGCCCGGTGCTGGAGCGTGACGGTATGCTGATGATGATCGACGACGATCGCATTGACCTGCAACCGGGCGAAGTGATCGAGCAACGTATGGTGCGTTTCCGTACCCTCGGCTGCTGGCCACTGACCGGCGCCGTCGAGTCCGAAGCGCAAACGCTGCCTGGGATCATCGAAGAGATGCTGGTTTCCACCACCAGTGAGCGCCAGGGGCGCATGATTGACCGCGATCAGGCCGGCTCAATGGAGCTGAAAAAACGCCAGGGCTACTTCTAAGGAACCGTCATGAATACAGTAATTGCACAACAGATTGCCGACCAGGGCGGCGTGGAAGCCTGGCTGCACACCCAGCAACATAAAAGTCTGCTGCGCTTTCTTACCTGCGGCAGCGTGGACGATGGCAAAAGTACGCTGATTGGCCGTCTGCTGCACGACACACGTCAGATTTACGAAGATCAGCTCTCGTCACTGCACAACGACAGTAAACGTCATGGCACCCAGGGCGAAAAACTGGATCTCGCGCTGCTGGTTGATGGTTTACAGGCTGAACGTGAGCAGGGCATTACCATTGACGTGGCCTATCGCTACTTCTCCACCGAGAAGCGTAAATTCATTATCGCCGACACGCCGGGCCATGAGCAGTACACGCGCAACATGGCGACCGGCGCTTCAACCTGCGATCTGGCGATCCTGCTGATCGATGCGCGCAAAGGCGTGCTCGATCAGACCCGTCGCCACAGCTTTATCTCCACTCTGCTGGGTATCAAGCATCTGATCGTCGCCATCAACAAGATGGATCTGGTGGAGTACAGCCAGGAGACCTTCGAGCAGATCAAACAGGATTACCTGGATTTTGCCGGGCAGTTGCCAGGCGATCTTGATATCCGCTTTGTGCCGCTGTCGGCGCTGGAGGGCGAAAACGTCGCCTCCCCGAGCGACGCGATGAACTGGTACAGCGGCCCAACGCTGCTGGACGTTCTGGAAACCGTGGATGTACAACGCGTGGTGGAGCAGCAGCCAATGCGCTTCCCGGTACAGTATGTTAACCGCCCGAACCTCGACTTCCGCGGCTACGCCGGGACGCTGGCCTCCGGCATTATTCAGGTCGGACAGCGGGTGAAGGTGCTGCCATCTGGCGTGGAGTCTGCTGTTGCGCGCATCGTGACGTTCGATGGCGATCTGGAGCAGGCTGCCGCCGGGGAAGCGATTACTCTGGTGCTGAAAGACGAAATTGATATCAGTCGTGGCGACCTGCTGGTGGCCGCGGATGCTGACCTGACGCCGGTGCAGGCTGCGGCAGTGGATGTGGTCTGGATGGCGGAAAAACCGCTGGTGCCGGGCCAGAGTTTCGACGTGAAAATTGCCGGGAAGAAAACCCGTGCGCGCGTGGAGCGCATTCAGCATCAGGTGGAGATCAACAACCTGACGCAGCACAACACCGATGAATTGCCGCTGAACGGTATCGGGCTGGTGGATCTGATCTTCGATGAGCCAATGGTGCTGGATCCGTACCAGCAAAACCCGGTGACCGGCGGGATGATCTTTATCGATCGCCTGAGCAACGTGACCGTTGGCGCGGGTATGATCCGTCAGCCGCTGGACGATGTGCAACAGAGCAGCGGTGATTTCAGCGCCTTTGAACTGGAACTGAATGCACTGGTGCGTCGTCATTTCCCACACTGGAATGCACGCGACCTGCTGGGCGGTAAGTAATATGGCGCAGCATGATGAAAATGTGGTGTGGCACGCGCATCCGGTCAGCCGGGAACAGCGTGAGCAGCAGCATGGTCATCAGGGCGTAGTGCTGTGGTTTACCGGGCTGTCAGGTTCCGGTAAATCCACCGTCGCTGGCGCGCTGGAGCAGGCACTGCATCGGTTGAACGTCAGCAGCTATCTGCTGGACGGGGATAATGTGCGTCACGGCCTGTGCCGCGATCTCGGCTTCAGTGATGACGATCGTAAAGAGAATATTCGCCGCGTCGGTGAGGTGGCGAAGCTGATGGTGGATGCCGGGCTGGTGGTATTAACCGCCTTTATCTCCCCTCATCGTGCCGAGCGTCAGATGGTGCGCGACATGGTCGGGGAAGGGCGTTTTATTGAAGTCTTTGTCGACACGCCGCTGGCTATCTGTGAAGTACGCGATCCGAAGGGGTTATACAAAAAAGCCCGAGCCGGGGAGCTGCGAAATTTCACCGGTATCGATGCAGTGTATGAAGCCCCTGAACGAGCGGATATTCATCTGGATGGTGAACAATTGGTAACACATTTAACCCGCCAGTTATTAGACGTGCTGCGCCAGCGAGATATTATCAAACCCTGAGAGAGCTTCGGCTAACGCCCGTTTGCGGGCAGTTATCAGGCGGAGGCAGTTTGGCCTCCGCCTAAGCATCAACGGGAAGTCTATGCAAAACGTTACCCCCATGCTGGCAGGTAAAGACGAACGCGAGCGGGAAGAGCCGTCATGGGCCATCCCTGGTGGCGCGATGGGCTTTGTTTCATGGTGGGTCGCGCTGGCGATCCCTTTCCTGCTGTATGGTTCCACTACCCTGTTTTTTTTCCTCTACACCTGGCCTTTCTTCCTGGCACTGTTACCGGTGTCGGTGCTGGTGGGAATCGCCGCGACTATGCTGCTGCGTGAGCATTTTGTCTGGGCTGCGCTGGCGACGGTGCTGCTGGTGATCGCCCTTTTCTGGCTGTTATTTACGCTTCTCACCGGCTGGTGACCCGTCAGTGAGATGTGCAAATACATCGCAACGTTACAAAATCTATCAGTGCAGGGCGTTTTAATGCTCTTTTTTGCTGTTTTTTAACGCGTATTGACGCCGTATTCTGAGAAAGTGGTTCTATTTCATCGACGGAGTGGAGTCATACCAAAAGTTATGGGATGATTGAGCCGTTTTTCAGGGGGCGGGGATGGGCAAACTTACGTTGCTGTTACTTGTACTTCTCGGCTGGCTGCAGTATTCGCTCTGGCTGGGCAAGAACGGCATTCATGATTATACACGCGTTAATGAGGATGTTGCTCAGCAACAGGCCAATAACGCCAAGCTTAAAGCGCGTAACGATCAGCTTTTTGCCGAAATCGACGATTTAAACGGCGGTTCGGAAGCGATCGAGGAACGCGCACGCAATGAGCTGGGGATGATTAAACCCGGCGAGACCTTCTATCGCCTTGTGCCGGATCAAAACAAACGAAACGCGCAGCAGCGAACAGCCAGTCAGTAACCATCACCATGAGCATCATGAATAACGCCGAATCCTCTCCGGAGATCATCGCCATCGTCCCCGCTGCGGGGATCGGTAGCCGTATGCTCTCCGAGTGCCCCAAGCAATATCTCACCATTGGTGAAAAAACCATTCTGGAACACAGCATCGATGCGCTGCTGGCTCATCCGGCTGTCAGCCGGGTGATCGTGGCGCTCAGCCCGCAGGATATCCATTTTCGCCAGTTGCCGGTGGCCGCGGATGTGCGTGTGACGACGGTGGTCGGCGGCGGACTGCGCGCTGATTCGGTACTGGCAGGTTTGCAGGCGGCAAAAGAGGCGCAATGGGTGCTGGTGCATGATGCGGCTCGGCCCTGCCTGCATCTCAGCGATTTGACCCGACTGCTGGCACTGACCGCCACCAGCGAAGTGGGCGGTATTCTTGCCGCCCCGGTGCGCGATACGATGAAACGCGCCATCGGGGGCCGCAGCAATATTGATCATACCGTTGAGCGCGAAGCGCTGTGGCATGCGCTGACACCGCAACTTTTCCCGCAGGCGTTATTGCATGACTGCCTGCTGCGTGCGCTGAATGAAGGCGCCACGATCACGGATGAAGCCTCTGCGCTGGAATATTGTGGCTACCACCCTGAGCTGGTGAGCGGGCGCAGTGATAACCTGAAGGTGACAAGGCCGGAAGACCTGGCGCTGGCGCAATTTTATCTGACCCAAATACAACGTTAGGAGAACACATAATGCGTATCGGTCACGGTTTTGATGTCCATGCCTTCGGTGGCGAAGGCCCGCTGATTATTGGCGGCGTACGAATCCCTTATGAAAAAGGGTTACTGGCGCATTCTGATGGTGATGTTGCCCTGCATGCGCTGACAGATGCACTGCTGGGTGCGGCGGCACTGGGCGATATTGGCAAACTGTTCCCGGACACCGATGAGGCTTATAAAGGCGCGGACAGCCGCGAACTGCTGCGCGAAGCGATGCGCCAGATCGCCAAAAAAGGCTATCGCGTGGGCAACGTCGATGTGACGATTATTGCTCAGGCACCGAAAATGCTGCCCCATGCGCCGCAGATGCGCATCAATATTGCTGAAGATCTCGGGATCCATATGGATGAGGTCAATGTGAAAGCGACCACCACCGAAAGACTCGGTTTTACCGGGCGCGGTGAAGGCATCGCTTGTGAAGCCGTTGCCCTGTTGATGAAGGTGTAACCGATGGATTTAACCCAACAGGGCTGGCTGCACGGTCAGCCGGTTGCCAGCGGTGTGCTGAAGGCTCACGCGGAAGATTTCGTTGTGATCGAAGACCTCGGCTACGCCCCGGACGGTGACGGCGAACAGCTGCTGGTGCGTATTCGCAAAAATGGCTGCAATACCCGTTTTGTTGCCGAAGCGCTGGCAAAGTTTGTTGGCATTCATCCGCGTGACGTCAGTTTTGCCGGGATGAAGGATCGCCATGCGGTGACCGAGCAGTGGTTCTGCCTGCGTGTACCGGGCAAAGTCACTCCGGACCTCAGCGCGTTTGAGCTGACAGGCGTTGAGGTGCTGGAAAGCGCCCGCCATCGCCGCAAGCTGCGTACCGGGGCGTTACAGGGCAATGCCTTTGCGTTGGTACTGCGCCAGATTTCTGACCGTGATGCGGTGGAACAGCGCCTGCAATTGATTGCTCGTGACGGCGTACCCAACTACTTTGGCAGCCAGCGTTTCGGCCATGAGGGTAACAATCTGACGATGGCGCAGCGCTGGGCGGCAGATGAAATCCGCGTGCGTGAGCGCAATAAACGCAGCTTTATTCTGTCGGCTGCCCGCAGCGCCATGTTTAATCAGGTGGTCAGTGACCGTCTGGCGCAGCAGGGCTCACTGTGTAAGGTGCTGCCGGGCGATGCCTTGCAGCTGACCGGGCGCGGCAGTTGGTTTGTGGCTGAGGCTGCGGAGCTGGATACCCTGCAACAGCGCGTTGATGCCAGTGAACTGCGCATTACTGCACCGCTGCCGGGCAGCGGCGAGTGGGGTACGCGTGACGAAGCGCTGGCTTTTGAGCAAAACAGCCTGGCCGGTGAAGCTGCGCTGCTCGCGCTGATGGATCGTGAACGTGTGGATGCCGCACGTCGTGCAATGCTGGTGATCCCGCGCGATCTCCGCTGGAACTGGCTGGATGACGTCACGCTGGAGATGAACTTCTGGCTCCCGGCGGGCAGCTTTGCCACCAGCGTGGTGCGCGAACTGCTGTTGACCCAGGGCAGCGCAGCCGAGGTTGACGAGTAATTCCCCTTGCAGCAGAGCCTGATTCTCAGCAGGCTCTGCTGATTTATCCGCTTAAGTCAGTCGTTCCTTTCACTGTTTTCTCCCCGCTATCTTCTTCTTTTCTGGCGATTTTGCGAGAACCCGTACTTCCGTTACAATGCGCAATAATTTAACAATTTTGTTAATGGGAATACGGATGAACCAACCCCATCTGCCAGTGCCGGATAGCACAACGGCTTTCGTGCCTTTGAAGATTATTGCCAGCGGTGTGGCCCTGCCTCCCGGCTGCGTCACCTCAGCGATGCTCGACGAACGTCTGGGTATGAAACCCGGCTATGTTGAAAAACGCTCGGGTATCGCTCATCGCTTTCATGCCGATCACCAGGCCAGTCAGGCGCAACTGGGCGCCGATGCGCTGGCCGCTGCACTAAGTGCACAACATATCGACCCGGCTTCCATTGATTTGCTCATCTTCGCCTCGGCCATCGCCGTCCAGGCATTGCCATGCAGTGCCATACAGGTGCTCAAGCTGTCGCCTCTGACGCCGGGCACCGCGGTGTTTGATATTAACAGCAGCTGCGTCAGCTTTATTTCGGCGTTGCAGGTGGCGGGGGGATTAGTGAACTGCGGTGCCTATCGGCGCATTGCTATTGTGTCGACTGAGCTGGCGTCACGCGGTATTGACTGGGAGCATGAAGAGTCATCGCTGATCTTCGGCGACGGCGCGGCCTGCGCCATCGTGGAACGCGGTGACGGGCAAAGCGGCATTCTCTCCTGCCTGATGGAGAGCTGGCCGGATGGCAGTGAACTCTGTGAGATCCGTGCCGGAGGCACGCGCTGCAACCCGCGTGCGGGCATGCGCGACAGCGATTTTCTGTTCCATATGCAGGGCAAAAAACTGTTCCGTCAGGCCTCGGGGCTGATCGAAGATTATCTGGCGCGCCTGCTGGCGATGGCCGGATTGACTCTGGCACAGATCGCCACGGTGGTGCCGCATCAGGCCAGCCACCTGTCGCTGGAACATATGCGTAAACGGCTGAACGTCAGCAGTGATGCGCTGGTGGATATTTACCGTTATCGCGGAAACCAGGTGGCGGCATCGATTCCCAGCGCGCTGCATGAAGCGATGGTCACCGATCGTTTCCAAAAAGGCCCGGTGATGCTGATTGGTACCGCCGCCGGGTTAACCCTGGGTGGCATGGTGCTGCTGCCGTGAAGGTTCTGGTCACCGGAGCCACCAGTGGTCTGGGGCGCAACGTCGTTGAGTGGCTGCTGGCGGCCGGGCATCAGGTGCTGGCAACCGGGCGTGATGATGCGGTGGGAGAGATACTGCGGCAGTGCGGGGCGCAGTTTACCGCCCTGGATCTGGCCCGGGCTTCGGCTGCCGATTGCGCTGACCTGGTCGGCGAGGCTGAGGCCGTGTGGCACTGCGCTGCCAAGTCCTCGCCCTGGGGGCCGCGTGACGATTTCTGGCAGGCCAATGTTACGGCCACTGAGCGTCTGACGGCTGCCGCCGGGCAGCGGGGCGTTCGGCGTTTTATTCATATCTCCACGCCCTCAATCTATTTCGATTATTCCCCTCATCACGATATTGATGAAACCTTCCGCGCCCGGCGTTTTGCCAATCACTATGCTGCCAGCAAATATGCCGCCGAGCAGGTGGTGTTGCAGCGGGTGGCACAGCATCCTGCCACCACCTTTGTCATGCTGCGTCCGCGTGCGCTGTTTGGTCCACACGATCGGGTGATTGTGCCGCGCCTGCTGGCACAGATTCAGCGTGATAATGGCGTGCTGCGGCTGCCCAACGGCGGGAATACGCTGCTCGATCTGACCTTTGTACTCAACGTGGTGCAGGCAATGTGGCTGGCGACCGATGTACCCGACCTGGCTTCTGGCGCGGTGTATAACGTGACCAATCAGCAGCCGGTAACGCTGGCGGAGGTGTTGCGCCCGTTGCTTAACCAGCAGCTTGGGTTGAACTGCGCGATCCGCTCACTGCCAGCCAGCCTGCTTTACGGTGTGGCGGCATTGATGGAGGGGGCGGCGTTACTGACGCGGCGTGAGCCGTTACTGACCCGCTACAGCGTCGGCGCGGTGAGCCTGGATATGACCCTCAGCCAGCAGCGTGTCATCGATGAACTGGGTTATCGCCCGCATTATTCTATGGATGAGGCGATTGCGCTGACCGGGGCATGGTGGCGGCAGCAGGGAGTGGGTCAGCGTGGCTAAACTGACGACGTTCGAAGCGGGTTACTGCACTCACCGTGGCTGCATGGCACTGCGCGGTGCCGGGCTGCGCGTCTGCCAGTTTCCTGCCCGAGCCTGGTTGCTGGAGGCCAATAACCGTCGCTGGATATGGGATACCGGCTATGCCAGCCACTTTATTGATCACACCCGTCAGGGCATTTTCCGTCTCTATGCACAGCTGACCCCGGTCTATTTCTCGCCAGAGCAGGCGCTGGTGGCGCAGCTCGGCCAGGCCGGATATCAACCTGATGATATCCAGGGGCTGATTATTTCCCATTTCCACGGCGACCATATTGCCGGTCTGCACGATTTTCCGGGCGTTCCAATGATCGCCTCCGGGGAGGGCTGGCAGAAAACCCGCAGCCTGAAAGGTGTGCGCGCGCTGAAAAATGCTTTTGTGCCGGGACTGATCCCGGCCGATTTTGAGTCACGCCTGCATTTTGTTGAGCGCTTCGACGTTGTCGATCTTCCCGCTGAACTTCATCCTTTTGAGCGCGGCTGGCAACTGCCGGACAGCAACGGCGAAATTGTGCTGGTCGCGCTGCCGGGCCATGCTGCCGGGCATCTTGGCGCGTTTATCCTGCAGGATGATGGCTGGACGCTGCTGGCCAGCGATGCCGCCTGGTGCCCGGATAACTACCAGAAATTGCGCGGCCCCTCACGGCTGGCCAGTCTGATTATGGATGACAGCGCCGCCTATTACCGCACGCTCACCCAGCTGCACCAGCTCTGGCGTGGCGGCAAAGTGCGTATTCTGCTGTGTCACGAGGGGGATTTATGATCCCGGTACGTATGCTGTGGCACTACTTCCGTGCGCGGCGGCTGCGGTTTCGCGATCGCGCCGCGCTTGAGCGGTGGCAGGCCAGGCAGTTGCAACGTTTTGCCCGTCAGGTGATGGCGAAAAGTCCGTTCTATGCCCCGTTCTGTCATCAGCCGTTGTCGTCATGGCCGCTGAGTGACAAAGCGCAGATGATGACCCATTTTGATCAGATGAATACCGCCGGGCTGCAGGTCGATACGCTGCTCCAGTGTGCCCTGAAAAGTGAACAAGACCGCGATTTTGCGCCGAAAGTCGGGCGCTTCAGCGTGGGCTTATCGTCCGGCACATCCGGGCGGCGCGGCGTGTTTGTGGTGAGTCCACGGGAGCAGCGCATCTGGGCAGGCGGTATGCTGGCGAAGATGCTGCCACGCGGGCTGCTCTCAGGTGAACGTGTGGCGCTGTTTCTGCGTGCCGATAATCATCTCTATCACAGCGTGAATACCCGCTGGCTGAGCCTGGCGTTCTTTGATCTGTTCGCACCGTTCAGTGAGCATTTGCGTACGCTGCCAGCGTTTGCGCCGACGATCATTGTGGCGCCAGCGCAGGTCTTGCGGGCGCTGGCACTGGCCGTGCAGGGTGGGCAACTTAAACTGAGCGTCAGCCGGGTGATCTCTGTAGCGGAAGTGCTGGAACCACAGGATCGCCAGCTGCTAGAAACGGTGTTCGGCGATGTGGCCGAGGTCTATCAGGCCACCGAGGGGTTTCTCGCGGCCAGCTGTTCTCATGGGCGCCTGCATCTTAATGAAGAATTTATCCATGTGGAGCCGGAGTGGATTGATGAGCGGCGCTTTACGCCGGTGATTACGGATTTCAGTCGCCGCACTCAGCCCGTGATTCGCTACCGGCTGGACGATGTGCTGGTCGCCGCAAATGAACCTTGCCCTTGCGGGCAGCCGACCCGGGTGTTGGAGGCTATAGAAGGACGTCGCGATGACCAGCTTCTGCTACCTGATATGAAGGGTGACGTGCAGGCCGTCTTTGCCGATGTGTGCAGCCGCGCGATTGCCCGTTCCCTGCCGCTGACCAGTGATTACCGGCTGGTGCAGACGGGGATGCTCGATGTGCAGCTGATTAGCGATGCGGATGAAGCGTCGCTGGTCGCCTGCCAGCAGGCGCTGATTGCGCTGTTCGCACAGCAGGGGATCGCCACGGAGAGACTGTGCTGGCAGCTCAGTGTACAGCCGCTGATGCCGCAGTTTGACCGCAAGCGGCGGCGTATTATTCGCCAAAAAGGAGAAGGCGTATGAATCTGTTACGTCGCTTAGTGGCAATGCTGTTGGGCTGGGGCAGTGTCGGCGTGATCTACACGTTCAGCGATCGCTGGCAGGGGCCCGGCACGGTGATGCACCCCGGTTTCGTTGACCGGATGATTCCGTTCAGTGCCGATGGCATCTGGCTCTACCTCTCTTTTTTCCTGCTGATCCCCGCGGGTTATCTGTTCTGCCGTCCGGAGAAACTGCGCTGGTTAACGGGCTCAATGATCCTCACCGCGCTGGTATGCGGTGCGGTGTATTTGCTGTGGCCCACCACGCTGGTCTATCCCATCGATCACGGTCAGGGGCTGAGTTCGCATCTGCTGGCGCAGCTGGTGGCCGCCGACTCAACACAGAACTGTTTGCCCTCGCTGCATATGGCGCTGTCGCTGTTGGCGGTCTGGGCGCTGTATCAGCCTGAACAACGCTGGCGCAGCGGGCTATTGTTATTGTGGGGGGCGCTGATCGCGGTATCGATTCTGCAACTGCGCCGCCACCTGTTTATTGACCTGGTCAGCGGTGCGCTGGTGGCGCTGGTCTGCGGCTGGATCTGCCTGCGGGCAGCACAGACGTTTCCTTATTCATGGAGAGAGCGGCAATGAGTGATCTGGTCGTGCCGATTGTGGCGATGGTCTTGCTGGTGATGGCCGAGGCGCTGGTGCTGAACCGTCAGGATAAGCAGCGGGTCAACTGGCATGATGTGGTGTTTAACCTCAACTCCGGCCATATCATGCTGTGGCTGTTTCGTGGCCTTGAGGTGACCTGTTACGGCTATGTGGCGCTGCACTTCAGCCAGCACTGGCTGGATGTGCTGCCGACCTGGGGACTGTGGCTGTTTGCGCTGCTGGCCTGGGATTTTGCCTTTTACTGGCTGCACCGCCTGCATCATCGTTTCAGTCTGCTGTGGGCCGTGCACGTCGTCCATCACCAGGGCGAGCACTTTAATCTGTCGCTGGGGGTGCGTAACTCCTGGTACTCTTCACTGACCTCGATTCCCTTTTTCCTGCTGCTGGCGATAGCCGGTGTGCCGCTGTCGGTGTTTATCACCGTATCGATTTTCCACTACAGCGTGCAGTTGTTTAACCACAACGCGCTGACGCCGAAGCTGGGCTGGCTGGAATATATTCTGGTGACGCCGAATCATCACCGTGTCCATCACGTTTGCGATCGCGCTTATTCCGATAAGAACTTTGGCGGCAGCTTTATTTTCTGGGACAAAATGTTTGGGACGTTTGCCCGCCTGCCAGAAACAGAGTATCGCTTCGGCACCGGTGGGGAGCGCTCATCCCGTAACCCGTTCTGGGCCAGTAACCGGCCATTTTTCCGGCTGCTTAAACTGCCATTTTCTCCGGCGAAAAGCGCGGCCACGTTTCATTGCCGCGCCCGCGCACTGACCAGCGGTATGCTGCTGTTATTTGTGCTGGTGGTGAGTTATGTCTGGATATATGGCTACGGCTATCAAAATATCGGCCGGGAGCAGGTGGCGCTGTTTGTGTTACTGGCGCTCGGGGCGGTGGCATTAGGTGGGTTGTCGGAAGGACGGCGCTGGAGCCCGCTGCTGTGGCTGGTGGTGGGGCTGGCGTATCCGGCGTGGTTTATCCTGTGCCGCGAGTCGGTTGAGATCTGGCTGGCTGGCGCACTGCTGGTGATGCTGCACAGCATCGCACTGGCGGCGGGGTGGGGGCGTCAGGTGCTGATCCCGGAGGCAGAACATGGCTGATTCACTGCCACCGCTGCGTTATCCTCCGGACGGCGAACAGGCATTCCACCAGGCGTTGCAGCGTGCAGCGCATCAGTATCTTTCCGCATCCAAAGATCATCGTTTCGCCGGACGCGGCGACTGGCTGAAAGCAGGGGTGTTACTGATACTTTGTGTCTCCTGCTATGGGCTGAGCCTGCTTCAGTCCAGCAGCGGTGGATTTGTTCTCTGCTATCTCCTGTTTATGCTGATGGCAATGCTGCTTAATATTGTGGTTAACCATGATGCCAGCCACGGTGTCTTCAGCCATTCGCCGCGTGTTAATCGTCTTATCAGCCGCCTGGTGACGTTGCCGCTGGGGCTGGACCCGGATTACTGGCGCGTGCGCCATGTCCATTTTCATCATGTTTACGCCAATATCGAACATTACGATCTCGATACCGAAGAGAACGGTTTCTTCCGGCAAACCCCGTATCAGCGTTGGCGACCGTGGATGCGCTGGCAGCATCTTTACTGGCCACTGGTGGCCGCACTGTCGCTGCCGTATCTGGCCTGGGTGTTTGACTGGGCCGACCGCTGTGGAAAAACGCCGCTGGCGGAAAGGCGTGTGATGCCGGGTGTCCGCGGCTGGCTATTGTTTTGCGGCAGTAAAGTCTTGCATCTGCTGCTGGTTCTCGCTGTACCGCTGTGGGCGGCAGAGCAGAATGGCATCGCGATGTCCGTAGTGCTGGGTGCCTGGCTGTGTAGCCAGATGATGGCTTCTTTGCTGGTGGTATTCCTGCTGCTGGGCACCCACTGGGCTGAGGCGGAGTTTTTCGAGGTCGGGCCTGACGGGAAGCTGCCGCAAGGCTGGTATCGCCATAACTTCGCCACCGCCTGCGACTGGCTGCCTTCGCCTGCCTGGATCGGGCATTTCACTGGCGGGCTAAATATGCACCTGACGCACCATCTGTTTCCCGGATGGCATCACCGGCATTATCCGGCACTGGCGGAGAGACTTGCCCGGCTTGCCAGCGAACACGGCATGAATTACCGCTGTATCAGTTATCGCGAACTGCTGCGGCGTCAGCAGACGTTTTTACGCCGGATGGGACAGCCGGAGGAGGTTGCATGAACCCGCCACCGCTGCGTTTTTCCCGTGAAAATCTGCAATTTCACCGCGAGTTGACGCGAGCCACTCAGGCGTGGCTCGATCAGCACGGCGACCACCGTTTTGCCAACGGGGCGATGATCGCCAAAGCGGTGCTGCTGGCCTTACTGGCTGCCGGTTGCGGCTGGCTTGGCCTGCAGCAGACTCACTGGACGGGCTGGGCGGCTTGCCAGGCCGGGGTCAGTTTCTTTGCCATGCTGCTGACGATCAACGTGGTACATGATGCCTCGCATCAGGCTTTTTTCAGGTCAAAATCGGCCAATCGCTGGCTGAATGTGCTGGCTACCATTCCGCTGGGGCTGGACCCGGAGTGCTGGCGTGTGCGCCATGTGCTGATGCATCACACCGGAAATAATGTCATCGGGTATGACCCGGATATGGAAGAGAATGGCATTCTTCGCCAGTCGCGTTTTCAGCGACTGCGCCCGCTAATGCGCTATCAGCGCTATTACTGGCCGCTGGTGGCTGCTCTGACGTTTCCCTATTATATCTGGCTGTTTGACTGGCTGGATCGCGCCGGGCAGACACGCGTAGGGGCGAAAATGCGCTTGCAGGGTATTAAAGGCTGGGCGGCTTTTTTACTGGTAAAAGTGGGCCATTTTTTACTGGTGCTGGCGCTGCCCTTATGGCTGTTGCCGCCTTCATTAGGCATCGGCACAATCGTGCTGGTTTATCTTTCCTGTCAGATGCTGGCATCGCTGGTTTTTGTCATGCTGATTATCGGTACTCACTGGGCGAAAGGAAACAGCTACCAGCCCACCGAACAGGGGAAATTGCCCCACAGCCGCTACAGTCACCTGTTTGCGACAACCTGCGACTGGACGACGCGGCCGCACTGGCTGGGTTACTGGCTGGGCGGAATGAATCTGCACTTAACGCATCATCTGTTCCCCCACTGGAACCATCGTCACTACCCGATGCTGGCGGGGATCATTGCGCAGATCGCCGCACGTTATGGTTATGATTATCAGTGCCTGACGCTCACTCAACTGATGAGTTCGCAGCAACGTTTTTTACAGGAACTGGGGGAAGACAAGGCCGAAAGCTGATCGGCCCGCCCTGCGATGGCTCACTGGCATCCTTTATTTACCAGATATTTACACCTACCACTCCCTGGCGCATCCAGCTAAAATGTTTTCAGCCGCATCCGACGCCCCGGGAACACGAGTCAGTTTTCGGGGGAGGGTGAACAAAATTTATCAACAGGTTAGGTCTCAATGCGCATTTTACTGAGTAACGATGACGGTATCCATGCGCCAGGCATACAGACGCTGGCAAAAGCGCTGCGTGAGTTTGCTGAGGTGCAGGTTGTCGCGCCCGATCGTAATCGTAGTGGAGCGTCGAACTCGCTGACGCTGGAAACCCCTCTGCGTACCTTTAACTATCCTAACGGGGATATTGCGGTGCAGATGGGCACGCCGACTGACTGCGTCTACCTCGGGGTGAATACCCTGATGCGTCCTAAGCCGGATATCGTGGTGTCAGGAATCAATGCGGGCCCCAATCTGGGCGATGATGTGATTTATTCAGGCACGGTAGCCGCTGCGATGGAAGGACGTCATCTGGGCCTGCCTGCGCTGGCGGTCTCCCTTGACGGGCATGTGCATTACGACACCGCCGCTGCCGTCACCTGTTCAATCCTGAAAGCGTTACTGCGCGAGCCACTGCGCACCGGGCGTATTTTGAATATTAATGTGCCAGATTTGCCGCTCGATCAAATCAAAGGGATTCGCGTCACCCGTTGTGGCAGCCGCCATCCCAGCGATCAGGCCATCCCACAGCAGGACCCGCGCGGTAATACGATGTACTGGATTGGGCCGCCGGGTGAAAAGCTTGATGCCGGCCCGGACACGGATTTTGCCGCTGTTGATGAGGGTTATGTCTCGGTGACCGCACTGCATGTTGACCTGACTGCTCATGCCGCGCAGGAGGTCGTCTCTTCCTGGTTAGCCAATGTTGAGGTCAATCGCGAATGGTGAGTGGGCGGATAGATACACTGTTGGCACAATTGCGGCAACAGGGTATTGATGATGAACGGCTGCTGAAAGCCATTGAAGATGTGCCGCGTGAACGCTTTGTTGATGAGGCTTTTGAACATAAAGCCTGGGAAAATACAGCGTTGCCGATAGGGTCAGGGCAGACGATTTCCCAGCCTTACATGGTCGCAAAAATGACGTCCCTGCTGGCCCTGACGCCGGAGTCACGCGTGCTGGAAATCGGCACGGGCTCCGGTTATCAGACCGCCATTCTGGCCAATCTGGTGGAACATGTTTTCTCCGTCGAGCGGATTAAAGGTTTGCAGTGGCAGGCCAAGCGCCGCCTGAAGCAGCTGGATCTGCATAATGTCTCTACCCGTCATGGTGATGGCTGGCTTGGCTGGCCGTCGCGTGGGCCGTTTGATGCAATTATTGTCACGGCAGCACCGCCCGAAATTCCTGAAGCATTGATGTCGCAGCTTGATGAGGGCGGTATCATGGTGTTGCCTGTGGGGGAAGAGCAGCAGGTTTTGCAGCGCATTCGCCGTAAAGGTGACGAATTTATCATCGATACCGTGGAGGCCGTCCGTTTTGTCCCACTGGTAAAAGGTGATCTTGCCTGATATCCGCAACAACCAGGATATTTCTATACAACTGTTTCATGGCACGCAGTCATTGATATTGCTAGTATCTGACTAAATTTGCGCATGCGGGCTTAATGCCGTCGGTCGTGCAGCTGTTATGTTGTTTATATTTTTTTCGTCAAAGCATTGCCGTAATGGGGGATTGAATGAGCACGGGAAGCCCAGTATTTAAGTTACGCCGTCTTGCGGCCGTTTCATTGGTAGGATTTTGGCTGGCAGGTTGTACCAGCAGCGATAACGCGCAGGCCCCCATCAGCTCTGTTGGCGGAAATGACTCCGGCATGATGAGCAGCAATTCTGGCAACCCGGGCATGAACAGCAGCTCCGGTGGCAGCAACGGCGGGTTTATCCGCCCGGCTCGCCCTCCGGCGTCGGGTGGGGGAATGATTTCCTCCTCTTCTGCCAGCGCGAGCCAGAATCAGAATGTGGTTACCGAAAACGGTCGAATTGTGTACAACCGTAGTTATGGGAATATTCCTAAAGGTAGTTATGGCGGCGATACCTACACCGTAAAACGGGGTGATACGCTGTTCTATATTGCCTGGATTACCGGTAACGATTTCCGTGATCTTGCCCAGCGCAATAACGTTGCCGCGCCTTATGGGCTCAACGTTGGCCAGCAATTACAGGTAGCTAACGGCTCTGGTACCCCAATCACTGGGGGCAACGCAGTCACGGCAGCAGATGCGAATGCGGGTGGCGTGACCACGGCCTCTTCCGGTTCACAAATGAACACCGGAACGGTTGCACACCAACCGGTAATTACGTATTCTGAGGATTCAGGTACACCAAGTGAAGGCAAAATGTTGCCTTCGTCCGGGAAAACTGCTGCAACGACAACAGTTCCGGTTACCGCCCCGACCGTCAGTAGTACAACAGACAGCGCTACCCCTGTGGGAAGCTGGCGTTGGCCGACAGACGGTAAGATCATCGATAACTTCTCTGCTTCCGAAGGGGGCAATAAAGGCATCGATATCGCGGGTTCGCGCGGTCAGTCCGTCATCTCCACCGCCTCTGGCCGCGTGGTTTATGCCGGTAACGCTCTGCGTGGCTACGGTAATTTGATTATCATCAAACATAATGATGACTACCTGAGTGCGTATGCCCACAACGATTCCATGCTGGTCCGTGAACAACAAGAAGTGAAAGCGGGTCAGAAGATCGCCACAATGGGTAGTACCGGCACGAGTTCGGTTAGATTGCACTTTGAAATTCGTTACAAGGGGAAATCCGTAAATCCGTTGCGCTATTTACCGCAACGTTAATCCGGCAGAACCCTGGTGTTCTGCCCTGAGATCACGGGTAGGAGCCGCTTATGAGCCAGAATACGCTGAAAGTTAACGAGTTAAATGAAGACGCGGAATTCGACGAAAACGGAGCTGAGGTTTTTGACGAGAAGGCACTTGTCGGAAATGAACCTGGTGATAACGACTTAGCAGAAGAAGAGCTGTTATCACAGGGCGCAACCCAGCGCGTACTGGATGCAACGCAGCTCTACTTAGGAGAGATTGGTTATTCTCCGTTGCTTACGGCAGAGGAAGAAGTGTTCTTCGCTCGTCGTGCACTCCGTGGTGACATTCCTTCTCGTCGTCGCATGATCGAAAGTAACCTGCGTCTGGTGGTGAAGATCGCCCGTCGCTACAGCAATCGTGGTCTGGCACTGCTGGACTTGATTGAAGAAGGTAACCTCGGTCTGATCCGCGCCGTAGAGAAGTTTGACCCGGAAAGAGGCTTCCGCTTCTCAACGTATGCCACATGGTGGATTCGTCAGACGATTGAACGGGCGATAATGAATCAAACCCGTACTATCCGCCTGCCGATTCATATCGTGAAAGAATTGAATGTTTATCTGCGTACCGCGCGTGAACTTTCCCATAAGCTCGACCATGAGCCAAGTGCGGAAGAGATTGCCGAGAAGTTAGATAAACCTGTTGATGATGTCAGCCGGATGCTGCGTCTCAACGAACGCATTACCTCAGTTGATACGCCTCTGGGCGGTGATTCTGAAAAAGCGCTGCTGGACATCCTGGCCGATGAGAAAGAGAACGGCCCGGAAGACACCACGCAGGACGATGATATGAAACAAAGCATCGTTAAATGGTTGTTCGAACTGAACGCCAAGCAGCGTGAAGTGCTGGCACGTCGTTTCGGCCTGTTGGGCTATGAAGCGGCAACACTGGAAGATGTGGGTCGTGAAATTGGCTTGACCCGCGAGCGTGTACGCCAGATTCAGGTTGAAGGTTTACGCCGCCTGCGTGAGATCCTGCAGGCTCAGGGGCTGAACATTGAAGCCCTGTTTCGTGAATAATTAAGCGGGACAGGTTGCGCAACCGCCTGATGAATAAAGTAATGCGAGAAACGGTGACTTCGGTCACCGTTTTTTTTTGCCTACAGGTTATCTCACACCTCTCCGCATTGAAGTGCCCAGACGGCGGCCTCGACGCGGGATTTCATATTCAGTTTTTTCAACAGATGTTTGACATGCACCTTCACAGTACTTTCACTGATCCCCAGTCTGCGGGCAATCAGCTTATTACTCATGCCCTGGGCGATTAACCGGAGAACATCGCGCTCGCGTGTGGTGAAGTCCGGTTTTTCGGCCAGTGGTGGGGCGCGTTGCTGGCGAAGACTGGCGGCCAGCAAAGAGGGCAGGGTATGACTCAATACCAGCTCCCCGGCAGCAGCCCGATGCAGGCACTCCAACAGGCTTTCAGGCTCCATATCTTTCAACAGGTAGCCATCAGCCCCACGTTTCAATGCATTGATCACATCATCTTCATAATCTGACACGCTGAAAACCACAATGTGACCGCAGGCATCAATAGCCCGCAGCTGTTCCAGTGTGTCCAGACCATTCATGCCGGGCATATTCAGATCGAGCAGGATCAAATCCGCTTCAAGCTGTTCTGCCAGCGCCACACCATCTGCCCCGTTACTGGCTTCCCCTACTACGCACAGACGTGAATCGAGACCGATAAGTTGCTTAAGCCCGTTACGGATCATCGGATGATCGTCGATCAATAATACACTGGCGGGTTTGTTGGAGAGCAATTGCGTAAGCTGGGTTGTCATCCTGTCTTCCTGCTGGTGGCCGATTCGCGGAATGCTAGCTCTTCAGATGAAGTGGCAGCGGAGGATTGTCACCGATTGGCCCTTCTATTCCCATACCTATTTTGTGGTAATACTAAATATCTGTATTTTGATGGTTCAGCAAATAAAACAATATAATGATATTAACTAACTGATTATATTCATCTTAATATCCTACCCCCTCCACATTAACCGACATACTCCCTCTGCATGGGCATGTTCTCACCTGCAACCTGATTGATACACGTCAATTTAAACAATGCCTGAGATGCCCAGGATAGGCTGATAAATACACAGTCAGTGAGAAAATTATGTCGAAAATTAACGCATCGCCAGGGACGGAAAATCGTGCGCTTATTCAGGACTGGCAGCCTGAGAACGTCGTTTTCTGGCAACAAACTGGTAAACGGATTGCCAGCCGCAATTTGTGGATTTCTGTGTTCTGCCTGTTACTCGCCTTCTGCGTCTGGATGCTGTTTAGCACCGTTGCAGTCAATCTCAATAAAGTCGGTTTCAACTTCACTACCGATCAACTGTTCCTGCTGACCGCGCTGCCGTCGGTTTCCGGTGCGCTACTGCGAGTCCCCTATTCGTTTGTGGTCCCGGTATTTGGTGGCCGTCGCTGGACGGCGTTCAGCACTGCTCTAATGCTGGTGCCCTGCATCTGGCTGGGTTTTGCCGTGCAAAACCCAGCCACGCCCTTTGCCGTATTTGTGGTGATCTCTCTGCTGTGCGGTTTTGCCGGGGCTAACTTCGCTTCCAGCATGGGCAACATCAGCTTCTTCTTCCCGAAGGCCCGTCAGGGTGCCGCGCTGGGCATTAATGGCGGGTTAGGTAACCTGGGTGTCAGCGTGATGCAGTTGTTTGCGCCCATCGCTATCTCGGTAGCCTTGTTTAGCTGGTTTAGCGGCCCGTCTTCTCATGCAGAAAATGGGCTGTGGTTAGAAAATGCGGCCTGGATGTGGGTGCCGTTCTTGCTCATCGCCACGTTCGCCGCCTGGTTTGGTATGAACGATCTGGCTGCGGCGAAAAGTTCTCTGCGCCAGCAACTGCCCGTGCTGAAACGCGGGCATCTGTGGATTCTGTCGCTGTTGTACCTTGCAACGTTCGGATCGTTTATCGGTTTCTCTGCCGGTTTTGCCATGCTGTCCAAAACACAATTCCCCGATGTGGTCATCATGCATTACGCCTTCTTTGGTCCCTTTATTGGGGCACTGGCACGCTCTGCGGGTGGCATCGTCTCCGATCGCCTTGGTGGCGTGCGGGTATCGCTGTTCACCTTCATTCTGATGGCGGTATTTACCGCACTGCTGTTCCTGACGCTTCCGGGTGAAGGCCAGTCAGGTTCATTTATCGCCTTTTATGGCGTGTTTATGGTGCTGTTCTTCGCGGCGGGCTTGGGGAGTGGTTCCACCTTCCAGATGATTGCCGTCATCTTCCGCAAAATCACCATTGATCGGGTTAAGGCAGCAGGCGGAAGCGATGAAGCCGCCCAGCACGAAGCCGTTACCGATACCAGTGCCGCACTCGGTTTTATCTCGGCAATTGGCGCACTGGGTGGGTTCTTTATCCCGCAAACTTTCGGAATGTCACTGTCACTCAGCGGTTCACCCGCCGGAGCGATGAAGGTGTTCCTGGTGTTTTATCTGATCTGTATCGCGATTACCTGGCTGGTTTACGGCCGTAAAAAAACGAAATAAACGCGAGCATCCTTTTAGTGTTTTTGGAGCATGTCGAATGAGCAAGTTTCTTGATCGGTTACGTTATTTTAAACAGTTGGGTGAGCCGTTCTCCGGCCAGCACGGGCAAACACTGAACACCAACCGTGACTGGGAGGATGGTTACCGCAGCCGCTGGCAGCATGACAAAATCGTCCGCTCTACTCACGGTGTGAACTGCACCGGTTCGTGCAGCTGGAAGATCTATGTCAAAAATGGTCTGGTGACCTGGGAAACCCAGCAAACGGACTACCCGCGTACCCGACCCGACCTGCCTAACCACGAGCCGCGCGGTTGTCCGCGTGGTGCCAGTTACTCCTGGTATCTGTACAGCGCCAACCGCCTGAAATACCCGCTGGTGCGCAAACGCCTGGTCAGTCTTTGGCGCGCGGCAAAAGCGCAGCACAGTGACCCGGTCCTCGCCTGGCAGTCGATTGTGGAAAATACGGAGCAGGCAAAAAGCTATAAAGAGGCTCGTGGGCGCGGCGGTTTTGTTCGTGCCGACTGGCAAGAAGTGAATGAACTGATTGCCGCCGCCAATATCTATACGGCTAAAGCGTTCGGGCCTGACCGTATTATCGGGTTCTCGCCTATTCCGGCGATGTCGATGGTGTCCTATGCGGCCGGTTCACGCTATCTCTCACTGATTGGCGGCATCTGTCTGAGCTTTTATGACTGGTACTGCGACCTGCCACCAGCATCACCCATGACGTGGGGTGAGCAGACCGATGTTCCCGAGTCGGCTGACTGGTATAACTCTGCGTATATTCTTGCCTGGGGCAGTAACGTGCCGCAGACGCGAACCCCGGATGCACACTTCTTTACCGAAGTCCGCTATAAAGGCACCAAAACCGTTGCGATCACCCCGGACTACGCCGAAATTGCCAAGCTGTGCGATCACTGGTTGAGCCCGAAGCAGGGTACTGACAGCGCGCTGGCGCTGGCGTTCGGTCATGTGATCCTGACCGAGTTCCACCAGCAGCGTGAGGTGGAGTATTTTCGCAACTATGTGCGCCAGTACAGCGATATGCCGATGCTGGTGCTGCTGGAGGAGCGCGAAGGCGGCTTTTACGCAGCCGGACGTATGCTGCGCGCCAGCGATCTGGTGGACGGGTTGGGGCAGGAGAATAACCCGCAGTGGAAAACCATCGCCATTAACCAGAAAAACGGTGAACTGGTGGCCCCGCAGGGGTCAATTGGTTTCCGCTGGGGTGAGAAAGGCAAATGGAACCTTGAGCAGCGTGAAGGTAAAAACCAGCAGGAAGTGGAGCTGCAACTGAGCCTGCTGGGCCAGTATGACGAGCTGGTCGATGTCGGCTTCCCTTACTTTGGTGCAATAGATAACCCGAATTTCAACCGCGTGCAGTTGGATGAAATTCTGCTGCACAGGCTGCCGGTAAAACGGCTGCAACTGGCCGATGGATCGAGTGCCCTTGTCACCAGCGTGTATGATCTGACGCTGGCAAACTACGGCGTAGATCGCGGGCTGGATGATGCTAACTGTGCCGCCAGCTATGACGAAGTGAAAGCATATTCCCCGGCCTGGGCAGAACAGATCACTGGCGTATCCCGCCAGAATATTGTGCGTATAGCGCGTGAATTTGCAGAAACCGCCGAAAAAACCCGTGGACGTTCGATGATTATCGTTGGTGCCGGCCTGAACCACTGGTATCACATGGACATGAACTACCGGGGTTTGATCAATATGCTGGTGTTCTGTGGCTGCGTGGGGCAGAGCGGCGGCGGTTGGGCGCACTATGTTGGTCAGGAGAAGCTCCGTCCGCAAACGGGCTGGTTGCCGCTGGCCTTCGGCCTTGACTGGCAGCGTCCACCGCGCCAGATGAACGGCACCTCATTCTTCTACAACCACTCCAGCCAGTGGCGCTATGAAACATTGCGCACTGATGAGTTGCTGTCACCGCTGGCCGATAAATCGCGCTACGGCGGCAGCCTGATTGACTTTAACGTGCGTTCCGAACGCATGGGCTGGCTGCCTTCCGCCCCGCAATTAAATACCAATCCGCTGCGCCTTGCTGCGCAGGCACAGGCTGCAGGTAAAACACCGCTGGATTTCACCGTCGACGGTTTGAAAGAGGGCAGCCTGCGCTTTGCCGCTGAACAGCCAGATAATGAGCAGAACTTCCCGCGTAACCTGTTTGTCTGGCGATCCAACCTGCTGGGGTCATCCGGTAAGGGGCATGAGTACCTGCTGAAATATCTGCTGGGGACGGAAAATGGTATTCAGGGGAGCGACCTGGGTGCGCAGGGGGCCGTCAAACCGCAGGAGGTTGAGTGGCAGGATAATCCGGGCACAGGTAAACTCGATCTGGTGGTGACCCTCGATTTCCGTATGTCCAGCACCTGCCTCTATTCCGATATTGTTCTGCCAACCGCCACCTGGTATGAAAAAGACGATATGAATACTTCGGATATGCATCCGTTTATTCATCCCCTGTCGGCGGCGGTCGATCCGGCCTGGGAATCCCGCAGTGACTGGGAGATCTACAAAGGCATTGCCAAAACTTTCTCTGAACTTTGCATCGGTCATCTGGGTAAAGAAACCGATGTGGTGCTCCAACCGATTCAGCATGACTCGGCTGCGGAACTGGCGCAGCCGTTGGGGGTACAGGACTGGCACCGGGGCGAGTGCGATCTGATCCCTGGGAAAACCGCACCCCATATTGTCACCGTCGAGCGCGACTATCCGGCGACCTGGGAACGCTTTACCTCGCTGGGCCCGCTGTTGGATACGCTGGGCAATGGCGGTAAAGGCATCAGTTGGAATACCCAGACGGAAGTCGATTTCCTGAAAAAACTCAACTACGTCAAGGCAGAAGGTCCGGCAGCCGGCCGTCCGAACATCAACAGCGCGATTGATGCTGCCGAGGTCATCCTGTCGCTGGCACCGGAAACCAATGGTCAGGTTGCGGTAAAAGCCTGGCAGGCACTGGGCGAGTTTACCGGACGCGATCACACCCATCTGGCGCTGAATAAAGAAGATGAAAAGATCCGCTTCCGCGATATTCAGGCGCAGCCGCGCAAAATTATCTCCAGCCCGACCTGGTCAGGCCTGGAAGATGAACACGTCTCTTATAACGCTGGCTATACCAACGTCCATGAACTGATCCCGTGGCGTACCCTAAGTGGCCGCCAGCAGCTGTATCAGGATCATCAGTGGATGCGTGACTTTGGTGAAAGCCTGCTGGTCTATCGTCCGCCGATTGATACCCGCACGGTGCAGCCGCTGCTGAACAAAAAGCCGAACGGTAACCCGGAAAGAGCGCTGAACTTCCTGACGCCGCACCAGAAATGGGGCATTCACTCCACGTACAGCGACAACCTGTTGATGCTGACGCTGTCTCGCGGCGGGCCGATTGTCTGGATGAGTGAGGAGGATGCGCAGGCGCTGGGGATCGTCGATAACGACTGGATCGAGGCGTTTAACGCCAACGGTGCACTGACCGCCCGTGCGGTTGTCAGCCAGCGCGTCCCGGCGGGCATGACCATGATGTATCACGCTCAGGAACGCATCGTGAATATTCCCGGGTCGGAGATCACCAGCCAGCGCGGTGGTATCCATAACTCCGTCACGCGCGTGTGCCCTAAACCGACTCATATGATTGGTGGCTATGCGCAACTGGCTTACAGCTTTAACTATTACGGCACCGTCGGTTCCAACCGGGACGAGTTCGTGATTGTGAGAAAAATGAATCAGATTAACTGGTTAGATGGTGAAGGCAACGATGATTGCCAGGGTAGTCAGCAGGAGGCAGGCCAATGAAAATTCGTTCTCAGGTCGGGATGGTGCTCAATCTCGACAAATGTATTGGCTGTCACACCTGTTCGGTGACCTGTAAAAACGTCTGGACCAGCCGTGAAGGTATGGAATATGCCTGGTTCAATAACGTTGAAAGCAAACCGGGTGTGGGCTTCCCTCATGCCTGGGAGGATCAGGAAAAATGGAAGGGGGGGTGGATCCGTAAAATCAACGGCAGGCTGGTGCCACGTATGGGAAACCGTGTGGGCGTGCTGGCGAAAATCTTTGCCAACCCTGATGTCCCAGGGCTGGATGATTATTACGAGCCGTTCGACTTTGATTATCAGCATCTGCACAACGCCCCTGCCGGGAAACATCAGCCGATTGCCCGCCCGCGATCGCTGATCACCGGCAAACGCATGAAGAAGATCGAAAATGGCCCGAACTGGGAGGAGATCCTCGGCGGCGAATTTTCAAAACGCTCAGAGGATAAAAACTTCGACAACATGCAGAAGGAGATGTACGGACAGTTCGAAAACACCTTCATGATGTATCTGCCACGATTGTGTGAGCACTGTCTGAATCCAGCCTGTGTGGCAACCTGTCCGAGTGGAGCGATCTATAAGCGTGAGGAAGATGGCATCGTACTGATCGACCAGGATAAGTGTCGCGGCTGGCGTATGTGCATTACCGGCTGCCCTTACAAAAAGATCTACTTCAACTGGAAAAGTGGCAAGTCGGAAAAATGCATTTTCTGCTATCCGCGTATCGAATCCGGCCAGCCGACAGTGTGCTCGGAAACCTGCGTCGGCCGTATTCGCTATCTCGGTGTGCTGCTGTATGACGCCGATCGTATTGAGCAGGCTGCTGCGGTAGAGAACGAAAAAGATCTCTATCAAAGTCAGCTGGATGTGTTTCTCGATCCCCACGATCCGGCCGTGATTGCCCAGGCGCTAAAAGACGGTGTGCCGCAGAGCGTGATCGATGCGGCGCAACAGTCCCCGGTCTACAAAATGGCGATGGACTGGAAGCTGGCGCTGCCGCTGCATCCTGAATATCGCACGTTACCGATGGTGTGGTACGTCCCGCCGCTGTCACCGATTCAGTCGGTATCGGATGCCGGGATGCTGGCGCACAGCGGTGTACTTCCGGACGTGGAAAGCCTGCGTATTCCGGTGCAGTACCTGGCTAATCTGCTGACGGCCGGAGACACTGCACCGGTACTGCAGGCACTCAATCGCCTGATGGCGATGCGTCACTACAAGCGCGCAGAAACCGTTGACGGCGTTCATGATGTCCGTGCGCTGGAACAGGTGGGGCTGACGGAAGCGCAGGCGCAGGAAATGTATCGTTATCTGGCGATTGCTAACTACGAAGATCGCTTTGTTATCCCGAGCAGTCATCGCGAAATGGCGCGTGATGCGTTCCCGGAAAGCAAAGGATGCGGTTTTAGTTTTGGTGATGGCTGCCACGGCAGTGACGTTAAATTTAACCTGTTTAACAGCCGTCGTATTGATGCGATCGATGTATCGAAGAAAACCCCTTATGACGCGGAGAACAACTCATGATTGCTCTGCGTATTATTGCCCGTTTGCTTGATTATCCGCAGCAGGACTTTGTCGACCATCAGGATGAGGTGCTTGCCGCCCTGGCACAGGCGGAAGAACTGGATGCTGAGCAGCAGACGTTGTTGGTCAGTCTGATCCAGAAATCAGCCTCCCGGCCCCTGCTGGACAGGCAGGCAGAGTACTGCGAGCTGTTTGATCGTGGCCGGGCGACATCGCTGCTGCTGTTTGAACATGTGCACGGCGAATCGCGCGATCGCGGCCAGGCAATGGTGGATCTGTTGGCGCAATACCGTGCTGATGGACTGGAGCTGAATGCGAAAGAGTTACCGGACTTTTTACCGCTGTACCTGGAATATCTGGCGCAAGGAGATCGGGCTCGCATCCGGCGAGGCCTTCAGGATGTCGCGCCGATTCTGGCGCTGCTGGCGGCAAGACTGGGGGAGCGACAGAGTGATTTTGCGCCGCTGTTTTCCCTACTGCTGGCGCTGTCTGGCAGCAGTGCGAACCCTGCATTGCTCCAGGAGCAGGTGGCTCAGGAAGCGCGCGATGATACGCCCGCTGCGCTGGATGCCGTATGGGAAGAGGAGCAGGTGGCGTTTATCGCTCAGATGAATCCGGGCGGTAGTGGCTGCGAACCTGCGCAGCAACCGCGTTCTTCTGCGGCAGTGATGCCACAGTATCTCGATATTTCAGCGTCAAGCCAGGCGGCGAGAGGAGAGTAAATCATGGCATTTTTAAATCAGTTCTTCTTTGATATTTATCCTTATCTCGCCGGGACCGTATTTCTGGTGGGTAGCTGGCTGCGTTACGACTACGGGCAATACAGCTGGCGCGCAGGCTCCAGCCAGATGTTAAGTAAGAAAGGAATGAGGCTGGCATCGAACCTGTTTCACGTGGGGATTATCGGGATCCTGCTGGGGCATTTCGTGGGCCTGCTGACCCCACACTGGGTCTACGAGCCTTTTCTGTCCGCGGCGCATAAACAGTTGCTGGCGATGATTGCGGGCGGGATTTTTGGTGCGATGACGCTGATTGGCGGGGGATTGTTGCTTAAACGCCGTCTGACCGATGCGCGGGTCCGTGCCACCAGTAGTGCTGCTGATATTATGATTATGACGCTGCTGGTGCTGCAGGCGTTGCTGGGGCTGACCACCATTCACTTCTCGGCTCAGCATATGGACGGCAGCGAGATGCTGAAGCTGACAAGCTGGGCGCAGAGTATCGTGACGTTCCAGGGCGGGGCATCACACCATCTTGATGGTGTGGCGGTAATATTCCGTCTGCATATGGTACTGGGAATGACGCTGTTCTTACTGTTCCCGTTCTGCCGTCTGGTGCATATCTGGAGTGCGCCAGTTGAATACCTTACGCGCCGCTACCAACTGGTGCGTAACCGTCGCTGATGATCTCAGTGCAATTCACCATCCGAGGGCCAGGCATGCCTGGCCCCTACGATATACCTTTGATATTAGCGTAGGGGCGGGTCATGACCCGCCCTGGCTGTGTTACACCAGAGACTTCAACCGATAGATCCACTCCAGCGCCTGGCGCGGTGAGAGTGAATCCGGGTCCAGCGCTTCAAGGGCTTCTAATGCCGGTGAAGTCTCCTCCACCAGCAACGGAAGCTGCGATCCGTCGGCTTTCGTCGCTGCCGCGCTGCCTGATAACGCTTCCAGCTCTTTCAGCTTCTGGCGCGCACGTTTAATCACCTCTTTTGGCACACCGGCCAGTGCAGCGACGGCGAGCCCGTAGCTTTTACTGGCTGCTCCCTCCTGCACGCTGTGCATAAAGGCGATGGTATCGCCATGTTCCACGGCATCCAGATGCACGTTCGCCACGCCTTCAATCTGTTCCGGCAGTGTGGTCAGTTCGAAATAGTGAGTGGCAAACAAAGTCATCGCCTTGATGCGGCTGGCCAGACTTTCGGCACAGGCCCAGGCCAGTGACAGACCATCATAGGTTGAGGTTCCGCGCCCAATCTCATCCATCAATACCAGGCTGAATTCGGTGGCGTTATGCAGGATATTGGCGGTTTCCGTCATCTCGACCATAAAGGTTGAACGGCCTGAAGCCAGATCGTCGGCTGCACCGACGCGGGTAAATATACGGTCCACCGGGCCAATCACGGCCTGGGTTGCAGGCACAAAGCTGCCGATGTATGCCATCAGGGTGATCAGCGCCGCCTGACGCATATAGGTACTTTTACCGCCCATGTTAGGCCCGGTTACCACCAGCATGCGACGCTGAGGAGAGAGCGACAGTGGGTTGGCGATAAACGGCTCTTTCAGTACCTGTTCCACCACCGGATGGCGGCCGCCGGTCAGTTTAATTCCCGGCTTATCGGTCAGTGTCGGGCAGCTGTAGTTGAGCGTCCAGGCGCGTTCCGCCAGGTTACTTAACACATCCAGTTCGGCCAGCGCAGCCGCACTGTCCTGCAGGGCTTCCAGATGCGGCAGCAGCATATCGAGCAGCTGGTCGTATAACGCTTTCTCCAGCGACAGCGCCTTCCCTTTGGAGGTCAGCACCTTATCTTCATATTCTTTCAGCTCAGGAATAATGTAGCGTTCGGCATTTTTCAGCGTCTGACGGCGTACATAGTGGATAGGTACCAGATGACTCTGTCCGCGACTGACCTGGATGTAATAGCCGTGAACGCCATTAAAGCCGACCTTCAGCGTATCCAGCCCCAGTTTTTCGCGTTCGCGGATCTCCAGACGATCCAGATAGTCGGTCGCACCGTCGGCCAGCGCACGCCATTCGTCCAGTTCGTCATTGTAGCCGGGGGCAATCACACCGCCATCGCGCACCAGCACAGGCGGTGCCTCAATAATGGCGCGTTCCAGCAGCTCGCGCAGTTCGGTAAATTCACCCATTTGACCGCGCAGGGTTTGCAGGTGCGCAATCTCGGTATTTTCCAACTCGCGGTTCAGTAAAGGTAATTGCTGGAAAGCGTGGCGCATACGCGCCAGGTCGCGTGGACGTGCGGTGCGTAGTGCCAGACGCGCCAGAATTCGCTCCAGATCGCCGACCTGACGCAGCAATGGCGTCAGGCCCTCATGGCGATCCTGCAACGCACTGATGCTCTGCTGGCGTTGACTAATGATCTGGGTATCGCGCACCGGCATATGCAGCCAGCGTTTCAGCATACGGCTGCCCATCGGCGTCACGGTTTTATCCAACACCGAGGCGAGGGTGTTCTCAATGCCCCCCGAGAGGTTCTGAGTGATCTCCAGATTACGGCGGGTGGCGGCATCCATAATAATGCCATCCTGCTGGCGCTCCATCGTCAGCGCACGGATATGTGGCAGCGAGGTGCGCTGAGTATCTTTGACGTACTGCAACAGGCAGCCCGCCGCGCGCAGGGCATGATACGCCTGTTCGACGCCAAAACCGCTGAGATCGCGGGTGGCGAACTGCAGATTCAGCTGCTGGCGCGCGGTGTCCAGCTCATATTCCCACAGCGGACGACGGCGCAGGCCACGACGGTTTTCAATCAACGCCATCGCGGCGAAGTCTTCCGGGTACAGCAGCTCTGCCGGGTTGGTACGTTGCAGTTCGGCTGCCATGGTTTCAATATCGGTCGGTTCAGCCAGGCGGAAACGGCCGGAGCTGATATCGAGTGTGGCATAACCAAAGCCGCGCTGGCTTTGCCAGATCGCCGCGAGCAGGTTGTCCTGACGTTCATTCAGCAGGGCTTCGTCGCTGATGGTGCCAGGGGTGACAATGCGCACCACTTTACGCTCAACCGGACCTTTGCTTAATGCCGGATCACCGATCTGTTCGCAAATCGCCACCGATTCGCCCAGCTGTACCAGCTTCGCCAGGTAGTTTTCCAGTGAATGATAAGGCACGCCCGCCATCGGGATCGGTTCACCGGCCGAGGCACCGCGTTTGGTCAGGGAGATTTCCAGCAGCTGAGAGGCGCGTTTTGCATCGTCATAGAACAGTTCGTAGAAGTCGCCCATACGATAGAACAGCAGAATCTCCGGATGGTCAGCCTTGAGGCGAAGATACTGCTGCATCATCGGCGTGTGCGAGGATAAATTTTCGGTGTTGTTCATCAGGTGGAATGCTCCAATCCATTGAAAATCCTTGCCATATCAAACAGTAACTATGATGAAGCATCCTGGCAAGGAGATGGCTGATAGGGGTGAAAACCGGGTCTTACGCGCACATGACGGCATGACAGGCATCAGGATATGTAATGTGACTATATTATCCCAGCGGGTCACGCGCTGTCACAGGTAAAAATTGAAAGCATCCCGCAAACTGCGCAGGAAAAGGCGCATTGATTTATTGCATGACTTCTTCTTTTTCATGTCAGAATGTAACTATTATTTCACACATGGGATGGTGTCATGGATGAGCTTCTGCTCTTTGCCGGGCTGGTTGCTGTATTCACCGTAGTCGTACTGCCAATAATGGTGATGATTTCACTGTCGCGCAGCAAACGTAATGAGCGTGAGCTGGTGCAACTCAAACAGACGGTCACCCAGTTACAGCAGAAGCTGGCGAAATGGCAGCGGGGTGAAACCTCCGTCGATGATGCACCGAAACGGGTGGTGCCGACGGAGGCATCGGCCAGGGCGGGCGAGGAACGCCTCCGGCAAGAAGCCCCTACTGTCGCCGTGCAGAACACGAAAACCCCCTCTGTCACTCCGGTTCGCGTTCAGCCTCAACCGCATGATAAGCAGCCTGATAGGGTCTCGGGCCTGCTTTCCGGCCTGCTGGCCTGGTTTATGAAAGGCAACCCGCTGGCGAAACTGGGCGTGCTGTTGATGTTCTTCGGTTTGGCCTATCTGCTCAAATATTCGGTTGAGCGCGATATGCTGCCCATCGAGTTGCGCCTGGCGGGTGCCGCGCTGGCCAGCCTGGCGATGCTGGGGCTGGGTTGGCGGCTCAGGACAAAACAGTCACTCTACGCGTTGATCCTGCAGGGCGGGGCGGTGGGAGCACTTTATATTACGGTGTTTGGTGCCTTCCGGTTGTATGCCTTGCTACCCCATTTGCTGGCCTTTGCCCTGATGCTGGTGATCTGTGCCGCCAGCGTGGGCCTGGCCGTACTGCAACGCGCCCTCAGTCTGGCAATGCTGGCCAGTATCGGCGGTTATCTTTCTCCCCTGCTGCTGTCTACCGGCGGCGGCAGTCATATCGCGCTGTTCTCCTATTACCTGCTACTGTCGCTGGGGATTCTGGCGATCACCGTCTGGCAGCCCTGGCGGCCGCTTAATCTGCTGGGCTTTGCCTTCTCCTTTGGCGTGGCGGGATTGTGGGGCCTGAAGGATTATCAGCCAGAATTTTACCTGAGCTGCCAGCTGTTCCTGATCGCCAATATGGTGATTTTCGGCGTGTTGGCTCTGGGGTTATCGCTGCGCGGACAGGTGAAAGGCGAGAAGGTGATCGATGGCATACTGCTGTTCGGGCCGCCACTGGTCGGCTTTGGCATGCAGTACCACATAACGCAGCACTGGGCGTTTGGTCCGGCCTTCTCCGCGCTGGGCTTTGGTCTGGCTTATTTGCTTTTGGCCTGGGTCGCGTTGCGCCGCTATCCTGCGCTGGGGCGGCAGCTGGCCGTTGCCGGGCTGGCGTTAGGAGGCGTGTTCACCACCCTGGCGATCCCGCTGGCACTCTCTGCACAATGGACGTCAATGGCCTGGGCGCTGGAAGGGCTGGGTATCCTTTGGCTGGGGCAGTCGCAGCGCCAGTCACGTGTCAGCTACAGTGGTACCGGATTGCTGCTGCTGGCTCTGGGTTCCGCGCTGATGGCCTGCTTCAATGGCATCTATGCTTTCTCCTTCAGTCTGATATTTGCCGTACTGGCTCTGACCTGGCTCGGTGGGGCCTGGCTGTGGCGTAACGCTAACAACGTGGTGTCGCGCGTGCTGCTGTGCGGCGGCATTCTCTGGTGGCTGGCGGCACTGATCGGTGGGCTGGCAGCCACACCTGTCCCGGATGATGACTTCCTGTTCCCGCTACTGGGGCTTATTGCCCTGTCAGCCGTTGCCTGGCATCTGGCCAGCCGACGTTTTGCCTGGCCTGAACTGGGTTACATGCCGTGGCTATTGTGGCTGGCTATGCTGCTGGTCGTGCTTTATCAACAGGTGATCGATAACTCCCTGCTGGCGGCAGGTTGGCTCAATCTGGTCTGGCTGCCAGTGCTGAGTGTGGCTTACGCACTGTTGAAGCGGGAAGAAGGCAGACTGAAACCTCTGATGCTGGAACAGGGGTTGCATTTATCGCTGTTCTGGATGCTGCTGACGACAGGGATAGAGGTCTGGCGTATCACGGATAAGCTGCCGTGGGGCATGGATGAATGGCGTATTGCTGTACTGATGGTATTTATCGCCGGGATTATTCTGCTGATGCTGTGGGCGCTACGCCGGGGGCTCTGGCCGTTTGCGGCTCATCAACGTTTATATAGCACGTTGGGGCTGCTGCCGCTGGCACCCTGTGCGCTGTTATTGCTGCTGCTGGGTAACCTGCATGACGGCGTTATGATTGACTGGCACTATCTGCCCCTGCTCAACCCATTGGAAGAGGGCGCACTGGTACTGATATTTGCACTTTTACTGTGGGGCGGGCTGCTGCGTGACCGTTTTGCCGCTGTGCTTCCGTGGTGTGATTTCGCCTTGCGCCTGGCCGCGGTAGCCCTGATGTTCTGGTGGGGCAATGGTCTGGTGATGCGTTTGCTGGCTCACTACGGTGCTATTGCGTGGCAGGCAGAAGCACTATGGTCATCGCGTCTGGTGCAGACCACCTTTGCGCTGCTGTGGATGCTGACAGCACTGATGATCATGCTGTGGTCAACGCGATGCCGTGATCGCCAGGGTTGGTTTGGCGGAGCAGGTCTGCTGGGTGTGGTAATTATTAAATTAATTCTGGTCGACAGTGCGCATGGCGGTGGCCTGGCGCGTGCAGTGGGCTTTATCGGTGTGGCAATCCTGGTGCTGATTGCCGGGTATTTTTCACCCCTGCCACCGAAAACCGGACATAAAGAGGATGCTGTGACAGTCAATGAGGGAAAACATGAAGAGTAAGTTGAGTCACGGACTGTTGTTGGCCGCACTGTGCCTGTCAGCCAGCGTGAGCGCGAAGACGGGCGAAGCGCCGAAGGATTATGCTTATGGTCTGCCGCTGACCACCCAGGGCTCTGAGCCGTTCTTCAAAGTCGCATTGCCTGGCGATGTGTACCAGCAAACGGCCTGGCCCGATATGCGCGACCTGCGGGTGTTTAACAGCCAGGGTGTGACGGTGCCGTTTGCTCTCTATTCGACAGAGACCCATGAGACGCAGAGTCAGACCTGGCCGCTCCGCGTCTTCCCGCTGGATAATCCGCAGCGTGGAGCCAGCGGTCAGTCGCAGATCACAGTGAAAGCAGCCAATGGGATTGAGGTGACGCTGCCCACAGAGGGCGAAAAATCCTCAGGACGCAGTTTGTTGCTGGAAGTGCCGCAGGAGGGGGAAGACTTCTATCCGAGGCTAAGTGGGTTGAAACTGACCTGGACGCGTTTGCCGCAGAACTGGCAGGCGCGGGTCAGCGTGCTTTACAGTCAGGATCTGAAAAGCTGGGATACGTTGAACGACGATGCGCCGTTGATGGATCTCACCTCTGGCAGCGATCGGCTGTTGCTGGATACCATCGACCTGCCTTATGACCGCCGTACCCCGCGTGCGCGCTACCTGATGTTGGTGTTTAAAGACGATGCGCAGCCCGCGAATCTCGACCTCAGCGCTATCACCGGGATTGAGAAGTCGACCAACCCGTTACCACGCTCGCACTACGTGACCCTGGCGCCGACAGTAAAAACGCTGTCAGAGAGTGAAGCCGAATACAGCTGGTCATCGCCGCAGCCGTTCAGCCGGGTGAGTATTAAACCTGCCCAGAGTAATGCGGTGTTACCGCTGGAAATTGATTACCGCAGCAGCGCGCAGGACAGCTGGCATCCGCTGGGCAAACAGGTGGTTTACAGCCTGGGGGAAAGCGCCTCCGTGCCGCTGGTGCTGCAGGGGGAGCTGATTCAGGCGATCCGGGTTAAAGGCATTAACCAGCAGTGGAGCGGGATGCCACCGCTGGTCAGTGGGGAGCGCGAGGTGCGAAAGCTGGTGTTTAATGCTCAGGGCAGTCCACCGTTTATGCTGGTGTGGGGCAATAAGATTGCCGCAGCGCAGGCGATAAGTCTGGATACGCTGATCCCACCGGAAACCAATCGTTGGCTGGTTCTGCCTGATGCCGGAACCACGTCATCAATACAAACCCTTGGGGGACGGGAACGATTAACCGCCACTGCCGGGGCAGAGAAAAGCGAACTGTGGAAGAAAGGGCTGCTCTGGGCGCTGTTAGTTATTGGCGCAGGTGGCCTTGTGATGCTGGCATTGAAGGTCTGGCGCGAGGTGCAGCGCCAGCCGAAATAGTCTGCCGGGGCGTATCAGGGCAGCGGCATGACGGGGCCCGGAAACAGGTCAGGTCATGTTTCTTAACAATAATTTCTGCGGTGTCTGACCGACATCACATTATTATCGCAAGTAACTGTGTCGGAACCATCTTGCTGCGGGGATCTCTAAGTATTATCGGGCATTGATGGGACCGGCTGATGATGGATTATCGCCATATTTATATTTGTTGATTTCGCAGCTGATCGCTGCCAGATAGCCTAATTTTTGGAGAAAGTATGCGTAAGTTGAAAGTGGTACTGTGTTCTGCGCTGTTCTCGGCTGCGGCGTTATCCAGCGTCCCTGCCGCCTGGGCGGAAGGTGAGCAGAGTGCAGAAGCGGCCCCTGAAGTACAGGCACCTGCCGTTCAAACCCCGGAAAGCCAGAACTCGTTGTCGCAGGATCCACCGGCTACCGCCCCACAAACGAACCCGAACGACCCTTACGATCTGCAATACTTCTTTGCTGATTTTAAGCGTTTTGCTATTGGTGATGTGGTGCCTGAAGTCTACCGCACTAAACAATATGAAATCGTTCAGTGGAAGGTGCGCCACCTGCCAGCACCGGAAGCCGATAGCCACTGGACTTATATGGGCGGCAACTACGTGTTGATCACCAACGCGGAAGGAAAAATCCTGCAGGCGAAACAGGGTGAGATTTATTATAAGCGCTAATTGTTTCCCCTGACTCCCGCCAGCCCTGGCGGGACGATAACATCTGTTCGTCCCCTGACGTTGAGTGGTACTGAAGGTGCCACTCTTGTCTCACTCCTCGCTGACGTAAATTGACATATCTTTAAGTATTACTTCTTTCCTTTCTTATTCAATAACCTGTGTGATTATTACTCTCATTTTTAACGTGTTTTTTGTCATGCACTTCGAGTGAGATGTAAATATTAATTGATAATCATTATGATCTGTAAAATAATTATCATTAACATTACGATTAATAACTTATTGATCTTACTTGCACTCTTATGAGTCAGCGCAGAGGCAGGTCTGCTTCGGGTGTCGCCTGATTTGTTTATCAGATCCGCGCTTCACCTGACCCAGGTCATTTGTCTGACGGATGCAGGCGATCAGGAGAAAGGCGCAGTGAGTCACCCACAGTCCATTACCGCAAACGTTATGCCCCCTTTTACGGCGCGGTATGCCTGGCGTATGCCGGTGTTTGTCGTGGTGTCGCTACTGCTGCATCTGGCGCTGATTGCCGGTTTTTTGCGTAACGATAATGTGCCTGCGTTATTAATGGCTGGTGCTGAAGGCGGCGTGGTGGCAATGACGATGGTTAGCGTGGCCAGCCACAGATTGCCCGTGGCCCCGACCGCTGAACCGCTGACGGAGCCTGCGCCGCAGGAAAAAACAGAGACGGAATTGCCTTCCCGGGCGATAAAAATGCCTGCGTTAGCCCAGCCTGACGCAGTGATTAAACTGCCTGCGACTAATGAGAAAAAACGTGAGAGTGCGCCACGGAAAGTGGAAACGCCGCAGCAGAAGTCCGTTCGCGAAGCTCCACCCGTGCGGCGCGTAGAAAACCAGCCACAGAACCCGCCGCAGACGGTTAAACCGGTTCAGGCACCGATCGCGAAAGCGACAGATACGTCCGGCGAGAAGACGGCGCAGACGGATACGACCGCAGGGGCCGCCAGCAGTGTCAGCGCGGCAAGAACCGGCAGCAGCGACAGCGGCCGTGCGCAGGTGGGGGCGGGAAGCAGCGCAACTCAAAATGTGAAAGCCTTACATCGCCGGGTGAATTACCCGCAGCGTGCTAAAGCGATGGGCGTGGAAGGGCGCGTCAGAGTGAAATTCAATATTACCGCCAGCGGTACGATTACCGATGTGCGCATATTGTCCGAAACACCGACCGGCGTATTTGCTGCCGCGATCGCCAAAGATATGTCCCGCTGGCGTTATCAGACCCAGGCGGAAGTGAACGATCAAACGGTCACCATCGTTTTCAAATTAAACGGCCAGGTTGAGCTGGAAAAATAAATAACCATTTTCATTATGTATCTTATACCCAAAATAATTCGAGCCCTTATAAGGAGGCTTGACGTATGACGGGTTTATTTATCTCTGGGGAAAGACGTGAATAAAAAACTTGGCCTGATAATGGCCGTTTCGTTATTGCCTGCCGCCACCTGGGCGCAGCAGGACGATAGCCTGACGCAACAGCAAACCAGCAGCAAAAAAGAAACACAGCAGGAACAGGACGCAACAGAGACAGAAGATACGATTCTGGTGCGCTCCACGCCAACCAGCCAGTCGATGGGCACGCAAATTCTGACGGCAGAGCAGATTAAGCAGTTTCCCACTGCCAACGGCAGTATTACCGAATTGCTGAAGCACAATCCCAATGTGCGCTTCTCTAATACCACGGACAGCAGTAATACCCCTGGCGAACTGGCCCCGGAGAATGTCTCATTCCACGGTGAGAAGTTTTATAACAACAACTTTATGATTGATGGGTTATCGAATAATAACACCATCAATCCCGGTGCGAACGGCGGTGAGTTGAGCAACACGCCCGACGGTTACAGTCCCACCGACCTGCCTGCAGGCGGTACGCAGTCGTTCTGGATTAACTCTGAGCTGGTGGAGCAGTTGGAAGTGTTCGACAGCAACGTGTCGGCCAAGTACGGCGACTTTACCGGCGGCGTGGTGGATGCACGCTTAAAAGACCCCAATTTAGAAAAGGCCTCCGGGAAAATTTCTTACCGCACCACGCGCGACAGCTGGACGCGATACCATATTGACGCCAGCGAGGTCGAGGACTTTGAACTGGCAACCAAGCTGACGCAGCAGCCGAAGTTTAAAAAAGAATTTTACTCCTTTAGCGCCAATCAGCCATTAAGCGATAAGGCCGGGTTTATTTTTGCCTATAACCGTCAGAAGTCGACGATCCCGAATTATCATGCTTACCTGGACGAGTGGCACGATCAGGAACGCCTGGCCGAAACCTATTTACTGAAAGGGACCTATCTGGCCGATAACGGCGATATGTTCCGCCTGACCGGTATGTATGCGCCGCACGAGTCTAAATATTTAAAAAAAGACGTGAAAAATGGAGATTATACCAACACCGGTGGTGGCTACCGCGCCAATATGGAATGGGAACATAATGCTGACTGGGGCAAGATGACCAGCCTGGCGGGTTATCAGTTCGAGGAAAATAAGATTGAGCATGACTCCGATAACATGATTACCTGGCGTCGTTACTATACGCCAGGTAATTATGTGTCAGACACAATTGACTGGGTAAGTGCGGTACCAACACGGACCTATCAAAACTCACTGATTGGCGGTTATGGTAGTTTTGCTACCGAAAAACGGACCACAACGTTGAAACAGGATTATGAACTGAATCCTGTGAAATTCGCCGGGTTTCAGCATCAAATTGATCTTGGTTGGGAAGTCGATATTTACAGTGCGCGCTATAAGCGTTTCAACGATGTTTATTTCTCACGCAGTACTCCAACTGTCAGTGCGAGTACGGTCTGCCAGTCTGACGATGCTTATTGCATCGACGGTGAGCAGTATTATAAAAACGTGACGCTCTATCCTGCCCGCGAAGTGGAAGGCAACTACACCAACTATGCGCTCTATCTGCAGGACAGTATGAACGTCGGCAATCTGGAAGTGACGCCGGGTGTGCGCGCGCAGTATGACGACTTCCTGAAAAACCTGACGCTGGCCCCGCGCTTTGCTGCCTCCTATGATGTGTTCGGTGACCGTACCACCCGCGTATTCGGTGGGGCGAACCGCTACTACGGGCAGAATCTGCTGGCCTATAAACTGCGATCCGGTATCAGCTCCTACTCTATCCGGACCCGCGCCAATGCCGGTGCCGCCTGGACTGACGGTGAGGTGCGTACCGCATCCATTGATTATGATATCTCCGATCTGAAAACGCCGTACAGCGATGAGCTGTCGCTGGGGGTCTCTCAGCGCGTGGCGGATACGCTGCTGACGGTGAAATGGACCGGGCGCAGCGGGCAGGACCAGTTTGGCCGTAAAACGATTACCAATGATGAAGGCAAGCGTTACTACGTGCTGGATAACAACGCCAAAACCCAGGGCAGCACTTTCTCCCTCACCGCGGAACCGATCAGCCCGACCCACTTTGCCTGGGCCGACCTGAGCTGGTCACTCGGCGCCAGCTATGTGAACAATAAGTCCAGCTCCCAGGCTTACTACGATTCAGGCAATGGAGAGGATGATGAAAAGAAAGTGATCTTTAATGGTCGCCTGATGGAGAAAGGCGAAATGGATGCGCTGGACTTCAACACGCCGTGGAACGCCTTCGTTAACCTCAACACCTATTTCCCGGCGCTACGCCTGAACTGGAATCAGAATTTTGGTTATACCGCTGGCTATAACGGTTACACCACCGTGACAGTCAGTTGCCCGGATGCGAACAGCGCCTGCGGTAGCTACGAGGGGAGTGCCACTGAATACCAGAAAACCAAATACAAAGATTACTTCACTTACGACTGGCGCTTTAACTACACCCAGCCGCTGTACAAAGATCAGAGCGTGGATCTGACGCTGGACGTGATCAACGTGCTGGATAACGTGATTGAAACCTCACAAACCACCGGGGCAAATACCAAAACGGTGACCTACAAAACCGGGCGACAGTTCTGGCTGGGCGTAGCCTACAACTGGTAACTCTTCACCAGGGCAGGTCATCCGGTCTGCCCTGTTTGTCAGCACACCGTGAGTGCGTGCTTGCGTACTCCGGCACAGGAAAAATGCAATGAAGCAATGGCGTCAATTCAGCGGGCTGGTGGCACTCCTCAGCCTGCTCTTTTCTTTCAGCAGCGTGCGGGCGGCAGAGCCACTCAGCCCGCTGCCTCAGATCACTCAGGGCGTTCTGGATAACGGCCTGCGTTACACGCTGGTGCCGCTCAGTGGCCAGAAACAGCGGGTGGATGTGCGCCTGAGCGTCGACGTGGGGTCGATTGATGAGCAGGACGATCAGTCCGGCGTGGCGCATATGCTGGAGCATATGGTGTTCCGCGCCAGCGCGGCTTACCCGCAGGGCGTTGCGACGCAGCTGCACCAGCAAGGCTGGGTGCGGGCACAACACTATAATGCGATGACCAACTACGAACGCACGCTGTATATGATGAGCCCGCCGGGTGGTGCAAAGGATCTGAACAGCGCCTTTCAGGCATTGAGCCAGATGGTAGGCCATGCGCGCCTGACGCAGCGCGATCTTGATGACGAACGTCGCATCATTCTGGAAGAGTGGCGCGGCAAGTTGGGTGTGGCAACACGGATGAACCAGCAGCGCGTGCAGGCTATTCGTCACGGTTCGCGCTACCCGGAACGTCCAACTATTGGCACTGAAGCCTCGATTCGGACAACGCCTGCCAGTACCCTTCAGCAGTTCTATCAGCGCTGGTATCACCCCGGCAATATGCGCCTGCTGATTATCGGTGATTTTGCACCGGCTGAGGTGGCCGCAGAAATACACCGGGCCTTCGCCACACTGCCTGCCGGCACTGTCCCGGCACGCGATTATTATGAGCCGCCGCTGAAACCGCAGTTAAAAGTGGTACGTCTGCAAGACAGCGAGAGCGGCAGCAGCCAGGTGTCTTTGGTGCTGCGTTTTAATCCCGGACAAACCACGCTGCGTGAGCGGCTGACCAGCCAGATTGCGCTGTCAGCCTGGAGCCGCCAGATGCGCCGTCAGAAGTCTGATCTGCCGGTGGAGGTCAGCAGTCTGGTGGTGCGGAAATCCGATATCGGTAAAACGACCCAGGCGCTGGGCCTGTTTGCCGATGTGATGCCCGATGGTCATGCCGCCGCGCTGACGGTGCTACTGCGTGAGCAGGAGCGTATGCGGCGCTATGGCTTGAGTGATGTGGATATTGCGGCAGTGAAGCAGGATATCCGCGACGTCGCTCAGCGTATGGCGGGCAAAGAGGAGCAGCGCGAGTTTGCCGACTGGGTGCAGCAGATTGCGACCGTCTGGGCACAGGACAAGCCTTATACCGGCAGCCAGCAGCGCGGCCGTCAGGCGCTGATGCTGTTAGACAGCATTGATAATCAGCAGGTGAATGCACTGTTTCAGCGCTGGTTAAGTCTCCCGGACCGTCTGGTGCAGTTCAGCGTCCCAGGGCTGACGCCTTTCACTCTGCCGACGGTTCAGGCTGTTTTACGCCAGGAGCAGCAGTTGAAAAAGGCGCCGCTGGCAGCGCCAGAACGCAGCGTGGATCATACCGTGATGGTGTTGAACGCTGTTAAGGCGCGGGGGGCACGTACGGCGGTGAAAACCTGGCCCGCGCAGCAGGTGGAGCAGTGGACACTGAGCAACGGCGATCGCCTGGTCTGGCTGCGTACGCCGCTGGCAGGAGATAAGGTCTGGTTATCCGGCAGCAGTGTGGCTGGCTTCCGTTCACAGGGGCTGAACCCGTGGCAGGCGCAGCTGGCGGCACAGTTGGTGGGTCAAAGTGGCCCGCAGGGCTGGCAGAGTGAGCAGCTACAGGCGTGGAAACAGCAGCGATCGCTGTCACTGTCCGTTTCTCAGCAGGCTGAAGCATTGCAGTATTCCGGCCAGAGTTCGCGGAGTGAGCTGGAAAATCTGCTGGCGCTGAGCCATGCGCTGCAGGTTGAACCGGGTATTGATACCCGCATCATGAAAGACAATATGATGCGTCTGGCCCGTCAGCAAACAACGCAGAGACAAACGGTACAGGATAGCCGTGCACGACAGATCCGTCTGTTGCGCTATGGTCAGCCAGGGTGGCAGGCACCGGATGCACAAGCGTTAAAGCAACTGGAGTCCACCACCTTACTGCAGCAGTGGCACATCACGGCATCGGCCCCGGTCACCTGGTATTTACTGGCTGATATGCCATCTGAACAACTATTGCCACTGGCAGAGCGTTATCTGGCTTCCATTCCGCGCGCGCCGATGAACGCCACCGCGCCTGAGTTGCCGCGTACAGGGCGTTTTGATGCCCACGTGGCGGTGAATATCGAACCCCGCGCCGAGGTCAAAGCCTGGAGCTTTACGCCCGTCAGCTGGTCGCCACAGGCCGCCGTGCAGGTGAGTATTGCGCGTAATCTGGCGAATCAGGCGCTGAAAAACAGCCTGCGTGACGATGCGCTGGGGATTTATCGCCTGCAAATGAACAGCGAGCTGTCGGACCTGCATCAGCGTATCGAAACGGAAGTGACATTTACCAGCTCCCCGCAGCGGGCGCAGGAGTTGTGGCAGCGGGCTGAACAGGTGCTTGCGCAGCTTCCAGAACAGATCACTCAGCAACAGGTGGATGAACAAAAACACCTCTTTATCCGTGCTGAAAATGCCCGTAAGCAGGATATCACCACGCTGCAACGCCGCCTGGAACTCAGTTATCGCCACTTCGACGATCCGCGTTATCTGAGCGACGTGGCACAGCTCGCCGACAGCATTACCCTGGCGGGCGTGCGTGAGGCCGCGGGTCACCTGTTGAGTGCCGATAACCGGGTGCTCCATATTTCTCTGCCGCAGCAGGGTAAACCGTGAAGAGGGTTGCCGAACAATTCTGGGCGCTGTGTCGGCCCTTCTGGGGTAACCGCCGCAGCTGGCAGGGCTGGCTGCTGATTGCCGTGATTGTGGCGATGGGGGGGACCATCGTCTGGCTTAACGTACTGTTTAATAGCTGGACGAAAAGCTTTTATGACGCGCTGGGGGCGTATGACAGCGGCCTGCTCTGGTCGCTGATCAAAGATTACTTTGTCTATATCGCGATTTATATCGGGGTGTTTGTCTATCAGGACTGGTTTACTGAGCTACTGATTATTCGCTGGCGTACTGCGCTGACGTCAGAGCTGGTGGACAGCTGGCTGGCAAAGCGGGCGTTCTATCGTATGTCGCTCACCGGAAATACCGACAATCCCGATCAGCGTATTGCGCAGGATGTGGAGCTGTTTGTCGATAAAACCGTCAGTCTTACGGTCAATTTCCTCATCGTAGTGGCGCAGCTGTTCTCGTTTGTCATCATTCTCTGGCAGCTCTCCGGCGTGCAGCATTTCACGCTGTTGGGTCGCGAGTGGGTGATAAAAGGCTATCTGGTATGGGTGGTGCTGATTTATACGCTGGTGGGCAGCCTGGTGACGCATCTGATCGGGAAAAAATTGCACGGTCTGAACTACCATAAACAGAAGGCGGAAGCCGATTTCCGCGCCTCGCTGCTGCGTAAGCATGACCATGCTGAACAGATTGCACAGTATGGTGGTGAACAGCAGGAAAAACGCCACCTGACGCGTAATTTTATAGCCATTGTGCAGAACTGGCGCTCACTGATGAATGCTAAGCGTAACCTCGGTTTATTTACCACGGGCTATATGCGCATCAGCCTGATTGTCCCGGTATTTGCTGCTTTGCCTGTATTTCTCAGTAAAGCGGTGACGCTGGGCGGATTGATGCAAATACGCAGTGCCTTTGGTCAGGTACATAGTGGCCTGAGCTGGTTTATTCGTATGTACCATGAGCTGGCGCTGTTGTCGGCCAGTATGCAACGTCTTTCCCAGTTTCGGGCGGAAATCCAGGCGCACCAGACGCAGCAGGCACCGCCACCGACGGGGCCAGCGCTGAACGTCCGCGATCTCTCTTTGACTACGCCGCAGGGGCAGCCGCTGATGCGTAATGTGGTATTGCAGTGTGTACCCGGTAGCTGGAGCAAGCTCTCTGGTCGCAGCGGATTGGGCAAGTCGACGTTGTTGCGTACCCTGAACGGCTTGTGGCCTTATTACGATGGAGAGTGGCAGGCACAGGAAGGGCGCAGTTTGCTGCTGCCGCAGCAGAGCTATCTCGGGCAGGGGACGCTGGCGGAGATTCTCTGCTATCCGCAGCCACCGTTGCTGGATAGCGCATTCCTGAGGGATGTGCTGGACAAGGTCGGGTTGTCGGCCTGGTGTGACAAGCTGGCGGAGCAGCAGAACTGGGATCGGGTATTTTCCGGCGGTGAACGCCAGCGGCTGGCGTTTGCCCGTGCGCTGATTGCCCGGCCTGATACTCTGTATCTGGACGAGGCAACCAGCAGTCTCGATCAGGGGGCTGCCCGTCAACTGCTTACGCTTGTCCGCGCTGAACTGCCGGGGACAACGGTGGTGGCGATCACCCATCAGAACGAGCTGGATGATCTGTTTTCGCAGCACCAGGATCTCAGCGTCTTCCGCCAGGCGTGATCCTCTTTTCTCCTCTGCCTGCCCGGGCAGGGGAGATTTTCACACCAATCCCTTATCAGGTTTGGTAAATCCGCTTAACTCCTCCTCATCAATGCTTTACCATCTGTTTCTGACACTATTAAACGGCAATATGGATATCTAATGCGTTATCTGGTTTCGCTTCTCCCTGTCCTCGCATTACTCACCGCGTGTAGCAGCCAGCCGAAGACGGCCCCGGCTGAACCTCATGGCAATCCGTTTAAAGGCAACGGTGGATTCCTGCTGGAACCCTCCCACAGTGGGGCCGTATTGGGTGGCGATTTTGCCAATAACCAGGCTGCCAATGCATTTATCGACAAAATGGTGCGTAAGCACGGTTTTGAACGCGAGCAGCTGCACAACGTGCTGGCTCAGGCGAAGAATCTCGACTGGATTGTCCGCCTGATGGATCGTCAGGCGCCAACCCCCACGGCGCAGGGACCGACCGGGCCAAACGGCGCGTGGATGCGTTATCGCAGCAAATTTATTACCCCGGATAACGTGCAGAACGGCGTGGCATTCTGGAATCAGTATCAGGACGCCTTGCAGCGTGCAGAGCAGACCTATGGTGTGCCACCGGAAATCATTGTTGGCATTATCGGCGTGGAAACCCGTTGGGGCCGCGTGATGGGGAAAACACGTATTCTTGATGCTCTGGCAACGTTGTCCTTTAACTACCCGCGCCGAGCTGAATACTTCAGCGGTGAGCTGGAAACCTTCCTGCTGATGGCACGTGAAGAGGATGATGACCCGCTTGATCTGCGTGGCTCGTTTGCTGGCGCAATGGGCTACGGCCAGTTTATGCCTTCTGCGTTTAAGCAGTACGCGGTGGACTTCAACGGCGACGGGCATATTAACCTGTGGGACCCGGTTGATGCGATTGGCAGCGTGGCGCACTACTTCCAGGCGCACGGCTGGCTGACTAACGGTACCGTTGCCGTGGAGGCCAATGGTCAGGCGCCCGGTCTGGAAAGCGGGTTTAAAACCCGCTATACCGTGGCTAAACTGGCAGAAGCCGGGTTGTCACCGGTTATCCCTCTGGATAATAACCAGCAGGTCAGCCTGTTGAAATTCGATATGGGGACGCGTTACCAGTACTGGTACGGCTTGCCGAACTTCTATGCCATTACCCGTTATAACCACAGCAACCATTATGCGATGGCGGTGTGGCAACTGGGGCTTGCGGTGAAACAGGCGCGCTAAACACGGCTTAGTATTTTGACGCAATTTTGTTATTTATCGCAGTGGTAGCCAGGTCTACAGTAGACCTGACTGCCACTTCATCCCTGAGCGAGGAATAATGAAAGACTGGAACCCCGATCTTTATCGTCAGTTCGAAGCTGAACGCACGCGCCCGGCGCAGGAACTCCTCAACCGTATTCCCCTCTTATCCCCCGCTTATGTCACTGACCTCGGCTGCGGCCCGGGTAACAGCACTGAATTATTGCATCAGAACTGGCCTGAGGCTCAGGTGACGGGCCTTGACAGCTCACAGGCGATGCTCGATCAGGCGCAACGCCGTCTGCCGGACTGTAAGTTTACGCTAGCGGATATTCGCCACTGGCAGGCAACGCCGCCGCAGGATGTCATTTATGCCAATGCGTCACTTCAGTGGCTGACCGATCATCCGGTGTTGCTGCCTCATCTGGTGACTCAGCTTGCTCCTGGCGGGGTACTGGCCATACAGATGCCGGATAATCTTGACGAACCAAGCCATCGTCTGATGCGTCATGTGGCAGAACGTCCGGCCTGGCAGGCGAAAACGGACCCGCAGGCTGCGGCGCGTAAACGCCTGCTGTCGACCGATGACTATTATGATCTGCTGACCACAGCCGGTTGCCGTGTTGATCTCTGGCGCACCACTTACTATCACGTGATGCCGTCGCCACAGGCGATTATCGACTGGCTGCTTGCAACCGGATTACGTCCGTATCTCGCCGCGCTGGACGACGCGGAGCAGGCGTTATGGCTGGCAGACTACCATGCTGAGATCGCCCGCGCGTATCCGCCCCGGCAGGATGGCAATCTGCTGCTGGCCTTTCCGCGTTTGTTTCTGGTGGCGCAGAAAGTCTGATAGAAAGCCTGGAAGCCGCGCCGCAAAAACGGGTTTCGACGCCGCGTGAACCCGGGAAAAGTGCTACTCTCTGGCTCTTCATTATCAGGGAGCAGAGAGCACGATGACCGATAACGAATTAATCCAATTGAGTACCCGTGTTGGCGAGCGTTTGCTGGCACGCCATGCCAGTGTTACCACGGCTGAGTCCTGCACCGGGGGCTGGATTGCCAAAGTGCTGACGGATATTGCGGGCAGCTCAGCCTGGTTCCAGCGCGGTTTTGTGACCTACAGTAATGACGCCAAGCAACAGATGATCGGTGTGACGGAAGCCTCGCTGACGCAGTTCGGCGCGGTCAGTGAGCAGGTTGTGCAGGAAATGGCGCAGGGCGCGTTGCGTGAAGCCGGGGCGCAGTACGCTATCTCGGTCAGCGGGATCGCCGGGCCGGATGGCGGCAGTGACGAAAAACCTGTGGGTACCGTCTGGTTTGGCTTCGCTTCTGCCAGCGGTGAAGTGCTGACGCTGGTGCAGCGCTTTAGCGGCGACCGTGAGGCCGTTCGTCGCCAGGCAACAGCCTGGGCGCTCCAGACCTTGCACGATCATTTTCTCAAAAATTAAACTTGATACTGTATGACCATACAGTATAATCAGCGCATATTTTAGAGACGAAGCAGCATCTACGTGTGCTTTACCCGCATGATTAGGAGTAAAAATGGCTATCGACGAAAACAAGCAAAAAGCACTGGCAGCAGCGCTGGGCCAGATTGAAAAGCAATTTGGTAAAGGCTCCATCATGCGCCTGGGTGAAGACCGCACTATGGATGTGGAAACCATCTCTACCGGTTCTTTATCACTGGATATCGCGCTGGGGGCCGGCGGCCTGCCGATGGGCCGTATCGTCGAAATTTATGGTCCAGAATCTTCCGGTAAAACGACGCTGACCCTGCAGGTGATTGCTTCTGCGCAGCGTAAAGGTAAAACCTGTGCGTTTATCGATGCCGAGCACGCACTGGACCCGGTTTACGCCAAGAAATTGGGCGTGGATATCGACAACCTGCTGTGTTCTCAGCCGGATACCGGTGAGCAGGCGTTGGAAATCTGTGATGCGCTGGCACGTTCTGGTGCGGTTGATGTCATCATTGTCGATTCCGTGGCGGCACTGACGCCGAAAGCGGAAATTGAAGGTGAAATTGGCGACTCTCACATGGGCCTTGCGGCACGTATGATGAGCCAGGCGATGCGTAAGCTGGCCGGTAACCTGAAAAATTCGGGTACGCTGCTGATCTTCATCAACCAAATTCGTATGAAAATTGGTGTGATGTTCGGTAACCCGGAAACCACCACCGGCGGTAACGCTCTTAAATTCTACGCTTCTGTCCGTCTGGATATTCGCCGCATCGGCGCGATCAAAGAGGGCGATGAAGTGGTGGGCAGTGAGACCCGCGTTAAAGTGGTGAAAAACAAAATCGCAGCGCCATTCAAGCAGGCTGAATTCCAGATCTTGTACGGCGAAGGTATCAACGTCTTTGGTGAGCTGGTTGACCTCGGCGTGAAGCACAAGCTGATCGAAAAAGCGGGTGCCTGGTACAGCTACAACGGTGACAAAATTGGTCAGGGTAAGGCTAACTCGGGTAACTTCCTGAAAGAAAACCCGGCTATTGCTAACGAAATCGAAGCAAAGCTGCGTGAAATGCTGCTGAACAATCCGGATGCCAAGCCTGATTTTGTTCCTGCACCGCATGAAGCAGAAAATGAAGTCAACGAAGACCTCTGATTATCGGTAGGGGTCGATGAGATTCGGCCCGCTGTACCAGAAGGGAATCGCAAAAGCGGTTCCCTTTTTTCATTGTGTAACGACGGGTTCCACCCGAAACGTATAAACCCGCGACTTATCCTCCTCTTTCTGCGCATTTTCCTCGCAAGCACTGCCATCAGACGTTACCCTTGATCACCTGTTACATTGACTCAACGCTGTGTGGGGCACTATGTCAGAGACCACTGAACGAACCCGGCACGCGAAACTGCTGGAGCGGGCAATGCGTATTCTCGCAATGCGCGATCACAGTGAAGCAGAATTTCGCCGCAAGCTGGTTATTTCAAGCGAGCGCGCTGCCCAATTCGCTAAACAACAGGGCGAGAAACAGCAGGGTGCTAAACAAGAAACATCCCCAGAGCCGCTGGCCCCGGAAGAGATCGACCGTGTTGTCGAATGGTGCTACCAGCATAACTGGCTGGATGATACCCGCTTCGCTGAGCGTTATGTGGCAGGGCGAAGCCGTAAAGGTTACGGGCCGCAACGCATTCGTATGGAGTTGGGGCAGAAGGGGATTGATAAAACGCTGATCGATGAGACGCTGTTTGCCGCAGAAATTGACTGGCAAGCTCAGGCTTTTATGCTGGCTGAACGTAAGTTTGGTCTGCCCCTGCCATCTGAATGGAAGGAAAAAGCGAAAGTGCAGCGTTATCTGATGGCTAAAGGCTTCTTTATGGAAGATATCCGGTCAATTTTCGAGAATTTTGATCATTGACCGTCGATGGGATTTTACTTCCCCCTGAAGAAAATTTATCTTATTCACCACTTTTTGTTCGTGTGTCGTCGCTGGCGAAAGCAATACCGGCGTAGCAAGACCCACGAAACGTTCGTTAGCGTGATTCCAGGACAAATATGAGCAAGAGCACTGCGGAGATTCGTCAAGCGTTTCTCGACTTTTTCCAGAGCAAGGGACATCAGGTTGTAGCCAGTAGCTCCCTCGTCCCGAACAATGACCCGACGCTGTTATTCACTAACGCCGGGATGAACCAGTTTAAAGACGTTTTCCTTGGTCAGGATAAGCGCAACTACTCCCGGGCGACGACCTCGCAGCGCTGCGTGCGCGCCGGTGGTAAACACAACGACCTTGAAAACGTAGGTTACACCGCCCGTCACCATACTTTCTTCGAAATGTTGGGTAACTTCAGCTTTGGCGATTACTTCAAAAAAGAAGCGATTGCCTTTGCATGGGAGTTGCTGACCAGCCCCGAGTGGTTCGGTCTGCCTAAAGAGAAACTGTGGGTGACCGTGTACGAAACCGATGACGAAGCTTACGGCATCTGGGAAAACGAGATCGGTGTACCACGTGAGCGTATTATCCGTATCGGTGACAACAAAGGTGGCGCCTACGCCTCTGATAACTTCTGGCAAATGGGCGATACCGGTCCATGCGGCCCGTGCTCTGAGATCTTCTTCGACCACGGCGATCACATCTGGGGTGGCCCTCCGGGTAGCCCGGAAGAAGATGGCGATCGTTACATTGAGATCTGGAACATCGTCTTTATGCAGTTCAACCGTCAGTCTGACGGCACGATGCTGCCACTGCCGAAACCTTCCGTGGATACCGGCATGGGCCTGGAACGTATCAGCGCGGTCCTGCAACATGTGAACTCCAACTATGAAATCGATCTGTTTGCACAGCTGATCCAATCAGTTGCACAAGAGACTGGAGCCACCGATCTGGGGAATAAATCCCTGCGCGTGATCGCTGACCATATTCGTTCCTGTGCGTTCCTGATCGCTGATGGTGTCATCCCGTCCAGTGAAAACCGGGGTTATGTGCTGCGTCGTATCATTCGTCGCGCAGTACGTCATGGCAACATGCTGGGTGCAGAAGGGACATTCTTCTACAAGCTGGTGGCTCCGCTGATCGCCGTGATGGGTGCGGCTGGCGAAGAGTTGAAAAATCAGCAGTCGCTGGTTGAGAAAATCCTTAAAACGGAAGAAGAGCAGTTTGCGAAAACGCTGGAACGCGGTCTGGCTTTACTGGATGAAGAGCTGGAAAACCTGGAGGGTGATACGCTGGACGGTGAAACCGTCTTCCGTCTGTACGACACCTTCGGTTTCCCGGCTGACCTCACTGCCGATGTGTGCCGTGAGCGTAACCTGAAAATTGATGAAGCCGGCTTTGAACAGGCGATGGAGCAGCAGCGTCAACGTGCACGCAGTGGCAGTGGTTTCGGGACGGACTACAACAACGTTATCCGTATCGAGCAGGCGTCAGCTTTTAAAGGCTACGAGCAGTTAGCGCTGAATGCGGCGGTGACCGCCATTTTCGTTGACGGACAGGCGGCGGATGAAATCCGTGCCGGTCAGGAAGGGGTGATCGTTCTTGACGAAACACCATTCTATGGTGAATCCGGTGGTCAGGTAGGTGATACCGGTGAGCTGAAAAGCGAAAAGGGTGCCACGTTCACGGTTAACGACACACAGAAATACGCACAAGCGATCGGTCATATCGGTAAACTGGCTTCCGGCCAACTGCGTGTAGGCGACCGCATTGCGGCTCAGGTCAATGAAACTCGTCGTGCACGCATTCGCCTTAACCACTCGGCAACGCACCTGCTGCATGCTGCGTTGCGCCAGGTTCTGGGCGACCATGTCGCGCAGAAAGGCTCTCTGGTTAACGATAAGTACCTGCGTTTTGACTTCTCGCATTTCGAAGCGATGAAGCCGGTTGAAATTCGTCAGGTCGAAGAGATCGTCAACGCCCAGATCCGTCGTAACCTGCCGATTGATACCAACATCATGGAACTCGAAGCGGCGAAAGCACACGGTGCGATGGCGTTGTTTGGTGAGAAGTATGATGATCATGTGCGTGTGGTTGGCATGGGCGACTTCTCTACCGAGTTGTGTGGTGGTGTTCACGCCAGCCGTACCGGTGATATCGGTCTGTTCCGTATTACGTCAGAGTCGGGCACTGCTGCAGGCGTACGCCGTATTGAAGCCGTGACCGGTGAAGGCGCACTGGCGCAGGTTTACAGCCAGAATGAGCAGTTGCTTGATATTGCTCACCTGGTGAAAGCCAATAACAGTAATTTGAATGAAAAAGTTCGCGCGCTGATTGACCATGCACGCGGGCTGGAAAAAGAGTTGCAGCAGTTGAAAGATCAACAAGCTGCGCAAGAAAGTGCCTCACTGAGCAGTAAAGCTATTGCGTTGAAGGGCACCAGGCTGCTGGTCAGCGAACTGAGCAACGTTGAGCCTAAGATGCTGCGTACGATGGTCGATGACCTGAAAAACCAGCTTGGCTCTGCGGTTATCGTGCTGGCAACCGTCGCTGATGGCAAAGTATCCCTGATTGCCGGGGTGACTAAAGACCTGACCGATCGCGTAAAAGCGGGCGAACTGGTGGGCGAGTTGGCTCAGCGGGTCGGTGGTAAGGGTGGCGGTCGACCGGATATGGCTCAGGCCGGCGGTACAGATGCGCAGGCGCTGCCTGCGGCTCTGGCTGGCGTTGAGGCATGGGTGGCTGCAAAACTGTAACACTATAAAAATGTATCGTGGAGAAGCGCTCAGGCCCCTCTGGGATGGGCGTTTGTTCAAGCGATACGCCCCTGTAATCATAAAGTCAGGTTGATGATCTGGTTTTCGGCTAAACTAAGTATCAGCAGAATGTATTGGCAGACAGGTGCGCTATTGGTGTATTTGTCATAATCTACATTTAGCGTTATACGATGGATAATGCCGGGAAGCACGTAACCCGACTCTTTTAATCTTTCAAGGAGCAAAGAATGCTTATTCTAACTCGTCGAGTTGGTGAAACCCTCATGATCGGTGATGAGGTGACTGTAACTGTGCTGGGAGTCAAAGGTAACCAGGTACGTATTGGTGTGAACGCCCCTAAAGAAGTTTCGGTGCATCGTGAAGAGATCTATCAGCGCATCCAGGCCGAAAAGACTCAGCAAACAAGTTACTAACGGATCCAGCGCCTCGCTCCCAGTAGCGAGGCGCTACCGGTTTTCGCCCCCCTTTATCTATCTCCTGTTAGCTTTTTCCCCATTTATCCCCCATTTGCATCATTCTTTTGCCAGAATTTTTCTGCTGTGCTCATTTTCGTCGTCGTTGTTTCACCTGAAATTCGCGGTATTCTTTGTTGATAAATCACTCTTTTTGTCGTCAAAGTGGTCGACTTGCGTGGCTTTTGTGCAATCAGACGCGAGTGATGAAAAAAGGGGGAGAAATTGTTTGACTTACAACGCCCAGAAAGTAATATGTGCGCCACGCAGTGCCGATGAGCAGATACAACGTTCTGAAGCACAACTCGAAAGAGTGCTAGTGGTGAGGTGGCCGAGAGGCTGAAGGCGCTCCCCTGCTAAGGGAGTATGCGGTCAAAAGCTGCATCCGGGGTTCGAATCCCCGCCTCACCGCCATTTTGCATCCATAGCTCAGCTGGATAGAGTACTCGGCTACGAACCGAGCGGTCGGAGGTTCGAATCCTCCTGGATGCACCATATTCTTTAAGGCTGCTTAGTGCGGCTTTAATTTTGGGTAGTACCGATGCAGCGTTAGCAGCCCTGCGTCATGGTGAGTAGTCAGCACCCTGCGTTATACAAGAATTAGCAATGCATCCATAGCTCAGCTGGATAGAGTACTCGGCTACGAACCGAGCGGTCGGAGGTTCGAATCCTCCTGGATGCACCATATTTAGTAAGAGTGGGAAGCACCTCTGTACTGGCATGTTGTAGAGCAGTAAACGCCAGCACAAAGCAGGATAACGTCGCTTGCGACGGCCCGTCAGGGTGAGGCGAAGCCGAATAATCCTCCTGGATGCACCGTTCTCAACGAGTGGTCGTGATTTTCTTCAGTATCTCCTCAGGTTTGTCGCTTTACCTCCCCCAATAGCGTTAACGTGCAGAGTAAACTACTGCATAGCTTTACCAATGCATCCATAGCTCAGCTGGATAGAGTACTCGGCTACGAACCGAGCGGTCGGAGGTTCGAATCCTCCTGGATGCACCATATTTTGTAAGATTAAAAGCACCTCTGTACTGGCATGTTGTAGAGCAGTGAACGCCAGAACAAAGGAGGATAACGTCGCTTGCGACGGCCCGTCAGGGTGAGGCGAAGCCGAATCATCCTCCTGGATGCACCCTATTTTGTATGAATGGGAAGCACTCTATTCTTCACTACACAGCGTCATACGTTTTACCAATGCATCCATAGCTCAGCTGGATAGAGTACTCGGCTACGAACCGAGCGGTCGGAGGTTCGAATCCTCCTGGATGCACCATATTTTGTAGGATTAGAAGCACCTCTGTACTGGCATGTTGTAGAGCAGTGAACGCCAGCACAAAGGAGGATAACGTCGCTTGCAACGGCCCGTCAGGGTAAGGCGAAGCCGAATCCATCCTCTTGGATGCACCATCTTTTACAAGATTAAAAGCCCCTTTGTACGGGTAACACCATTACTCCTTTCTGCACTTTTCTCAAAATCCTTCTTACGAATTACTCACTTAACTCAAATTAACCTGCGCTTTATCTCACGCATTTATCTGATAATCAAAATCCCTATATTTTTCAAAGCATTTGCTGATCCATGCCAACAGCGACAACGAGGGTGCTTTTACGCTAAAGTAATCGTTCCGTTATCAGAATGGATGCGAGAATGTACGATGCTTATGACGGCCTGATATTCGATATGGATGGCACCATCCTCGATACCGAGCCAACACACCGTAAAGCCTGGCATCAGGTGCTGGGGCAATATGGCATGACCTTCGATGAAACGGCCATCATTGGCCTGAACGGTTCGCCAACCTGGCACATTGCGCAGGTGATCATTGCCAGCCAGCAAAGCGATCTTGATCCTTACCGGTTGGCCGAAGAAAAGACGGCATTACTGAAAACGATGCTGTTCGACAGCGTACAGCCATTACCGCTCATTGATGTGGTGAAGGCCTATAAAGGGCGCCGTCCAATGGCGGTAGGCACCGGCAGTGAGCATGCAATGGCGGTGGGGCTGTTACAGCATCTGGGGCTACTGAATCACTTTGATGCCATTGTCGGAGCAGATGATGTTAAACGCCATAAGCCAGAACCTGATACATTTCTGCGTTGCGCTGAATTGATCGGCGTACCCGCTGCACGCTGTGTGGTGTTTGAAGACGCTGATTTTGGTATACAGGCGGCACGTGCGGCAGGTATGGATGCGGTGGATGTCCGTCTGCTGTGAGTGAATGGTTAGCTTACGGTTCGATGTTTGCCAGTAGCTTTTTGAGCGCCACGTTATTGCCGGGGAGTTCTGAAGCGTTACTGGTGGGGTTACTGCTGGCGGGGAAGGTTTCTGTCACGGCATTGATCCTGATTGCCGCACTGGGAAATACTCTGGGTGGTTTAACCAACATCGTTATGGGTCGCCTGCTTCCATTAAAAAGTCAGGGGCGATGGCACAACACAGCAACGGCGTGGCTGCACCGAATGGGGCCTGCTGCGCTGCTTTTTAGCTGGTTACCAGTGATTGGTGATCTGCTATGCGTTCTTGCTGGCTGGCTACGTTTCGCCTGGCTGCCGATGGTGATATGTCTCGCTATCGGTAAGACCCTGCGTTATCTGGTGCTGGCAGCCGCAACACTACAGGGCATGGAATGGTGGCATTGATTCGCTTTAAGGCGGCGCTACGGTTAACATTATGCTGAACAATAATAAATTTTTCTCTGAGCGGGAGGTCAATTTGATCCCGGACGTATCACAGGCGCTTTCCTGGCTGGAAGCTCATCCTGACGCACTTAAAGGTATTGGTCGCGGCATTGAGCGCGAAACGCTGCGCGTCAGGCCGGATGGCCATCTTGCCACTACCGGACACCCAGCTTCTCTTGGTTCAGCTTTAACACATAAGTGGATTACCACTGACTTTGCCGAAGCATTATTAGAATTTATCACGCCGGTCCATCAGGATATTGATCATCTGCTGGCATTCTTGCGGGATATCCATCGCCATGTCGCCCGTGAGTTAGGCGAAGAACGTATGTGGCCGATGAGCATGCCATGCATGATCGCTCCCGATCAGGATATCGAGCTGGCGCAGTATGGTCGTTCGAATATTGGCCAGATGAAAACACTGTATCGCCAGGGTCTCAAAAACCGTTACGGCGCGCTGATGCAGATTATCTCTGGCGTGCATTATAACTTCTCACTGCCGCTCTCCTTCTGGCAGGAGTGGGCTGGGGTGAAGGATGCTGAAAGCGGAAAAGAGGCTATCTCTGATGGCTATCTGCGCCTGATCCGTAACTATTATCGCTTTGGCTGGGTGATCCCGTATCTGTTCGGTGCTTCACCGGCGATCTGTTCCTCATTCCTGCAAGGCAAGGAGAGCGCACTGCCGTTTGATCGCAGTGATAAGGGAATGCTGTCACTGCCGTATGCGACCTCACTGCGTCTGAGCGATCTGGGCTATACCAATAAATCCCAGAGTAATCTTGGCATCACCTTCAACAATCTTCCGGACTACATTACTGGTCTGAAAGCGGCGATTAAAACACCGTCGGAAGAGTTTGCTGCGATGGGGGTGAAAGATGAAAACGGTGACTGGTTACAGCTGAATACCAATGTATTGCAGATTGAAAACGAGCTGTACGCGCCGATCCGACCAAAGCGTGTGACACGTTCTGGCGAGGCACCTTCGGATGCACTGCAGCGCGGTGGGATTGAATATATCGAAGTCCGCTCACTGGACATTAATCCCTTCTCACCGATTGGTGTGGATGCGAACCAGGTGCGGTTCCTCGATTTGTTCCTGGTCTGGTGTACGCTGGCCGATGCGCCTGAGATGAACAGCGCTGAGCTTGCCTGCACACGTAAAAACTGGAATCGAGTGATCCTTGAAGGGCGCAAACCCGGTCAGACGATCAGCATGGGATGCGAAGAGTCGCAGCATTTGCTGGTTGATGTGGGCAAGGCATTGTTCAGCGATCTCCGTCGCGTGGCGGAAACGCTCGACAGTCAGAGTGACGAACATCATTACCAGGAAGTTTGTGACCGACTGGTGGCATCATTCGACGATCCCGATCTGACCTATTCCGCGCGATTCCTGGATATTTTAAAAGAGAACGGTATCGCGGGTGCCGGGCTGGCCCTGGCCGAGCAGTATCGTGCTCAGTTAAGCGAAGAGTCACTGGAAGTGCTGACCGAACAGCAGTTTAGCGATGAAGCGCAACGCTCGCAGGATAGTCAGCAGGACATTGAAGAAAGTGATACGCTTGACCTTGAAACCTTTTTGAAAGGTAAGAGCTAAGCGATACAAAAGAAAAAGGCCACATAACTGTGGCCAAAATTCGCATCTCTGTTGTTGTCAGGGATGAGATGGATGATAACAAATGCGCGTCTTTCATATATTCAGACGCGCAGCGTTCGAGAAAGTTTCATCAGTTCAAAAATAAATTCATTTGTTGAGGTAACAAGTATGCCATTGCTGGATAGCTTTACCGTCGATCACACCATCATGGCCGCTCCTGCTGTACGCGTAGCTAAAACCATGAATACCCCTGCTGGCGACACCATCACGGTTTTCGATCTGCGTTTCTGCCGACCGAATATCGAGATTTTGACCGAACGCGGTATCCACACGCTGGAGCACCTTTTTGCCGGCTTCATGCGCGATCACCTGAACGGTGACGGTGTGGAAATCATTGATATTTCGCCAATGGGTTGCCGTACGGGCTTCTACATGAGCCTGATTGGCACGCCGGACGAGCAGCGTGTAGCAAAAGCATGGAAAGCCGCGATGGCTGATGTGCTGAAAGTGAAAAACCAGAGTGATATCCCTGAACTGAATATTTATCAGTGCGGGACCTGTGAAATGCACTCACTGGATGAAGCGCAGGACATCGCGCGTAACATCCTCGACAACGACATTCGCGTTAACCGTAACGATGAACTGGCGCTGCCGAAAGAAAAACTGAAAGAACTGCATATCTAAATCGTAGGGGCGAAGCATGCTTCGCCCGGGTCAGGCATGCCTGACCCCTACGACGATCCCACCGACTCCTTTAGCGACGTTTGCGGTGTAATCCGTACCTGCTTAATCATATTGTCCTGCACGTCCAGAATGTCGACGGCATAATGGCCAATTTGTACCGTGGTATTGGCGAGCGGAATATCCTGCAATGCCTCAAGGATCATGCCGTTAACGGTGCGCGCTTCGACTTCCGGCAGTGTCCAGTTAAAGGCTTTATTGAGCTCGCGTATGTTTGCGCTGCCCTCAATCAATACCGAACCATCATTCTGTGGTACCACTTCTTCGGCCAGCGTCGGGGACATGGACGTGGTGAAGTCGCCGACAATCTCTTCCAGAATATCTTCGATGGTCACCAGACCTTTAATATCGCCGTACTCATCGACGACCAGCCCGACCTTCTTCTTATTCCGCTGGAACTTGACCAGCTGTACGTTGAGCGGTGTTCCTTCTGGCACATAGTAAATTTCATCCGCGGCGCGCAGCATCACCTCTTTGGTGAACTCTTTCTTCTCGGTCATCAGACGATAAGCTTCGCGCACACGCAGCATGCTCATGGCATTGTCGAGGGTGTCGCGATACAGGACGATACGGCCGTGGGGTGAGTGAGTCAGCTGGCGTACGATCGATTTCCAGTCGTCGTTAATATTGATACCGACAATTTCGTTACGCGGCACCATGATGTCATCGACATTCACTTTTTCAAGATCGAGGACGGACAGCAGCATATCCTGATTGCGGCGTGACATCAGTGAACGCGATTCGTACACGATGGTACGCAATTCGTCTTTGCTCAAAGCCGCACTGATTGCGCCATCGCTCTTCATTCCCACCAGACGCATCAGCATGCGGGTAATGGTGTTCAGCAGCCATACCAGCGGCATCATAACAATCTGCAAGGGGCCGAGCAGCACGCTGCTGGGGAAGGCCACTTTTTCCGGATAGAGCGCTGCGATGGTTTTTGGCAAGATTTCAGCAAAAACCAGAACAAGAAAGGTCAGAATGCCGGTGGCAATCGCCACACCCGCATCGCCATACAAACGCATGCCGACAATGGTTCCCAGCGCAGAGGCCAGAATGTTGACCAGGTTATTGCCGATCAGCACCAGGCTGATCAGTCGGTCAGGACGACGCAGTAATTTTTCGACACGACGTGCGGCACGGTTACCATTTTTAGCCTGATGACGCAGCTTGTAGCGGTTGAGTGTCATCATGCCGGTTTCGGAACCGGAAAAGTACGCCGACACCAAAATCATAATAACCAGCGTGATGATCAGGGTCGTGGTTGAAACGTGTTCCAAGGGAAATCCTTGTGGTGGTCAATCAGGAGGTTAGGAAGTGCTGCAGCATGCGGCTACCGAAATAAGCCATGGTCAGTAAAAATGCGCCTCCGCAGTTGAACCATACGACACGGCGACCGCGCCAGCCTTCGTGATAATGGCCCCACAGCAGGACGATATAGAGGAACCAGGCCAGGATAGACAGCACGGCTTTATCGATATTTTCACGGCTGAACAGATCTTGCAGATAGAACAATCCGGTACAGAGTACCAGCGTTAACAGCACCACGCCGATCTGGGTGATATGAAACATTTTACGTTCGATGGTCATCAGCGGAGGGATATCGTTGCTGAAGGCCAGCTTCTTGTTCTTCAGTAGCCAGTCAATCCAGGCCAGCTGTAATGCATACAGTGCGGCAATAATTAGTGTGGCATAGGCGAAAAGTGCCAGCCCGATGTGCACCATCATGCCCGGCGTGGTTTCCAGGTGGGTAATAAAGGCGTTAGGCACAAATGTGGCAAATGCCAGGTTGATCAGCGCAAAGCTGTAAACAATCGGCAGCAAAATCCAGCCACGGTTGCGGGAGGCAACAATCGTCATAATCGCACAGATCAACAGGCTCACCAGCGAACCAATGTTCAGCAGGCTGAGGTTCTGCCCGCCATCTGGTCCGAAAATACGCTGCTCCAGCGCCACGGCATGGCAAACCAGGGCGGCGATGGCAGAAAGCACTGCCAGACGACGCCAGGTGCTGTTTTTACGCAACAGGCTGGGAACGATCAGTGCAAGGCTGAATGAGTAGGCGAGTAGCGCCAGAATCGCAATTACAGACATAGAATTCGTCAGGTATCGGCCAGAGAAGAAAAAAGTCAGTATAGCGCCAGCGGCTGCTGGCTCCAAACGATCTCATCGCATATGGCTGAGATCCCAGCGCCTCTATGTTATAATCCGCGCCATTGTGTCGCCGAGGCGGCCTCTCATTACGTTGAGCGAGAGACGATGTTTGATAATTTAACCGACAGACTGTCGCAGACCCTGCGCAATATCAGCGGCCGCGGGCGGCTGACTGAAGATAATATTAAAGACACGCTGCGCGAAGTGCGCATGGCGTTGCTGGAAGCTGACGTCGCGCTGCCGGTCGTCCGTGACTTTATCGGACGCGTCAAAGAGCGCGCCGTCGGTCATGAAGTGAACAAAAGCCTGACCCCGGGCCAGGAGTTCGTTAAGATCGTTAAAAACGAACTGGTTGCTGCCATGGGGGAAGAGAACAACACTCTGAACCTGGCTGCTCAGCCACCTGCTGTGGTACTGATGGCGGGCTTGCAGGGTGCGGGTAAAACCACCAGCGTCGGTAAGCTGGGTAAGTTCCTGCGTGAAAAGCACAAGAAAAAAGTACTGGTGGTGTCTGCTGACGTTTATCGCCCTGCGGCGATTAAACAGTTGGAAACACTGGCAGAGCAGGTCGGCGTTGATTTCTGCCCGTCAGACCTCAGTCAGAAACCGGTCGATATCGTTACCAGCGCGCTGCAACAGGCGAAGCTGAAATTCTACGATGTGCTGCTGGTGGATACCGCAGGTCGCTTGCACGTTGATGAAGCGATGATGGATGAGATCAAACAGATTCACGCCGCGATTAATCCGGTTGAAACACTGTTTGTGGTTGATGCGATGACCGGCCAGGATGCCGCCAACACCGCGAAAGCGTTCAACGAAGCCTTACCGTTGACGGGTGTGGTACTAACGAAAGTCGACGGTGATGCCCGCGGTGGTGCTGCGCTGTCGATTCGTCATATTACCGGTAAGCCGATTAAATTTATGGGCGTCGGTGAGAAAACCGAAGCCCTGGAACCGTTCTACCCGGATCGTATTGCCTCTCGTATTCTCGGTATGGGCGACATGTTGTCGCTGATCGAAGATATTGAAAGCAAAGTAGACCGTGCGCAGGCAGAAAAACTGGCCAGTAAGCTGAAGAAGGGGGATGGTTTCGACCTGAACGACTTCCTCGACCAGTTGAAGCAGATGCGCAACATGGGCGGTATGGCGAGCCTGATGGGCAAGCTGCCGGGCATGGGCCAACTGCCAGATAATGTTAAATCGCAGATGGACGACAAAGTGCTGGTGCGCATGGAAGCGATGATTAATTCAATGACACGCAAAGAGCGTGAAAAACCTGAGATTATCAAAGGCTCCCGTAAGCGCCGCATTGCCACCGGTTCAGGTATGCAGGTGCAGGACGTTAACCGCTTATTGAAGCAGTTCGACGACATGCAGCGCATGATGAAGAAGATGAAGAAGGGCGGTATGGCGAAGATGATGCGCGGCATGAAAGGTATGATGCCGCCGGGCTTCCCTGGCCGCTAAGTCAGCCAGAAAATGACTCAGGCGAATTAGATTGCTTTTTGCGCCAAAATGAGTAAAATTTTCGGGCTTTTTATATTGCATCCGGGCCCCGTTCCCTCAATGGGGCCCGGCTGTTTTATTAACTAAAGAGGATGTTATGGTAACAATTCGTTTGGCACGTCACGGCGCTAAAAAGCGTCCGTTTTATCAGGTAGTCGTAACCGACAGCCGTAATGCTCGCAACGGTCGCTTCATTGAGCGCGTTGGTTTCTTCAACCCGATCGCTTCAGGTCAGGCTGAACCACTGCGTCTGGATCTGGACCGCATTGAGCACTGGGTTGGCCAGGGCGCTACTCTGTCTGATCGCGTTAACGCGCTGATCAAACAAGCTAAGAAAGCAGCTTAATCTGTCACGGTGGTCAACATGAGCAAGCAACTCACCGCCCAGCCTCCCGCTAACCCGTTAATTCTGGGGAAGATGGGCTCGGCCTACGGTATTCGTGGTTGGCTCAAAGTGTTTTCCTCCACCGAAGACGCCGAAAGCATTTTTGACTATCAGCCGTGGTTTATCCAGCGGGCGGGTCAATGGCAGCTTGTCGAGCTGGAAGGCTGGAAGCGCCACAATCAGGACATGATCATCAAAGTCAAAGGCATTGACGATCGTGATGCCGCGGGCCTACTGACCAATTGCGAAATTGTCGTGGACTCAGAGCAACTGCCAGAGCTGGATAACGGCGACTACTACTGGAAAGACCTTATGGGCTGCCAGGTGGTCACGACTGAAGGCTACGAGCTGGGTAAAGTCATCGATATGATGGAAACCGGTTCGAACGACGTTATCGTCGTTAAGGCAAACCTGAAGGATGCATTCGGTGCGCAGGAGCGGTTAATTCCGTTCCTCGATGAACAGGTTATCAAGAATGTCGATCTCACTACTCGTGTTATCACGGTAGATTGGGATCCTGGTTTTTGAGCTCCGAACAAAACGGTAATACTCCGGCGCAAAGTATGTGGATTGGTGTAATCAGCCTGTTTCCTGAAATGTTTCGCGCAATTACCGATTACGGAGTAACTGGCCGGGCAGTAAAAAATGGCCTGCTCAGCATTCAGAGCTGGAGTCCTCGTGACTTCGCTCATGATCGGCATCGCACCGTGGACGAACGTCCATACGGCGGCGGTCCGGGAATGCTAATGATGGTTCAACCTTTACGGGATGCCATCCACGCAGCAAAAGCGGCGGCAGGAGAAGGCGCTAAGGTGATTTATCTGTCACCTCAGGGGCGTAAACTCGATCAAGATGGGGTTTGCGAGCTGGCGACCAACCAGAAATTAATTCTGGTCTGTGGTCGCTACGAAGGGATTGATGAGCGCGTGATTAAAACCGAAATCGATGAAGAATGGTCGATTGGGGATTACGTACTCAGTGGTGGCGAGCTGCCAGCAATGACGCTGATTGACTCGGTTTCCCGGTTTATTCCGGGGGTACTGGGAAAACAGGCGTCAGCCGAGGAAGATTCGTTTTCCGATGGTTTGCTGGATTGCCCACACTATACCCGGCCTGAGGTGTTAGAAGGGATGGAGGTTCCGCCAGTTTTACTGTCGGGCAACCATGCTGATATTCGCCGGTGGCGCCTGAAACAGTCGCTGGGCCGTACCTGGCTTAGAAGACCTGAACTTCTGGAAAACCTGGCTCTGACTGAAGAGCAAGCAAAGTTGCTGGCTGAGTTCCAACGGGAACACACCCAGGCAACAAAACGATGATACGGTTGAACGGGCATAGCGCTTAGTTCGCCTTAACTATCAGTTTACCCAGGATAAGAGATTTAATTATGAGCAACATTATTAAGCAGATCGAACAAGAACAGATGAAACAGGACGTACCTTCATTCCGTCCGGGTGATTCCGTGGAAGTGAAAGTATGGGTCGTTGAAGGTGCTAAAAAGCGTCTGCAGGCATTCGAGGGCGTGGTTATCGCTATTCGTAACCGCGGTCTGCATTCTGCATTCACTGTTCGCAAAATTTCTAACGGCGAAGGCGTTGAGCGTGTATTCCAGACTCACTCCCCAGTAATCGACTCGATTGCTGTGAAACGTCGTGGTGCTGTACGTAAAGCCAAACTGTACTACCTGCGTGAGCGTACTGGTAAGTCTGCACGTATCAAAGAACGTCTGGGCGCTTAAGCGACATCTGATAGTTAATAGCAATAAAGGGGCTGACCGAAAGGTTGGCCCCTTTTTTTTGAGTTTGTCACGATCGCATACATCTTGCGAAATTTCCTGCCTTTTGCCTCCGCGAAAAAAAATAAAAAGTCGTTTCATGCTGATTTTTAAGCTGATATAAAAAAAATTCCGCGTATGTTTGATAGATACCTATCTACTGCCAGGAATTCTGCACGCTATGCGCCCTTCGCCCAGTCCCTCGACCGGTGTGTCGATGAAAATCGCCGGTGCCCTGACCTCTACGTTAATGATGGCCTGCGTGAAAGGCCTGGATGGCACCATTCCGGTCGGGGAAGTGATCTTCTTTCGTTCTTCTGTTGCGCTGATCCCTCTGTTTATCTGGCTGTGGTGCCAGGGCAACATCCTTGATGGCATCCGTACCCGCAATGTGAAAGGGCATTTTCTGCGTGGACTGGCCGGAACGGGGGGCCTGTACTTTAGCTACCTTGCACTGCTCTATATCTCCCTGACCGATGTGACTGCCATTAACTATGCGGCGCCGTTGATTACCGTGATCATGGCGGCAATTTTTCTGCGTGAGAAGGTGAAATATCATCGATGGGTGGCAGTGATTGCCGGATTTATTGGCATCCTGGTGATGATGTCTGGCCAGCTATTTTTTGGCCGGGAAGGGGCATTAAGCTCGGTGAGCTGGCTGTCTACGCTTGGCATGATTCTGGCGCTGATGGCAGCAGTGTGTATTGCAGGTGCATCGATACAGATTCGTTATCTGAATGGTATTGAGAAGCCAGGAGCCATTGCTTTCTGGTTTGCGATAACCACCACGCTGACATCGCTTTTCACACTGTGGTTTGGCTGGACGATACCGAATGGCAGGCAACTGATGTTGCTGCTTGGTTGCGGTCTGCTGGGAGGGATTACGCAAATCCTGCTGACCCTGAGTTTGAAATATGCAGATGCTTCTTTGCTGGCGCCGTTTGATTACAGTACGTTGATCTGGTCGGTATTTATTGGCTACCTGTTCTGGGACACATTGCCAGAGTCAGCGACCATTTTCGGCGCGGGTCTGGTCGTGACCGGTGGGGTGATTTCCATGTATTTTGAACGGCGCCATCGCCGGGCGATCACGCCGCTAAATGTGAGCGGTTGAGAGAGCAATAAGTCGGGATGAATAATGGGCTGGCCGTGAGGCTGGCCTTTTTTGTCATTTGCCACATGATGACGAATGTTTCACAGGGTGTTAGGATATTTCTGAATAGAGGTGGGGTGATGAAACCCGTGATGACGGGGCCAAATTAATGGCCGGGATGATAGAGGTTTCATGGCGAAAATATGCGTGCTGTTACTGCCACTCTTGCTGAGTAGCGTCACTCTGCCGATCAGGAGTGAAACGTTAACTGATGCACCTTCGGGCGTGTCAGCGGCAGACGTGCGCCAGACCGTCGCGGGTATTATCAGCTATACCCGATGGCCACACCTTACCGGGCTTCCCCGCCTGTGTATCTTTCGTTCTGCGTACTTCGCTCCTGCGCTCACCGCAGCTTCAGTTGAGCACCCTCCTGCTGTCTGGCAGGCAATCCCCGTAGAGGATGCACAACAGGCGCTGGTCTCGCAGTGCGATATTCTCTACTTTGGCCGTGAATCTTCGCAGCAGCAGGTTGAACTGATTAACAGCTATCAGCTGCGCCCGCTGCTCACCATTGCTGAACAAACCCCTGAGTGCGCAACCGGCAGCGCATTTTGCCTTAAATTTATTAATCACCGGGTGAGTTTTTCGGTGAACCTCGACTCGCTGGGTCGAAGCGGCGTTCGGGTGCATCCCGATGTATTAATGCTGGCATCTTCAGGGAGTAAGCGACATGGATAAATCCTCGGCAGATTACAACAGGGCCAGCTTTCGCAATGCGCTGTTACGTATCAGTGTGATCAGCGTAGTGACCACGATGACCGTGGCGTGGCTGTTTATTTCCGCCACCTCAATGCTGTCATTCCGTCAGTATGCAGATAAGAATCTGCAACTGCTGGCTTATACCGTCAGCCACAGCCTGGAAGCTGCAGTAGTGTTTCGTGACGGTAATGCCGCGATGGACACCCTGAATGAGCTGGGAAAACAGGGACAGTTCTCTTCGGCAGTGGTGACCGACATAAAAGGCAATGAACTTGCCCATTGGGGTGAGGGGAATGAACATGAAATGAATACAGACCCACTGGCGCGTGCGGTCTCCGGCTGGTTATTCCCCAAACCGGTACAGCAACCCATCCTGCATAATGGGGTAAAAGTCGGCAATATCACGCTAACAGGCGAAGATGCCACCGTGACGGACTTTGTCTACCGCTCCCTCAGTGTGCTGACGATCTGTTTGCTGCTGGCCTCGCTGGTCGCACTCCTGTTTACTCGTCATTTATTCAGTGGGCTGATCGCTGCGTTAAGGAGCATGACCGGCGTTGTGCATGATATTCGCGCCACGCGTAATTTTTCACGTCGGGTTCCTCCCTCAAAAATTAATGAACTGCACGTGTTCGGTGAGGATTTTAACAGCCTGCTGATCGAAATTGAAAAGTGGCAACTGCGTGAGCAACAGGAGCGAGATTCTCTGCTGAAGCGTGCGCTGCACGATCCGCTGACCGGGCTGGCCAATCGTGCTGCATTTCGCAGTGCACTGGACAGTGTGCTGAGTGATAGTGCCCGTAAAACCCATACTGCGCTGCTGTTTATGGATGGGGATAACTTTAAGGGTATCAATGATACCTGGGGGCATGCAGCGGGAGATGAAGTCCTGATGGCGATAGCGCAGCGATTATCTGACTGTGCTGCAAATACCCATCTTGTCTGCCGTTTTGGGGGGGATGAATTTGCCATGATCCTTGAAAATGTCAGCCATGATAATGAAGTCCAGGCGGTGATTGACGCGATTAATCTGCGCATGGCTGAGCCGATTGATCTTCAGGGCGGTGAGTCCGTGGTGATGACACTAAGTATTGGCCGCGCGGTAGCCAGCCAGGCTGCGACTGCCGAAGGCGTGATGGAAGCGGCCGATCGCAGTATGTATCTGGAGAAGCAGCAGCATCATCAGCGTGCTGCTTCTTAGTGATAATCATGGGAGATATGATGAAAACAATAAGAATGATGACTGGACTCGTATTGGTGCTGTTACTGGCGGCCTGCCAGAGCGCACCTCAGGGTAAATTCTCGCCTGAACAGATCAGCGCTATGCGATCACAGGGGTTTAGTGAAATCCCGGAAGGATGGATGTTGGGGATCTCTGAGAAGATCCTGTTTGGTAAAAATAAGTCAGAGCTGACGCCGGAGAGTGTTGCAACCGTTCAGCGCATGGCTAAGTTACTCTCCAGCACTGGGCTGCATCACGCGCGCCTTGATGGGCATACCGATAACTATGGTGATGAGAAATATAACGAGGCGTTGTCACTGAAGCGTGCCAACGCGGTAGCCGATGCCTGGGCAAGCGGAGCCGGTGTAGCACGCAGCAATATCACGACCCGGGGGTTGGGTGACAGCGACCCGGTACAGAGCAACAAAACATCACAGGGCCGGGCAGAAAATCGTCGTGTAGCGGTCGTTATCACCGCCCCCTGAAGCAGTCTAAAGAGACTCTGCCTCGTCGGCTATCGCGGGCGAGGCAGCATCATTATCTGGCCGCGCGCAGCAGTTCGACGACCAGTGGTGACAGCTCATCACGCAGTGCAGCGCGTTCGGACTGGAATAATGTAGCGGCATAGAATTTATGTCCCGGAAGTTCCATTGCCCGCACATCCCCCTCACGATCCCAGGCTGTCAGTCGCAGCGGATACGTTTTTAGATCGGCAACAAAATCCGGGTTGACGCCAAAGTTACAGTGATACCCTTCGCTGATTTCTGTCTTACCGTAAGCCTGTGCCAGAAGCGAGCCAGGTTCAATCACAATATCCCCGGTTTTTTCGACCAGCGAACAGCTTAATGGCGCGATCACCAGACGCCCACCGCTGTCGGTTTCGGCATGTCCTGCATCGCTCCAACCCATGACATTACGCGCGTACTCAACAATGGCATACTGAAACCCCCCGCAGGAGCCGAGAAAGGGCACGTTGTTTTCACGGGCATAACGAAGAGTGAGGAATGCCCCCTCGTCGTTACTATACGGACTACCCGGCGTCAGCCACAGGGCATCATATTCCTGTAAAACACCGCTGTCGGTGATGGATTCAGTGGGAAGCCACTGCGGGCTGACATTGAGCTGAAGGGCGTGTGAGGCAAGTTGAACTGCTTTTGGAATGGCCTGATGCGCAACGGCATCGGGGCGATAGTCACCAACCAGAGCTAAACGGATCATGAGTGTTTCCTGTGCAGGTAAAAAAGGATGCTACTGCACAGTCATGATGCTGGCAAGCCGCTAAAGTTATTTCTAAGCTGAAAATTAACGCAGATTAAGGAGAGAGACATGACGCAGCGTATGAATGAATTTGGTCAACCTGTCGGTCCGGCATTGCCTTATTGGCAATCAGTGTCGGTACCAGAAGCAAACCGAATGGTCGGCATTTACTGCCGGCTGGAACCCCTGAATGTTGAGCTTCATTGCGAGGATCTTTATACGGCCTATGCTTCAGCGCCCGATGGTCGGGACTGGACCTGGCTAACGGAAGAACGTCCTGAATCGGTGGAGGCCTTTCGTATCTGGCTCAGTCAGCGTGCAGCCGAGAACGGCTTTGTGACCTTTACCCTCTTTTGTGCAAGGCGTGATAAGCCTGTCGGCCTGGTATCGTATTTACGCATCGATCCGTCTAACGGCGTTCTGGAGATTGGTGGTGTCACCTGGTCACCTCTGATGAAACGCACGGTGATCGGTACGGAAGCGCTTTGGCTGATGATCAACAATGCCTTTACGCTGGGATATCGTCGCTGTGAATGGAAGTGCGACTCTTTGAACGAGCCCTCACGTCAGGCGGCACTGCGCCTGGGGTTTACCTGGGAAGGAACCTTTCGTCAAATGATGGCACGCAAAGGGCGTTCACGGGATTCAGACTGGTTCTCGATTATTGATAGTGAGTGGCCTGCGATCAATCAGGCGCTGGTTCAGTGGCTTTCTGCAGAGAATATTGATGCCAGCGGGCAGCAGCGTCAGTCACTCGGCAACCTGATGCGGGCGGTAAAGCCGATAGATGGCAGTGTTAATTGGCCCACTCTTTAATACGATAAGCCCGAAGCGTATGGCAATCAGCTCTGCGCCTACGCGGGTGGCAACAGCGCGGCTGGCGATATTGCTTTCAGCCGCCAGGATTTCGATGACGTCAATATCCGGTTGCTCAAAAGCCTGCGCTGCAATCTGGCACACAGCCTGACGGGCAATACCTTTACGCTGTTCGCTACGTCGTACCCAGTAACCAAGAGCGGCAGGGATATCGGGTCCGCTGCTGTAACGCAGCCCCACGCCCCCCAGAAGCCGCCCGTCTTCTGTAAACAGCCCGCATTCATTCGCTACGCCCTGACGGCGCTGTAAATGGGTGTAGCTGAACCACTTAAGTGCTTCCTCGGCTGTGTAATCTTCATGGGCCCATGCCATCCACGGTATTAAACTCTTCAGTGACTCCCTGACGGCCTCGACGAAGGCTACAGCATCACTGTTTTCGAATGGGCGTATGACTATTTTCATGATTCACTCTGAATTATTTGTCCTGACGGACAAAAATTATAGCGCCTCTCAGGAGGACAGGTATTGGAAATGATTGGCTTTTTTGATGTTGAAATACTATCTGTAAATATATAATTACAGTTTGAGTTGTGGTGTATTTTGAGGGTTCTTGTTTAACTCATTGTATTTATTTATTTAAATTGTTTTATTGGTGTGGCTTTCTTCTCTGTGGTAATAAATCTGTACATCACTATATTGTTTTATGTACGCATTCTGGTACAGTTGTCAGCAACCTCACTGAGGACCCCTATTAATCGAATGACCAGGATGACGATCATGCAAAAAGATGCGCTGAATAACGTTCACATCGCTGATGAACAGATTCTGATTACCCCGGAAGAACTGAAAAAACAGTTCCCGCTGAACAGCGTACTGGAAGGGCAGATTGCCGCTTCACGTCAGACTATTTCCGATATCATCAGCGGAAAAGATCATCGCTTGCTGGTGGTCTGTGGCCCTTGTTCTATCCACGATACTGAAGCTGCACTGGCCTATGCCCGCGATTTGAAAGCACTGGCGGACCAGGTGGAAGACCAGCTCTACATTGTGATGCGCGTCTACTTTGAAAAGCCACGTACCACGGTTGGCTGGAAAGGTCTGATCAACGATCCGCATATGGATAACACCTTTGATATGGAAGCTGGCCTCCATATTGCACGTCAGCTACTGTTGAATCTGGTGGAGATGGGCTTGCCACTGGCAACGGAAGCGCTGGATCCAAACAGCCCGCAATACCTTGGCGATCTGTTCAGTTGGTCGGCCATCGGTGCACGTACCACCGAATCGCAGACACACCGCGAAATGGCGTCGGGCCTCTCAATGCCGGTAGGCTTCAAAAATGGTACCGATGGCAGTCTTGGCACCGCGATTAATGCAATGCGTGCAGCCGCGATGCCACACCGTTTCGTGGGTATCAACCAGGCAGGGCAGGTGTGCCTGCTGCAAACCCAGGGTAATCCTGACGGGCATGTGATCCTGCGCGGTGGGAAAAGCCCGAACTACGGTCCGGCCGATGTGGCGCAGTGCGAAAAAGAGATGCAGCAGGCGGGACTCCGTCCTTCCTTGATGATAGATTGCAGTCATGGCAATTCTAATAAAGATTTTCGTCGCCAGTCCGGCGTGGCCGAGTCTGCCGTTGCGCAGATTAAAGATGGCAACCGTTCAATTATGGGTCTGATGCTGGAAAGTAACATTCACGAAGGCAACCAGTCTTCTGAGCAGCCGCGCAGTGATATGCGCTACGGCGTTTCCGTTACCGATGCCTGCATTAACTGGGAAACAACGGAAACCCTGCTGCGTGAAATTCATCAGGATTTGACCGGAGTACTGGCGGCGCGTCTGTCGTAAGAGGGTTAATGAGTTATGGTGGCTGAACTGACCGCGTTACGCGATCAAATTGATGAAGTCGATAAAGCGCTATTGGATCTGCTGGCGAAACGGCTGACGCTGGTCGCCGAAGTCGGCGAGGTAAAAAGCCGCTACGGGTTACCGATTTATGTTCCTGAGCGTGAGGCCACGATGCTGGCCTCACGCCGTCATGAAGCGGAGTTGCTGGGCGTGCCTCCCGATCTGATCGAGGATGTTCTGCGCCGCGTGATGCGTGAATCCTACACCAGCGAAAACGATAAGGGCTTTAAAACCCTCTGTCCCGAACTGCGTCCGGTAGTGATTGTTGGCGGTAAGGGGCAGATGGGGCGTCTGTTTGAGAAGATGCTTACCCTGTCGGGTTATCAGGTACAGATCCTCGATAAAAATGACTGGGATAACGCAGAAGCGATGCTGGCCAACGCGGGCATGGTGATTATTAGTGTTCCTATCCATCTGACCGAGCAGGTGATTGGTGAGCTGCCTCCGCTGCCGCAGGATTGCATCCTGGTGGATCTGGCCTCGGTGAAAAATAAACCGTTGCAGGCCATGCTGGCCGCGCATGCAGGACCGGTGCTGGGGTTACACCCCATGTTCGGCCCGGATAGCGGCAGCCTGGCGAAGCAGGTGGTGGTGTGGTGTGATGGTCGTCAGCCGGAAGCCTATCAGTGGTTCCTGGAACAGATTCAGGTATGGGGCGCACGCCTGCACCGTATCAGTGCCGTGGAGCATGACCAGAACATGGCGTTTATTCAGGCATTGCGCCACTTCGCTACGTTTGCTTATGGTCTGCACCTGGCAGAAGAAAATGTTCAACTGGACCAACTGCTGGCGCTTTCATCACCGATCTATCGACTGGAGCTGGCGATGGTCGGACGCCTGTTTGCTCAGGATCCACAGCTCTACGCCGACATTATTATGTCTTCAGAAAGCAATCTGGCCCTGATCAAACGGTATTATAAGCGGTTTGGAGAGGCAATAAAGTTGCTGGAGCAGGGCGATAAGCAGGCGTTTATCGACAGCTTCCGCCGGGTAGAGCATTGGTTTGGCGACCACGCGAAACGCTTCCAGGCAGAAAGCCGCACGTTACTGCGTCAGGCAAATGACAGCAGACCCTAGTGTTTAACAGGAGGGGCCGACATATCTGGCCCCTCCGTTTTAATCGTACCAAACCCCGCCTTGACGAAAATCTCCTGTCCCTCACAAGTTAACAACAGCTCAGCGAGCTTGTGGCCTGCGGGCTGACAAACAGCATAGCCATAGTCAGCGCGAGTTTGCCACGCCTCAGGTATCAACAACGTCGTAATACCCTCATTCGCCTGTAGAAGATGCGCATAGCTGCGGTAGCCAATAAAGAGATCGGCCTGCCCTGACTTTATCAACCAGACTGAAGCCTGCATCCCCGGAGGTACGGGTACGGAATCCTTTCCACCGACCAGTGGCATCGCACGCTGCTTTAACCGTTGGCCCAGTTCAGTCTCATGCTGTCCAATACGTTCGAATAGCTGCCAGGCGTAATCGCCACAGGGATCGCAGCCAGGTGTTGAGGTGGCGAGACGCAGAGCAGGATTGCGCAACAGATCGAGCCACTCAGCCGCCGAATCGACGCTATCGCTGCGAACGTTCAGGCACAAAAAGTTATGGCAGAATACGCCTGTCCTTTGTGCCAGCCCTGCCTGTAACAGTGTCTGCGGATGGGCAATACTGGCAGAGACGAACAAATCGCAGGCCTCACCTTGCTCTATACGCTGACGCAGTATTCCGGCTGGACCGAACTGCGTTTCTATCCCCGCCGGATAATAGTGCTGGAATGCACTTACCACGCCTGGCCAGACGTGACGCAGGCTGCCCGCGGCCAATACCTGTAAAGGCTTCATCCGTTGTTGCCGTGGTAGTGAGTACGGTAAAAACGTTGATACCAGCTGTCTGCCTGCTGCTGCATATCAATATCCGTAAATCTGGCCGGGTACAGTTTCTTCGCCATCCACAATTCTCCCAGTGCCATCGCTTCCGGCATCGGGTAGCCCCAGGCCTTGGCATACTCTGGCATCAGATAAACCCGGTGATTTTTGACGGTATCCACGGCCTGCCAGGCGGGCTGCTGGTTAATCTCGTCGAGTACTTTTGGATAACGGTCCTGGACAAAGATGACCTGCGGATTCCATGCCAGAATTTGCTCCATTGAAACCTGCTTGTAGCCCTTAACGGTTGATGCGGCAACGTTCATTGCTCCGGCATGCGCCATCATCAGCCCGGTGTATTTCCCCGAACCATAGGTTGTCAGATCGGGGTTAGCCATGTAGACACGAATACGCTCTTTTTCCGGAATGTCCTTGAGCCGGTCGGCAACCTGCTGACGCTGTTTAAAGGTTTCTGCAACCAGAGCGTCGGCCTGCTTTTGCTGATTGACCACCTCGCCAATCAGACGGATACCCTGTGCAAGGCCATCATTGTAGGCCTGTTCTTCATTTTCTAACGGTGGGTTGAGCTGGGCCTGCTGTGTGCCGCTGTCGGTACGCAGAGAGATGGCAATAACAGCGATGCCGAGATCCTGAATCTGATCAATCATTTCCTGGGGCGCATAGTTCGTGACAAACACCACCTGCGGATGAAGGGCAACCAGCTTCTCCAGATCAACATGGGTCAGATCGCCCAGCATCGGCAACGTATTCAACTGGGGTACCAGACGTGCATAGCCGTCGCCCAGCTGCTGTTTCCAGTTGCTGAGAATGCCGACTATTTTTCCCGTGGCATCGAGCTGTACCAGTAGATTTAAGGTCTGATGCTGAAGGACGACGACCCGATCAACGCGATCGGGCAATGTCACCTGACGACCGAGCTGATCGGTTACCTGGCGTGATGCTTGCGCAGAAAAAACGAATAAAGCAGAAAGAATAAGTACGGAAAAAGAGCGGAAAAGGGAAGTCATCATCACTGCCTGAGTATCGTTGTATATCTTATGATATAGCGATCGACATCACAGGGTAAATGATTCTCTGTGGCAAAAGGGGAAAATCACCAGCCGCGATTGGGCTGGCGAGGTGTCCGGCGTTATTGGGGATCGATGGCGACGACGTTTTCGCTAGGGTAGCAGCCCAGTACCTTCAGGGAACGTGTGATTGGCGTCAGCTCGCTTAGCGCCTGCTGTACAGCATCGGTATTCAGGTTGCCCTGGAAATCGATGTAAAACATCTCCTGCCATGGATTCCCGTTAATCGGGCGCGACTCCAGTTTACTCATTGTCAGATTATGTTTTCGCAGCACCAGCAGAGCTTCCACCAGGGCGCCTGCCTGCTGGCCAGTGGCCATAATCAGCGTGGTTTTTGCCGGAACCTGGAGTGAAACCTCGACCGGCTTACGGGCCAGTACGATGAAGCGGGTAATGTTCTGGCGCTGGTTAGCCAGATTCCGCTCCAGCACCTGTAAACCATAAAGCTCACCGCCGGCTTCACTACCCAGCGCGGCAACTTTCGGTGAATTCATGGCAGCGACTCTCTCCATCGCAGCCGCAGTACTTTCGGTGTACTCAATTTTCCAGTGCGGATGACGATTGATGAACTGGCTGCACTGCTGGAATGGCTGAGGGTGACTGTAGACTGTCTCAATCTGCTGCAGGTCAGTATTACCGGAGACGAGGACGCAGTGATCAATAGGGATAGTGATCTCACCGACAATAGACAGGCTGGTTTGCTGCAACAGGTCATAGACATCAGTGATTGACCCTGAAGTCGTATTCTCAACCGGCAGCACGGCGTAGTCAGCCAGCCCGGTTTCAACCTGATTGAAGATATCGTGAAACTTCAGGCAGCCATTCTCAATGAAGTTATCGAAATGACGTGCGGCATAGTGGCGTGATGCCAGATGCGAGTAAGAGCCTTTTGGCCCGAGAAAGGCGATGCGCGCAGAGTGAGCGTTGGTGTTGTTCAGATGTTTTTGCAGCAGCGCCTGCTGAGTCAGCACGGAATCTTCAATGATTTGCTGAAACAGGCGTGTGATGTAATGCGCATCCAGCTTATGGCCTTTGCCCAGAGTGATCAGGTGCTCAAGCAGATCGCGTTCGCGGTCGATATCACGGACGGGACGGTGGGTGGCCATTTTGGCCTCAGCAACTTCTACCGCCAGCGCACGGCGCTGGGCCAGCAGGGCCAGCAGTTGTTCGTCCAGTGCGCTGATCTTACCGCGCAGAGCCAGCAAAGGATTTTCGGGATTCATATTTGCTACCTGTCAGATGTTACTAAAAAAAAAGCCTCCCGTTTGGGAGGCTTTAATGTTCGTCTTCGCATTCACTCTTACACGACGAATTGCCTCCCAAATCAGGGGAAGGTAAAGAAGGTAAAAAAGAATGCGAAGAAAAACTGTGCTGATTTCATTGTGCTATCCATGATGTCTGGAAGGATAAAGTAACCGCTGCAATTTCATTCTGTCAATAAAAAACGCGCCCGCAGGCGCGTTATGACGGTTTAAACCGATTACTCTTCGTCTGTCTCAACCACACTCAGATCTTTAACACTGGCGGTGGCGCGGCGCGCTTCACCTTTATGCTGAACTTTATTCAGCTGACGTTCCAGCTTGTTAATCAGATCGTTGATGGCTGTGTACATATCTTCATGCTTGGCGCTGGCAATCAGCGGGCCGTTTGGCGTATTGATAGTTGCATCGGCAACAAACTCTTTCGGCTCTTTTGACAAAACAATGTGTGGATTTATCAGATGAGTTTGCCACTTTTCAAGTTTGGCGAGACGGTCTTCGACATGTTGGCGGATAGCCGGAGTAATTTCCATTTGCTTGCTGGTAATGTTCAGTACCATAGTGCTTACCTCTCTGTCATTTCCGTCTTGGTGAACCCAGCATACCGCGAAAAGTGTGAAAATGTGTGATCAAAATCACGTTATTTTGTCGCTTTTTGTCAAGAAGAACAAAACTGTGAGATGGGCGGGTAAATAGGGCTCTGGGGGTTGTCGAGGGGCATTTTCAGTGTCATTGTTGATAGGTTAACCTGACTGGAAATTTGGCATTTTGCCGTTTTTTAGTCAAAAAAATGGCAGCCCAGAGGCTGCCATTTTTGTCAGGTCAGACTCAGGCCTGATTGGTCGCAATGATTTTTGCCACACGATCGGCTTCTGCATTCAGCTGCAGATGACGGTAAGCATTTTCCATCAGCGGCAGTGCAGTGCGCGTAGCCTTTGTATCCGGGTAATCTTTCAGCATTTGCTCTACACGGTTAACCACAGCGACATACGCCTCGCGTTTAGTGTAGAATTCCGCCACGGATAACTCATATTTCGCCAGACGATCTTTCAGGAACACCAGGCGCTTGCGTGCATCGGTTGCATACTGGCTGTTTGGATAGCCACGCAGCAGCTGCGAGAAGTCTTTGAAAGCATCACGCGCATGGGTTGGATCGCGGTCTGAGCGGTCGATACCAAAAAAGCCTTGCAATGCACTGTCATCCAGCGCCATGTCCGTCAGACCACGCATATAAATAACGTAATCAATGTTCGGATGCGTTGGATTCAGGCGCATAAAGCGGTCAATGGCGGCTTGCGCCAGCGGCAAATCGGCATTTTTGTAGTATGCGTAGATCAGGTCTAGCTGAACTTGCTGGGAGTAAGGGCCGAATGGATAGCGGTTATCAAGCGCTTCCAGTTGCGTTATTGCTCCTTTAAAGTTACCGTCCTGCAGTTTTTGCTGGGCAGTGGCATAAATCTCGGAAGGCGGGCTGTCAGGCACCACATCCTTGGAGCCGGAACATCCAGCTAATGCCAGGCTCAACGTGGCTGCAGCCACCAGATATTTCATACGCGTCATGACGATTTGCTTATCCTCAGAGTGTTATTCAGGAAGCTGTCCGTTAAGCTTCCGATAGTGACCAGGTACGATAGCACATTATATTAAACGGCATCGCCGTGAAAACCCAACGTTAACGAAGAAGCTGTTTATTTATGGCACAACAAGTAAAACTCAACGCAACGGTATCCGAATCGCAACTCGGACAACGCTTAGATCAGGCTTTGGCCGAATTGTTCCCTGATTATTCACGTTCTCGCATAAAAGAATGGATTCTCGACCGTCGCATCACCGTCAACGGTGCAATTATCGACAAACCGAAAGAAAAAGTGCTCGGCGGTGAGCAAATTATCATCGATGCGGAAATTGACGAAGAAGCTCGCTGGGAAGCGCAGGATATCCCACTGAACATCGTCTATGAAGATGACGACATTCTGGTGATTAACAAACCGCGCGATCTGGTGGTTCATCCGGGAGCCGGTAATCCTGATGGCACGGTGCTGAATGCACTGTTGCATCATTTCCCGGCGATTGCTGATGTGCCTCGTGCTGGCATTGTGCACCGTCTGGATAAAGATACGACAGGTCTGATGGTGGTGGCGAAAACGGTCCCTGCACAGACGCACCTGGTGGAGTCACTGCAACTGCGCGAGTTCACTCGCGAGTATGAAGCCGTGGCTATTGGTCGTATGACAGCAGGCGGTACGGTTGATCAACCGATCAGTCGTCACTCGACTAAACGTACCCACATGGCAGTGCATCCGATGGGTAAACCAGCAACGACGCATTACCGCATTATGGAGCATTTCCGTGCCCATACGCGTTTGCGCCTGCGTCTGGAAACTGGCCGTACTCACCAGATCCGTGTGCATATGTCGCACATTAACCATCCGCTGGTGGGTGATCCGCTGTACGGTGGTCGTCCGCGTCCACCGAAAGGGGCATCAGATGCCTTTATCAGTACGCTGCGTGGTTTCGATCGTCAGGCCCTGCACGCCACCATGCTCCGTCTCTATCACCCGATTACCGGGATTGAAATGGAATGGCATGCACCGCTGCCACAGGACATGGTCGATTTGATCAATGCACTGAAAGCGGATACCGAAGAATTTAAAGAGCAACTGGACTGGTAATGAGCCTGATTGTACCAAAGTGGTCGGCCCCCGCTAACGTTCGCGCGTGCAGCAGTACGCGCCAGGGGGGCGTCAGCCAGGCACCGTGGGACAGTCTTAACCTCGGTGCTCATGTGGGCGATGAGTTGCAGCATGTGCAGACTAACCGTCAGCGCCTGCTGGAACTGGCCGATTTACCGTCCATGCCACAATGGCTTGAGCAGGTTCATGGTACAGAGGTTCTGACGCTGGACTGGAAGGTGCCGGCTTCACTGCGTGCGGATGCGGCTTATACCCGAACCCCTGGCGTTGTCTGTGCTGTGATGACGGCTGACTGTCTGCCGGTGCTTTTTTGTTCGCAGGATGGCCAGGAAGTGGCTGCCGCGCATGCTGGATGGCGTGGATTATGTGATGGCGTGCTGGAGGCAACAATTAATGCCTTTTCTGCCCCTCCGTCGCAGATTTTCGCCTGGCTTGGCCCGGCGATTGGTCCGGATGCTTTTGAGGTCGGGCCGGAAGTGCGTGAGGCTTTTATTGCGCAAAATCCAGCCGCCGCAGCCGCTTTTTTCCCTAAGGGTGAAAAGTTTTATGCCGATCTCGGACATTTAGCAAAACAGCGTTTAGATGCCATCGGCGTGCGCCACGTCTGGGGTGACGGCCAATGTACCCTCAATCAAAGTGAGCAATTTTTCTCCTTCCGACGCGATGGCGTCACTGGCCGTATGGCAAGTTTGATCTGGCTGATATAACCTAGCGCCATAAGACGGTCCGGATTGATGTTTTTTTCTCCAAAATGTCAGGTCATTACCTTGAAAAATTTGAGGGATGACCTCATTTAATCTCCAGTAGCAATTTGACCTGATAGGGGGAAATTATGCGTCTGGATCGTCTTACTAACAAATTTCAGCTGGCTCTGGCTGATGCTCAATCTCTGGCCCTCGGCCGTGACAATCAATTCATCGAACCTCTGCATCTGATGAGCGCGTTGCTCAATCAGGATGGCGGATCCGTTCGTCCTTTACTGACCGCTGCCGGTGTTGATGTCGCTTCACTGCGTACCAACATTGAACAGGCACTCAGCCGTTTACCGCAGGTCGAAGGCACCGAGGGTGATGTTCAACCTTCTGCTGACCTGGTACGGGTGCTTAACCTGTGTGACAAACTGGCGCAAAAACGTGCCGACAACTTTATTTCATCCGAATTATTCGTTCTGGCGGCGCTTGACTCGCGTGGTTCTCTGGCAGATTTGCTCAAATCTGCGGGGGTCACCAGCGATAAGCTGACGAAAGCGATCGACCAGATGCGTGGAGGCGATAGCGTGAACGACCAGGGAGCTGAAGATCAGCGGCAGGCACTGAAAAAATACACCATCGATCTGACCGAGCGCGCGGAGCTGGGTAAACTTGACCCGGTTATTGGCCGTGACGAAGAAATTCGCCGTACGATTCAGGTCTTGCAGCGCCGTACTAAAAACAACCCGGTACTGATCGGTGAACCTGGTGTTGGTAAAACCGCCATCGTTGAAGGCCTCGCGCAGCGCATCATTAATGGTGAAGTGCCAGAAGGTCTGAAAGGCCGCCGGGTACTGGCACTTGATATGGGAGCGCTGGTGGCGGGTGCCAAATATCGTGGTGAATTCGAAGAGCGCCTGAAAGCGGTGCTCAGCGACCTGTCGAAACAGGAAGGCAATGTCATTCTGTTTATTGATGAGTTGCACACCATGGTCGGTGCCGGTAAGGCTGATGGCGCAATGGACGCGGGCAACATGCTGAAACCTGCACTCGCGCGTGGTGAACTGCACTGCGTGGGCGCCACCACCCTGGATGAATATCGCCAGTATATAGAAAAAGATGCTGCGCTGGAGCGACGCTTCCAGAAGGTCTTTGTTGCTGAACCGAGTGTGGAAGATACCATCGCGATCCTGCGTGGGCTGAAAGAGCGTTATGAGCTGCATCACCATGTGCAGATTACTGACCCGGCTATCGTGGCAGCGGCGACTTTATCGCATCGCTACATTTCTGACCGTAAGTTACCGGATAAGGCGATTGACCTGATTGATGAGGCCGCGTCGAGTATTCGTATGCAGATCGACTCGAAGCCAGAGTCTCTTGACCGCCTTGAGCGACGTATCATTCAGCTGAAACTGGAGCAGCAGGCGCTGAAGAAAGAGTCTGACGATGCCAGTATCAAACGGCTGGAGATGCTGGAAACTGAGCTGAACCAGAAAGAGCGTGAATACTCAGAACTGGAAGAAGAGTGGAAAGCTGAAAAAGCGGAGCTCTCTGGTACTCAGCATATTAAAACTGAGTTAGAACAGGCGAAGCTGGCCATGGAGCAGGCACGTCGTCAGGGAGACCTCGGGCAGATGTCCGAGCTGCAATACGGGAAAATTCCAGAGCTGGAAAAACAGCTTGCTGCCGCGACGCAGACCGAAGGTAAAACCATGCGGCTGCTGCGTAACCGTGTTACCGATGTTGAGATTGCTGATGTGTTGGCACGTTGGACCGGTATTCCTGTTGCTCGCATGATGGAAGGTGAGCGTGACAAGTTACTGCGTATGGAGCAGGAGTTGCATACGCGGGTGATTGGTCAGAATGAGGCAGTAGAAGCGGTATCGAATGCGATTCGTCGCAGCCGTGCTGGCCTGGCCGACCCGAATCGCCCGATTGGTTCGTTCCTGTTCCTTGGGCCAACCGGGGTAGGGAAAACCGAGTTGTGTAAGGCACTGGCTAACTTTATGTTCGACAGCGATGACGCGATGGTGCGTATCGATATGTCCGAGTTTATGGAAAAACACTCAGTGTCTCGTCTCGTCGGGGCACCTCCGGGCTATGTCGGTTATGAAGAAGGGGGGTATCTGACCGAGGCGGTTCGCCGCAGACCTTACTCTGTCATCCTTCTGGATGAAGTAGAAAAAGCGCATCCGGATGTGTTTAACATTCTGTTGCAGGTGCTGGATGATGGCCGTCTTACTGACGGGCAGGGCAGGACGGTCGACTTCCGTAATACGGTGGTGATCATGACATCGAACCTGGGGTCTGATTTGATCCAGGAACGTTTCGGTGCATTGAGCTACGGTGAGATGAAAGAACTGGTGTTGTCGGTTGTCAGCCAGAACTTCCGTCCGGAGTTCATCAACCGTATTGATGAACTGGTCGTCTTCCATCCGCTGGGTGAGCAACATATTGCTTCTATTGCACGCATCCAGCTTGCACGCCTGTATCAGCGTCTGGACGATCGTGGGTATGCTCTGCATATCTCTGAAGCGGCGCTGCAGAAGCTGGGTGAAAATGGTTATGACCCGGTCTATGGGGCAAGGCCGCTGAAACGTGCAATTCAGCAGCAAATTGAGAACCCGCTGGCACAGCAGATACTTTCTGGTGCGCTGATTCCGGGGAAAACCATAGAAATGGATGTACAGGATGGCGTAATCGTCGCACATCAGTAATCACGGGAAGTAACAGAAATGGGCCTTTGGCCCATTTCTGTTTATTAAAGCAGCATAAATCGAGGTCATAAGCGGCTTTTGCATGAAAAATAAGCATGTGAAAAGTTTTTTGCAATTAGCCCTTGTCAGTCGCCAGAAAATCCCTATACTGCGCCTCCACTGACACGGAACAACGGCTTACAAGTCAACGTGTCAGGAGGTTCAGGAAGCATCTGAACCGCCGGAAAAACTTCTCAAAAAGAAGTTGACTCCGAAGGAGGG
>NZ_VTDE01000008.1:0-198132 GCF_052824965.1 Erwinia sp. 1181_3
TGCACGCGATTCTGCTCTCAGCTTCCATGCGTCGGAAAGTGTCATCGGGGGGGTAGGCTTCAAAACTCTGCTTGGTGAAGGGGTGATAGTAGCGAAATTGCCAGAGTTTACTTCCACTGGATTTCATTAAGAGCGTCAGCCCATCATTATTTAAAGTTGGTAATAGACGTCTTTAGGTTTGGCGGCTTTGATTTCCGTATCGGTCAATGGCTATGGTTTGACTTGCCATGCTCAGTCTCTGCTCCTGGAGGCCCATCGAAAAACATAATCGTTTTCATTGGGCCTATCAACCGGCCTAAAATGTTCGGATTTAATGAGTTGAGTTCGGACTTCGCGGGGCAAATCGAGGGCACAAAAAAGCCCACTCGGCGTTAACCTTGTGGGCTTTCAGGACTTCTACGCGGTCGGCTCTGGAACCGCCGCGAAAAGATTTGGTGGGCTGGGGGAGTCTGAATTAGTGATGTAATTTATTGAAATAATTGATCTAAGTTCTAATTCAACTTTTCTTTGGTGCCTATATAGGTGCCTATATAGGTGCCTAAAAGTTTTTTCACCTCTTTTTGATGAGAAAAGAAAGGCGAGATAGGAAAGAAGACTAACGCTATTTATGTGTGCATTAATCCGGTAGCTTTCCTGGCTGTGAGAATATCGGTAGCGGTAAGAAAAGGTGTTTGTTCATGCCAGGTGAATCCCTTTCGGTCAATACGTACAAGTTCATAGCGCTCAACTAGAAAATTCACCGCATTAGCAAGTGTAATGCCAGCTTCAATATGCTCCTGTATGGCAAGTTCGTCATGGAACGGTGTGTCATTGAGTGTGAGGCCGTAATGATGCTCCAGCAGATATGTTAACAATTGCTGCCATAACTGGACGGGCGACAGGCGTGGCGAAACCGGCAACGTGGCCGGTACAGATGAAATTTTCATGTATTGAATCCTGATAAAAGTAAAAGCCGAGGGGGTACTGCTCTACTGAACTATGAGCGAAAATAACGATATAAATGATGTTGCAGTAACTACAAGTACGAGCAATGCTGGGTTAATACAGCAAGATGCATGATTATCTGGCTTGCGGACAAAGAGGTAAGGTTATTGGCTCCAACTTGATCTTTTACATCTAACACTTTCAATCCAATAAATTGAAAGTCAGCAGTGTGCCAGGAACTGACGTTATTAACTGAGTGTTGTATCAAATTTTAGGAGTGGGCCTATCCTCTTCTGCTTTCACACTACATCCTGTGTAATCCATTTTCAAACGGTTGATAAATCAAAGTAGAATGTCTGTAAACGTTCAATTGCGCGGTGCCTGACAAATAGATTATGCGACTTCAAGGTGATCGCCCTACACTCCAACAGGAAGAATTATGGCTCACATCAGCGCCGTCGTAACGCTACGACCGATTCGATTCGCATTCCTCATAAAACCCAGCGACAATAAACGATTGCTGGAAATCTTCCAAATAAACACCTGCTTGTGGGGTGGCAATTTCAACCCTATCATTCCCATTTTCGGCCATGTACCTAAATGGTGGGATAGGAATGATTACAAACCTGAAAGCGCCCTGCGGATCGTAAATGGCTATCTTGATGCTTTCGAGCCTGATTTCCTCGTTGAGGCTGAGGCGGGACTGGCTACAGGATTAGGCTTTGATCCAGACCGAATACTCCAACTGTCTGACATGCTAAGACGAGCTGACGAACCGCGTGGCAAAGCGGGCCTTGATGTCTTCGACTTATACAAAGATCTGTATAAGAAGCAATTTCAATTCGTACGTAGGCATGATCACAATATTGTAGATGTCATACCTCAGACGAAATCTTTTAAGCCGTTCTGTGCCTGCCTTTTCGGGAGCTTTCCAGAGGCTGATGATCTTGAATATTTTGGTCAAGGATTCCGCGATGCTTTTGACCCCAAACAGATCGTTCTTACCGCAGATTCGCTAACTGAGCTGTTCAAGGATGGATTTAATTCCGCATTACAAATTGGTCACTCGAATATTGAGATTAATTATCAGGACCATACGGATCCAACGCTCTTCGTCATGGATGCACAGGACTCGCGCGATCTAATTGACTATTGGAATCTTCGTGCAGTAAGAAGGAATGTCCGCCCAATTCCAGTCCAATGGCTCGACGTGCTTTCCCCGTACTGTAGAGAATACATCGAGCATTGCCATAGACCGCTTCGAGGAAATCCACACGGCGTAATGACCCATGCTAACGTGTTGTTTGCAAGGTCACTCCCTTCTGCAGACATCGAACAACTGTACGCTGACTATTTGCGCGTAGATCGGGAGGGGGCAAATGTCCGACAAGATTGGTACCCTCCAATTTGGCGTCCGTCCCCACATTTTGCCGTTCGTAATACACGCCCCATTCTTTCTGCAGGAGAAAAAACGTTCGACACACAAATTGATGCTGACCGAACCGAACTTCGATTCGACAATCTCCATCCAGATTTCGCTGAGAGATATGGCAATAGCGACGCTCGTTGGACGAACGTTGTGAAACTTCAAAATTGGTCAAATACAGACCGAATCGCAACCGTCTTTCCCAATGATTACCGATTGCCTAAGTTCCCGCGTTTTCAGTCGATACAGAGAAAAATTTTGTCTACGACAGAAGGTTTTGTTGTTTTTTGCCATTACAAAAATACGTCCGACCTCTGGCGTCTAAACGATGGTACAACTTCTATCAGTGAGTGGCTAAAAACCAATGGAATCGAAAGCCAAGTCTCCGATGCAGGACAAGCCACACAGCAAATTGTTAACACACTCGGTGGTTTCTGGGGCATTAGCAGCTTTGCTCACGCAGAGATCGTGAAGCTTCTAAATAAAATCTCGCGGAGCCCCATCTCACCCTCAATCCAAAACCAGGAATTTCAGAACAAGATTAAAAACGCGGTGAAGGGGGATATATGGCGAAATAAAAATGCAGAAACTTTAATTGAACGTGGTGCTGTTGAACTTGGCTTGGAGTTGAAGTGTTCAAAATGCTCTACTTGGGGATGGCATGCACTTCGCGAACTGGATCATGAAGTAGCATGCAGTCTTTGCCTAAAAAAGTTCCGTTTTCCATCATTAGATCCAAGTTCAAGTCAGTTATCTCGTTGGGCCTACAGGCTTATTGGTCCGTTCGCACTCCCTGATTATGCTCGTGGAGGATATGCCGCATCACTGACATTGAGATTTCTCGCTAAAACATTCGGAAATCATGACACCAAAGTTACATGGTCAACTGGCCAAATACTGAAGTTGGCCCCAAAAAATCACATTGAAGCTGATCTCATACTCTGGCATCAACGCAAAGTCTTCAATGGACTAGATCATCACGCAGAGCTCGTATTTGGAGAGGCAAAAAGCTTCAGAGGCGAGAATTCCGAAGAGAAAAATGCAGTAGCTGATGCATTTGAAGTAGAAGATGTAGAAAGAATGAAACAACTTGCTATCCGCTTTCCTGGCGCGATTCTCGTTTTTGCAACCATGAAGCAGGCTGGGGACCTTTCCCCAGCCGAGATTCAGCGGATTGCAAAACTCGCGGTCTGGGGACGTGAATACATTCCTGAGCGCCAGCAAACAAGGGCTCCCGTAGTACTCCTAACTGGTCTAGAGCTGTTCGCACCATATTCGCTTTATGAAGCTTGGAGTACAGCAGGTGGCCGCCATGCCGAAATGGGAAATGGACAGCGCGGTTACACAGATGACCTTCGCATTCTCGCTGATATGACGCAGCAGCTATACCTTAATATGCCGTCACATAGCGAGTGGTTGCAAGCAAAGTGGAAAAAGCGTAATCAGCGTCGTCTGTTGCGACAATCTGCAGCTGTGCCAGCAGAAGATGCCGGGCAGCATTAGTATAGCCAAAGAGTGATGATGTCCATGTATTAAACTGCCACTATTGGATTATTGCTTGGTTGGTTCACAACCAACCAAGCTCCGCAAAAGAAACAACTTCGTTCCCGACAACGAGATGATCCAGCACTCGCACTTCCACCAGTGCCAACGCTTTTACGATCCGCTGGGTGATATGTTTATCCTGCTGGCTGATTTCTGTCGTACCTGAAGGATGGTTATGGGCCAGAATGACCGCAGCTGCATTGTGCTTCAGGGCCGATTTAACCACTTCACGGGGATGCACTTCGGTATGGCTGAGCGTGCCGGTAAACAGTGTTTCTCGTTCCAGCAGACAGTGCTGATTGTCGAGATACATCACGATGAAGGCCTCACGCTCCAGGTGAGCCATCTGAAGTTGTAGCCAGGTTTTAGTGACGCTGGTGGAGATAAATGGCTCACTGGGTTGACGCTGATACTTCTCCAGCAGGTGCAGTGCACGGCGAATGACACGTTGCTCGTTGGCAGTGAATACCGGGAATATATTGAGTACGGACATAATTGCTCCTGAAAACAAAAAAGCTCCACCGGCTTAGCGGCAGGGCGTGAAGAGATGGATGGTAAAAAAGTTCATAAAGCAAGCTGCAGCATATTCTCGGCCATCACCCAAAGGGCACGATTGAGTTTCACATCACCGTCGATACCTTTAACGGCGCGTGTATGTGCCCGTTTACCTTTGGTAGTTCGCCCAGACAGTCCACCTTTAATCAGGTTTTCCTGAATACGCTGGTAAGTGGTCCAGAGATCGTTACTTTCATCCTGCCAGCGGCGCGGAGATAGTATCTGCGATTCCGTCACCGGCTGATGTTCTTCACCAAAGCGATAGGTTAATGCTGCTTTCGCCATCGCCTGCTGTGCCGGTGGCGGTAACAAAAGCGACTGCATGGCATCGCGCTTCTCTTCCACCCGGTCAAAAATCCCCAGTACTTCGTAAGCCCCTTCAATGACTTTCTCCACCACGTTACCTTTATGCGGCACGCGTACTTCCCCAAACGACTCACCACAAATCAAACCATTCTGACAAACTGAACGAAATAATCCCGGTAGCATCTGGTATGAACTGGAGCCGTCGTGGCTATTAAGGAGGATGATTTCTGGCACCTGTTTGCCAGTGATCTGTCCTTCGCGACGCAGGCGCAGCATATGTTTGGTGTGCTCTCGCTTGCTCTGATCCCGAACTCGGGTCTGGCAGGCAAAGAATGGCTGGAAGCCTTCGCGTTGTAGGTTATCGAGCAGGGAAATAGTCGGGATATAGGTGTACCTGTCACTGCGGGATTCATGTTTATCTTCGCTGAAGACACTCGGCACATAGTGTGCCAGTTCGTCACGGGTTAACGGGCGGTCGCGGCGAACAAGATTGACTGAGCCGAAGCGGCTGGCTAAACGGGTCATAAAAACTCCTGTAGAAAATGGGCATAAAAAAGGCCACCCCGAAGGATGGCCCTGTCTGTTATTAATGAGTCTGATTAGGTCGCTGGCGGTAACGTTGGTTGCAGCGCAGGTGGCACAAGTTCTGCTGAGTCGTGTCTTTCGGCCCGGTAGAGCTGGAGTTGCGCCAGTAACGGGGCTTTCCGTGACTGGAGATAAGCCAGGCACCATTCCCTTCTGACAACCAGCCTGACCGGTACGGGCAGAAGCTCATAAGCCTTACTGAACACCGACTCGATAAATACATCGTCACTGAGTTTATCTTCAGCAATGTTCAGCAAGCCGTTGATAACGATAATTTCAAGCAATCGCTTATATCGTGTAGTACGGGATTCTGGCCCTTCTGTCGTTTGCTCACTGACACTTTCTTCAACCCGCTCAACCGGATTATCAGTGGAGGAGACATTTCGGCGCAGGTTTAGTCTCTCTTTCAGTCCCTTGAGTTTCCCCTGGGTATTTTCAGACATATTGCTTTTATCCTCTGAGCACTCAGAAAGGGAGATCAGGCAAGTGTGGCGAATTTTTTAATGATGCGAATCAGACTCAGTGTGGTGAGACTGGCTCCCAGTGCTTTAACCCCAACTGAATTGCTGCGCATCAATGTCACACCGGCAACACTCAAAACAAGTTGCCAGGTACAGTCCACGGTTGGTGGCGTTTCCTGCTGTAATGTTTTTTCCACTGAACCTCCATTAGCTGAATGCCGAATAAAAAGTTATCTCATTGATAAGATTATTTATAACCATTGGGAACCCAATGGCCCTGTTTACGGATATCAGTAATGATGTCTCCCTGGTTGATCGAAATAGTGCGCCAGCCCGGTTCGTTGGCGGACGGATTACCGTAGGTATACCCCACTGACATCGTGAATGCTTCACCCGTCGTGGTGGTTAAATCTGCTTCATATGCCGCTTCGGTATTTTGTTTACGGATGAAACGCACGGTATTAATGGCACGACAACGCAGAGTACTTTTGGCATGTTCAAATGAGTTATCCGCCATCTGGCAACCTTCAGATTTAATTTCATCCGTCAGGCTTGTCGAAGCATTAAAGTTTTTAGGGGCAGGAACGAAATTAGCCATATCGCTGCGCATTGTTGGCGGATCTGTCTGAAGCACAAGATAAACAGGACAATCTGATTTTCCGACTTCACAGGCTTTTGCGACGTAATCACGTACCAGCCAGCCTTTATTGCCGAAATATTCAGCACCGCTCTCGTCTTTACATTGTGACCACGTGGCTTTTTGTCCCATCATCACGCCGTCTACCAGGACGCAGGTAACGGCTTTTACAGGCTTCCTGTCCCAGCGAACAGCGTCAAAGGGTTGAATGCCGGTATGATTCACATCAAGCGTATAAGCCTGCGGGTTCTTCGCTATCCTGTCATTTGCCTGTTTCAGTTGATTACTGCCTTCCTGAGTCAGAAAGAAGGTATAGCGTTCGGGATGTATGTCGCCGTGAATTGTCATTGCAGACGAGACCAATGGAATAAACAGTGCAGCGGAGCTGAGAGATAAAACAACGAGTTTACGCATAAGGTTTCCTTTCAGTTTATTAATGATTAATACAGTCCTGCCATGTGGCATCAGCCAGCGCCTCATTCAGCCCTTTGGCGCTGAATTGTTTAGAGATAGCGACATTCATAGAGGTCATTTTTATTACGTCTTTTTCACTTGTCGCTTTTAGCGCAGTAAAGGCCGTTTCATCCAAAGGATGGTTCGTACCATTGATACTGACTCCAGGTTCAGAAAGTCCTGTTTGTGACGAGACGCGGTAATCCTCCGCAGGTACGCTGTAAGCAGCAGCCAGCTTTCCGCTTGTGCACGTAAGTGTGAGCACTTCACCTGAAGCATTTTGAGTATTGAGTTCAAACTCCATGGCACTGATATTCCCGTACCAGTCCCCCCATTGCTGGTCAGCCTGTACGGCGCTGGCACTGTGACTAAGCAGCACTAATCCAGCCAGAGCTGCATAATGGTTTCTGAGCATATGGTTTCCTTTCCTAATGATTTAATTACAAAAAAGCCCGCTTCCGTTTTAAGGGGAGCAGGCTGATCGTATTGATTAAATGATGCTGCGGATAATCGTTAATACAGATCGGTTAACTGGAATTGATCGTTATTATCTATTAGAAAACCGATCAATTTATGATAATTAATAGATTAAAACTATCTAATGTTGAGTATCGATCGGTTCGACAGATCAACAAGTTGCAGCAACCGAATGACATTAGTCAGACTGATTCATCAGGGTGATATAGGTTTGAAATGATCTGTAATACAATTTTATCCGTCGGATAAATCACAAATCATCATAATGCTGATTACTCATTTTAAAGTATCTAACTTCAGAGTGATTATTGACTATATTATGTAAGTTAATTGATGTTATTAAGTGCTTCTTTCTTCTATAGCAAAAATGCCTGTCGGTTAATATTACATGTCTGATTGGTATTATAATAATAAAGATGACTTAATACAGTTAAGTCAATAACATTGACTATTGCCTAAAATGTAAATTTGAATGTATTAATTAACTCTTCCTGCAGATTGTATTGAAATGAATAACACAAGGATTGAAGTATGAGCAACGATATGGGTTACAATCAGCATCACATCAACCGTATTCATGAAACACTGCAGAATTCCTTACGTGAGTACCCAAGGACGTTTATCCTGAATATTATTCTGAGGTTTCCTGATGCTAATTACGAAAGCTATAAGACAGATCATCAATTGATAACCCGCTTTATGGAGTCGTTAAAATCACAGATTAAACAAACGCAGAAGAGAAAGGTAAAACAGGGTAAACGAGTTCATCCCCGTAACGTTCGTTATGTATGGGCGAGAGAGTTCGGTGAAGAAAAAGGAAAGAAGCATTATCATGTGGCATTGATGCTGAATAACGATGCCTATTACAGTGCCGGTACCTATTATCCGATACAGGGACATTACGTTCACTGTCTGGGATTGATGATTATGGAGGCATGGATCAGAACGTTGAACCTTCACGCATATCAGGAGTATCAAAAAAAATATTATCCCCTGATAGAGTTTGTACATGAAGGTGATTTTAATTTGAATGCAAATGGGGAACATTTTGCCTGGCATTACGATACTATCATGAGAAGACTGTCTTATCTGGCTAAGCGATTTAGCAAAGATAATTCTGACAAACACAGGAATTTTGGTTGCAGCCAGTCCTGAATCATTGAGAGGTCCAATCAAAACCACAATCTGACACGGCTGTAGCAGCGCTGTAGCGACACAGGCTATAACAATAGAGCAACTTGTCTGAGCTGTAATGCTTCCTCGCTAAACTGTGTTGAAGTGATTCCGTCTGTCCCGTGCTGGGTGATTTGTGAGCAAAAGAGCAGGTTTCATTTGCGGGTACTTTCCAGAATGCCGCTACAGTTCGCTACAGTAGCGGTTGTAGCAGAGGAGCAATGTATCACTGTGTATTTTTCAGATGGATAAGGCTCGCGATCTCCTCCGGACAATGAGCCTGTGTATTGTTGCGTTATCCAAAAAAATAGTGCTCAGGTATGAGGTAGCTATTCTGGCTAAGTAGGGTTCTGAGGCGAAGGTGGCTGTTTATCCTCATAAAATGGCATATAGCGACCATCGTTCATGCGCCAGGTAATATAAATCGCCGGGTTTTCAGGGGATTTAACAATATAAGCGAAAACACCTGTGTTCATGATGGCATTCAGCAATGGTTCCAGTCTTTCGCTGCGGCGAAATTTGTTCGGACCATATTTAATGACATCGTTCTTTTTGAACGGTAAGCCATTAGTGGACCTGAATTTATGATAGATCCACTGAGTCAGTATTTGCACGTCCTGCTGGAATTTATACTCATCCGTGAACTGATAAAACCAGGCCGCGGTATGATTGAGATACCAGTTCATCATCGCTGATGCCCGCGAAATAACATCAAGAGTAATAATGTCGTCGTCTCGGTTGGCGAAGTAATTCAGCAACGCAGCGATACGCAACGCATTCGTACTGGCTTTAAGTACCATGGGTTTGATATATGACCAGGCACCACCCGGGAGTGTGTATCTCAGCCAGTTTTCACGCATCGTCTCCCAGTGGACTTCAGCTTCAGGTGAAAGCTTGAGAACCTTTTTCTTACCTTCACCTGAATTAATTTGTTTAAGCTGTTGCCCGAGTAATTTACCAATCAGGTCGTGAAAGCAGGTTAAAGCACTTTCATCACGGTAAGCGGTAGCCGGACGATAATGGTGGCTCATCACACAGGAACTCAGTGTGTTGTTTGGGGTGATATTTGAAAAGAGAAAGCGGGATAAAAAACCGCTCTCTAATGCTTTATCACCATCCTTTTTCATGTAATCGAAAAAAAGCGAAGGCTGTAACATCAATGACACCGTCAGCGTGGGTTTAAAGCACTGGGTGGCACGCTGATGACGATTATGCTCATACACATCGCCATCCCAGGCTTTATTGAAGAACGCCAGATTATCTTTAAGACGTGCGTCAAAGAAGTTGCTTGCTTCATCAGAAATCAGACCTGCGCAGGGATAGGCATTCAGGCCAGCGATGAGCGCGGCAAGCGAGGTGTCATTGTAGACCAGCGTCGAAAGTAGAGGCTTGACGGGTTCAACCGATGCGTGAGATTTCAGGGCTGCCTGGGCCTCGTCTGTACACTGGTCTTTTTTAACTGCATCGCGCAGCTTACTTTCCAGCGCCTTCAAACTGGTTTTCCAGACGACATAATCTTCGCGCCAGACAACCATGTTTACCCGATGCGATTCGGCCAACTCAGCCCTGAAAGCATCAAAGGGTTTCATTACCTGTTTGCTGACGGACGATTTGCCCGTTCCTGAATCAGCGAGCGTCAGGATGTTGAGTGAACAATGCTCCTCCGTGCCCGTGTAGGGATTGAGTACATTGATATGCGAATGGCAGGCCAGCGATACTGCCGCTAAAACAGCGTTCACGGCCAGTACAGTCGGTACTTTTCCACCATCCTGAAGATAGTTGATGGCGTTTTGCATTAGCAATGGCAATGCATCAACGGGGAAGGGACTGGCAGAATTAACCAGTGGAAGTGCAGGGGGTAAATATGACATTTCAATTTCCTTTTTTTCAATCCAAATAACGCAGGGATGACATCACCGATGCGACTAACCCTGCCGGGTAAGGGCATGCGGTGAATGTTTTTTTATGTGGTATTTCAGGATGCTCCTTCGACAGTCGCCTGCAGAGGAGAGAGAAGATCAGAGCAGTGCGTGTTTGCGCTGCAAAACCCAATCGTCAAGTTCGGATTCGAGCCAGCCAACGGATTGTTTACCTAGAGGGTAGGGTTTCGGGAATGCTGGGTCATGACGTGGGGATTTGGCATTGAGCCAGTCATAGATGGTCGATCTGGCGATCCCGAGCTTGCTGACAACTGCGGGTAAACGTAGTACTTTCACTGTTGATATGGTCATTTTGCTTTGCCTCTGTTTGGGTTGTTTTGAACAGGACAGAGACTAACGGTAGAAAGAAATGTATGGGAGACGTGAGGTTAAGTATAAAAAAACATTAGCTCACGTATTGACATTCTGGAGGCGATTTTGAAAGGAAATGATGTTAGTGCCCTTTTTAACGAGTTGAAAGACTCTTATGAACTCAAGCTTGATGAATTAAAAAATGAGAGGGAAATATCGACAAAAAAATATCAAGAGGATGTTCAAAGATTTTGCGCAGAGAGAGAAAATGAATATGGTGGGATTGAATATTTTCTGGCAGAAAGTACACAGTTGCTGAAAAGTGAGGCTGCATCTATCTGGGTTGATGCAGTTTTGCAGGGAAAGTTTGATAAGTATCTATACATATCGTTATGTTATTACCATCTGGCCTGTCTCGTGTCAGGCATAGGGCGGATTACCAATGGCAGTAAGTATATTCAAGATGCCATGTATTTTTATGGGAAATGGCAGGGAAGCCGAGAAAATAAGGAGTGGGCTAAAGATAAGGAAAAAAAAGAAGAGGAAAGGTGTGAAAATGCTAAAAAATCCAAAGAAGAAAAATATCTCCCCATAAAATTTGAAATCATTCGACTTTTATTTTCCAAAAAGTCTTTGGGGAAATATGCCTCCGAATCTAAGGCAATTGAGGGAATTGAGGTTGAATTAGTAGAGTTTCTTGAAAATGAACCTAAAGAAATCTCTTCTAATTTGGACTCTAGCAATCTGAAGAGAACAATAAAAGGCTGGCTGAAGAAAGATATTTATTTGGCGTTTGCGTTTAGTGAGGTTGCTCACAAAAAATAAATTTATTTTCCTTATTTTTCATGCCGTTATAGAGGTTGGCTTAACATGGTGATTAATGTTACATGAATGTAGTGATTCATTGGCGCAGGATTTTTAAAACTATTTTTATATGGTTGTTTAAATTGTGATGTTTCTCACAATAAAGTGGAACGCGGCAATAGGGATTTTCGATATATGACAGCACTTGTAACTAAAGTTGTTGAAGTAGATGATGATGTCAGTGGTCTACTTTGGTCTGTTAATGATCTCAATGAATTGTCCAAATTGATTGCTGTCATTGCGCTCGGTCAGGCACAGCACGCAGCAAGAATCATCGTTGAGCTTGAACTCCAGGGGCCAGCATTTTCAAATGGAGAGCTTTATGCTGGAGCCAGAGGACAAATGCGCATAAAAGGTGAGAACGAGAAACAACGTGAAGTGTCTCGCTACCATCGAGATGGATTTCTCTTTGAGTGCATTTCTTGGATGACAGCGCGGCAAACAGCAACAGATCGTACATTTCTTAAAGATCCTCACATTAGTTCAACTACGCAAGGTCTAGATGGCCTTTCGATAACATTGCATCCAGATGAACCTGTTGTTGTAGGTGTGACAATTTTCGAAGATAAATGCACTGAAAATCCCAGAGATAAATTCAGAGACGAAATCATGCCTACCTTCACCGAACATCATGAGAATAAGCGAAGTCGTGATCTTGTAGCTAATGCTGTTAGCCTTATTAGGGAGGGCGGCATAAATGGCACTGAGGCTACACGTGCGGCTGCGAGAGTTTTGGACAAACAGTATAGAACTTATCAAGCAGCGCTTACTGTTGGCTCTAACATTGCCACGGTAAAAAAAAGGAAAAATCTTTTCAAGGGATATAACGACCTCATGCATATAGCTAGGAATCAACGCATCGGGGCAACTCTTTTGATTGATGGCGATTTACGAGATTGGTTTCAAGAGCTCGCTAATCAAGTGATTACTAGGCTAAATGAATTTGAGGCAGAAGATGTTTGATGCACTAACCTCTCAACTTCTCCGCTCAGCACCCGACCTGCCCGAACTTAATGCGAGTCAGATACCGCAGTTGCTGACGCGGCATTACGCTGAACTTGTATCCGCGAGACTTAAGGGAAAAGAACAAATCGGGCCCGAAACGGAGCATTGGTCTCTCGATCGTATCGCTGATGCATATGAAATCATAGCTTCTCTCGAGGAGGATCCCGCTTTACGCCGAGCCTCAGCATTCGTGGCAGGTACAGCCCAACAGATTATTTCTAGGCGGTCCAGTGAGTCTGGAAATAGCGATGCGCCTCTCCTCGACCGTGATAGAGTGGATGCATCTATTGCTGCAGCCGTGCTTTTCCTTGCGGCTGAACAGTATGCAGATGCAAATGAGGCTGCGGCTGCAATCCCTGCTGGTAGAGGTCCAGTTGAAATAAAAGTCCTTGTGGATCATATTAGAGACCTTGTTCGCGGGCGCTTAGACTCGATCCTCAAGCGCGCAAATAGTTGGCGGTTGCTGAAGGCAGGTAAAGGAGCGATTCAAAGGCGGGCACTTCGGCTTCTTGCTGCCACTCTTTCTGAAGGCATCGAACTGTTAGCTGTAGACATGATGTCCGCGGAAATACCTGAAGCCGTACCGAAACGATTTAAGAACGCGCAAGAAGCATTTCGCTGCGTTATCGAATTATCATCCCAAACTAATTACAATCTAAGAGATTCGCTCGATGGTGAATTGCTAACAGTATATTCTGGACCGGCACATTTAGCTTCACTTCTGCTTTCTGCGGCAGATGCGATCGAAAAATCGGCTCTAACCAAGCTATCCCCACCAGATGGGGCTGATAATGCTATTTGGAAAAAGTGGCTAGGTATACGCGCTGTTGACATGCCTTTCGTTTGGCAGAATCATCGAGAAGCTATCAAAGAAGATTTCTATCAAACGGGCACATCAGCTGTCCTAGTCCTACCCACTGGCGCAGGGAAAACAACTGTCAGTGCGCTTAAGATTGCCGGAACACTCTCACGCGGTAAGAAAGTTATTTTCTTGGCTCCTACTCATGCTCTTGTGGAACAGTTAACTGAAGATCTTCAGGCGATCTTCCCACAGGATGAGTTTGGTCTCGAAGTATCTAGTGATTTTGATTCCTTACTTCTAGATGATGCCCAATTACAGGACATAGAGGTGATGACGCCTGAGCGGTGTCTAGCCATGCTGTCATTTTCAGCCACCTCATTTCAGAAAGTTGGCCTTCTCGTCTTTGACGAATGTCACCTTTTGAGCCCTCAGTCGGGAAAGATCGGTCGAGCTCTGGATGGAATGCTATGCCTGTTGGCGTTTAGCGCTGCATCCCCCAATGCAGATATGCTGTTCTTGTCGGCAATGCTTAAAAATGGTCCTCAATTTGCTGAATGGATTGCTGATCTGACTCATCGTCCATGTAAGTCAGTCGACTTACTTTGGAAGCCCAGTCGTCAGGCAAGAGGTGTTGTTGTCTATGAAGAGTGTGAAATCAATGAATCCATTAAGCGCGCCTTGAAGAAACAGAAGAATCTAAATGAAGAAAAAGGCAAAAAAGCAAAGACTTTGCGTGTAGGAGCGAAGCGTGAAATTCTGGGCAAGCCCTATGTTGTCTGGGGTTTACAACATAATTGGATATCCACACCCGATTCATTTGCGTTCACCTCTATCGCTAATGTTCCCCTGCAACTTGCTGGCGGCTTTGACAATGGAAGTGTTTGGGCGACTCCTAATGCCAATGGCATCGCTGCAAATATAGCAGTTAGTGCTAATAACAGCGGCCTCAAAACAATCGTTTTTGTTAACACAAAAGCTGACGCGATTGGGGTTGCCCGAAATATTGCTAGTGAGCTTGGGCAGGTCGTTGTTTTGAATGAAAGTGAGCGGGCTCTTTGGGAAGCGCTGGTACAGGAGTTAGGCGATTCAAAGCACTCTATTTTCGATGAGACGAATTTTGGTGCAGTTCCACATAATTCAACCATGCTTCGGCTAGAGCGTTCTCTTTCTGAGAAACTTTTTCGACGTATTGACGGCGCACGCGTGATTGTAGCTACGCCGACCCTTGCACAGGGACTAAATCTTCCCGCTCATTTGGCTATACTTGCTGGAGATAAACGAGCCGGTGAAAATCCAGGTGACCGCGAAGAACTTGAGGCCCATGAGTTATTAAATGCGGCAGCACGAGCAGGGCGGGCAGGACATCTTGCTAATGGTATTGTTATCCTTATTCCTGAACCTATAATCAAATTTATTCATAAAAAAACATTAAATGAGCCATTAAAGAAAAAGCTTGCATCAGTGCTGCCGGAGGATGATCGCTGCGTTGCCATAACAGATCCGTTGGGCATAGTTCTTGACCGGGTAATGGAGGGAGAGCTAAAAGATCGGGAAGTCACTTATACAATCAACCGACTCGCAGCTCTTACAGCTGCCGGTGCAGAAGTGATACCGCCAAACAATTTAATGTCACGATCGTTGAGTGCTTTCCTTGCCATCAAACATTCTGAACAAAAAGAATATAACGAAAAGGTCGAGGAACTTTGGCAGCAAACGAGGAAGGCAGTGGAAGACACTCCCGATGCTAAAGTTGTATTAATAGCTTCGCAAAGTGGCTTACCTCTTGATTTACTTGGGCGGCTTAGGGCTCGTCTGCTGGAAGAGAAAGGTTCTTTGTCCACCACAATTGAAGGCTGGATTGATTGGACGATCGATTGGCTTAAAGATGACTCGAGCGCGCGCGAATATCTATTACGAGATGTATATCGCTCTGCGAACGCGGCCGTAGGAAAATCAGTCACATATCCTGTAAATTCTGCTGTTCTCAGTGCTCTTACTCCAGGTTTAAAGGCATGGGTTACCGGCAAACCACTTAACGCTATAGAAATAAGCCTTGGTGGCGATCCAAATGGTAAGTCCGAAACTGTGAAAATGTGCCCGCGAGCCCGTGAACTTATTTCAACTTTCATTCCAAGAGGCCTGTCTTTTATCATGGGTGTGGTAGCTAGAATGACTGAAGAGCTAGATTTGGCTTCAAGCCAAGAAGATCTTAATGAATCCCTCTTGCAAAGTCTTTCAGCCGCAGTGAGGCGTGGTTTTGATATGGTTGAGAAACTTGAGTTTTCCTACGCAAACAAGAATATCTTGAGCCGTGTCCAATTGCATAAAATTTTTAATGAGCGTCAGACGCACTCTGATTTTGATGATATTATTTGAATGTGCTGATTTAAATAGATTTTTCTTTGCCTCGCTATCAGGCTTTTCGATACAGGGCTCCACGTTGGGAAGTGGTTGATGATGATAGTGATGAGCAAAAAAATTAAGAAGGGAGGATGTGTTCAAGCAGAATTTCACCGAGTTGACTTTTATGAGGGGGAAGGCGCTGATATGGAACATTTCCTCAACTGAGTTTCGGGATTAGATGCGTCGAATAAGGTTTATGCGATTACGCCGAGACTAAATTCAATAGAAGTAAAATAATTGGCGAGGTGAGCAATGTGAGTAATGCACAGGTTGAAAAATATCCTGCTACCGCTGTATCTACATGGAGCGGGTACGTTTACCAAGGAAAAGTTGCGCTCTACCACTGCCTCAAGCTAATAAGTCAAGGCGATGTAGATTTTGAGCTCCAATTGGACAGTAGTGACGATTTTGCTATTTATAAACACGGTACTTTAGTTAGCGCTCATCAAGTAAAGGCTAAGATTAGTAGTTACCGTAGCGGCTATGCTGAAGCTTTGGAAAAATCTGCAGCTATCGAATTTGACAGAACCGTGGGGATTTCTCGTTATTTTCATGTTTCCGTGCCGTTAAACGATACTAGCGATTATACTGGAACAAATGGAGAAAACGTCCAATTCTACGTCTATGGTAAGAATAAGTATTGTGGTTTGGGCGAAATCGAAAAATTGACAAAAGAGCTTATCACGCAGATCTGTATCAGCAAATCAGTTACTCTAAGTGAGAATCTTTTACATTATAACTACTGCCTCCTCTCCGAAAAAATTAGTTCCAAAGCAGTAGCAATACACCGCTTAGTTCAAGATGATCGTAAAAAAGCCAACAAAGCTGCTTACGAAAGCAGGATTGTTGCGCAGCTTTTATTAGATGACATATTGATCCGGAATCCTTATAACAGCACTGAGTACTATGCTGTTGATCTGAAGGCTAGGCTACACAGCTACCTTGAAGATAGACTTGACCAAGCATTGCCTAGTATGAGTGATAAAACGTATGCCAGAGCTCGGCGTCTCTTCGAGCACATTCGGATTACGGAGACCAGTGAAATGAAGACGCTCTGTCAATTAATGAAGCCTTCTGAGCGATTTTCAAGCCTTCAAAAAGCAGATATTAGGCGTTATTCCGGGCTGATTGAAGCCATGAATATTGAGCCCATTCTAAAATTATTTCCTCACTACTTAGATGGTGAAAAAAAGTTTTATCTTCCTACTGCCCTTGACCTGCCTTTGATTGATGACCGAGAAGGTTGTACGTCTGATTTGGTGGGAGAAATGGAAAGCAACGGGGAACTTCGTAAACTGCTATTCGAGTACAACCATCTAATTGCATGCAGGTCTTGTGAGTCTTTTACGATTAATACCAAATACACCGATTCAGATGATCTAAGCGATCAGGAGGTTAAAGATCGCATCGATAGTAATTTCACTAAATCATTTTGCCTAAGCATAATGAGTAAAGAAGACGCAGAGGCTAGACTGAATGATAAATAAAATTATTGATGAGGCATTAATCGCTCATGATTTCAAAAAAGAGCATGAGACAGAACTGACGGGATTCTACATTCGTGAATTCGGTTCTGCTATCAGGTTTGCGATCTTACATAGGTTGGATGAGCTTACGAACCCTGCAGCATTAAATGCCGTTATCAACCAATCGGTGCCAGAGTCTTTTATTAATCATCCAACCTTTAAAAAGAACTGCGATCTTATCTGTGTTCACCGTCTAAAAAAATTAGCAGAGTTCAAAGACTTCGAGGAACAAATATTCGCAATTGAAGAAGACCCTCACTTTTTCAAAAAATATATTCTGTACTATAGCGATACCGAAGAAACCGCAATTCAAGATTATTCATTTGAAAAGCTAGCGGCCACGATATCGGACAAGAGTCAGTTCATTAATTATAAGAGTGAACCACTGGCTGCAACACAATACAGTGTAGCTGCAAAGATTTTCATCAAACTTCCATTTCTCGAACTTCCATTCACAAGAGAGAAACTCGTCTCCTTGCGCCTACAGGCTAGTGAAGCTGTCGCAGAAGAGGGATTAGTGGAAATATATGAAATTATTCAGAAGCTTACTACAAATAATGCCGACGAAATTATCAAGGAGTTGATTAACAATGAGTTGGAAAATAATCCGAATTGAAATTTCTTGCTTTAAAGCGTTTAAGCACATCGATCTAGATTTAGGCACTTCTTCTCTATTGACTCTAGATGGGCCAAATGGATACGGTAAGACTAGTATTTTCGATGCGGTCGAGTTGCTGCTTACAGGCCAGATAAAGAGAATAGACAATCTTTTCTCGACATTAATGACAAAAAGTAAAACAAATTATGATGATAATCTGTTCTGGAATATTCGTTCAGGTAAGAAAGATCTATCGATAAAAATCGAATTTTCAGACGGCGAACGCAAGTTAGTGTTAGCTAGACATACGCCTCGTAAGACGTTCGAAACTAAAGCGAACAACCGTGCTGATAAATTTAAACACTTTTTACTTTATGAATTGCCAGATTTTGACTCTAAAGCCTATATAGAATCCAATAAACGTAATGACGAGTTTCTTGATGATATTTTTGGGAGAAATTTTAGGGAGAATTTCTCATTTTTGAATTATTTAGAACAAGGGCAAAATAAGCTGCTTCATACTCGTGTAGATGAGCGTAAAGATAAGCTAGGGAGCTTATTTAATATTAGTGATATCGCCGCTGAAATTGAAAACTGCCGATCTGTTTCGGCAAAAATCACCAAGTATTTAGGCGATGAGAAACGCAATGCAGACCAGGATTCCCTTAACAACGAGTGCACTACCTTGCGTGCAATGGTTCAAGCAGATTTAGGAAGAGTTGAATATAAAAAAGTATCGACTGCTGAGTATGAACCCGCTTGGGATAAGGAGAATGTCTTTCCTACATATGCTCAAGACTTTCACACTCAATTATTGGATTCAATACGCAAACTAAGCGACCTTCTTGCTCAGAAAGCAGCTATTCGTATCAGGGCTAATAATGAAACTATAGAAGCTGATGTTAATACGCACATGGAGTTACTTAATAGCTTGGCTCGTATGGGGGCGGATATCAACAAGCTTGAAGAGCTGGAAGAATCGAAAAAGGAACTCGATCAACACACCACAGCTAAAGCCATCATCAAAATGGGAGCTTCAGTCATTACGGTTGAGCAGGCACGTACGTTGAAGGGGTGGCTGCCGAATCGGCTTGAGTGGTTTGAAACGAAGATTACTGAACGTAATGGTCTTCAAAAAGAAAATACAATCAATGATAGCGCTGCAGCCGAATTATCTCGCTTGAAGCAACAACTAATTGATGAACACGCTAAGCTTTACCCGGAAGACCAGCTTTGCCCATTATGCGGTAACAACTGGCAAACCCACCAGTTGATGCTCAAAGCCATTGAGGAAAGAGCCCAGATAATTGCTGATACCTTGGGCACTGATGGTAAAAAATTAGTAAGTTTGATTACATCGATGACCTCTGAACTCGCCATCATTGAGGCAGGCATTGCGGAGCGTGAAGCGATCTTGAAGCTTAAGTTCGACGACACGCTGTATAAAACTTTGACAGCAGCTAAACCACGTTTAGTCGCAATCCAGCAACTAGCTGAACGGCTCACAGCCGAGGGTATTCAAATCACATACACTTTCAGCAACGACAAAACAGTTGTTGAAGCTAGGCTAGAAGAGTTATGCAATTTGATGCGTGCTAAGAAAACAGACGAGATGTTTGCTTTACCCGAAGACTGGCACCAGACCATCCATGCGGTGTTCAAGGATATACAGGACTTCTACATCTGCGTACCACAAGATTTAAAAGATAAAGAGTTATATATCAAGATAAAGGCTAATGAAGCGCAAAGTGGAAGGCTTAAAAAATGCTTGGAAGATCTCCAAAAAATTCAACGCGAGAACGCAGCAGCAGAAAAAGCCAAAGATAAGGTCAACAAGCTGCGTGCGACTTTAGTCAAAGCGGAGCAAAAATATGCTGATCAGACCATTTCGGAAATTGAGCTTATTTTCCATATCTACAGTGGGCGACTTATCCAGAACTACCAGCGAGGTCTTGGATTGTTCATTGAGAGTCGAGATGGCAAGCAACTAAGGTTCCTGACAGCGGAAAAGTCAGACCATGATGCAGTTATGTCGATGAGTACAGGTCAAGTCTCAGCACTTAGCCTTGCCTTCTTCCTGTCGCTCAATAAAGTTTATGCAGATGTACCGCTTATTCTCATTGACGACCCCTCTCAGTCTCTGGATGAGGTGAACATAGCATCACTGACCGACTTGCTTCGCTGTGAGCTAAAACATTGCCAGCTCATCGTGTCGTCACATGAGGAAGATATTTCAGCATACATGCGATACCGTTTTAATCGAGCAGGATTGGCAACTAATTCTCTCAACATGCAACGATTAGCAAAAGAAGCGCAGTTTCGTTCATAACTAGAGCTTTATTTGCATGGCGATCAGGAATAGAACCATTCAACTACTTTACCAAGAGTATGTGATTTGGCACTAATTACTAACTACCTGCGTTTTTTCTAATGCATCTGTGGCACATCTGTAACTGCTTAATAGGCTTTTACTTGTACCATTTGATATACCAGCTCAAATTTGAGCTGGTATATCTCATCCGATAAGTCGCATTCCTTTCATGCCACCCCCAATCATACTTCCATTATCAGCAGCTTTAACAAAGTCAGCCCACCACTGCATCATTGGCCGTCGCTGCTCAAGGTAATCGCTGCGGTTATACGCACGACGTACTTCATTCTTATCCACATGGGCAAGTGCTGCCTCAATAACATCAGGCGGAAAGCCTTGTTCATTAAGTGCCGTACTGGCAATTGATCTAAGCCCATGCGAAACAAGCACACCACCAAAACCTGCACGTTTCAGTGAAGCGTTTACGGTTTGGCTATTCATTGGCTGGTTGGGCTTGATACGACTAGGGAAGATAAATTCCCGGTTGCCGCTTAACGACTTCATCAACTCCAGAACAGCCACTGCTTCATCTGACAAGGGAACAGTATGGTCACGGTTCATTTTCATCCGTGATGCGGGGATTTTCCATTCTCGCGCTTCCAGATCCACTTCATCCCAGCGAGCCTCAGCTGCTTCGGCTGGGCGAGTGATTGTAAGAAGCTGCCACATGAACAAGCATCGTGTTGACTGGATAATGTTGGCGGTACGCATAGTCTGCATGAGTTGAGGTAACTGATCCGGGCGGATGCTTGGCATGTTCTTCTTCTGAGGCTTTTCAAAGGCTTTGCCAATATTGACGCTAGGAACCGCATCAATTAGGCCAGTATTTTGAGCATAAACCATGACCTCATTGATTCGTTGGCACAGGCGTCGGACGGTTTCAAGCGCTCCTCTGGCCTGAACCGGTTGAACGGCCTGAACCAAAGTATGAGCTTTAATATCTGTAACGATGACGTCACCAATCGCAGGAAAGATATCTCTCTCAAGAGAGCGCCAGATATCTTCTGCATAGTCCTCGGTCACACTGGCTTTCTTTACATTCCACCAACGTTCAGCAACGAGCTGGAAAGTATTGGTTTTAGCTTCAAGCGAACTGCGCAGTTGTTCTTGTTGATGCTCCTGAGGATCGATCTGTTTCGTCAGAAGAGAACGAGACTCTGCACGATAGTTTCGGGCATCAGCAAGGGTAACTGACGGGTAGGGGCCAATACTCTTCTTTGCACGTTTCTTGGTGACAGGACGAATGTAGCGAAACTGCCATATTTTGCTGCCGGTGGATTTGATGAGTAGCTCAAGGCCATCGCCATCGTAGAGAACGTAGTCCGCTTCCTTGGGTTTGGCGGATTCGATTTCTTTGACGGATAAAGGTTTGGTTTGTCTTGCCATTGCCGGGTTTCCATAGTTTTAGGCACCTCAAAAACAATAATGCTTTATGAGGTGCCTAACAAGGTGCCTAAAAGGTTCGGATTTAATTAGTTTGCTTCAGACTTCCCGGGACAAATCTCAGGCACAAAAAAGCCCGCAGGGCTTGCGCCATGCGGGCTATTTAGACTTTATCGGATGACTCTGGTAATCATCGATTGAAGATTTTGGTGGAGCTGGCGGGAGTTGAACCCGCGTCCAGAATTACTACACCGTCGGCACTACATGCTTAGTCCATCTTTACATTCGCCGGTCAGCTGCGAACGGACACGCCACTGACAAACTAGCCTGATTAGATTTTAGCGCTTCAACCCCAGGCAAGGTATTCACGCGAGTTCTTTTAGGTTTGACCTCTCTTGATCCCCGTCTTAAGAACGGAAGCTAGGGAGAGAGGGCTCTAAGCAGGTTATTAAGCTGCTAGTGCGTAGTTTTCGTCGTTTGCAACTATTTTTTTGCGGCTTTTTACGAGGCAAACCGCCCCTCGGCATGCTCCTAGGGCTTTGCAAATCCTGTCGAATCCAGAATCAGCCCCAAGTACTGTTTCGCAGTATATCAGAAAAACCTGTCGTTGTACCAGTAGGTTAGCGATTAGCGTGCTTCATGATACGTGCTTTGTCTTGTTTCCACTCACGATCTTTAATGTCATCGCGCTTGTCGTGCTCTTTCTTACCTTTCGCCACGCCGATCTTCAGCTTGGCCCAGGCATTCTTCCAGTACATCGACAGTGCAACGATAGTAAAACCATCCCGATTGGCTTTACCAATCAGGCTATCCAGCTCGCGCTTTTTCAGCAGCAGCTTACGGCTGCGCGTGGGATCGCAAACATAATGCGATGAGGCGACGCTCAGAGGCTGGAAAGTTGACCCGAACAGGTAGGCTTCGCCATCGCGTAGCATGATGTAGCTATCACTGATGTTGGCCTTACCGGCGCGGAGAGATTTGACTTCCCATCCCTGGAGCGAAAGCCCGGCTTCGAACTCTTCTTCGATGAAGTATTCGTGGCGGGCGCGCTTGTTCATGGCAATGGTCGCGGAACCGGGTTTATGTGCTTTTTTCTTTGTCATAGTGCCACTTAGTGTACATGAAGCAGTGATTAATGGCATCCCCTGTAGCGCCAGGCATGGGGGAAAAGCCTATTCTAGCAGATGGTTAGCAGGAGAGAATTTTTGTTTGATTGCCGGCGATGGTATTATTGGTATGTTTAGAAAATGACAGGAATCGATATGTCCCAGATTAGTCGTTCGGCGCTGGTGCCGTACAGTGCGGAACAAATGTACCGCTTAGTGAATGATGTTGACAGTTATCCGCAGTTTTTACCGGGGTGCACCGGTAGCCGGGTGCTGGATGCCAGTTCTGATCAAATGACGGCCTCGGTGGATGTCTCTAAAGCTGGAATCAGTAAGACATTTGTCACGCGTAACACGCTGACGGATAACCAAAGCATCCATATGCAACTCGTTGACGGCCCGTTCCGCAAACTGAGCGGCGGCTGGCGCTTTACGGCGTTGAGCGATGAAGCCTGCAAAGTGGAGTTAAATCTGGATTTCGAGTTCACCAATATGCTGGTCGAACTGGCTTTTGGCCGTATTTTTAAAGAGCTGGCCAGCAGCATGGTACAGGCTTTCACCCAGCGGGCGAAAGAGGTGTACAGTGCCTGATATCGCTGTTGAAGTGGTGTATGCATTGCCAGATAAACAGTACCTTTACAGCGTAAAGGTCGAAGAGGGCAGCACCGTTGAGCAGGCCATTGTCGCTTCTGGTCTGCTGGCTCTGCGCAGCGATATTGATTTGCAGGAAAACAAAGTAGGCATCTTCAGTCGCGCGGTGAAACTGCATGATGTGGTACAGAGCGGCGATCGTATTGAAATCTATCGTCCGCTGATCGCCGACCCTAAAGATCTTCGTCGTCAGCGTGCTGAACGCGCGGCAAAAAAATAAGGCGCAATCTGCGCCTTATCTTGTTGAGCTCACAACCTGCTTTTAGCCTGCGTTAGCAGACAGAGCAGCTTTGTTATCAATGTTAGTCAGTGTGCCGCTCTGATCGAAGGTCAGGGTCAGTGTCTGCTGCTTCACCGCCTCGTGGCCTGGCTGCTGGCGGAACACGTAATACCAGACGTTGCTGCCAAACGGATCATGCATCATCGGCGTACCCAGGGTATAGGCAACCTGCTGCTGGGTCATCCCCGTATGAATTTTAGCAACATCGTTCGCAACCAGGTAGTTGCCCTGGTTGATATCCGGGCGGTAAACCACGCGCTCCAGAGTGGAACAACCCGCGGTCATCATCAGAAGAACCACCGCAGCAGCAGTCAGCGTTTTACAGCGCATAATCAATGTTTATTCCTTTGTGGCTATATTCGTTTCCCCTGAAACCGCAGCTCCGGGTCTTTCGGGTTTATCAGTGTGCAATGATGATACCAGCGTAACTTGCCGATGATAATAAACCTTTCCGCAGTTTAAAACCTCTGCGAAGCAACGATATGACCACAATCCGGTAAAAAAGTGCAATCTTCACGCGGCTAAAAGTTCTTTTGCGTTCGCCAGCGTGTTGCGTGTGACTTCGCTGCCACCCAGCAGGCGCGCCAGTTCTTGCAGGCGTGCACGCTTGTCCAGGGGCTTCATATGCGTCTCTGTCATCGCGCCATCGGTCTCTTTGCTGACATAGAAATGCTGATGACCACAGCCAGCGACCTGCGGCAGATGCGTCACGCACATAACCTGCGTGGACTCACCCAACTGACGCAGCATTTTACCGACTACCGCGGCGGTGGGTCCGCTGATACCGACATCCACTTCATCGAAAATCAACGCCGGTGTGTCCATCTTACGTGCAGTAATGACCTGAATCGCTAACGCAATACGTGACAGTTCCCCGCCGGAAGCGACCTTCGCTAACGGTTGAACCGGCTGGCCAGGGTTGGTGCTGACGCGGAAATCAATGCGGTCAGCGCCTTCCGCAGTCAAATGCTCGGGGTTGAACTGGATATCAATTGTAAAGCGCCCGTGGGGCATCGACAGCATATGCATACTTTCGGTAATTAACCCGGTAAGCTCATCAGCAAAGTGAACCCGGCGCTCATGCAACTGCCGTGCGCAGTTGAGGGCAGCATCGTAATGAAGGCTGACGGCCTGGCTCAATTCATCCTGGTCGCTTTCCTGCTGATCCAACAACAACTGTTCAGCGAGTAGCTGCTGGTAGAAAGTCGGCAGTTCTTCAGGAGCGATGTGGTGCTTACGCCCGAGGCCGATCTGGCGTGACAGCCGTTGTTCCAGTTCATGCAGACGGTTGGGATCGAGATCCAGCCGATCGCAATAATGGCGCAGTTCATCACTGGCCTCGCTGATCTGGATTGCGGCTTCTTCCAGCATGGCAAAGACGCCGCTGAGCTTATCATCCATCTCAATCAGTTCTGCCATCAGCTGGCGTGCGTTATACAGCTGGCTTTGCAGATTGTTATCGTCGCCATCAGCCAGCATCAGCAGAGTCTGCTGGCTGGTGGAGAGGAGCTGACCGCTGTTCGCGAGACGTTTGTACTCTTCATCAATCTGCTCATATTCACCGCTGACCGGGGCGAACTCATTCAGCTCTTTGAGCTGATACTGCAACAGTTCACGACGGGCTTCACGCTCCTGTGACTGTTGCTGATGCTGGGCAAGGGTGCGACAGCTCTGATGCCACTGGCGATAGTGTTGCGCCATGTTTTGCATCAGCAACGGTTCGCCCGCATAGGCATCCAGCAGATTTTTTTGATGTTCAGGTTTGAGCAGGAGCTGGTGAGCATGTTGGCCGTGGATCTGAATCAGCGCCTGGCCGAGATCGCGCAGCTGTGAAAGAGGCACGGCGGTGCCGTTGATAAAGCCACGCGAACGCCCATCGCTGCTGATCACCCGGCGCAGCAGACATTCATTGCCGTCGTCGAGTTGATTGTCGGTTAACCAGCGCTGGGCTGAGGGGGTATCTTTCAGCGAGAATCGCGCACAGATGTCGGCGCGTGCCGCACCCTGGCGCACCATATCTGCATCGGCCCGGCCCCCCAGGCATAAACCTAGCGCATCGATAGCGATGGATTTACCTGCGCCGGTCTCACCGGTAATGGCCGTCATTCCGCGCTGAAAGTCGATCTCCAGCTCACGTACAATCGCGAAGTTACTGATGGTCAGTTGTGCCAGCATGATGGTGTTCCTGTATGAAAACACAGATATGGTTTTTCATACAGTATATACTGGTTTTATAAACAGTAAACCCGCTGGCAGCAGTTTTAGAATAATTTTTTTGACCAACCCAGCTTTGAGCTTAGCGTGTTGAAATAATTGTAATTTTTAGGGTGTATCAAGTTGAGGTGGTAATCACTTCGCCGGATTAATACATCTTCACCCTGTTGAATGGGGAGTGCTATCTGGCTGTCACAACTGATCTCCAGATCGCTGCGCATATGAGAAAAACGCAGACGAATCGTACTGCTGCTATTGATCACCAGCGGGCGAGCCGAGAGGGTATGGGGGAACATCGGTACCACGGCGATAGCATCCAGCGATGGCGTCAGAATAGGGCCACCTGCTGACAGTGAATAAGCCGTCGACCCGGTCGGCGTCGATATGATCAAGCCATCCGAACGCTGTGAAAACGCGAAATTTTCATCAATGTACACTTCGAATTCGATCATATGTGCCACTTTACCCGGGTGCAGCACCACTTCATTGATAGCCGTACCAATACGCGGGCTGCCGGACTGGCGGCAGACCTGAGCTTCCAGCAGGAAGCGGCTCTCGATGAAGTATTCTCCTTCCAGCACGTCAGCGAGTTGCTGCTGAGCGTTATCAGGATCGAGATCGGTGAGAAACCCGAGATTGCCGCGATTAATCCCGATGACCTTAATATCGTAACGTGCCAGCACCCTTGCTGCGCCCAGCATATTCCCGTCACCGCCTACCACCACCGCCAGGTCGGCCTTGCGGCCAATCTCTGCCAGCGTTCCGGTCTGCACGCCTTCCAGTTTTAACTCACGCGCAATCTGCTGCTCAATAATCACCTGATAGCCTCTCGCTGTCAGCCAGCGATAGAGCATCTCGTGGGTGGTTAGTGCAGTGGGATGGCGTGGATGGCCGACGATCCCGATGCAGTTGAAGTGGTTATTCATGTTCCTGGCATTCCTCACGAGGTAAACTCCCCCGACAATGTGACTGGTTCCCTTGAAACCGCGATTCTGATCCCCATAATAAGCGAACCAGCGAGATGAATATGCACAAACGCGGAGAAATTCATGAGTAGTAAAGAACAGAACACACCTAACGAGCAAGTCTCAGACGAAATTGAGATGGAGCAGGCGCAAACCCAGGACGCGGAGACAGCAGAAGTGGTGGACCCGCGGGATGAGCGTATTGCACAACTGGAAGCCCAACTGGCGGAGTCACTGGGCGGTGTGCGTGACGCACAGCTTCGTGCTCAGGCTGAGATCGAAAACATCCGTCGCCGTAGTGAACTGGATGTGGAAAAAGCGCACAAATTTGCGCTGGAAAAATTTGCCAACGAGCTGTTGCCAGTGATTGATAGCCTGGAACGCGCGCTGGAAGTGGCGGATAAATCCAATCCTGAGTTGGCCGCTATGATTGAAGGCATCGAACTGACCATGAAATCCCTGCTGGGCGCTGTGCGCAAGTTTGGCGTGGAAGTGGTGGGGGATATCAACGTGCCGTTCAACCCGGAAGTCCATCAGGCAATGTCTATGATGGAATCTGAAGACGTTGCGCCAAATCATGTGCTGATGGTGATGCAGCGTGGCTATACCCTGAACGGTCGCCTGCTGCGCCCGGCGATGGTTGCAGTATCGAAAGCTAAAAATTAATTGCTGTAGGGGGGGACCTTTTTTTCCGGTCGCCCCTGTGTCTGCCTGTTTAAAATAGCCGCCTAGTGCGGCTATTTTTTTGCCGGTGAATTAGTGGTAAGCGGGTTCATTCACCTTAAACACGCGTATTGCCAGAGACAGTTGTTCGGCCTGTTCCTGCATTGACTGGGCTGCCGCTGCCGACTGATTCACCAGCGCCGCATTCTGCTGAGTCACCTGATCCATCTGCGTGATGGCCATGTTGATCTCATCAATGCCGCTGCTTTGCTCGGCGCTGGCGATAGTAATCTCACCGATAATTCCGGTCACGTTTTTCACGCTGCTGAGGACGTCGTCCATGGTCAGCCCGGCTTTTGCGACCTGGCGGCCACCTTCATCCACCCGTGCAACAGAATCCTGAATCAGCTGTGCAATCTCTTTGGCAGCAGATGCCGAGCGCTGTGCCAGGCTGCGAACCTCTGAAGCCACAACGGCAAAACCACGCCCTTGCTCACCTGCACGGGCGGCTTCTACCGCCGCATTCAGCGCCAGGATATTGGTCTGGAAGGCAATACCGTCAATCACACTGATAATATCGACGATTTTCTTCGATGATCCGTTGATCATTTCCATCGTGCTGACCACCTGCTTCACCGCATCGCCGCTTTGTACCGCCACCAGAGAGGCCTGAGCGGCTAACTGGTTGGCCTGGCGAGCGTTATCGGCGTTTTGTTTCACCGTGGCGGTAATCTGCTCCATCGCAGAGGCGGTTTCTTCGAGGGAGCTGGCCTGTTGCTCAGTGCGTGAGGAGAGATCCATATTACCCGCTGAAATCTCACTGGATGCCGTGGCAATCAGGTCCGTACCGGAACGGACTTCGTTAACAATTTTTAGCAGATTGTCATTCATATTTTTCAGCGCCAGCATCAACTGACCGGTTTCATCCGTCGAGTTGACATGAATGGTGGTGCGCAGATCGCCAGCGGCAACATTTTCAGCAATGCCGACGGCTTCACGCAGCGGGCGCACAATCGAACGGGTTAAGAAGAAGCCGAGCAGCATCGCCGCAGCGATAGCCAGTAGCGAGAAAATCAGCGTGATGTGAATGGCGGTGGTGCCATCACTGACGGCATTGGCTCCTTCAGCCTGCAACTGTGAGGACTGTGAATCCGCAAAACTCACCACTATATCGAGAAACGCATTCTGCGAGGTGGTGATTTTTCGCAGTACATATTCCGTGGCCGGCGCAACATCTCCTGCACGGATGAGGGTCAGCAGTTCTTGTTTATCACTCTCAAAACGCTGGGCGGCATCTTTGACGTCCTGGATTTTTTTAATCCCCATCTCAGTGCTTTGCAACTGTGCGATTTTTTCAATCGCCGCATTGGTTTTCTGCGTCGCGCCATCGAGCTGCTTAAACCGTTTGACGTTACTGTCCGGACGGGCAATATCCAGAACCATACCGCGCAAATATTTAATCTGTTCGTTGACGCCATCGCGTACATCAAATGCCAGCCGGACTTTGATATAACGATCGCTGACGATACTGTCTACCGCCTGATTAATGTTGCCAATTTTGAGTGTTGCTGTGGCACTAACGATAATCAATAACAGTATCACCAGGCCGAAGGCGGCGCCCAGACGGACACCTACTTTCATATTCTTCATGGATAACATCCGTTCTTCTCCCCTGAATGGACCAGCCAATCTTGGGCGCATGAATATGCACCCTGAAGCCGATCAGATCGGCAGGGAGAGGGAAATCTTGATAAAAAATTGTGACGAAAATCGCATTATTACGTGTGGGAATGTAAATGAACGGGATGCCCGTGCCTGGCAGGGGGTTGATACCCCCTGATAATCGAGCTTACTCGGAAGGTAAGTGCGGAACCCAGTCAATGGGGGTTTCGCCGTGCTCACTGAGCCACTGATTGGTTTTCGAAAAATGGGCAGAGCCGAAGAAACCGCGATGCGCAGAGAGCGGGGAAGGGTGGGGGGCTTGTAGTACGTGATGGCGGTTACGGTCAATAATCGCGCCCTTTTTCTGCGCGTGAGAGCCCCACAGCAGAAATATCACGCCCTCACGATGCTGATTAATGGCCGCAATCACATTATCCGTAAAGGTTTCCCAGCCGAATTTAGCATGTGAATGTGCCTGGCCCGCTTCCACGGTTAGTACGGTGTTGAGCAGCATCACGCCCTGACGTGCCCAGCTTTCGAGAAAGCCGTGTTTTGGTCGCTCAAAACCAGGAATATCCGTGACCAGTTCTTTATACATATTCACCAGTGAAGGGGGCACCGCAACACCAGGCAGAACGGAGAACGCCAGCCCATGTGCCTGATTCGGACCGTGGTAGGGGTCCTGACCTAAAATCACCACTTTCACTTCGCCCAGTTCAGTGAGACGAAATGCGTTAAAAACGTCTTTATGCGGTGGATAGACGGTCTTACCGGCTGCGCGCTCTGCCGCGACTTTTGCCAGTGTTTCCCTGAAATAAGGCTTCTCTTTTTCCTCGGCCAGCACGTCGTGCCAGGTCATGGTATTGACCATTACCGTCTCCTTCTCATCATCAAAGTGCGTAGCTTATCGCGCTTTGCCACAAGGTAATACTTAAAATAAAGTTGAAAATTTGCAAAAAAAGAAGAATTTTTTGATTTGATAAAATTGATATAAAACAGAAAGTTGCTGTTTTCAGGCTTTAAATTCCTCCTCGCAGGTTGATTTGTATCAAGGAGACACCATTCTGGTGCTGGTATACAGATCCCAGAAGATCACGGTTTTTTTCATCAACCTGGCGCTGGAAATGAGAGCAGCGCCGTATTGCCTGGGAGGCGACTCACATGATTACCGGAATTCAAATTACTCAAGCATCCAACAGTGCATTACTGAATTCATTCTGGCTGCTGGACAGTGATAAAGCGGAAGCGCGTTGCGTTTGTGCCAAAGCAGGTTATAGCGAAGATCAGATCGTGCCAGTCAGCGAGCTTGGCCAGATCGAATATCGTGAAATTCCACTGGAAATGAAACCGCAGGTGCGCGTGGAAGGCGGCCAGCATCTGAACGTGAACGTCCTGAGCCGTGAAACGCTGGAAGAAGCCGTAAAAAACCCGGAAAAATACCCACAGCTGACTATCCGTGTTTCGGGCTATGCCGTGCGTTTTAACTCATTGACGCCAGAACAGCAGCGAGATGTGATTACCCGTACCTTTACTGAAAGCCTGTAAGCCTGAACGGGGTACGATAAAAGGGCCGGGGGTGAAAAATACACCTTCGGTCCTTTTTTATTAACATCATGATTACATTGTGCAGAATCTGTTTTTAACAGGCCGGGGATCTAACGAAAATTATTCATTTGTATTAGAACGTGAGTTTTCTTGCTCTGACCCCTGTTTCTGTCAATTTCAGGCAATAAAAAACCGCCCCAATAAGGCGGTTTTTTGTCATGCAGTGTGATTATTCAGCACTGTCAGTTTTTGCTGCTGTTGGCTTACGACGTTTACCCACATTTTTGGCATCGCGATGACGCTCTTTAACGCGCGGCTTCTCTTCCTGCTTCTCTTTATCTTTTAACTGCTTGCGCTTGGCTAACACTTTCTTCGAGGGTTTGCCTTGCAGCTTTTCGCTGGGTGCGCGCGTGACCGGGCGCAGTTCATCAACGGTGCGCGCTTTCAGCGGCTCCTTGATGTAACGAATGATTCTGCCCAGCAGCATGTTGTCGTGCGCTTCAACCAGTGAAATAGCGATACCTTTTTTGCCTGCACGGCCGGTACGGCCAATGCGGTGCAGGTAGGTGTCGGCGGTCACTGGCATATCGAAGTTAAACACGTGGCTGACATCGTCGATGTCGATGCCGCGTGCAGCAATATCGGTTGCGACCAGGACGTTTACACGACCTTCAGCCACACGTTTAATCGCTTCGTTGCGCTTCGCCTGAACCAGTTCCCCTTCCAGATAGCTGGTGTTAATGCCTGCTTCACGCAGCCAGCCACACAGCTCGTGCACACGCTCACGTTTACGCACGAAGACCACTGAACGGGTCACTTCCGGCTGTTTCATCAGGTGGATCAGCAGCGCAGTTTTGTGTTTGATATCATCCGCGCGGTAGTACCACTGCTGGATTTTCTTACGCTCACGGCGCGCCGGGTCGGCTTCAATTTCAATCGGCTCGTTCAGAATGCGCTCGGCGAAATCTTTGATCGCTTCGCCTTCCAGCGTGGCGGAGAACAGCAAAGTCTGCTTACGCCAGCGGGTTTCAGCCGCAATGGTTTCGATATCCTGAGCAAAGCCCATATCCAGCATGCGGTCGGCTTCATCGAGAACCAGCGTTTCAACTGCACGGCAGTCAAAATTCTCTTCTTTAATGTATTGCAGCAGACGCCCGGTAGTCGCTACCACGATGTCCTGGTTTTCACTGAACACTTCGGCATGGTTCATAAACGCAACGCCACCCGTGATAGTGGCAATATCCAGATGCGTATGTTTGGCCATTTCACGCGCCTGGTCTGCAACCTGCATCGCCAGTTCGCGCGTTGGGGTCAGGATTAAAATGCGTGGCGGGCCAGACTTCTTACGCGGGAAGTCGAGCAGATGCTGTAATGCGGGCAGCAGGTAGGCCGCAGTCTTGCCTGTACCGGTTGGTGCCGAACCCAGAACGTCGCGACCCTCCAGTGCTGCCGGAATAGCTTCTGCCTGTATGGCAGTAGGACGCGTGTAGCCTTTCTCCTGCAGGGCTTGCAGTAGGCTCTCGTCTAGTTCGAGTTCGGAAAAAGTGGTTACAGTCATGGTCTACCTCAGTTTGGGGCGCTGATTATAGACAGATTGAACACGATCTTCATCTGTTTGTGTGGAGTTAATGACTTTTCCTTCGTCACAGTTTGTCCTATGCTAGCGCCGTTTCCCTTTCAGGTCAGTCAAATGTCACAACAGAAAGCCATTCTCCGCGCCAACGGATTCACCTTCAAACAGTTTTTTGTCGCCCACGATCGCTGTGCCATGAAAGTCGGCACCGATGGTGTGCTGCTCGGTGCATGGACCCCTGTCGCGAATGTACAGCGAGTGCTGGATATCGGCACGGGCAGCGGCTTGATCGCGTTGATGATGGCGCAGAGAACGGCAGAGTCAGTGAACATTGATGCCGTTGAACTGGATGAAATGGCGGCCGCGCAGGCGCAGGAAAATGTGGCGGCCTCGCCCTGGTCGGGAAGAGTGCATGTGCACCAGGCCGATATTGTCGAATGGTCTCAGCGCTGCGATCAGCGTTATTCGCTTATCGTCAGTAACCCCCCTTATTTTTCACCGGGGTCGGAATGTGCATCGCCTGAGCGGGCTTCGGCGCGCTATACCACCGATCTGACGCATGATGTGCTGTTGGTGTGCGCGGAAAACTTGATCGCGGAAGAGGGCTTCTTCTGTGTGATCCTGCCGGAGTCGGCGGGAAGTAAGTTGGTTGAGTTGGCTTTACAGCGCGGCTGGCATCTGCGTTTTCGCACTGATGTTGCCGATAATGATACCCGGCCGCCCAATCGGGTGCTGCTGGCGTTATCACCCAAGCCGGGCGAGCAATTACTGGATCGCATGACGATACGCGGGCCGGACCATCAGTATTCCGATGCTCACTGCAGCCTGACCCGCGATTTCTATCTGTTCCGCTAATCAGGGCGCCAGAATCGTTGGTAACGCCTCGCCCAGGGCTTCCGGATAGTCGAGGGTGTAATGCAGGCCCCGGCTCTCTTTACGTGCCATTGCACAGCGTACCATCAGCTCAGCGACCTGCACCAGGTTACGCAGCTCCAGCAGGTTGTTGGAAATGCGAAAATGGGCGTAATACTCGTCAATTTCCTGTTGTAGCGTCGTGATGCGGCGCAGCGCGCGCTCCAGCCGTTTCGTGGTGCGTACAATCCCCATGTAGTCCCACATAAATAACCGCAGTTCATGCCAGTTGTGCTGGATGACCACGCGCTCATCGGAATCATCCACGCGGCTTTCATCCCACGCGGGCAGGCCCTCGACCCTCTCAACAGCAGGCAGGCGCTGATTGATGTCTTCTGCCGCAGACCAACCGTACACCAGGCACTCCAGCAGCGAGTTCGATGCCAGGCGGTTGGCGCCATGCAGCCCGGTATAACTGACCTCTCCAATAGCATAAAGTCCGTTAAGGTCGGTACGCCCTTGCTGGTCGACCATGACACCGCCGCAGGTGTAGTGCGCTGCCGGAACAATCGGGATCGGCTGTGTGGTGAGATCAATGCCCAGTGTCAGCAGTTTCTCGTAGATCATCGGGAAGTGCGCGCGCACGAACTCCGGCGGCTGGTGGCTGATATCCAGGTACATGCAGTCAGCGCCAAGGCGTTTCATTTCGTGGTCAATGGCGCGTGCCACAATATCGCGTGGCGCCAGTTCGCCTCGTTCATCGAAGTCGGGCATAAATCGGCTGCCATCCGGGCGTTTTAACACCGCGCCTTCTCCACGCAGTGCCTCGGTCAGCAAGAAGTTACGTGCATCCGGGTGGAACAGGCAGGTCGGATGGAACTGGTTGAATTCGAGATTAGCGACCCGACAGCCCGCGCGCCATGCCATCGCAATACCGTCCCCGGAGGCCACATCTGGGTTGGTGGTGTACTGATAGACTTTTGCTGCCCCCCCGGTGGCCAGTACCACGGCACGTGCACGGCAGGTTTCTACGGCTTCTCGTTGACGGTTCCAGATGTAAGCGCCCACCACGCGGCGCTCGCCAGGCAGGCCGATTTTATCGGAGACGATCAGGTCAACAGCATTACCGCGCTCAATCAGGGTAATGTTTGGGTGACTTAACGCCTGGCTGACCAGCGTGTTTTCCACGGCTTTCCCGGTGGCATCCGCGCTGTGCAGAATGCGACGATGGCTGTGACCGCCTTCACGCGTCAGGTGATAGCGTTCTTCGCTGTCCACCGGGGTTTCTTTATCGAACAGCATGCCGTTATCAATCAACCACTGCACACAATGGCGTGCATTACTGGCGATAAACGAGACGGCCTCGCGATCGCACAGGCCGCCCCCTGCAATCAGCGTATCTTCAACGTGCGACTCAATGCTGTCTGTTTCATCAAACACGGCGGCAATCCCGCCCTGGGCATAAAACGTTGAGCCTTCACTGACCGGACCTTTACTCAGTACGGTGACCTGATGTTTCTCTGCCAGGCGTAATGCCAGTGATAAGCCCGCCGCGCCACTACCAATAATCAACACATCACAGCTGTAATCGGAAGAAAGAGTCATGTTGTTTAATTTACTAAACAGATTGTTTGTTGAGCATAGCACTCACTTATCCAGGCAAAAAGGCTTTTTATTGGCCCCTCTCCACAGTGGGAGCTAAATCAAAAATTGAACAAGCCTCACGGCGTTGGTGACATCACGTAAATGCACCAGGCAGGCTTTACTCTGGCGAACTGTCACGTGTTGACGTGATTATAAGGTGAAAAAACTGGCTTCTTGCGTTACTCTGCGGGCGTCATCAGGCTCCTGAGCGATGATGTTCCGGGAGTGAGAGAGAGGCAGTGGCCCACAGGTCAGCGAGAATGCATAAAAACGCGTGCTGGTTTGTCGATGTCCCCTGATGGCACAACAAATATAATGGCGTAATGGAACTTTTCCGATGAATGCGACTCAGACTGGATGCTTGTTCATAATGATTGAGTTATTGCTGGAAGTGCGATTACGCGTGGAGACAAGTTTGGGGAGATCTTACCTCGGATGAGCGAGCAGCTAACGGATCAGGTCCTCGTTGAACGAGTGCAGAAGGGAGATCAGAAGTCATTTAACTTACTGGTAGTTCGCTATCAGCATAAAGTGGCCAGTCTGGTTTCCCGCTATGTGCCGTCAGGGGATGTGCCTGATGTAGTGCAAGAGTCGTTTATTAAAGCCTATCGTGCGCTGGAATCTTTTCGGGGCGACAGTGCTTTTTATACCTGGCTCTACCGGATTGCCGTCAATACGGCCAAAAATTACCTGGTTGCTCAGGGACGTCGTCCACCATCGAGCGATGTGGACGCTATCGACGCCGAGAATTTTGAAAGTGCGGGAGCGCTGAAAGAAATTTCGAACCCTGAGAACTTAATGTTGTCGGAAGAATTGAGACAGATAGTTTTTCGTACCATCGAGATGTTACCCGAAGACTTGCGTATGGCAATCACCTTACGTGAACTCGATGGCCTGAGCTACGAAGAGATAGCTGTGATCATGGATTGCCCGGTCGGTACGGTTCGTTCACGTATTTTCCGCGCCCGTGAAGCTATTGATAATAAAATTCAACCGCTTATCCAACGCTAGCGATAGCGACACAGGAAGGGTATTGAGGCATGCAGAAAGAACAACTTTCCGCTCTTATGGACGGTGAAACGCTGGACAATGAATTGATGTCTGCGTTGTCTAAAGACGTTGTGCTGCAAAAAGACTGGGAAAGCTATCATCTGATTCGCGACACACTGCGCGGCGATGTCCCACAACTGCTTGATTTTGATATTTCTGCCCGTGTGATGGCAGCGATTGAGAATGAGCCAGCAAAAAATATTACGCATCTGATTCCGGAAGAACAGCCTGTGCCGGCACAGGTCGCAGCCATGCCATTTTGGGCGAAACTGCGTCCATGGGCGGCTCAGATTACTCAGGTGGGCCTGGCTGCCTGCGTTTCACTGGCGGTGATCGTCGGTGTGCAGCAGTACAACAAACCGGCTGATGTCCAGTCCCCAGATTCTCCGGTATTCAATACGTTGCCGATGATGGGGCAAGCCTCTCCGGTCAGCCTCGGTGTGCCAGCGGACAACGCCAGTACGCAGCTTAATGCGAATCAGCAGGTGCAGGATCAACGTCGCCGCGTTAACGCGCTATTGCAGGATTACGAACTGCAACGTCGTCTGCATGCTGAGCAGTTACAGTTTGAGCAAAGCCCTGATCAACAGGCTGCTGCTCAGGTTCCAGGTACTCAGTCGTTAGGAATGCAACCGCAGCAATGAAGCCGTTTTGGTGCGCCGCCAGTTTTATCGCTGGCTGCCTGATTTACTCCTCTGTCGCCCCGGCCGCGTCAACGCCCTCCGGGGCGTTGTTACATCAGATGGAACAGGCCAGTCAGTCTCTCAGCTATGAACTCGCCTATATCAACGTATCGCGACTGGGCATCGAGTCACTACGCTACCGTCATTCCATCATCAACAACAAAAGCTATGCGCAGTTGCTTCAGATGGATGGCCCGCGCCGCGAGATTATCCAGCGTGGCAATGAGGTCAGCTATTTTGAATCGGGCCTTGAGCCGTTCACCATGACGGGGGATCATATTGTCGATTCGCTGCCTGCGCTGGTGTATGCAGATTTCGACCGTCTGGCTGAAACCTACGATTTTGTTTCCGTTGGACGCACGCGTATTGCCGATCAGCTGTGTGAAGTGATTCGCATCGTCCCTCGTGATGGCACTCGTTACAGTTATATCGTCTGGTTGGACAGCGAAACGAAACTGCCTTTGCGGGTTGATCTCCTCGATCGTGATGGCGAGACACTCGAACAGTATCGGGTGGTCAGTTTCGCGGTGGATGACGGCGTTCGCAATATCATGCAGGGGTTGGAAAGCGCCAAGCTTCCTCCGGTGTTATCTGTCCCTACGTCAAATGCCGTGACATTTAACTGGAAAGCGGGTTGGCTGCCAGCAGGGATGAAGGAAGTGGCGAAAAGCCGCCGTCAGCTTCCCTCACTTGACCGTCCGGTTGAAACCATCCTCTTTACTGATGGCCTGTTTAGCTTCTCCATTAACGTGACGCTTGCCGATAAAACCAGTTCGCCACAGCAATTGCGCACTGGTCGTCGTACGGTCCAAACTGAAGTGCGTAATAATGCGGAGATCACGGTAGTGGGTGAACTGCCACCGGCTACCGCTAAACGTATTGCTGATAGTGTCACTTTAGGGGCCGCGCCATGATGAGAGAATGGGCAACGGTAGTGTCGTGGCAGAATGGTATTGCCACGCTGCACTCCGAAATCAAAACATCCTGTAGCAGCTGCTCGGCACGCAAAGGCTGCGGCAGTCACATGCTGGATAAGCTCGGGCCGAAGAACGCGCATGTGATGAAAATCGCCAGTGCGCAGCCGCTTACCCCCGGCCAGCGTATCGAACTGGGCATTGCTGAAACCAGCCTGCTCAGCTCGGCGTTTCTGGTTTACATGACCCCGCTGATCGGGCTTTTTGTCCTGGCCGGTGTGTTTCAGATGTTGTTTCACAGCGATCTGGCGGCTGCCTGCGGTGCGCTGCTGGGCGGCGTGGGCGGGTTTATTATTGCAAAAGGTATCTCCGGAATATTGGGCCGTTCTGCCTCTTTCCAGCCGGTGATCCTCAGCGTGGCATTGCCACCTGACGCTATTCACGTCAGTACCGATGCCTGACCCGCGAAAAGACGGTTGGCTGTATTCCCTCGCCAACCGCCTTATTTCACCTCGTCATCTTCCCTGTTTCCCGTTCGATATGGTCATGCATGCGTTTTTGCCTGACCGTGAAGATTCCACCCCTTTGATATGTAGTGTAGAATGCTGCCTTTCGGGCCAGTGTTCGCCTGTGATATCACGCTCTCCTGACTTCGCATCGCGAGAGTTCCAGAATTTGTAAGGCAGAAAAATCTCAATAATGAAGCACATAAGAAACTTTTCTATCATCGCCCACATCGACCATGGCAAATCAACGCTTTCTGACCGTCTGATCCAGATTTGTGGTGGATTGTCTGAACGTGAAATGGCTGCGCAGGTTCTGGATTCTATGGATTTGGAACGCGAGCGCGGTATTACCATTAAAGCGCAAAGCGTTACCCTCGATTACCATTCGCCAGATGGTAAAACTTACCAGCTCAATTTTATCGACACCCCAGGTCACGTAGACTTCTCGTATGAAGTTTCACGCTCTCTGGCCGCCTGCGAAGGTGCATTGCTGGTGGTAGATGCCGGGCAAGGCGTAGAAGCCCAGACCCTGGCAAACTGCTACACCGCAATGGAAATGGAACTGGAAGTCGTACCTGTATTGAATAAGATCGATTTACCTGCTGCCGATCCCGATCGTGTTGCCCAGGAAATTGAAGACATCGTCGGCATTGATGCCACCGATGCCGTGCGCTGCTCGGCAAAAACGGGTATTGGTGTGCCTGACGTGCTTGAACGTCTGGTCCGTGATATCCCGCCACCACAGGGTGACCCGGATGGCCCGCTGCAGGCGTTGATTATTGACTCCTGGTTCGACAACTACCTTGGCGTCGTCTCTCTGGTGCGTATTAAAAACGGCACCATGCGCAAAGGCGAAAAAATTAAGGTGATGAGCACCGGTCAGACGTACAATGCTGACCGTCTGGGCATCTTCACCCCGAAACGCGTTGATACCGATGTCCTGAACTGCGGCGAAGTCGGCTGGTTGGTCTGTGCGATCAAAGACATCCTCGGCGCACCAGTAGGGGATACCCTGACGCTGGCTCGTCACCCGGCAGACAAAGCACTGCCTGGTTTCAAAAAGGTTAAACCTCAGGTTTATGCCGGTCTGTTCCCGATCAGCTCTGATGATTATGAAGCCTTCCGCGATGCGCTCGGTAAACTGAGCCTGAACGATGCGTCTCTGTTCTATGAACCAGAAAGCTCTACCGCGCTGGGCTTTGGTTTCCGCTGTGGCTTCCTTGGTTTGCTGCACATGGAGATCATCCAGGAACGTCTGGAGCGTGAATACGACCTTGAGCTGATCACTACCGCGCCGACGGTGGTTTATGAAGTCGTCACAACGGACAATCAGACCATTTACGTTGATAGCCCGGGCAAACTGCCACCGCTGAACAACATCGAAGAATTGCGTGAGCCGATTGCAGAGTGTCATATGCTGTTGCCGCAGGAGTTCCTCGGTAACGTGATCACGCTGTGTATTGAGAAGCGTGGCGTGCAGACCAACATGGTTTACCACGGTAATCAGGTTGCGCTGACGTATGAAATTCCGATGGCGGAAGTGGTGCTCGATTTCTTCGACCGTCTGAAATCCACCTCTCGCGGTTATGCGTCACTGGATTACAACTTCAAACGTTTCCAGGCATCGAACATGGTGCGCGTAGATGTGTTGATCAACTCCGAGCGCGTGGATGCGCTGGCGCTGATTACGCACAATGATAACGCGCCGTACCGTGGCCGTGATCTGGTTGAGAAGATGAAAGAATTAATCCCGCGTCAGCAGTTTGATATTGCGATTCAGGCGGCGATTGGTAACCACATTATCGCCCGTTCTACGGTTAAACAGTTGCGCAAAAACGTCCTTGCCAAATGTTATGGCGGTGACGTCAGCCGTAAGAAAAAGCTGCTGCAGAAACAGAAAGACGGTAAGAAACGCATGAAACAGGTCGGTAACGTTGAGTTACCGCAGGAAGCGTTCCTTGCCATCCTCCACGTGGGTAAAGACAGTAAATAAGCCCGGCTTCGGGCTTCGAGGGAACTGGAATGGCTAATATGTTCGCCCTGATTTTGGCGATAGCAACGCTGATTACCGGCATTGTCTGGTGTATCGACAAATATAAATGGGCACCGGCCCGGCGTGCGAAACGTGCTGCCGCGCAGGCACAAGGTATCGAAGCCACCAAGGCAGACAAACAGCCAGGTTGGGTAGAAACAACGGCTTCGGTTTTCCCGGTGCTGTTCGTGGTGTTTGTGGTGCGTTCGTTTATTTATGAGCCGTTCCAGATCCCGTCAGGTTCAATGATGCCGACGCTGTTAATCGGTGATTTTATCCTGGTGGAGAAATATGCCTACGGCATTAAAGATCCGATTACCCAGACGACGCTGATCGAAACGGGTCATCCGAAGCGTGGCGATATCGCGGTGTTCAAATACCCGAAAGATCCCAGCATGGATTACATCAAGCGTGTCATCGGGTTGCCGGGCGATCGGGTGACTTACGATCCGCTGAGCAAAACCGTGTCGATTCAGCAGACATCTACTGCGCTGCCCGTCACTTACTCGGATGTTGAAGAGAGTGACTTCATTCAGACCTTCAGCGGTTTCAGTGGTAATGAACTGGGCAACGGGTTCTTCCAGAAGCCGAAAGGTGAAACGATGCAGGGTGGCGTGCGTTTAGCCACCCGCAACGAGACGCTGGGGGATGTCACTCACCGTATTTTACTGATTGCACAGGCACCGAGCCAGCCAGGCTCTTACTACCAGCAGGCAGGTCAGCCGCAGTCCACCTGGGTCGTGCCTGAAGGCATGTACTTTATGATGGGCGATAACCGTGATAACAGTGCTGACAGCCGTTACTGGGGCTTTGTTCCTGAGCGTAATCTGGTGGGTAAAGCGACCGCAATCTGGATGAGCTTTGATAAGCAGGAAGGCCAATGGCCAACCGGCGTTCGCCTGAGTCGTATCGGCGGCATTCATTAATGATCGCCTGCGGGCGACATTAGCAAAGGGTGGTCTGCCAGGTTTGGCAGGCCACTGCACACGAAACAGATCGTGTTGGTGTTCAGGCTCAGCCCTGTTCCGTGTGCAGGATAATTGACGCATTAAGAAATTGGTAACGCATGAACCCCATCGTAATTAACAAGCTTCAACGAAAGCTGGGCTACACTTTTACCCATCAGGAATTGTTACAGCAGGCGCTGACTCACCGTAGTGCCAGCAGTAAACACAACGAAAGACTGGAATTCCTGGGCGACTCTATTCTGAGCTACGTGATTGCTAATGCCCTTTATCAGCGCTTCCCGCGCGTGGATGAAGGTGACATGAGCCGTATGCGTGCCACGCTGGTTCGCGGCAACACGCTGGCAGAGATGGCACGGGAATTTGACCTTGGCGAGTGTCTGCGCCTTGGGCCGGGTGAACTGAAAAGCGGCGGCTACCGCCGTGAATCGATTCTGGCTGACACCGTAGAAGCGCTGATTGGCGGGGTATTCCTCGACAGCGACATTCAGTCGGTGGAACAACTCATCCTGAGCTGGTACGCCAGCCGTCTTGATGAGATCAGCCCGGGCGATAAACAGAAGGATCCAAAAACGCGTCTGCAGGAGTTCTTGCAGGGTCGTCATCTGCCGTTACCATCCTATCTGGTGGTACAGGTGCGGGGCGAAGCGCACGATCAGGAATTTACTATTCACTGTCAGGTAAGCGGCATGGCAGAACCGGTTGTGGGAACCGGATCCAGCCGTCGCAAAGCTGAGCAGGCAGCAGCCGAACAGGCGCTGATTAAGCTGGGAATTGAATGAGCGAACAAACTACCCATTGCGGCTTTATTGCTATTGTAGGCCGTCCGAACGTTGGTAAATCTACCTTACTGAACCAGTTATTGGGGCAGAAGATTTCCATCACCTCGCGTAAGCCGCAAACCACGCGTCACCGCATTATGGGCATCCATACCGAAGGGGATTATCAGGCGATCTATGTCGATACCCCGGGCCTGCATATGGAAGAAAAACGGGCGATCAACCGCCTGATGAACCGTGCTGCCAGCAGCTCGATCGGTGATGTTGAAATTGTGATCTTCGTTGTTGAAGGGACCAAGTGGACTGCCGACGATGAGATGGTACTGAATAAGCTGAAAGACGGCAAAGTACCGGTGCTGTTAGCGATCAACAAGGTCGACAACCTCACAGACAAAAGTATTCTACTGCCACACCTGCAATTCCTGGGTCAGCAGATGAACTTTATGGATGTGGTGCCGATCTCAGCCGAAAAAGGCACTAATGTTGATACTATCGCCAGTATCGTCCGTAAGCGCCTGCCGGAAGCGGAGCATCACTTCCCGGAAGACTACATCACCGATCGTTCCCAGCGCTTTATGGCGTCTGAAATTATCCGTGAAAAACTGATGCGCTTCCTCGGTGCCGAACTGCCGTACTCCGTCACGGTTGAGATCGAACAGTTCCTGACGAACGAGCGTGGTGGTCTGACGATCAATGGTCTGATTCTGGTCGAACGTGAAGGCCAGAAGAAGATGGTGATCGGTAACAAAGGCGCCAAAATAAAAGTCATCGGTACGGAAGCTCGCCGTGATATGGAAGAGATGTTTGAGGCGAAAGTTCACCTCGAACTGTGGGTGAAAGTGAAGTCCGGCTGGGCGGATGATGAACGCGCCTTACGCAGCCTGGGCTACACCGACGACCTCTGATACTGATGGATGGCTGGCAACGCGCATTTGTCCTGCATGGACGTCCCTGGAGCGAAACCAGCCTGCTGCTTGACCTGTTTTCTGAACAGCATGGCAGGGTACGGGTGCTGGCTAAAGGCGCCCGTTCCAAGCGCTCCAGTCTGAAGGGCGCGTTGCAACCCTTCACGCCGCTGCTGGTACGCTGGGGCGGCCGTGGCGAGGTGAAAACCCTGCGCGGCGCTGAACCTGTGTCGCTGGCGCTTCCTCTCAGCGGTACAACGCTCTACTGCGGCCTCTACGTCAATGAACTTCTTTCGCGCGTGCTGGAAGATGAAACCCCCTTTAGCGAGCTTTTCTTCGACTACCTGCACTGTATTCAGGCGCTGGCGGCTGACGCCGGGTCACCCGAACCTGCACTCAGGCGTTTTGAACTGGCTATGCTGGGTCATCTTGGTTATGGCGTCGATTTTCTTCACTGCGCAGGCAGCGGCGAAGAAGTCGCCGATGGCATGACGTACAGTTATCGTGAAGAGAAGGGGTTTATTGCCAGTCTTGTGGTCGGGCATCGCAGTTTTACCGGTCGCCATTTACGCGCACTGTATCTGCGCGAATTCCCGGATGCAGACACCCTGCGCGCAGCCAAACGTTTTACCCGCATTGCCCTTAAACCTTATCTGGGGGGCAAACCGCTAAAGAGCACGGAACTGTTTCGCCAGTTTTTGCCGAGAAAACGACCAGATGCAGCCCTTCCTGGTGATGAATAGCCACGGGTAATATCCCTGCGTGCCGTGAACGTTGTACACTCCCTAAAACCTTTCGCGATCTTCAGAGGACTATCATGGCAGAGCTGTTGTTGGGCGTTAATATCGATCATGTTGCTACCGTACGTAATGCACGTGGTACGCATTATCCGGATCCGGTACAGGCGGCATTTGTCTCTGAGCAGGCAGGAGCAGACGGTATTACCGTGCATCTGCGTGAAGACCGCCGTCATATCACCGATCGCGATGTGCGCATCCTGCGTCAGACCATCCAGACACGCATGAACCTGGAAATGGCCGTTACGGATGAAATGGTGGACATTGCCTGTGACATCCTGCCGCACTTCTGTTGTCTGGTCCCTGAGAAGCGCGAAGAAGTGACGACCGAAGGTGGGCTGGATGTGGCCGGACAGCAGGACAAAGTGACGGCGGCGGTAAAACGGCTGAATGATGCCGGCATCCTGGTATCACTGTTTATCGATGCTGACCATCGCCAGATTGATGCCGCTGTTGCTGCCGGTGCACCTTATATCGAGATCCACACCGGTGCTTACGCTGAAGCCGAAGAAGGCACGGCACGCGATGCTGAGCTGGCGCGCATTGCTGAAGCTGCCACCTATGCCGCCGGGAAAGGCCTGAAGGTCAATGCCGGACACGGCCTGACGTACCACAACGTGCAACCGATCGCCGTTCTGCCAGAAATGCACGAGCTGAACATCGGGCATGCCATTATTGGGCGTGCTGTATTTAGCGGTCTGGCTGAGGCAGTGAAAGAGATGAAACTGCTGATGCGTGAAGCACGTCGTTAATGGCAATCCTGGGTCTGGGTACAGATATTGTCGAGATCGCCCGCATTGAAGGGGTGATCTCCCGGTCCGGCGACCGCCTGGCAAAGCGTGTGCTGAGTGATAATGAGTGGGCACAGTACCAGGCACACCAGCAGCCGGTGCGTTTTCTCGCCAAGCGTTTCGCGGTAAAAGAAGCGGCAGCCAAAGCCTTTGGCACCGGGATCCGTGGTGGCCTGGCGTTTAATCAGTTTGAAGTCTATAACGACGAGCTGGGTAAACCCGGACTGCGTTTTTTCCAGCATGCTGAAGAAGTGGCGAAGAAGCTGGGGGTGGCGCACGTGCACGTTACGCTGGCTGATGAACGACACTATGCCTGTGCGACGGTAATTATTGAGAGCTAGCCCGCAGGATGCAGCACCACGAACTTTTCCCACAGTCGGTCATGACTCTCGATATGCAGCGGATCAACGATAATCGTATGATCAATCGGGCACACCTGCTGGCAGGTGGGGGAGTCGTAATGGCCGATGCACTCCGTACAGCGATCGGTATCGATCTCGTAGAATTCATCCCCCATTGAGATCGCTTCGTTAGGGCACTCCGGTTCACACATATCGCAATTGATACATTTTTTGGTGATCAGCAGTGCCATAATTCTCTCAAGTCATTAACAGGATAAAGTGCGCGGGTATTATACGCGCACTCCAGGCTCAAACCAGCTTTTTCACCAGCGCTTCACTGTGGCGAATATGACTGGAAGCACGTTCTGGATCGCGCTGAATCAGCGCCATAAACAGCAGGTCTGTCAGCGCCAACTGCGCAGTGGTTGACGAGATGGCGGCGCTGCGTGTTGTCTGCTCTTCTGCAACGGTATACAGACAGTGGCTGGCCGACTGTTGCAGTGTATTCGGTGTAAAGCCTGTAAAGGCCAGCACGGTGGCACCAATGCGCTGTGCTTCCTGTGCTGCGAGGTTGATTTCGCGACGTTCACCGGTATAGGAGATAGCCAGTAGCACATCACCCACATCTAGTGCCTGCACGCTGGACAGCAGTGCATGCATATCCTGCTCGGCCACGGCACTGATGCCAATCTTCATTAGCTTCCAGGAAAAATCTTTCGCCACCAGACCTGAAGCACCAATCCCGACCAGCACAATACGCCTTGCCTGCTTCAGCAGACGCAATGTCTCCAGCAGCATCTCTTCACTGTTAATATCCAGCGTAGCGCGAATGGCAGAGCTTTTCTCGGTGAACAGTTTTTCGCCAACCACCTTCAGCGCATCATCGCTGAGAATATGGTTATGCACGGTAATCGCATCTTTCTCGGCCAGCGATTCACTCAGCGCCAGCTTCAGTGCAGGGAACCCTTTATAGCCGAGTTTTTGCGCAAATTTTACCACGCTTGACTGACTGACGCCTGATTCATCCGCCAGCTTTTGTGAACTCAGGTGGCGTGCCCGGTCAGGCTGCGACAGCAGGTAGTCAGCTAACCGACGTTCGTTCAGCGCCAGGCTAGGATAAAGCTGACGGATACGCAGCAATGAACTCATCATTTTTCCTCTTGCGAAATCAGGCCCATCATATTGAATTATCTGTAATGATAACATTCAGCAGGCTAAGTCTAACGCGACATTTAATGGTTTCCATGATTAAGAACGGGAAAATGTGTCGTCGCGTAGAATAAAATATTCATTTATTATAACTTAAGTGCGAATTAAAAATTCAAAAGGAGAAATAATGAATCTCGGTTCACTGGTATCAGAAACGCGTAACCCGGACACATTCGACCTCGACAATCTGTCAACGCTTGAGATGGTGTCTAAATTTAATCAGCAGGATGCGACCGTTGCTGCGGCCGTTGCCCTGACATTACCGCAGGTTGCAATGGCGGTGGATGCGGCCGCTGCTGCGCTCACCGCGGGCGGCCGCCTGATTTATATGGGGGCGGGCACCAGCGGCCGTCTCGGCGTGCTGGACGCATCCGAATGTCCTCCTACCTTTGGGGTGGCGCATGGCGTTATTGTGGGGCTGATTGCCGGTGGCCCTGGTGCGTTACTCAAGGCGGTGGAAGGAGCGGAAGATAACGAGCAGTTGGGCATCAGCGATTTACAGGCGCTGAATCTGACGGTGAACGACATGGTGGTGGGCATTGCCGCATCTGGCAGAACGCCTTACGTCATTGGCGCGTTGCGGTATGCCCGGCAGTTTGGCTGCCGCACTGCGGCGATCTCCTGTAACCCGGACTCACCGATCGCACACGAAGCAGAGATTGCTATTTCACCGGTTGTCGGGCCGGAGGCACTGACCGGTTCAACCCGCCTGAAGTCCGGCACTGCACAGAAGCTGGTGTTGAATATGCTCTCTACTGGCGCCATGGTGAAAATCGGTAAGGTGTACCAGAACCTGATGGTGGACATGCAGGCGACCAATATCAAACTGGTCGATCGTGCGCGGCGTATGGTGTGTGAGGCGACGGGCTGCGATGCAGAACAGGCCGAAACAGCCTTGCTGCAGGTGCACTACGAAGTTAAGACGGCCATTTTAATGATCCTGGCGGATCTCCCGGCCGAGCAGGCAAAGCAGCGGCTGACACAGCATAAAGGATTTTTACGCGCGGCACTTTCTAACGAATAACGGAAAAAGGATCCCTCATGGACAAATCCACCCGGCTGGCACAGGCGCTGTTACAGGGCATTGGCGGAGCTGCCAATATTGCCCGACTGGAAAACTGTATGACGCGGGTACGCGTTGAAGTCATTGATGAGAGCAAACTGGCGCTGGATAACCTGCGTCAGCTGGAGGGGATAAAAGGGTACGTGAAGCAGGGAAGTCAGCACCAGTTTATCGCAGGTCCCGGAGCGGCAGCAAAAGTGACGGACGCGATGCGCAACCTCATCTCACCCGCAGGCGTTATCGCGGCGGGCGACACTGTGCAGCAGAACAAGGCACAGGCGAAAGCGAAATATCGTGCGCCGCTGAGTGATGCATTACGTCAGTTGGCGAATGTGTTTATCCCGCTGATCCCGGCATTTATTGCCTCCGGTTTGATCACCGGGCTGATCAATATCATCAAACGTCCGGATATCGTGGGGAATATTGCTACGCAGTACCCTAATCTGATCGGTCTGGCCGCGATCTTCGGCAGTGCCGTTTTCACGATAATGAATATTCTGGTTGGGGTGAATACCGCCAAAGTTTTTGGCGGTTCCACCGCGCTGGGTGGCGTGATGGCGGGCATTCTCTCCAGCCCCGCACTGGCGCAGATCACGTTATTTGGTGAGCCGCTACAACCGGGGCGCGGTGGGGTAATAGCGGTTCTGCTGGTGGTGGTACTGATGTGCTGGATTGAAAAACGTCTGCGCCAGCGTCTGCCCGAATCGCTGGAGCTGATCCTCAACCCACTTCTGACTACACTTATTACTGCGTCACTGGCTATTGTACTGTTACAGCCTGTCGGTGGGATGATCTCTGATACGATTGCCCATGGGGCGACACTGGCGATCGACCGCGGTGGTGTGCTGGTCGGTGCCTTGTTGGCCGGAACCTTTCTGCCACTGGTGCTGACCGGTTTGCATCAGGGACTGGTGCCGATCCACGTTGAACTGGTTCAGGCGCACGGTGCGAATGCGCTGCTGCCGATCCTGGCCATGGCCGGGGTAGGGCAGATTGGCGCATCGCTGGCGGTACTACTCAAAACACGTAACGCAAGGCTGAAAAAACTGGTCAAAGGTGCACTGCCGGTAGGTATTCTTGGGATTGGCGAACCGTTGATTTTTGGTGTCACCCTGCCGCTGGGGCGCCCGTTTATTGCCGCCTGCCTCGGCGGCGCCGTTGGCGGAGCGGTCATTAGCTATGCTAAGGTCGCCACGTTGATTACGTTTGGCCTTTCCGGGCTGCCACTGGCACTGACGATTGTGGCCGGTAAGGTCATGATGTATCTGGCAGGCTGGTTGACCGCAGTTATCTGTGGTTTCCTGTTTGCCTGGTTTATGGGCTTCAATGACCCTGAGGAGTAAGGTTTGACAACCAGTCGGGAACGACGCGTGGTATTTTTTGACCTTGATGGCACCCTGCACCAGCAGGATATGTTTGGCACTTTTATGCGCTGGCTATTGTGGCGTCAGCCGCTCAATTTATTGCTGGTGGTGCCACTGCTGCCGGTGACAGGGCTTGGGTTGCTGATTAAAGGTCGTGCGGCGCGCTGGCCGATGAGCCTGCTGCTATGGTCGATTACGTTTGGCCGCAGTGAAGCGCGTCTGGCAGAACGAGAGCAGCAGTTTGCCCATTGGTTCCGCCAGCGAGTGACCGCATTTCCCGTAGTGCAGCAGCGGCTGACAGATTATCTCAGCAGTGAAGATGCCGATGTCTGGCTGATAACCGGTTCACCGCAGCCGCTGGTCGAACAGGTCTATTTTGACTCCGCATTTTTGCCGCGCGTCAAATTGATCGCCAGCCAGATGTCACGCGCTTATGGTGGCCGGGTACTCTCGATGCGCTGCCTCGGCCATGAAAAGGTCGCGCAGCTGGAAGAGCAAATTGGCACACCGTTACAACTTTACAGCGGTTACAGCGACAGCAAGCAGGATAACCCACTGCTGTTTTTCTGCCAGCATCGTTTCCGAGTGACACCTGTAGGTGAGTTACAACAGTTGGAATAAGCGTCTGGCAGGATAGTCTCTCCGCGACATTTAACGCTATAATGCCGCGCTTTTTTTTGCTGGAGACTCAGGTGACCGACATTAACGATGAATTCTGGATGCGCCACGCGCTTCAACTGGCTCAGCGCGCCTGGGACGAGGGCGAAGTGCCGGTGGGTGCCGTTCTGGTGCATGAAGGAAGGGTGATTGGTGAAGGCTGGAACCGCCCGATTGGTCACCATGATCCAACGGCGCATGCCGAAATGATGGCAATACGTCAGGGCGGCAAAGTCATTGAAAATTACCGCCTGCTGGATACCACACTGTACGTCACGCTGGAACCCTGCGTGATGTGCGCGGGGGCGATGGTACACGGTCGTATTGGACGTCTGGTCTTTGGCGCGCGAGATGCAAAAACCGGGGCAGCCGGTTCGCTGCTTGATGTGCTGCGACACCCGGGGATGAATCATCAGGTGCAGATTGAGCAGGGGGTCCTTGCTGAAGAGTGTGCTGCGCTGCTGAGTGAATTTTTCCGCCAGCGGCGTGCCGAAAAGAAGGCCCAGCGCCCGTAGGGACGGACCTTCTTTTTTCGGTCCGCCTGTCTGAGCTGAGTCATCAGTTCAATGCGATTTTCGCTTCAACCGTTGGATAGCCGTTACCCAGTTCGGCTTCCGTTGCCGCCTGTTGTGCCAGCTTTCTTTCCTGATCCTGCAAATAGCCGACAAGGCTTATCTGGTATTTGCGGATATTTTCCACATAGGCATAGGCTTCATGGCCGCGGGCATAGCCGTAACTGGTCTGGCTGTAATAGCGTTTCTGGCTGAGCATCGGCAGGCGAATCTTCACGTCGGCCCAGCTATCCGGATTACCCTTCTGTTTATCCGTCAGTTTACGCGCGTCCAGCATATGGGCGTAACCCATGTTATACGCCGCCAGAGCAAACCAGATGCGTTCGTCTTCAGGGATCGTTGGCGGTACCTTTTCCATCATACGCACCAGATACTCACTGCCGCCACGAATGCTCTGTTCCGGATCGGTCCTGTCACTGACATTCAGGCTATCCGCAGTATTGCGCGTCAGCATCATCAGGCCACGCACGCCAGTCGGGGATGTGGCCTGTGGGTTCCAGTGGGACTCCTGGTAAGAGATGGCTGCCAGTAAACGCCAGTCAATAACCTGCGCGTACTTCTCGAAAAGTGGCTGGAAGTCTGGCAGCGTTCCGTCAATGGCACGCAGAAAGGTGCGAGTATCGACATAATCGAACGTGCCGACGTGCCCCAGGTACTTCTCATCCAGACGGGCCATTGCGCCTTCTTCGCCCATCTGATTAAAGAAGTCGAGTAGCGCGGCATTCATGCTGTCATCCTGTTCACGCTGGACATACCAGGTGACCGGCTCTTCATCCGTGATATCAAAAGCCACTGCCAGCTGTGGATGGATGCGCTGCATCAGCGCGATAGTGACGGAATCGCCCACGGTATAGTCGAGTTTGCCATCGGCCACGGCTTCCAGCAGGCCCTGAGGCGTTTGATCGGTCGAGATCGCCCAGTCAAGATCGGGGTACTGATGCGCTTTCATTTCACGCAGGGTCGACAGATAAGCCGATCCTGACGCCGCCGTCAGGCGCCCCTTCAGATCGCCCAAATTTTTCGGCCGTGGTGCGCCGATACGGTACACCAGCTGTTGTGAAACAGAATAGTAAGACGGACCCGCACGAAAACGCGCCAGCCGTTCATTATTGTAAATTAACCCTGCCGCCAGCATGTCGGCTTTATCATCTTCGAGGTCATCAAACAGATCGCCCAGGTTCGGACGCACGGTGATTTCCAGCTTAACCCCTAAATAATCGGCGAAGCGCTTCGCCAGCTCGTAGTCCATACCCGCTGGGGATTGATTGACTGTGTAGTAAGTCAGCGGAGAATTTATGGTGCTGATACGCAGCACTCCCCGCGATTTTATCTGTGCGATACGGTCGGTCGAACCGCCGTACCACGGTATCGAGGGCCACAGTGCCAGCGCAAGAAGCACGGTGATCAGCCCGACCAGCAGATAATTAAATTTAAGGCGTTTCAAATAGTTATCTCTCGATGGTTCTCAGGTATCTGTCTTCTATGGCAGTATTTATTGTCTATAATTGGTCCTGAGCGTGGGGCATTCTGCTCAACTCCGCGCAGCTCCGCAACTGAAATCCACCTGTTTTGTGCGTTTTTCAGTCAATTCCTTATCGCGATTAATTCTGCGCAAACGGTTTCGTAACCGGTGGGGATTCTCTATAATACCGCCCGTTTTCCCCTGTTGCGCCCAAAGAAGCGTCGCCCGGCGCTTCGAGACGAGAGATCTTTAATGATGGAAATTCTGCGTGGTTCGCCCGCTCTGTCGGCATTTCGTATTAACAAACTGCTGACCCGCTTTCAGGATGCTCACCTGCCGGTGAGTGATATTTACGCTGAGTACGTCCATTTTGCCGATGTCAGCGCGCCGCTGAGCGAGGATGAAAAATCCCGTTTGCAGCGTCTGCTGAAATACGGTCCCTCTCTGGCTGAACATACCCCGGAAGGCCGCCTGCTGCTGGTCACTCCGCGTCCCGGCACTATCTCGCCGTGGTCTTCGAAAGCGACAGACATCGCCCACAACTGCGATCTCCCTCAGGTACTGCGTCTTGAGCGCGGCTTGGCCTTCTATGTGAAGGCACCGCAGTTGAGCGAAGCGCAGTGGTCAGAGCTGGCTGCACTGCTGCATGACCGCATGATGGAAACCGTCTTTGCCGATCTGAGCCAGGCCGATGCGCTGTTTGCTCATCATCAGCCTGCACCGCTGCAAAGCGTCGACCTGCTGGGTGAAGGCCGCAACGCGCTGGTTCAGGCCAATATCAAACTGGGCCTGGCACTGGCCGATGACGAAATCGACTACCTGCAGGCGGCGTTTGAAAAACTCGGGCGCAACCCGAACGATATCGAGCTGTATATGTTTGCTCAGGCTAACTCTGAGCACTGCCGTCATAAAATCTTCAACGCCGACTGGGTGATTGATGGCAAAACGCAGCCGAAATCGCTGTTCAAGATGATCAAAAATACCTTCGAGAAAACCCCGGACCATGTGCTGTCAGCGTATAAAGACAATGCGGCCGTTATGGAAGGTTCTCAGGTAGGGCGCTTCTACGCCGATCCACAGGGCCGCTATGATTTCCATCAGGAAGATGCGCATATCCTGATGAAGGTTGAAACCCATAACCACCCAACGGCGATTTCTCCGTGGCCGGGTGCGGCGACCGGTTCCGGTGGCGAAATTCGTGATGAAGGCGCAACCGGGCGTGGCGCTAAACCGAAAGCGGGTCTGGTCGGCTTCTCTGTTTCTAACCTGCGTATCCCGGGCTTTGAACAGCCGTGGGAAGAAGATTTCGGTAAGCCGGACCGTATTGTGACGGCACTGGACATCATGACCGAAGGCCCTCTGGGTGGCGCGGCATTTAACAACGAATTTGGTCGTCCGGCGCTGACGGGTTACTTCCGTACCTACGAAGAACGCGTTAACAGCCATAACGGCGAAGAGCTGCGCGGTTACCACAAACCGATCATGCTGGCAGGCGGTATCGGTAACATTCGTGCCGACCACGTGCAGAAAGGTGAAATCACCATTGGTGCCAAGCTGATCGTGCTGGGTGGCCCGGCAATGAACATCGGCCTGGGTGGCGGTGCGGCGTCTTCAATGGCCTCAGGCCAGTCTGACGCGGATCTCGATTTCGCTTCAGTACAGCGCGACAACCCGGAAATGGAACGTCGTTGCCAGGAAGTGATTGACCGCTGCTGGCAGTTGGGTGAAGAGAACCCGATTCTGTTTATCCATGACGTGGGCGCGGGCGGTCTGTCTAACGCCATGCCGGAGCTGGTGAGCGACGGCGAACGTGGCGGTCGTTTCAACCTGCGTGACATCCTTAACGATGAGCCAGGCATGAGCCCCCTGGAAGTGTGGTGTAACGAATCTCAGGAACGTTATGTTCTGGCTGTATCGCCGGATAGCCTGGCGCTGTTTGATGCGCTGTGTAAACGTGAGCGCGCACCGTACGCCGTGATCGGTGAAGCGACCGAAGAGATGCACCTGTCGCTGGCTGACAGCCATTTCGACAACACGCCAATTGATATGCCGCTGGACGTGCTGTTGGGTAAAACCCCGAAAATGACCCGTGACGTGACCACACTGAAAGTGAAAGGTGACGCGCTGGTGCGTGAGGGAATGACTGTTGCAGATGCCGTGAATCGCGTACTGCACCTGCCAACCGTGGCGGAAAAAACCTTCCTGATCACCATCGGTGACCGTTCGGTAACCGGTATGGTTGCCCGTGACCAGATGGTCGGCCCGTGGCAGATCCCGGTAGCGAACTGTGCGGTGACTACCGCCAGCCTCGACAGCTACTACGGTGAAGCGATGTCGCTGGGCGAACGTGCTCCTGTCGCGCTGCTGGATTTTGCGGCCTCCGGTCGTCTGGCCGTCGGCGAAGCACTCACCAACATTGCGGCAACCGACATTGGCCCGCTGACGCGCATCAAGCTGTCAGCCAACTGGATGGCCGCTGCCGGTCACCCGGGTGAAGATGCCGGCCTGTATGAAGCGGTGAAAGCGGTGGGTGAAGAGCTGTGTCCGGCGCTGGGTATCACTATCCCGGTCGGCAAAGACTCTATGTCGATGAAAACCCGCTGGCAACAGGGGAATGAGCAGCGTGAGATGACTTCTCCGCTGTCCCTGGTGATCACCGCATTTGCCCGAGTGGAAGACGTGCGTAAAACCGTCACACCGCAGTTGCAGACCGGTGATAACGCGCTGCTGCTGATCGATCTGGGCAAAGGGGCCAACGCCCTCGGCGCAACGGCGCTGTCACAGGTTTACCGTCAGCTGGGTGATAAGCCTGCCGATGTGCGTGATGTGCAGCAACTGGCTGGCTTCTATAATGCCATCCAGGCGCTGGTGGCCGACGGCAAACTGCTTGCCTACCACGACCGTTCTGACGGCGGCCTGCTGGTCACGCTGGCTGAAATGGCCTTCACGGGTCACTGCGGTGTAGACGTCGACATCGCGGCACTGGGCAGCGATAGCCTGGCTGCCCTGTTTAACGAAGAGCTGGGTGCGGTGATTCAGATCGCAGCGGCCGATCGGGCGGCGGTTGAGCAGGTCTTTGCCTCTCATGGGTTAGCTGACTGTGTGCATGTGCTGGGCCAGGCCGTGGAAGGGGATCGTTTTGTGATCACTTCCGGCGGCTCTGCCGTGTACAGCGAAAGCCGTACCACGCTGCGTACCTGGTGGGCTGAAACCACGTGGCAGATGCAGCGTCTGCGCGATAATCCAATCTGTGCCGATCAGGAACATGACGCGAAGAAAGACGATCGCGATCCGGGCCTCAACGTTGCACTGACCTTTAAGCCACAGGAAGATATTGCTGCGCCTTATATTGCGACCGGTGCACGTCCTAAAGTGGCTGTGCTGCGTGAGCAGGGCGTTAACTCTCATGTTGAAATGGCTGCGGCCTTCCATCGTGCCGGGTTTGATGCGGTAGACGTGCATATGAGCGACCTGCTGGCTGGCCGTCGTGGTCTGGATGACGTGCAGGCGCTGGTTGCCTGCGGCGGCTTCTCTTACGGTGACGTCCTGGGTGCGGGTGAAGGCTGGGCGAAGTCGATTCTGTTTAACGCCCGCGTACGTGACGAATTCGAAACCTTCTTCCACCGTCCACAGACACTGGCTCTGGGCGTCTGTAACGGCTGTCAGATGATGTCTAATCTGCGTGAACTGATTCCGGGCAGTGAAGAGTGGCCACGCTTTGTGCGCAATCAGTCCGAGCGTTTTGAAGCCCGCTTCAGCCTGGTTGAAGTGGCTGCCAGCCCTTCTCTGCTGCTGGACGGCATGGTCGGTTCCCGTATGCCAATCGCCGTATCGCATGGTGAAGGCTTCGTGGAAGTGCGTAATGATGCTCATCTGGCCCAGCTGGAAAGCAAAGGTCTGGTGGCGCTGCGCTTCGTGGATAACTTTGGCAAAGTGACCCAGCAGTACCCGGCGAACCCGAACGGTTCCCCGAACGGTATCACGGCGGTGACCAATGAAAGCGGTCGCGTGACCATCATGATGCCGCACCCGGAGCGTGTGTTCCGCACGGTCAGCAACTCATGGCACCCGGCAGAATGGGGCGAAGACAGCCCGTGGATGCGTATCTTCCGCAATGCGCGTAAACAACTGGGCTAATCCTCTGCGTTGACGCGATGGTAATAAACCGGCCTGAACGTATGGCCGGTTTTTTTTCGCCTGTCTTAAAGGGATTAGCAGGGGAGTGTTGCCATTTCACAACAAATTAGATGTGAGTTGTCGTTAAATGGAGACGTTTAATTTATTGATTTTAATGGTAAAAATTAAATTTATCTGTGGGTGTTGTTATATGGCGACACTTAACCGGACCCGATGGTCAAAATTACCTGCCCGATGAATACTTCCAATGTATAAGGTTTTATTTATTAATGGCTTATAAATTTATTTTCAATGTGGCATGTTAATTGCTATAATCACCTCAGTGGCTCATTCACCTGGTTATGACAGCCCTGCGTAAGCGGACAAGTGCTCATAACACCCAGAATGACGCACAATACGGTGCCTGTCGTCCACCTCACCGATAATCGTTCACTCTGTGACGTTATCAAACATCGGACGCAACGTTGAGTAAGGCACCACCTATTCAGTTACGCTGGCTCACCGGCGTAACGCCAGTGGCCGGTTCAGTGAACCGGCCATTTTCATTTTACGCTTTCACACTTTCTTCTCTGCTCACTCTCAGCTAGCATCGCCCTAACTCCTGGAAAGAGAAATTGTGTCGTGAAGAAATGGCGTCTGTTACCGCGATCGCTACGTCAGCTGGTGCTGATGGCGTTTTTACTGGTGTTATTACCGCTGCTGGTGCTGGCCTGGCAGGCATGGGAAAGCCTCTCGGCGCTGAGCGACCGGGCGGCCGATACCAATCGCACCACGCTGACCGATGTGCGTCGCAGCGAAGCCATGGCCCGTACCGCCCTGGAACTGGAACGTAGCTACCGCCAGTATTGCGTGTTAGATGATCCGATGCTGGCACGCCTCTACCAGACGCAGCGCAGCCGCTATTCACAAATGCTGGATGCCCACGCCCCGGTACTGCCGGATATTCGTACCTGGCAAAGCCTGCGTCAGAACCTCACTCAACTCAGCCAGATGAAATGCGAAAACAGCAGCCCGGTGTCGCAGGCCGCCGATCAGCTCGAGCTGTTCTCTGCCGCCAACGGTCAATTGGTTCAGGCTACACGTGAAGTGGTGTTCTCACGTGGGTTACAACTGCAACGAGAGATTGCCGAACGCGGCCAGTATTTTGGCTGGCAGGCATTGATTCTTTTCCTGCTCAGCCTGGGGCTGGTGTTGCTGTTTACCCGTATGATTATCGGCCCGGTAAAAGCGGTAGAGCGCATGATTAATCGTCTGGGGGAAGGGCGGCCGCTGGGGCACAGTCTGGCGTTCAAAGGCCCGCGTGAGCTCCGTTCACTCGGACAGCGTATTATCTGGCTCAGTGAGCGGCTGGCCTGGCTGGAGTCGCAGCGTCATGAGTTTCTCCGCCATATTTCCCATGAATTAAAAACACCGCTGGCCAGCATGCGTGAGGGCACTGAATTGCTGGCTGACGAGGTTGCCGGGCCGCTGACTGCTGACCAGAAAGAGGTGGTCAGCATTCTTAACGACAGCAGTCGTCATCTGCAAACGCTGATTGAACAGCTGCTGGACTACAACCGAAAGCTGGCTGATGGCCCGGTAGCGCTGGAAGATGTTCAGCTGCGGCCGCTGATCGACTCACTGGTTGCCGCTCACAGCCTCACGGCCCGCGCTAAACAACTCCATATCAACATCGACCTTAAGGCTGACAGCTGTCGTGCCGAACCGACGTTGTTGTTGAGGGCAATCGATAATCTTTACTCCAATGCGGTACACTACGGCGCTGAATCTGGAAATATCTGGATCCGCAGTCTTCAGCAAGGAAACCGCGTGGTGATTGAGGTAGCAAATACCGGCCCGCCTATTCCTGCGGCTGAGCGAGCAATGATCTTTGAACCGTTCTTCCAGGGAAATCTACAGCGCAAAGGCGCGGTAAAAGGAAGCGGGCTGGGATTAAGCATTGCGAAAGACTGCCTGCGCCGGCTGCAGGGCGATCTGCAACTGATCGACAGCGTTGATGCTGATGTCTGCTTTCGCATCGAATTAAACACTACCGCCGGGACGTTATTATAATGCAATCATCACGTTTTTCTGCCTTACTGCAACACGGGCGTATGGGCAGACTGACCGGCGCCTTCATACTGGCGTTTGGCCTGCTGGGGTGTAGCCAGCAGCCGTCGCAAAAGGTGGCCAGCCGCGCCGATATCACACTGAATGAGCCTGATGTTAAAATCGTCGACTATCAGCTGGTGTCCTGTGAGCATATATGGGCATTTAACGATGAGGCCGCAACGGGTAATCCTCTTTACTGGCTGCGCGCTATTGACTGTGGCATCCGGCTATCGCCAGCCGATGCACGTGCTGAAGCACGGCGCTGGCCAACGGATAACTGGCAGAGTGCCTTCAAACAGGCCGTATTGTTGAATAATGGCAATATTACCCCCGTTGAGCGTCGCCAGTATTTGAACCGTCTGGACAGTTACAGCTATGATTATCCGGCCTCTGTGCGCCCGTTAATGATGTTGTGGCGTGAAGGGCAGGGATCGCTTTTACAGCTATCCGAAGAGCGGATGCGTTATGCCCACCTTCAGGAGAGCAGTGATGGTCAACTGGATGGGCTGCGTCAGCAGCAAATCGCCCTGAAGAACGATCTCGCTGTCACCCGGCGCAAACTTGATACGCTGACGGATATTGAACGCCGACTCTCTTCGCGTCGCTCCCCGGATGCCACTGACACCAACAGCCACGGTAATGACAAAAACAACCCGGCTGATAACGCGTCACAGGATGATGACAATCCATGATCAAAAAATCGGCACGGTTACTGCTGGTAGATGATGACCCCAGCCTGCTGAAACTGCTGGGGATGCGTCTGAGCAGTGAAGGGTTCAGCGTTACTACCGCTGAAAGTGGTCCGGACGCGCTGCGCGTGCTTAACCGCGATACGCTTGATCTGGTGATCAGCGATCTGCGTATGGACGAAATGGACGGTATGGCGCTGTTCGCTGAAATCCAGAAGCTCCAGCCAGGCATGCCGGTCATTATTCTTACCGCCCACGGTTCCATTCCGGATGCCGTGGCGGCAACTCAGCAGGGCGTATTCAGTTTCCTGACTAAACCGGTCGATCGTGATGCGCTGTATAAAGCGATAGATGATGCCCTGGTCCATCGGGCGCCGACCAGCGATGAAGCCTGGCGCGAAAGCATTGTCACCCGTAGCCCGCTGATGCTGCGCCTGCTGGAGCAGGCGCGCATGGTGGCGCAGTCGGATGTCAGTGTACTGATTAACGGACAGAGCGGAACTGGCAAAGAAGTGCTGGCGCAGGCTATCCACGCGGCCAGCCCGCGTGCAGGTAAAGCCTTTATCGCTATTAACTGCGGCGCGTTACCGGAACAACTGCTGGAATCAGAACTGTTTGGTCATGCGAAAGGGGCCTTTACCGGTGCCGTCAGCAGTCGTGAAGGGCTGTTTCAGGCCGCAGAGGGCGGCACGCTGTTCCTCGATGAAATTGGTGACATGCCGCAGGCGTTGCAGGTGAAATTGCTGCGCGTCTTGCAGGAGCGTAAGGTACGCCCGCTTGGCAGTAACCGCGACCTCGACATTGATGTGCGTATTGTCTCTGCCACCCATCGCGATCTGCCAAAAGCGATGGAAAAGAAAGAGTTTCGCGAAGATCTGTTTTATCGTCTTAACGTGGTGAATCTGAAGATCCCTGCACTGCATGAGCGGGCAGAAGATATTCCCCTGCTGGCCAATCATCTGTTGAAGCAGTCGGCTGAACGGCACAAACCTTTTGTACGTAGCTTTTCCACCGATGCCATGCGACGTCTGATTGCCGCTGCCTGGCCGGGCAACGTCAGGCAACTGGTGAATGTGATTGAACAGTGTGTCGCGCTGACCTCCGCGCCAGTGATTGGAGAGGCGCTGGTGGAACAGGCGCTGGCAGGAGAAAATACCGCGCTGCCTACTTTTGCTGAAGCCCGCAACCAGTTTGAACTCAATTATCTGCGTAAATTGTTGCAAATGACCAAAGGCAATGTGACTAACGCGGCAAGGCTGGCGGGGCGTAACCGTACTGAGTTCTATAAACTGTTATCGCGTCATGAGTTGGATGCTGCCGATTTTAAAGAATAATTTTCACTGCGGTAACGCTGCCTGATTATGGTAGTTTAGCTGCCTGAAAAGAGACGGACGTCCGGTATACCTCAGACATGTTCGGTCTGCTGCCCGTACGCAGGCAGGCTGAGCGTAACGGGTATATAGTTAACTGATTATCCGTCCGGGCACGGAGGGAGAGAAAAGGGTCTGCCATGAAAAAGATTGATGCAATTATCAAACCGTTCAAACTGGATGATGTGCGTGAAGCGCTGGCGGAAGTCGGCATCACCGGGATGACCGTGACTGAAGTGAAAGGCTTTGGTCGTCAGAAGGGCCACACCGAGCTGTATCGTGGCGCAGAGTACATGGTCGATTTTCTGCCAAAAGTGAAAATCGAAATCGTGATTGCGGACGACATCGTGGATACCTGCGTTGATACCATCATGCGTACGGCGCAGACCGGTAAAATCGGCGATGGTAAAATCTTCGTGTTCGACGTTGCGCGCGTGGTGCGTATTCGTACTGGCGAGGAAGACGAAGAAGCGATCTGATTGTCGTTTTCGGGGTCCCAACGGGCTGACCGCATTGCGCGGCCAGCCCGTTTGCTTTTATAACGCTTTATGCGGCCCGAACACTTCGTAGTGGATGTGCTCTTTTTTAACCCCTAACTCTAGCAGCCCCTTTTCTTCCGCTTCCATAAAGGCCAGTGGGCCGCAGAGATAATAGTGCATTGCCGGATCGCTGACGCGTGATTCCAGCGGCAGCAAGTTCATCAGCCCACGCTGGTGATATTTCCCTTCATCCTGCGCCTGCGGATGGTTGTACCAGATGTGTTGCCAGAACTGCGGCAACTGCGCCCCCAGCGCGGTCACTTCCTCAGCGAAAGCATGGGTTGCGCCATTCTCGGTGGCGTGCAGCCACTGTACTGTGGCGGGATGTTTATCTTTCGCCAGCTGGTTTAGCATCGCCAGCATCGGCGTCAGGCCGACACCACCCGACATCAGTGTCACCGGCGTCTCAGCCGTGATATCAAGGAAGAAATCCCCGGCAGGGGGGGCCAGATGAACGCGCTGGCCGGGCTGCTGCTGATGCAGCCAGCTGGACATCACACCGCCTTCATCATGGCGCACGGCAATACGATAGTCACGACCGTTGGGCGTGCGCGTCAGGGAATACTGGCGAATCTCCTGATTCTCAAAACCCGGGTCTTTCACCCATACCGCCAGATACTGCCCGGCTTTATAATCTGCGACCGGTTGGCCATCGACGGGAGTCAGGATAAAACTTTTGATCACGGAACTCTGCGGGACGATCTCGCTGATAACAAATTCACGATGGCCACCGCGCCAGCCGCCGACTTTTTCTTCGGTTTCTTCATAAATCTGCTCCTCACGCTGTACAAAAATTCCGGCCAGTACGCCGTAGGCTTTGCCCCATGCTGCCAGCACCTCTTCACCCGGATGCAGCATTTCATCAATACTCGCCAGCAAGTGCTCACCGACGATCGGATAGTGATCGGGACGAATAGCGAAACTGGTGTGTTTCTGCGCAATTTTCTCTACGGCAGGGCCCAGCGCGGCGAGGTTATCCAGATTGCTGGCGTAGGCGCAGATGGCATTAAACAGCGCTTCCGGCTGATTACCTGTGCTCTGGTTGCTCATATTAAAGATGTCTTTCAGCTCAGGGTTGTGGGCAAACATCCGCTGATAGAAATGCGAGGTCAGGCGAGGGCCGAGTGCAGCAACGGAGGGGATAGTAGATTTGACGATGGCAATGGTTTGGCTGTCCAGCATGGTGTGCTCCTTAGCAAGAAATTAAACATGTATTTAAAATGCATGTTATTCGCAACATACTCCGCTGTAAATACACCTTTAGAGTGAGAGGGTATTTTTCCGCACGCGATGTACGGTCTTGTTGAAAAAACAGCATCTGGCAGATGAGGAGAATTCCTTATCCGGGACTTGCAAAGAACAGTAACTAACCCTTGCCACACCTGAAGCCAATCGTTTGCGTAAAAAGGCAGTGGTTAAGCTATTCAACAGGTGCATAAACAGTTTAAACTATTGCCCATCGCTCCCCAGCGGGGGCATTCATTATTGCAAGTCAGTTGAGTCAGGAGATGCAAATGTTAAAACGTGAAATGAACATTGCCGATTATGATGCCGATTTATGGCAGGCGATGGAGCAGGAGAAAGTGCGCCAGGAAGAGCACATCGAGCTGATTGCTTCAGAGAATTACACCAGCCCACGTGTTATGCAGGCTCAGGGATCTCAGCTGACCAACAAGTACGCTGAAGGTTATCCGGGCAAGCGCTACTACGGTGGTTGTGAGTACGTGGATATCGTTGAGCAGCTGGCTATCGACCGTGCTAAAGCCCTGTTTGGTGCAGACTACGCCAACGTGCAGCCGCACTCCGGTTCCCAGGCTAACTTCGCGGTATACACTGCGCTGCTGCAGCCGGGCGATACCATTCTGGGTATGAACCTGGCACACGGCGGTCACCTGACTCACGGTTCCCCGGTTAACCTGTCTGGTAAGCTGTATAACGTCATCCCTTACGGCATCGATGAGACCGGCCAGATTGATTACAACGAACTGGCTGAACTGGCGAAAAAGCACCAGCCAAAAATGATCGTTGGTGGTTTCTCTGCTTACTCTGGCGTGTGCGACTGGGCAAAAATGCGCGAAATCGCAGATACCGTTGGCGCTTACCTGTTCGTTGATATGGCGCACGTGGCGGGTCTGATTGCGGCTGACGTGTACCCTAACCCGGTACCTCATGCGCACATCGTGACCTCCACCACGCACAAAACCCTGGCAGGCCCACGTGGCGGCCTGATCCTCGCGGCTGGCGGTGACGAAGACCTGTACAAAAAACTGAACTCTGCTGTCTTCCCTGGTGGCCAGGGTGGCCCGTTAATGCACGTTATCGCGGGTAAAGCGGTTGCCTTCAAAGAAGCGATGGAACCTGAGTTCAAAACCTACCAGCAGCAAGTGGCTAAAAACGCTAAAGCAATGGTGGAAGTGTTCCTGGCACGCGGCTACAACGTGGTTTCTGGCGGTACGCATAACCACCTGTTCCTGCTGGACCTGGTAGACAAAAACCTGACCGGTAAAGAAGCTGACGCAGCCCTGGGCCGTGCCAACATTACCGTGAACAAAAACAGCGTACCTAACGATCCGAAAAGCCCGTTTGTGACTTCAGGTATTCGTATCGGTTCCCCGGCTGTCACCCGTCGTGGTTTTAAAGAAGCAGAAGTGCGCGAACTGGCAGGCTGGATCAGCGATATTCTCGACAATATCAATGATGAAGGCGTGAGCGAGCGTGTGAAGAAGCAGGTGCTGGAAATCTGTGCACGCTTCCCTGTATATGCATAAATCCGTCCTTACCTCCTGATTTAATGGGAGCCTGAGTACAGATAGCGGGACACGAAAGTGTCCCGCTATTTTTTTATCCTGTGCGGCGGTGTACATTAGCCTCCACTTTGTCGGAGGGAAAATGACGATACGTTCCACGTACTGGCTTGGACTGAGCTACTTCACCTATTTCTTCGCCTATGGCGTCTATTTACCGTTCTGGGGCGTCTGGCTAAAAGACAGCGGCCTGCAACCGGAAAAAATCGGCCTGCTGCTGGGCTGCGGCATGATTGCCCGCTTTGCCGGTAGCCTGCTTATCGCCTCACGCGTCACTAACCCTTCACGACTGATTAGCGTCCTGCGCCTGCTGGCTTCGCTGACGCTGTTATTTGCGCTGGGCTTCTGGGCAGGTTCCCAGTGGGTGTGGCTGCTGCTGGTGATGGTCGGATTCAATCTGTTCTTCTCACCGCTGGTGCCGTTGAGCGATGCGCTGGCCGCAACCTGGCAGCGACAGATCGCCCTGCCTTACGGTCCGGTGCGGTTGTGGGGTTCCCTGGCGTTTGTGATCAGCTCGGCGCTTACCGGTGTGCTGGTGACACATTTTTCCTATCACGCCATCCTGATGCTGCTGTGTGTGGGATGCGGGGCGATGATTGCAGGTATGATGCTACGCCCGGCGGTGATGCCGCAGGGGATGGAAAAACAAACCGAACATAGCGGATGGGCGCAGTGGAAGCAGATGCTCAGTGAAACCGCCGTCTGGCGCTTCCTGCTATGCGTGACGCTGATGCAGGGGGCGCATGCCGCCTACTACGGCTTCAGTGCCATTTACTGGCAAGAAGCAGGCTACTCGTCGAGCATTGTGGGCTATTTATGGTCGCTGGGCGTCGTGGCTGAAATTGTGGTGTTTGCCGCCAGCAACCGACTGTTCCGCCGCTGGAGCGCACGCGATCTGCTGTTGCTGTCCTGTGTCTGTGCTGTTTTACGCTGGAGTATGATGGCGTCGTCCACGGAACTGGGTTGGCTTGTCGTTGCACAAATTCTGCACTGTGGCAGTTTCACTATTTGTCATCTGGCGGCTATGCGCTTTATCGCTGCCCGCGACGGGAGCGAGGTGATCCGCCTGCAGTCAGTCTATTCCGCACTGGCAATGGGTGGTGGCATTGCTCTGATGACCATGGTGTGTGGTGTGCTGTTCCAGCACCTGCAAGGCGGCGTGTTCTGGGTGATGGCTCTGCTGGTTGTGCCAGTGCTGTTCCTGCGGCCAAAAGTGACCTGATTATGACTCCAGCAGCAGGCGGATACTGCGCTGCTGGTGTTCGCCCAGCGGCAGTTCAGCATGGATCAGCGGTGGTGAGTAGAGCGGCAGCGGCGTGGCATAAGGCGTGATCACCAGCGCGATCCCTTTCGGTGCGCTGTGGCGCTGAAAGTCGGCAACATCCTGGTACTTAATCGTCAGCGGCAGCAGCGTCAGTTCACGCAGCTGCTGCTCAACCTGCTGCTCCAGTTCGCTATCACGACCAATCAATAACAACACCTGCTTCTCTTGCAAGGCGCTTTCCTGCATCAGCCATGCGCCAAAAATAATCGCAATCAGACCCATCTCTTCATCGGTGAACTGCACGCTGTATTGTTGTTCCAGCGCGGCGATAGCCTCACGCGTAGTACGCAGCAGACGCGGGTACTGCTGGGCGATATCGTCAACCAGATTGTGATCGATGCCGATGGAAAACAGAGTACGCTCCAGCGCCTGCGCCAGATGCGTATAAAGTTGTGCGCTTAGGCCCGCGTCATTACTGAATACCATGCCAGACAACGCCTGAAAGCGCTGAATTAACAGCTCCACGGACTGGAGAAGTTGGCGTTCATGAGCGCTGAGGGTGTGTTGTCTCTGGGGAACATGCAGTTGGCTGAAGAGCAGGGCGAGTAACGCAACCTCATTAACCGCCGCCTGATAGCCACGTTTACTCCAGCAGCGGGCAATCGCCTGTGCCAGTGAAAACTCCGGTTTACCTTCGATCCAGTGCAGTTGCTGTGCGGTAAAGTCCGGCTGGCAGTGCCAGGCGAGAGCATAGCGCAGCCAGACCTGTAAAAATTGGGTATCGCGAGCGCTGAACTCGCGGTCCAGATGAAGTGAACAATACTGGACCAGTGCTGCCAGGTTATGCTCATCGTACAAGGCCTTATCCACTGGCAGCGTCTGAAGTTGTTGCTTAATGACGGAGGAAAAGTCGTTATGGATAAACGCCGGAGACAGCCGCAGAGCCCGCCGTAAGTTATGTAGCAGGCACAGACGCTGATCTAAATGCGTTCCACGAAGGCGCAACGCGCCCAGCTCATCCAGCTCAATGGCAAGATGGTGATAGCGCTGGATTTCCTCTGCCACCTCCGCTATATCTTGCCGGGTTACGGCGTGATCCACACCGTTAAGCTGGCAAACCGATTCCACAGTGACGAAGGATTCAGGCAGGCAGAGCATTAAAAGCAGGTGGCAACGGCGCTGTGGACTGGAGAGGACAGACATTTCAGGTGAGTGTGTACTCATCATCTGTGATCCCAGTAGCGATTGATTATGCTAAGAATAGCCTTAGCCAGCCACGTTGTGGTCAATCGAGTCAGTTTTATTCAGAGCTTTTAAGACAGGTCACAAAAATAATCGACAAAAACTGGAGTGGAGTTTAATTTGTTACATTATAACAGGTGTGCAGTGGGGGCCGCAGGGCTGATAATCGTTTTGTCCCCGGTTGCCATGGCGCATCCGCACAGCTTTATCGATATGCAGACCACGCTGGTTCATCAGGGCGATCGGCTCACCGGGCTGAAAATGCGCTGGGTGATGGATGAAATCACCTCTGCCGATCTGTTATACGATGCAGGAACGGCAAAACCGGATTCAGTGGTTTGGAAAAAACTGGCGGCAGAAGTGATGGCCAATGTGTTAGGCCAGCATTACTTCAGCGAATTCTGGCACCAGAAGCAGCCGGTAAAATTCGATAATCTGCCGCCGGAATACCATCTTTCGCGGCAGGGCCATCAGGCGGTGCTGGAGTTTATTCTGCCGCTGGCACATCCGCAGGCGCTAAAAGGCCAGCGATATACGTTTTCCACTTTTGATCCCACTTACTTTGTAGATATGTATTACGACTCTGAAAAAGCACTGACAGTCCCGGCAGAACTGGTATCACAATGTCATTTCGAGCTGCAAACCCCCAAACCGGATGCCTCCATGCAAGCCTATGCGCTGTCACTGGATAAAGCAGATGCGCCAGCGGAAGAGATGGATCTTGGTCGCCAGTTTGCCCAGACGGTGACGCTGATATGTCAGTAAGTGGCCTCAGCCGCGCTCCGCGTAGAGGGGCGATATGGCCGTTCGCGCTGTTGATGTCAGGGATGCTCCTGGGAGGGCTGTGGATTTGGCAGCACTGGCCGCAAATCCTGTTGCAAAGCATTATGTGGCAGAAGAGTCTGCATCAGCAGATGACCGGGCTGTTACAACAGGTTGCCAGCAATCCTCATCAGGCCGGGCTGGCGCTAATGGGTTTCAGCCTGCTTTATGGCGTATTACATGCGCTCGGCCCCGGCCATGGCAAAGTGGTGATAGCCACCTTTCTTGCTACCCACCCGACGAAAATGAAAACCAGCCTGCAACTGACGCTGGCCGCGGCTGTAGTGCAAGGGGCAGTGGCGATTGCGCTGGTGACGATAATGCTGGGCGTGTTGCAACTCTCTTCGCGCCAGATGCATCTCAGCAGCTATTGGCTGGAAAAAGGGAGCTATCTACTGGTGATCGGCCTGGGCCTGTGGCTGTGCTGGCGAGCCCTGAAAAAATTGTGGCTGCAGCTGCGCCCGGCACCTGTCCGAATGACCATCACCCGTATTTTGCCTGCGGGGCATCAGCACAGTGAACACTGTGGTTGTGGGCATCAGCATGTGCCGGACAGTGCGATGTTGTCACAGGCGACGGGATGGAAAACGAAGGTCGCGGTGGTACTGTCGATGGGGTTACGACCCTGCTCGGGGGCCATTATGATGTTGCTGTTTTCAAAGGTGATCGGTGTTTACTTCTGGGGGGTGCTATCCGCGCTGGTCATGGCACTGGGCACGGCGCTAACGGTATCGGGCATGGCGCTGGTGGTACAGCTCTCGCGTTCCCTGGCACAGCGTTTAACGCGCCATTCAGGATCTGCTGCCTGGCATGTAGTGGCATTGAACTGTCTGGCTCTGACCGGTGGCGTGCTGCTGATTGCCGCTGGAGCCATGCTGTGGCTGAGTGCGCAACCCGCGATGTCAGGCGGTATCCGACCGATGTTCCTGCAGTAAATCTTGCGCAGGGGGCAGGCATGCCTGACTCAGGGCGCGGCATGCCGCGCCCCTGGGACGAATTAACGCTTCAGCGCTTCACTCAGTTCATCACGCATGTTGGCCAGCATCGCTTTCACGACGCGTGGGTTACCTGCAACGATGTTACCTGAATGCATATAACCATGCGCGCCAACAAAGTCAGTCACCAGACCGCCAGCTTCACGCACCAGCAGCTCACCCGCGGCGAAATCCCATGGCTTCAGACCAATCTCGAAGTAACCGTCCACGCGACCCGCAGCCACATAAGCCAGATCCAGCGCAGCAGATCCGGTGCGACGGAAGTCAGCACACTGGGTGAACAGTTTGCCGAGGATATTGATATACGGAGTGGCGTGCTGCTTCAGTTTGAACGGGAAGCCGGTGGCCAGAATGGTGCCATCCAGATCGCGGGCGGTGCCGCCGCGCAGACGATAGCCGTTAAGCTGGGTGCCCTGGCCGCGTACGGCGCTGAACAGCTCATTACGCATTGGATCGTAAACAACGGCAACTTCAGTACGGCCTTTGATGCGAACGGCAATAGAAATACAGAAGTGGGGAAGGCGTTTGATGTAGTTGGTGGTGCCATCCAGTGGATCGATAACCCATTGCACATCCTGGTCTTCGCCTGGCAGTTCACCGCACTCTTCAGAGATGATGGTGTGCTGTGGGTAAGACTTGCGGATCACTTCAATAATCTGGCGTTCCGCTTCACGGTCAACATTGGTGACAAAGTCATTGCTGCCTTTCTGGCTGGCTTCGACGGAGTCCGGGGTTTCATAGTGCTTGGCAATTACGTTTCCGGCCTTGCGCGCAGCGCGCACGGCAATGTTGAGCATTGGATGCATAGTTAAGTTTCGTCTCGCTGGATGTTAAAGAACGGTTTACCCTTCATGCTTGAAGCTGTCGCTGTGTTAGCTGCACTCACTCACCCGAATCACTTACTTAAGTAAGCTCAGTGGGATTCGCTCTCTTGCTGCCTTGCTACAGCATCAATCACTTTGGATAAATATCATAATCTGATAGAAAACGGCGCGTAGTATAGCAGGGCAGAACGGCAAATGTCCTGGAAATATGTTAGCATCGTCGAATTAACTCTCAGACCCCAGAATCCTTATGCTGCAAAATATCCGAATTGTGCTGGTGGAGACCTCTCACACTGGCAACATGGGCTCTGTCGCTCGTGCGATGAAAACCATGGGTTTAACGAACCTTTATCTGGTCAATCCTCTGGTCAAACCGGACTCACAGGCTATTGCCCTGGCGGCCGGTGCCAGCGATGTGATTGGCGATGCGAAAATTGTCGACACTTTCGATGAAGCGATTGCCGGGTGTGGCCTGGTGGTCGGCACCAGTGCGCGCTCGCGCTCTCTGCCGTGGCCGATGCTCGACCCACGCGAGTGCGGTTTAAAAAGTGTGGAAGAGGGCCAACAGGCGCCTGTTGCGCTGGTATTTGGTCGCGAACGCGTTGGCCTGACCAACGAAGAGTTGCAGAAGTGCCACTACCACGTCGCCATTGCTGCTAACCCGGACTACAGCTCGCTGAACCTGGCGATGGCTGTGCAGGTCATTACCTATGAAGTGCGTATGGCCTGGCTGCAGTCGCTGGAAGCGGAGCAAGAAGCGCCGGTTGAGTCACCTTATCCACTGGTCGATGAGCTTGAGCGCTTCTATCAGCATATGGAGAAAATGATGATCGGCAGCGGTTTTATCCGTGAAGCCAGCCCGGGGCAGGTGATGAGTAAAATGCGTCGCCTGTTTACCCGTGCTCGCCCTGAACGTGACGAGCTGAATATCCTGCGTGGGATGCTCTCTTCACTGGAGAAGCCACGGGGCGAGTAAGGGTGTATCGGTGAATAAAATAACAGCATAATAGTTGAGTATTTTACTTGGTTAAATAGTTGAGTGTTTTAGTAGGTTAAATACTTGACCAATTTAGTCAGGAATGTCAGACTTGCGTCCATATTTTGTTAACACCCATCCAGGGTTATAACCGAGGTTGTAAACGCCATGAGACTGACATCCAAAGGCCGTTATGCTGTTACCGCTATGCTTGATGTTGCACTGCATTCCCATGAAGGCCCGGTGCCTTTAGCGGATATTTCAGAGCGTCAGGGCATTTCCCTTTCTTATCTTGAGCAGCTGTTCTCCCGTCTGCGTAAGAATGGTCTGGTGGCCAGCGTACGTGGTCCGGGTGGCGGTTATCTGTTGGGCAAAGGCTCTGATGCCATCGCAGTGGGCGCAGTGATTACTGCCGTTGACGAATCTGTCGATGCCACTAAATGTCAGGGTAAAGAAGGCTGCCAGGGCGGCGAGCGTTGCCTGACTCACGTGCTGTGGCGTGATCTGAGTGAGCGCATCAGCGACTTCCTCAACAATATTACACTGGCAGAACTGGTCAATAACCAGGAAATCCTGGAAGTGGCTGACCGTCAGAACAGCAATGAAATCCGTCGTGCGCCAAACGGCCGCATGCAGGAAACAATTAACGTCAATCTGCGCGCCTGATCGCAGTCTGGGCGGGGTTTGTTCTTCGCCCCCGGAAATGAATAAAAGGCCTGACGGGCCTTTTATTCATTTCTGCTTCCAGCAAAGATTTCAGGGCGCAGAAGGGCGGCAATCAAGAAACCTCCCGGAGCTTAACGAGCAATGAAATTACCGATTTATCTGGATTATTCCGCCACCACACCCGCCGACCCTCGTGTGGCCGCAAAAATGATGCAGTATCTGACTCTGGACGGAACCTTCGGTAATCCGGCCTCGCGATCGCATCGTTATGGCTGGCAGTCAGAAGAAGCGGTGGATGTTGCCCGCAACCAGATTGCAGAGTTAGTGGGCGCTGACCCACGTGAAATCGTCTTTACCTCCGGTGCAACAGAAGCCAACAACCTCGCCATCAAAGGTGCAGCCACTTTCCATCAGGAAAAGGGTCGTCACATCATCACTTGTACCACGGAGCATAAAGCGGTCCTGGATACCTGTGCTCAGTTAGAGCGTGAGGGATTCAGCGTCACTTATCTGAACCCGCGCCCTGATGGCACGTTGGATCTGCAACAGCTGACCGCGGCGCTGCGTGATGACACGGTGCTGGTGTCAATTATGCACGTCAATAATGAGATCGGGGTGGTGCAGGATATTGCCACTATCGGCGAACTTTGCCGTGAGCGCGGGGTGATTTTCCATGTTGATGCCACGCAGAGTGTGGGTAAATTACCTATCGATCTGAGTATGCTGAAAGTCGATCTGATGTCTTTCTCTGCGCATAAAATTTACGGACCGAAAGGCATCGGTGCGCTCTATGTCAGCCGTGCACCGCGTATCCGTCTGGAAGCCCAGATCCACGGTGGCGGTCACGAACGCGGTATGCGTTCCGGTACGCTGCCGGTGCATCAGATTGTGGGAATGGGTGAAGCCTATCGCATCGCCAAAGAAGAAATGGCCAGCGAGATGGCACGCCTGGGTGCGCTGCGTAGCCGCCTGTGGGCGGGTATTGGCCATATCGAGGAGGTGTACCTCAATGGTTCACTGGAGCAAGGTGCGGCGAATATTCTCAACGTCAGTTTTAATTACGTTGATGGTGAATCACTGATTATGGCGCTGAAGGATCTGGCGGTCTCAACCGGCTCAGCCTGTACCTCTGCCAGTATGGAGCCGTCTTACGTGCTGCGGGCCATTGGTCTCAACGATGAGTTGGCACACAGTTCGATCCGCTTCTCTCTCGGGCGTTTTACCACCGAAGAAGAGATCGACTACACCATTCAGCTGGTGCAAAAATCCCTTAGCCGTCTGCGTGAGCTCTCCCCTCAATGGAAAGCGTTTAAAGCCAGCGGTGCTGTTCAGGCAGGTTGATCCTCACTCCCGCACAAACAGTAACGGGCCAGATTCTGGCCCGTTCTGCGTAGTACGCCGCATCCCGCGAAAACATCCCTGTCACATTTCTGTTAGTCTGGTTGTACAATCCTCCTGCGGAAAAATCGCAGCGGCCGGTCAAACCCCGGTCTGAAAGATGAAATAATGAAAAGGAGCCATGCGATGACCACCTCTATGAATATTACCCTGTCAACGGCTGCGGCCGATCTGCGTTGGGGCGAAAAAGCGATCCTGAGCAGCAACGACAGCGGCCTGACTATCCATCTTACCGGCAGTGAACCGCTGGCCACTATCCAGCGCGCTGCGCGCAAAATTGATAGCCAGGGTATCCGTCATGTCAGCCTGAGCGGCGATGGCTGGGATCTGGAGAACAGCTGGGCGTTCTGGCAGGGTTACCGTGGTCCAAAAGGCGAGCGCGAAGTGCAGTGGGCCGCGTTGGCAGATGCCGAACAGGCTGAACTGAACAACCGTCTGAAAATTATCGACTGGGTGCGTGACACTATTAACCTGCCCGCTGAAGAGCTGGGGCCGGAACAGTTAGCCACCCGTGCCATTGACCTGCTGTGTGATGTGGCCTGTGATGCGGTCAGTTACCGCATTACGAAAGGTGATGACCTTAAAAAGCAAAACTATCTGGGGCTGCATACTGTCGGGCGCGGTTCATCGCGCAGTCCGGTACTGTTGACGCTGGATTATAATCCCGGTGGCAACGATGAAACCCCGGTATACGCCTGCCTGGTCGGCAAAGGAATCACCTTTGATACCGGCGGATACAGCCTGAAACAGAGCGGCTTTATGGACTCCATGAAGTCGGATATGGGAGGGGCGGCAACGCTGACCGGTGCACTGGCGCTGGCAATCAGCCGTGGTCTGAACAAACGTGTGAAACTGATCCTGTGCTGCGCGGATAATATGGTCAGCGGCAATGCCTTTAAACTGGGCGACATTATTCGTTACCGCAATGGCAAAACCGTTGAGGTGATGAATACCGATGCTGAAGGCCGTCTGGTACTGGCCGATGGGCTGATTGATGCCAGTGCGCTTAACCCTGAACTGATTATTGATGCGGCGACCCTGACGGGTGCAGCAAAAACCGCATTAGGTAACGATTACCACGCGTTGTTCAGCTTTGACGATGCACTGGCGCAGTCGTTGCTGGAAAGTGCTGCCGGGGAGAACGAGCCGTTCTGGCGTCTGCCGCTGGCGGAGTTCCACCGCAGTCATCTGCCGTCAAATTTTGCTGATTTGAACAACATTGCCAGCCCGTCGCACTCTGCCGGGGCCAGCACCGCCGCTGCGTTCTTGTCGCATTTCGTGAGTGAATACAAGCAGGGCTGGCTGCATATCGACTGTTCTGCTACCTACCGTAAAGGTGCCGTGGATCAGTGGTCTGCGGGTGCCACCGGGCTGGGTGTGCGTGCCGTTGCGAACCTGCTGTTAAACAAAGCGTAATATAACGGGCCGATCGCAACACGATCGGCCCTTGTAGGGACGGACCCTTTTTCCGGTCCACCCGCAGTCTTGTCTGGAACACATTCATGAACGATCTTAACCCGCGGCTGGAAGAGGTGCTGAAACTGGCAGCAGTAGAGCCGGCGCACCGTCCGGAGTTTTTTGCCCTGCTGATGGATGCCAGCGTTGTGGTCCCCGGCGAAAGCGCCCAGCCTGAGCAGGCGATCGATGCCAGCACTCCAGTTGATTTACAGCACTGGGAAAAAGAAGACGGCACCAGCATTATTCCGTTCTTCACCTCAGCGGAAGCACTGCAACAGGCCGTGAGTGGCGAGCAGGCTTATCTGGTGATGCCGGTGCGCACTTTGTTCGAAATGACTCTGGGCGAAGCCCTGTTTCTGAACCCCAAATTGCCTAACGGCAAAGAGTTTTCTCCGCGTGAAATTGCCCACCTGTTAGATGAGGGCAGCAGTGCTCTCAGCCAGCAGACGGTGCTGGAAGGCGGAACCTCGCTGTTGCTGTCGGAAATTGCTGAGCCTCCGGCACAGATGATCGATTCGCTGACCCAGCTTTTTGCCAAGTATAAAACCGTGCGCCGCGCCTACGTGGCGGAGATCAAAGAACATGCTGACCAGCCCGCTAATCTGCTGATTGGCATTGAAGGCGATGGCGATCTTGAAGCAGTGATTCAGGCGGCCGGCAGTGTGGCAACGGATACGCTGCTGGACGATAGCCCAATTGATATTTGCCAGGTCGTGGAAGGGGAGAAAGGTATCAGCCACTTCTTTATTGCCCATATCACGCCATTCTATGAACGGCGTTGGGGAAGTTTCCTGCGAGATTTCAAAGTCAAAAACATCGATTAACGATCGTTTGCTGCATGGGACGACCCTTTTTTAGTCGTCCCACGGGCGATCCCCGTTGCTGCTGGCGGATCGAAGACGATCCGCCGCTACAGTGAATCGTTAACGATCGGCAGGTCGTTACGGGCTCCCCATTCGCCCCAGGAACCGTCGTATAACGCGACGTTTTTCACGCCGAGGCTGGTTAACGCCAGAATCACCACCACCGCGGTGACGCCAGAACCACAGCTGGCAATCACAGGCTGCGACAAATCCACACCCTGCTGACTGAATATTGCCTGTAATTCCGCAGAGGGTTTCAAACGCCCTTCGGTGACCAGCGAGTTCCAGGGAACGTTCAGGCTGCCTGGAATGCGTCCACGGCGCAGTCCAGGACGCGGTTCATCCACTTCTCCGTGAAAACGGTTAGCAGCACGGGCATCAATAATCTGCGCGCCACCTTCATGACTAACCAGCAGGACATCAGTGACGCGTTTGACTTCGCCTTCACCCTGTTCGGCCTCGAACTCGCCTTCCGCGATGTCCAGGGCACCACTTTCCAGCGGCAGTTGCGCCTGTTTCCAGCCCGCCAGCCCGCCAGCCAGAATGGAAATTTGCTTCACACCAAAGTGACGCAGCATCCACCAGGCGCGGGGAGCCGAGAACAGATTGCCCTCATCGTAGATAACCAGATGTTTGTCATCGCTGATCCCCAGTTCACGCATTGCCACTGCGAACGTTTCCGCTCGCGGCAACATATGCGGGTAAGCACTGGTATGGTCCGACAGGGCCTCAATATCGAAGAAGGGCGCATTTGGCAGATGCTCTGCCAGATACTCTTCCTGGATGTTGCGGGTTTTCTCCTGTCCTGGCGGCAGCATACGTGCGTCCAGAACCTGGATGTTGTCATTGGTCAGATGCTCTGCCAGCCAGTCAGCAGAAACAAAAAGAGAGGGAGTCGTCATCGCGGCCTCATTGTCAGTAACGTTTAGCTGAGTGTCAGCGATTTTGTTAGCTATCACAAGGCGAAATGACACTATTCAGAGCCACCTCTGGATTCCTGCAAATTGTTTGCATTCGCAGATAGAAATTGCGCAGATAAACTATTACTCTTTGACCAATTTTGTAACAGGGAAGGTTCTATCTGATGGATGTGCTCAAATTTCTCCTGCGCTTACCGTTCACCGTGCTGAAAGCACTGTGCTGGCTGCTCTCGCGCCTTTTTCGCGTGCTGGGACTGTTGCTGCGCCCGCTGCTGGGTGAGATCAACTGGCGCGGCCCAGGCTGGGTTTCACCCCTTAAAGCAGGCTTCGCCCGGCTTGAGCAGGGGATTGACCGACATCCGAAGACCATTGCCCTGAGTGTGCTGCTGCTGGCGGCTGCAGGTGTTGCCAGCGTGTATGGCTGGCAGTGGTGGCAGAACCGACCTAAACCGATTGACGTTGCCCCGCTGGCCATCCAGAACAGCAGGGTAGAGGTCGTCAACCCGGAAGGGATTGACTACACCGCCGCAAAACCTGCCGTGCAGGTGCTCACCCTGAGGTTCAATCAGTCGGTTGCCCCGGTCACGCTGGTCGGAAAAAAGGTCAGCGCAGGGATTAGCCTGAAGCCCGCCTTAGCCGGGGAATGGCAGTGGCAGAATGCCTGGACGCTGATTTTCACCCCGCAGCAGCCGCTGCCAATGGGGGCGAGCTATGAGGCGACTCTTGAGCCTGACACTTTGCTGGCCCCGCAAATCCGTATTGAACAGACGCGCCACCGCTTCATTGTGCCTGCTTTTGACTATCAAATTGGCAGCAGCGAGTACTATCAGGACCCGCAGGACAGCAGCCAGCACAGCGCTATTTTCAATATCAAATTCAACGCGCCGGCCGATGTGCAGAGCGTGGAAAAACAGTTGTCGCTCGGCCTGAGCGCCGCGCAGGGGCAGCCAGAACAGCCGCTTAAGTTCAGCGTAACCTGGGATGAAAAGAAACTGAATGCCTGGGTGCGTTCCACTGCGCTACAGCCAATGGATCACGGCGGAGCTGTGCATTTGCAGGTGAGCAGCGGGGTGAAATCCTCACGTCCTGGCAATCCGGTGACGCGTAAAAGTGATGGATGGGTGACGGTCCCGAATCTTTACAGCCTTAGCCTGAGTGATGTCAGTGCGGAAGTGGTCGATAAACCCGGCAGCCAGGGCGAACGCGCACTGATTGTTGGCTTTAGCGATGCCGTACGTGACAACGATGTTCGCAAAGGGGTGAAAGCCTGGCTGTTGCCACAGAAGGACCCACGTCGTCCGGCCAGTGAGCAAACAGAAGAGGAATTCATTCCCTGGGATGTGAGCAATATCGATCAGAGCGTGATTAACCGCTCTCCGGTCGTGTCGCTCAGCCTGAACGAAGCAGAAGAAACCTGGCAACCGCAGTTCAGCTTCAAATTTGATGCCCCGGCAAAACGTTATTTGCTGGTGTCGGTGGATGCTGCGATGACGTCCAATGGTGGCTACAAAATGCCGGAAAAACAGTGGCGCGTGGTTCAGGTGCCAGACTATCCGAAGCTGCTGCAGTTTGCCGCTCAGGGGGCGCTACTGTCAGTTAACGGCGATAAACGCATTAGCGTGGCCGCACGTAACGTGCCGGGGCTGCGCGTGGACATCAAACGTGTTATTCCCAGCCAGTTGCAGCATATCGTCTCATTTAAAAGCCGCCAGTTCGCTTCGGCTGATTTCAATCGCCTGAACGACGAATACTTCACCGAGCGCTTTCGTTATCAGACGCCGGTGAATAATGATAAACCCGGTGAGGTCAGCTATCAGGGCATCGACCTGTCGCGCTATCTCTCAACCCGTCCCGATTCCCATCGCGGCATCTTCCTGCTGACCCTGTCTGAATGGTCTCCACAGCAGAAAGAGGCCCAGCCTCAGGAAGAGGAGTATCAGGAAGAGGAATCGCAGCAGGCGATCACCGGGGATTCACGCTTTGTGGTGGTGACCGATCTGGGCATCATTGCCAAACGTTCGCAGGATAAAACGCGTGACCTGTTTGTGCAGTCGATCAGCGGCGGTCAGCCAGTGGCGGGTGCGCAGGTCTCGGTCGTGGCGAAGAACGGTGAAAAACTGCTGACCCGTCAGACGGGCAGCGATGGTCACGTCAGTTTCCCGTCGTTGGAGGTGTATACCAACGAACGTGAACCGGTGATGTTCCTGGTGGAAAAAGAGGGGGATGTCTCCTTCCTGCCGACCGGCCGTGACAACGATCGTGGCCTCGATTTCTCCCGTTTTGATGTGTATGGCGAAACCACACCGGACGATACCCGCACTCTCGGAAGCTATCTGTTCTCTGATCGTGGTGTCTATCGCCCGGGCGATACCTTCCATATTGGTCTGATCACCCGCGCCGCCGACTGGTCCGTGCCGGTAGGCGGCATACCGGTTCGCGCTGAAATTCGCGACCCACGCGATAAACTGATGCGTACCGTTCCGTTGACCCTCAGCGCCAGCGGATTTAACGAACTGAGTTTTACCACGGAAGAAAGCTCGCCTACGGGCGAATGGAATATCTATCTCTATCTGCCGGGTAAAGACGACGACTCAACACGCCTGCTCGGCAGCACGGCGGTTAACGTCAAAGAGTTCGAACCGGATCAGCTCAAGGTCAAGCTGACCCTGACCCCCGACCATCAGCAAGGCTGGGTCAAGCCGGATGCACTGAAAGCCAATATTGATGTCCAGAACCTGTTCGGCACCCCGGCACAGGGGCGCCGTGTGGCGTCCAAAATGACGCTGCGTCCCGTCTACCCGGCGTTCGATCGCTATGCAGATTACGCCTTCTATGAAGCGCGTTCGGCCAGTGACGGTTATGAAACTGAACTGGAAGACAGCACCACGGATGATAACGGTGCGGCAGCGATTAAACTGGATCTGAGCGGTTTCGGTGAGTCGACCTATCAGCTGCAATTACTGTCGGAAGCCTTTGTCGCTGGCGGCGGTCGTTCAGTGGCAGCTACCGCCCGTACGCTGGTCTCTCCGTATGATTATCTGATTGGTGTGAAAGCCGATGGAGAGTTGGGTTACATTCATCAAAATGCCCAGCGCAACGTGAATCTGATCGCGATTAATCCGTCGCTGGATACCATTGCGCTTAACGGCCTGACGCTGCGCCTGTTAGAGCAAAAATATCTGTCGGTGCTGACGCGTCAGGAGTCCGGTGTCTATAAATATCAATCCAGGCTGAAAGAGATCCCGGTTTCCGATGCTGCATTTGACTTGCCTGCCAGCGGTCACTCGATGGCACTGGCGACCAATAAGCCCGGTGATTTCGTGCTGGTGGTAGAAAATGCCAAAGGTGAGGTGCTGAACCGCATCGCTTATAGCGTGGCGGGTGAAGCCAACCTGACCCGTTCGCTCGATCGTAATGCCGAACTGAAACTAAAGCTAAACAGCGACAAGTATCAGCCGGGCAGTGAAATTGAAGTGGCGATCAACGCACCCTATACCGGCAGCGGCCTGATCACCATTGAAAAAGATCGTGTCTACAGCTGGCAGTGGTTCCACACCACCACCACTAACTCGGTACAGAAGATCCGCATTCCGGCAGAGCTTGAGGGCAATGCCTATATTAACGTGCAGTTCGTCCGTGATATTAACTCGGATGAGATCTTCATGAGCCCGCTCAGCTATGGTGTGATGCCGTTTAAAATCAGTAATGAAGCGCGGAAAAACACCCTGAAACTCGATGTGCCAGAGGTGATTAAGCCAGGTGAAGATCTCACCATTAACGTCACCACGGATGCCCCGCAGCAGGTGGCCGTTTTTGCCGTAGATGAAGGGATCTTGCAGGTGGCGCGTTATCGTCTGACCGATCCCCTGGATTACTTCTTCCGTAAGCGTGAACTGAACGTTGAGAGCTCGCAGATTCTTGATCTGATCCTGCCAGAGTTCAGCAAGCTGATGTCGCTGACTTCAGCCCCAGGCGGTGATGGCGGTGAAGGCCTCGATCTACACCTCAACCCGTTCAAACGTAAACGGGACAAGCCGGTGGCGTACTGGTCGGGGATCACCGAAGTGAACGGCCACGCACAGTTTACTTATCCGGTGCCGGACTATTTCAACGGTAAAATTCGGGTGATGGCGATTTCGGTCACGCCAGAAAAAATAGGTAAAGCGCAAACCGGCACCACCGTGCGTGACAACTTTATTCTGACGCCGAACGTCCCCTCAATGGTCGCTCCGGGGGATGAATTTGACGTCAGCGTGGGCGTGAGTAATAACCTGGAAGGCCTGGGTGATGGCAAACTGCCGGTGGCAATCAAGGTGACGCCTCCGCCGCAGCTGGAAGTGGTCGGGCAGCCGGAACAGTCGCTTGAACTGGCGGCTAAGCATGAGGGTGTGGTCAACTTCCGTCTGCGTGCTAAATCTGAATTGGGTGATGCGCCACTGGTCTTTAGTGCGCAATACAGTGATAAAACCAGCCGCCGGACGATCAGTACATCGGTACGCCCGGCAATGCCGTTCCGAATCCAGACGGTGATGGGACGGATGAATGGGAATCAGCAGCAGGTGGATAATTTACGCCAGATGTTCGGTGCTTATGCACAGCGTCAGGCTGCGGTCTCGAACTCACCGCTGGTGTTAACCAGCGGGCTGGCAAGTTATCTGGCGGACTACCCGTACTACTGCTCTGAACAGATTGTCAGCCAGTCGATCCCGCTGTTGCTGCAGAGTGAACACCCGGAACTGCGTGGCAATCTGGATGCGGATAAAGTGCGTCAGCAGCTGAAAGGCATTCTCGACGTGTTGCGTTCACGCCAGAACGCTGACGGTGCTGTCGGGCTGTGGATGGCGTCACCACAGGCCGATCCGTTTATCACACCGTATGTGGTGCAGTACCTGCTGGAGGCGAAAGCCGCCGGTTATCCGCTGCCTGCCGGTATGCTGGACGATGCCAATGTTGCACTGCGCGCACTGGCGGCCAACGGTTATGAAGACCTCTACCACCTTCGCCTGCGCGCCTGGGCCGTTTATCTGCTTACGCGGCAGGGCGAAATCACCACGAATGCGCTGGCCTCAGTGCAGGAGACACTGAAAAAACGCTACCCGGACAGCTGGCAAACCGATCTCAGTGCGCTGTATCTCGCTTCCTCATGGCGCTTACTCAAGGCCGATGATGAAGCTGAACGGTTGCTGGCGCCGGGTTGGAAGGCGCTGGACAAGGCCTATAACAAAAGCTGGTGGACGCAAAACTACTACGATCCGCTGGTGCAGGATGCGACCCGGTTGTACCTGATTACCCGTCACTTCCCGGAAAAAGTATCGGCTATCCCGCCACAACTGCTGGAAAATATGGTGCAGGCACTGAGGGAAGAGCGTTACACGACCTTCTCCGCGGCGATGAGCATTCTGGCGCTGGAAAGTTACTCAGAACAGGTGGCACAACAAAACGATCCGCAGGCGCTGACGATTAACCAACTGGGGCGTGACAATAAAGTTCCTCAGCTGATTTCTGCGCTAAAGGGGCGGTTTGCACAGGGTAACTTCAGTGGGGATGCGGCTTCTGTTCAGTTCCGCAATGCAGGAAACGCACCCGCCTGGTATGTGGTCACACAGGCCGGTTATGACCTGGCTGCACCAGAGAAAGCGATCAGCCGTGGGCTGGAAATCAGCCGCGATTACACCGATGCCGCAGGTAAAACGGTCGACAAGGTCTCACTCGGTCAGACCATTAACGTGCATCTGAAAATCCGTGCGAATTCAAAAGCAGCGCTGAGTAATCTGGCGATAGTTGACCTGTTGCCGGGTGGATTTGAAGTGGTCCAGCAAACGCCTCCACCGCCAGAGACGGATGATGAGGAACAGCAGGATGCATCTTCTGCAGGCTGGCAGTCGCCGCTGGCGGCAAGCGGATCAACCTGGGCACCTGACTTCAGCGATATTCGTGAAGATCGTGTGATCATCTATGGCAGTGCCACCACGGAACTGCAGGAGTTTGTTTACCAAATCAAAGCCACCAACACCGGAAGTTTTGTCATTCCTCCGGCGTACGGTGAAGCGATGTATGACCGTGAAATTCAGGCGATGTCAGCCAGCGCAGGCAAGATTGATGTGGTACCGGCTGAATAGCCGGGCTTCGGGTAGCATGAACACATGAAACGTCTGTTGCAAAATCTGGCAGTGGCGCTGGGATTACTGGCGCTGCTGGTGACAGGCTTTCGTTTGTGGCCACATCCGCCGTTATCACAAGGTGTCCCGCTGTCCACGGCATGGTATGACCGTCATGGCACATTGCTACGGCTGTCGCTGGCCAGCGACGATCGCTATCGTCAGTGGACGCCTCTGGAGGCGATTTCGCCGTTGGCGGTGGACGGACTGTTGCTGCATGAAGATCGCTGGTTCTGGTACAACCCCGGCGTAAACCCGCTAAGCCTGGCGCGGGGCTTCTGGCGCAGCTATGTGCTGGGCGGCAATAAGCAGGGCGGATCGACCATCACCATGCAACTGGCGCGCATGGTGTGGCAACTGAATACCCGATCGCCAAAAGGCAAGATAGTTCAGGTGTTGCGCGCCCTTCAGCTTGAACTCAGTTACTCCAAACACGATATCCTGGAAGCCTATCTGAATTACGCTCCGTATGGGCGTAACATCGAAAGTATTGGTGCAGCCAGCCTGATCTACTTTGCCAAACCCCCTGCACAGTTGACGCTGGCAGAGGCGTTGACGCTGGCGGTACTGCCTCAGTCACCCAGTTTGCGTATTAATCCTCGCAGTGATGAAGTCAGCCCGCCGCTGATGCAGGCGCGCAACCGCTTGTTCCTGCGCTGGCAGCAGCATTATCCCACCGACCACAGCCAGCAAGCGCTGTTTCAGCTGCCGTTAGCCCTGCGTCAGCCGCAGGATTTGCCTTTTATCGCACCGCACTTCATTGAACAGTTGCAGATCGGAGAGCGTCAACCCCGTGTGGACACCACGCTGGATGCCAGTCTGCAACGGCTGGTTGAAAGACAGGTCAACGCGTTTATTCGTCGTAATCAGAGCCGGGGGATTCATAATACCGCCGTGCTGCTGGTGGACAGCCGCGATATGGGAGTACGTGCTATGGTCGGCTCGGCCGACTATTACAACCGCCAGATTCAGGGGCAGGTGAATGGCACAAACGCTAAACGTTCCCCGGGTTCCGCGTTGAAGCCCTTTATTTATGCACTGGGGATGGAGCAGGGCGTGCTGCATCCGATGACCGTTCTGAAAGATGTGCCTTACTCCTTCGGCAGCTATGCGCCCGAGAACTTTGACCGCCGCTTCCTCGGGCCGGTGACTGCGACCGACGCCCTCAATTTCAGCCGAAATATTCCGGCGGTGACCATTGCTTCACGGCTGCGCCAGCCGGGTTTCTATCAGTTTTTACAGTTGGCGGGTATCAGTAATCTTGCCAGCGAAAAACATTATGGACTGTCGCTGGTGCTGGGGGGGGGAGAGGTGACTGCCCAGGAACTGGCGAAACTCTATGCGATGCTGGCTAACCGGGGCGAAGTTCGCGCGCTGCGGCTGCGTCAGCAGGACCCTCAGTCGCCGGCATTTCGCCTGCTGAGTGAAGAGGCCAGTTTTATGACGCTGGATATTCTGCGTCAGCACCGCCGCCCTGGCGATACATTAGCGCAGCGCCCGTCATCGCTTCCTGTTTACTGGAAAACCGGCACCTCCTGGGGCTTTCGCGACGCATGGAGCGTCGGTATTTTTGGTCCTTATGTGCTGGTGGTGTGGCAGGGGAACTTTAACGGGCAGGGCAATAACGCGTTTGTCGGCGTTGAGGCTGCCGCACCGTTGTTTTTCAATATTATCGACAGTGTGATTGCCAGCTATCCGGGACTGAGTGAGCCTAAGCATCGCTTCCCGGTGCATCTGAAACGTGTGGAAATCTGCCTGCCGAGTGGCGATCTGCCCACGCAGTGGTGCCAGCAGCGCGGCAAAAGCTGGTTTATTCCGGGTAAATCCCCGATTAAAGTGGATACGGTTTACCGCCCCTTACGTATTGATAATCAGAGTGGGCAACCCGTCTGTGCCCCCTGGGATACAGAGACCAGCCATATTGAAGTGTTTGAGTTCTGGCCCTCCGATCTTGCCAACGTCTTTATGCAAGCCGGGTTGCCCAAGCGCCAGCCGCCAGCGGTTACCTGCCAGCAGGGCGCAGTGGGAGGAGATGCACCACGCATAACGTCGCCGTTGAAGAACACCACTTACCAGCTGCGTCAGTCGCAGAAAGGGCGGGACAATATCAGTTTCAGCGCGGTGACCGATGCGGACAGTGCCACTGTTTACTGGTTTGTTGATGATGTTTATCTTGGTAGCAGTGCCAGTAAAACGCCCCTCGACTGGCGGCCCTCCCGCCCGGGGAAATATCGTATTCGTGCGGTAGACGACCGTGGCCGTGCCGACAGTCGTCTGATTAATGTGGCGTTGATCAACTAATTTCAGACGGATCCCCAGGCGCTTTTCTGGTCATCAATCCACGGGCTGCGTAAAATAGCCGCAGGTGGGGAAAAAATGTCGCGATGAGGATCGGGTTTTTCATTAAATTATTGAATCTCCGATAGGCATCTCTCGCGATGCCCCCTATAATCTGCGGCCATTTTCCCGGCCGGGAACCGTTTTCGCGGCTAAACTCGAAAGATAATACAGGGGTCAACAATGACTATTGAGCGTACATTTTCCATCGTAAAACCAAACGCTGTGGCAAAGAATGTTATCGGTGCCATCTTCAACCGTTTTGAAAGCGCTGGCTTCAAAATCGTTGGCAGCAAAATGCTGCACCTGAGCAAAGAGCAGGCTGAAGGTTTCTACGCTGAACACCAGGGTAAACCTTTCTTTGATGGCCTGGTTGAATTCATGACCTCTGGTCCGGTTGTTGTTTCCGTACTGGAAGGCGAAAATGCCGTACAGCGTCACCGTGACCTGATGGGTGCAACTAACCCGGCGAACGCGCTGGCGGGTACGCTGCGTGCTGACTACGCAGACAGCTTCACCGAGAACGCGACTCACGGTTCTGATTCTGCTGAATCTGCTGCCCGTGAAATCGCTTACTTCTTCGGCGAAGGCGAAATCTGCCCGCGTACCCGTTAATTCGGTTGCCTGACGGAAAAGGGTTTACAAAAAAAGTGTGTTTGCTGCTTTAACCCTTACGAAGTCATGAGTACAATAATGCGCCCCTGACGTTGTGTTCAGGGGCGCTTCTATTTTATTCACTCCAAACCCAGAGCCATAACGTGTAACAACGAGGCCAGAGAATATTATGTCAGAACTTATTGTGACGCCGTCGTCCGAATCTCCTGCAATTGCCATCCCTAAAAAAGACAAAATCAACCTGCTCGATCTCAATCGTCAGCAGATGCGTGAGTTTTTTGCCAGCATGGGTGAAAAACCGTTTCGTGCCGATCAGGTGATGAAATGGATCTATCACTACTGCTGTGATGATTTCGATGAGATGACCGACATCAACAAGGTTTTCCGTAACAGGCTGAAAGAGGTCGCTGAAATACGCGCACCAGAAGTCGCGGAAGAACAACGCTCAGCCGATGGCACCATTAAATGGGCCATTCAGGTGGGTGGGCAGCAGGTAGAAACCGTCTACATTCCAGAAAAAGATCGCGCCACGCTGTGTGTCTCTTCCCAGGTGGGCTGTGCGCTGGAATGCAAATTCTGTTCAACGGCGCAGCAGGGCTTTAACCGTAACCTGCGTGTATCCGAAATTATTGGTCAGGTATGGCGTGCAGCTAAAATAATCGGTGCCGCCAAAGTCACTGGCCAGCGCCCTATCACCAACGTGGTGATGATGGGGATGGGTGAGCCATTGCTCAACCTGACCAATGTGGTTCCGGCAATGGAAATTATGCTGGATGATTTTGGCTTTGGCCTGTCAAAACGCCGCGTGACGCTATCCACGTCGGGTGTAGTTCCTGCGCTGGATAAGCTGGGCGATATGATCGATGTGGCGCTGGCGATCTCGCTGCATGCGCCTAATGACACAATTCGTGACGAAATTGTACCGATCAACAAAAAGTACAATATTGCGACGTTCCTGGCATCCGTCAGCCGTTATATCGGCAAGTCTAATGCTAATCAAGGGCGTGTGACCATCGAGTACGTGATGCTCGATCACATCAATGACAGCACTGATAATGCGCATGAATTGGCCGCGTTGTTAAAAGATACGCCGTGCAAAATTAACCTGATCCCGTGGAACCCCTTCCCGGCAGCACCTTATGGTCGCAGTTCGAACAGTCGCATCGATCGCTTCTCTAAAGTGTTGATGGATTACGGTTTTACTACTATTGTGCGTAAAACCCGTGGTGATGATATTGATGCTGCGTGTGGTCAGTTGGCAGGTGATGTTATTGACCGTACTAAGCGCACGTTGAAAAAGAAATTGGCTGGAGAAGCCATCTCTGTGAAGGCGATCTGAAACCCGGTGTTTTCCTGCCTAATTCCGTATTGAACCTGGCAATATTGGCGTACGATAAGTGGCTGATAAAAACAGGGAGAGACAGGGATGCGGGCAGGGATAATCGCCTTTGTGCTGATAATGTTGCTGGCGGGATGTCAGACTTCGCCACAGCCAGATGCACTGGTTGAAACACGGATTCAGTTGGGAATGGCCTGGTTGGCGCGCGGTAACAATGATGCTGCACGCAGGAATTTGCAGCGTGCAATCGCCATTGCACCAGGCGATTACCGTACCCAACTGGCGATGGCTCGCTACCAGCAGCAGACAGGCAACAACAGCATGGCGCAGCAACATTATCGTCACGCCCTGAAATTAGCAGCGCAAAACAGCTATGTGCTTAATAATTACGGTGCGTTTCTCTGCGGATTAGGGCAGTATGATGCGGCACAACGGCTGTTCAGCAGGGCAATGGATGATTCAGCAAATGGGCTTCGTGCCGACAGTGTTGAAAATTCCGGCTATTGTTTTTTGAATGCCGGCCAGCATGAAAAAGCGCGAGAAGCGCTGAAGGATGCGGTGAAAATCGATCCGACCAAAGGAATGCTAATGCTGGCAGAAGCCGAAAGGCGATTTGGAAAGGGGAGTCGTGCAGATTCACGGCTCCTGTTAGATGTTTATCAACACAACTTTCCTGTTTCGGCAGAAAGCCTGTGGTTAGAGATTCGCTTCGCCGCGCAGGTCAATCAGCCCGATGAAGTTCATTATTATGGGGCTCAACTTGCGCGAATTTTTCCACAATCGATACAGTACCAGCATTTCTTAGCTAATGAATACTGAAGCCACTCAAGACAAACCTAACGTAAATTCAACAGGCGAGCGCCTGCGTGGTGCCCGTGAACTCATGGGCCTGACTCAGCAGAATGTTGCTGAACGCCTCTGCCTGAAACTTTCCACTGTTCGTGATATTGAAGAGGACAAGTCGCCTGCCGACCTGGCATCGACCTTTTTGCGTGGCTATATCCGTTCTTACGCGCGTTTGGTTCGCGTGCCGGAAGAAGAGCTGCTACCGATGATGGCCAAGCAGGCCCCGGTCAGAGCCGCGAAAGTTGAACCGATGCAAAGTTTTTCCCTCGGTAAACGCCGCAAAAAACGCGACGGCTGGTTGATGATTTTCACCTGGCTGGTGTTGTTTGTGGTGGTGGGATTGACGGGAGCCTGGTGGTGGCAGAATCACAAAGCCGCTCAGGATGATCTGGTTTCAATGGCCGATCAAAACGCGTCGTCCGAAGGGGATAACAGTCAGTCGATCCCTTTGACCGACAGTAATGCCAACAGCGCCACTGATAGCAGTGGGCAAACGGCCATTCCACTGGATACCACACCAGCAGCAGATTCTGCGAACACGGGCAGCACTCCAGCTGCCACGGCGCAGGTACCTGCGGCAAATACTCAGGCTGATAATTCTCAGCCTGCTGTGGTTTCACCAAGTCAGGCACCGGCTGAGGCCGGTGTCAGTGGGCAACTGCCTACCAGCAGCGCCGGCGTCAGCCAGCCTGCTGTTGACCCAAACGCCGTAGTGATGACTTTTTCCAGCGATTGCTGGCTGGAAGTAACCGATGCAGCAGGCAAGAAACTGTTCAGCGGTATTCAGCGTAGTGGTGGTAAACTCAGCCTTGCCGGCACCGCCCCCTATCGTTTGAAGATTGGTGCGCCGGCCGCAGTACAGATCGAATATCAGGGTAAACCTGTCGATCTGAGTCGTTTCATCCGTACTAACCAGGTTGCTCGCCTGACTATCGGTGCGCAATAACGCATCTTCCTCTGGTCGCGAGTGATTGTGGAGAAAGAATATGCATAACGAAGCACCCATTACCCGTCGCAAATCAAAGCGCATTTACGTCGGCAAGGTGCCCGTGGGTGACGGTGCACCTATTGCCGTCCAGTCCATGACCAATACCCGCACTACCGACGTTGCCGCTACGGTCGCTCAGATCAAAGCTCTGGAGCGCGTTGGTGTCGATATCGTGCGTGTGTCCGTACCAACGATGGATGCCGCAGAAGCTTTCCGTCTTATCAAACAGCAGGTAAATGTCCCGCTGGTCGCTGATATCCATTTTGACTACCGTATTGCCCTTAAAGTTGCCGAATATGGCGTGGACTGTCTGCGCATCAACCCCGGCAACATTGGTAATGAAGAGCGTATTCGCTCTGTGGTGGATTGCGCGCGTCATTACAATATTCCCATCCGCATTGGTGTTAACGGCGGATCGCTGGAAAAAGATTTGCAGGAAAAGTACGGTGAGCCCACTCCGCAGGCGCTGCTGGAATCCGCGATGCGTCATGTGGACATCCTCGATCGCCTCAACTTTGATATGTTCAAAGTCAGTGTGAAAGCCTCCGACGTGTTCCTGGCCGTTGAGTCCTATCGACTTCTGGCGAAGCAGATCGACCAGCCGCTGCATTTGGGCATCACCGAAGCGGGTGGTGCACGTGCGGGTGCCGTCAAATCGGCCATTGGCCTGGGGTTGCTACTGTCGGAAGGCATCGGCGATACGTTGCGTATCTCGCTGGCGGCCGACCCGATTGAAGAAGTAAAAGTCGGCTTCGATATCCTTAAGTCGCTGCGTATTCGCGCGCGCGGTATCAACTTTATCGCCTGCCCAACCTGTTCACGTCAGGAATTTGACGTGATCGGCACGGTGAATGCGTTAGAAGAGCGGCTGGAAGATATCATCACACCGATGGATATTTCGATTATCGGCTGTGTGGTGAACGGCCCGGGTGAAGCCACCGTTTCCACGATGGGCGTCACTGGCGGCAGCAAGAAAAGCGGTTTCTACGAAGATGGCGTGCGTCTGCGCGAGCGTCTGGATAACGACAATATGATCGATCAGTTGGAAGCCCGCATTCGTGCGAAAGCCACCATACTGGACGCATCGCGCCGGATTGATGTCCAGCAGGTCGAAAAATAAACTGCAAGGGGCGGCCTTTTATTTCGGTCGCCCCTTGCTGAATCAAATTGATGAGAGAAAACTAGTGGCGAAGAATATCCAGGCCATTCGCGGCATGAACGACTATTTACCTGCTGATACCGTGGTATGGCAGCGTATCGAACAGATCCTCAAGCAGGTGCTGGGCAGCTATGGATTCAGCGAAATTCGCCTGCCGATTGTAGAGCAGACCCCGTTATTCAAACGCGCTATCGGTGAAGTGACCGATGTGGTTGAAAAAGAGATGTACACCTTTGATGACCGCAACGGTGAAAGCCTGACGCTGCGTCCTGAAGGTACCGCGGGTTGTGTACGCGCGGGCATTGAACACGGTCTGCTGTACAATCAGGAACAGCGTCTGTGGTATATCGGCCCGATGTTCCGCTATGAGCGTCCACAAAAAGGGCGTTATCGTCAGTTCCATCAGATTGGTGCTGAAGTGTTTGGTCTGCAAGGCCCGGACATCGATGCGGAACTGATCATGATGACGGCCCGCTGGTGGAAAGCACTGGGTATCTCTGAGCATGTCAGCCTGGAGCTGAACTCCATCGGTTCACTGGAAGCCCGTGCCAATTACCGTGATGCGCTGGTGGCCTTCCTCGAACAGCATATTGACGTGCTGGATGAAGACTGCAAACGCCGCATGTATACTAACCCGCTGCGCGTGCTGGATAGCAAAAAACCGGATGTTCAGGCACTGCTGAATGATGCACCAACGCTCGGTGATTATTTGGATGACGAGTCCCGCGAGCATTTCGCCGGGCTGTGCAGCCTGCTCGATGCAGCCGGTATTGCTTATACCGTCAACCAGCGTCTGGTGCGTGGCCTCGACTATTACAACCGGACCGTGTTTGAATGGGTGACCAGCAGCCTCGGTTCACAGGGCACCGTCTGTGCCGGTGGACGTTATGATGGCCTGGTTGAACAGTTGGGTGGACGTGCAACCCCGGCGGTCGGTTTTGCGATGGGCCTGGAACGTCTGGTCCTGCTGGTGCAGGCGGTTAATCCAGAATTTGAACCGACGCGTATTGTTGATGTCTATGTTATCGCTTCGGGTCAGGGCGTACAGAGCGCGGCGATGCTGCTGGCAGAACAGCTGCGTGACGCGCTTCCGGAACTGAAGCTAATGACTAACTTTGGTGGCGGTAACTTCAAGAAGCAGTTTGCCCGTGCAGACAAGTGGGGCGCCCGCATTGCACTGGTACTCGGTGAAGATGAAGTGGCCAATGGCCAACTGGTGATTAAAGATTTGCGTAACGGCGAGCAACAAACGCTGGCACAAAGTGCTGCGGCAGCTACGCTGGCATCGATGTTACAGCGTTAAGCCTCTGCGGCGGCACGATTTAAAGGAGTAGGATTGCGTGGAAGTGTATAGCAACGAGAACGAACAGGTAGATGCGCTGAAGAACTTCTTTGCTCAGAATGGCAAAGCGTTAGTGGTTGGCGTTGTTCTGGGCGTCGGCGCATTACTGGGCTGGCGTTACTGGAGTAATCATCAGGACAGCGGATCGCGTGAAGTGTCCGCGTCTTATCAGCAGGTGACGTCGGCGCTGGACGCCACGAAACCCGCTTCGCTTGACGCAGTAGCTAAATTTGCCAGCGAAAACAGCAATACCTACGGTGCACTGGCTTCTCTGGATTTGGCAAAACGCTATATTGACAACAATCAGTTGGATAAAGCGGTAGACCAGTTGCAGAGCGGCCTCAAGAGCACCAAAGATGCTAACTTGCAGTCGGTTCTGAACCTGCGCCTTGCACGCATCCAGTTACAGCAGAAGCAGCCTGACGCCGTGTTGAAAACACTGGAAAGCGTTAAAGGTGACGGCTGGGCAGCTATCGTGGCTGATGTACGCGGTGAAGCGTTACTCAGCAAAGGCGATGTCAAAGGCGCACGCGATGCGTGGAGCAAAGGAATCGCTTCTGATGCGTCTTCGACGCTGAAAGAGATGCTGCAAATGAAAGTGAATAATCTGCCGGGCTAAATAGCTCCTTGTACATTTGGCCTTACAGGCACAAGAGGGATTTCATGGAATTGCGTAAGTTACTTCTGCCGGGACTGATGTCAGTCACCTTGCTCAGCGGATGTTCATGGTTCAGCGGTGAAGAAGATGTTGTCAAAATGTCACCGTTGCCGACAGTGCAGAATCAGTTCGAACCAGAAAAAGTCTGGAGCACCTCAGTGGGCAATGGCGTAGGTGATTTCTACTCCAACCTGCACCCGGCCTGGTCTGAGAATACCGTCTATGCCGCTGACCGCCACGGTGTGGTCAAAGCGCTGAATTCAGGCGATGGCAAAGAACAGTGGAAAGTCGACCTGGCAGAAAAAACCGGTTGGTTATCCAGCAATATTCCCGCGCTGCTTTCCGGTGGCCTGACCGTTGATGCGGGTCATGTCTATGTCGGTAGTGAGCGTGGTCAGGTTTATGCGCTGAACACCAGCGATGGCTCTATCGCCTGGCAGACTAAAGCGGCCGGTGAAGTGTTGTCCCGTCCGGTTGTCAGCGATGGCCTGGTGCTGGTTCATACCAGCAACGGCATGCTGCAAGGTCTGGATCAGACCAGCGGTAACATCAAGTGGACCGTTAACCTCGACGTGCCAGCCCTGAGTCTGCGCGGTGAGTCTGCACCTGCGACGGCCTTTGGTGCTGCCATTGTTGGTGGTGATAACGGCCGCGTCAGCGCGGTGATTATGAACCAGGGCCAGATTATCTGGCAGCAACGTATCTCCCAGCCAAGTGGTGCGACGGAAATCGATCGCCTGGCCGACGTAGACACAACGCCGGTTATCGTTAACGGTGTCGTGTATGCCTTAGCCTATAACGGTAATTTGACCGCGCTGGACCTGCGTTCAGGCCAGATTCTGTGGAAACGCGAAATCGGTTCCGTTCACGACATGATCGTCGACGGTGGCCGCATCTTCCTGGTAGACCAGGATGACCGTGTGATTGCACTGAATACCGACGGTGGCGTGAGCCTGTGGCGCCAGAGCGATCTGCTGCACCGTAACCTGACATCACCCGTTCTGTATAATGGCTATCTGGTCGTCGGTGACAGCGAAGGTTATCTGCACTGGATCAATACTGACGATGGCCGTTTTGTTGCTCAACAGAAACTGGACAGCTCCGGTTTCCAGACCGAACCGGTTGTTGCCAGCGACAAGCTGCTTATTCAGTCTAAAGACGGTGAGGTTTACGCGATTACGCGTTAATTCCTCAGCAAGTCTGTGCCCCACAGAATTCAGCCTGCCGCGACTGCAGCGGGCTGAAAGTTGAAGGGTAAGCGGCTCCTGATTGTTCAGGGGCCGTTTTGTTTTATCCAAGGCGTGTTATTCTAGGCGCCATCGGCCTGAGTACAGCGGCAGTTTATCTGCCGGAACAGCGAATAATATCGCAGCCAGGCGCTTATTTTTTAGTTATGAGGCTTCACTATGGTACCTGTGGTCGCGCTTGTCGGGCGTCCCAATGTGGGAAAATCCACCCTGTTTAACCGTTTAACGCGTACACGAGATGCGCTGGTGGCGGATTTTCCAGGGCTGACTCGAGATCGCAAATATGGTCGCGCCGAAATAGAAGGGCGTGAGTTTATTTGTATCGATACCGGTGGTATCGACGGCAACGAAGAGGGCGTGGAAACACGCATGGCGGAACAGTCGCTGTTGGCGATTGAAGAAGCCGATGTTGTGCTGTTTATGGTCGATGCGCGTGCCGGGCTGATGCCTGCTGACACCGCTATTGCCAAGCACCTGCGTTCGCGCGATAAGCCAACCTTTATCGTTGCCAACAAAACCGATGGCCTGGATGCCGACTCTGCCGTGGTCGATTTCTGGTCACTCGGTCTGGGCGAAATCCATCCGATTGCTGCTTCCCACGGGCGTGGTGTCACCAGCCTGCTGGAACTGGTATTGCTGCCATGGATGGATGTTGTTGCGCCAGAACGTGAGCTGACGGAAGAAGAAGAAAACGAAGCCTACTGGGCGGAGTTTGCGGCAAAAGAAGCCAAAGCCAACGGCGAAATGCCGGAAGACGAAGAAGATGATTTCAACCCGCTGGATCTGCCGATCAAGCTGGCGATTGTCGGTCGTCCGAACGTAGGTAAGTCAACGCTCACTAACCGTATTCTCGGTGAAGAGCGCGTGGTGGTTTACGACATGCCGGGTACCACGCGTGACAGTATTTATATCCCGATGGAGCGTGACGGGCGTGAATATGTCCTGATCGATACGGCCGGGGTGCGTAAACGCGGAAAAATCACTGAAACCGTTGAAAAGTTCTCGGTGATCAAAACCCTGAAAGCGATTGAAGATGCCAACGTTGTTCTGCTGGTCATTGATGCGCACGAAGGCATTTCCGATCAGGACCTCTCACTGCTGGGCTTTATCCTCAATAGTGGGCGCTCACTGGTGATTGTGGTCAACAAGTGGGATGGTCTGTCACAGGAAATCCGTGATGAAGTGAAAGAGCAACTGGACTACCGTCTGGGCTTTATCGACTTCGCCCGTATTCACTTTATCTCTGCTCTGCACGGCAGTGGCGTGGGTAACCTGTTTGAATCGGTGACCGAAGCTTACGACTGTTCAACACGTCGTGTTAACACCTCCATGTTGACGCGTATTATGAACATGGCTGCCGATGACCATCAGCCGCCGCTGGTGCGTAGCCGCCGCGTGAAGCTGAAATATGCCCACGCCGGGGGATATAACCCACCGATTGTGGTCATCCACGGAAACCAGGTGAAAGACCTGCCGGACTCCTACAAACGTTATCTGATGAACTACTTCCGTCGTTCACTGGAAATCATGGGTACGCCAATCCGTATTCAGTTCAAAGAGGGTGAGAACCCTTATGAAGGCAAACGTAACCTGCTGACGCCAAATCAGCAGCGTAAGCGCCAGCGCTTAATGAGCCATCTGAAAAAGAACAAACGTTGATCCACAAGGGGGCCTGATGGCCCCCTTTGTTTTATGCTGAAAAGCAAAGACGATGGAGAAACCCGATGGACAGACTTTGCCCGCATTGCCAGCACCCCCTCACGACCACGGACAGCGGTGTTTTCTGCCCGCACTGCCAGCATCATTTCGTTGCCTGTTGCCCTGATTGCCATCTTCCTCTGACTGTCCTGAAAGCCTGTGGCGCAGTGGACTACTTCTGTGAGCATGGGCACGGCTTGATGTCCAAAAAACACCTGCTATTACTCCCCGTTGATAATCCATAAACCCCGGAAATAATCACGATAATCATTTTGTGCGATTTCCCGTCTATAGTTATCGAAGATAGACGGGTTGTTAATTTTCTGTTTATCAGATTATGAACCTGGTGGTACAATCCTGCCGCTTGCTACCGGTGCTCAGCCACGCCAGCCGTGAGGTCAGAGCATCAGCGGTGAAAGCAGGACGGGATCGCTTCCGTGTAACATGTTAATAAAAATAAGGTATTCATAAAAAGCTGCCTTATTTTCTCCAGGAGTATTTCTGCTATGCCTCAAATAAATGCCGGGTCATCTAAATGGCTGGGCCTGTGGTGTTTCTTGCTGGGATTAATTTTACTGGCAACAGGCCTTTACTTTGTCATTGGTGGGGGAAAATTAGTTTCACTCGGTGGGAGCTGGTATTTCGTGATTGCCGGTATTGTCACCGTGCTGTCCGCCATCCAGTTCTTCCGTCGCCGGGCTTCCGCAGTGGTGATTTTTGCTCTGGTGTTTATTGGTTCCGCCATCTGGGCTGTGCTGGATGCCGGTATCGACTTCTGGCCGCTGGTTTCCCGCCTGATGTTCCTGGCAGGTATGCTGCTGCTAGCGTTGATCACCTGGCCGTCTCTGCGCAAACATGAAGGCAAACCTGCCTGCGCGAAAGGGGCTTATGGCCTTGGCGTGGTGACCGTGGTTGGCCTGCTGGCAACCCTTTATGGCATGTTCCAGCCGCATCCGACCGTCGCAAATGGTCAGGAGCTGCCGCTGGTGCCCGTTGATAAGTCAACGGAGCAGAAAAACTGGGATAACTACGGTAACACCGCAGGCGGTAGCCGCTTTGTGGCTCTGGACCAGATCACCCGCGATAACGTGAAAGATCTGAAACCTGTCTGGACCTACCACACCGGTGATATCCCGGAAAGCCCGACCGGCAGCGGCGCTGAAGATCAGCAAACACCATTGCAGATTGGTGATCGCGTATTCCTCTGTACTCCGCATAACAACGTGATTGCTCTGGATGCTGATACCGGTAAGCAGCTCTGGAAAACCGAGATTAACGCACAGTCTCAGGTCTGGAACCGCTGCCGTGGCCTGGCCTATTTCGATGTCAGCAAACCGCTGGAACAGCCTACCGTTCCTAACTCAACGCCTGTCACACCTGTGACGCTGGCTGCGGGCGATACCTGTCAGCGCCGTATTCTGATGAACACCATCGATGCGCGTCTGGTCGCGATCAACGCCGACAATGGTGAAATGTGCCAGAACTTCGGTGACAAAGGTTTTGTTGACCTGAAAGCCGGCCTGGGCGATGCCAGCGATCCGAAATATCAGTTAACCTCAGCGCCAACTCTGGCCGGTACGACTGTTGTCGTCGGTGGCCGTGTGGCGGATAACGTGCAGACTGATATGCCTGGCGGCGTACTGCGCGGCTTTGATGTGATCACCGGTGAAATGCGTTGGGCCTTTGACCCGGGCAACCAGGATCCAAATGCGAAACTGGAAGAGGGTAAAACCTTCGTTCGCAGCACGCCGAACTCCTGGGCACCGATGTCCTATGACGCGGGCATGAACACCGTGTTCCTGCCGATGGGAAGCTCGTCTGTTGACCTGTGGGGTGCGAACCGTAACGCGCTGGATCATAAATACGGTGCTTCGATTCTGGCACTGGATGCGACCACCGGTAAAGAGAAGTGGGTTTATCAGACCGTGCATAACGATCTGTGGGACTTCGATATTCCGATGCAACCAAGCCTGATCGACTTCCCACAGAAAGATGGCAGCACGAAGCCAGCGGTGGTGTTTGGTACGAAAGCGGGCCAGATCTTTGTGCTGGACCGTCTGACGGGGCAGCCTCTGACGGAAGTGAAGGAAGTGCCGGTTAAACCAGGTAACATCCCGAACGAGCAGTACACCCCAACGCAGCCGAAATCCGTAGGTATGCCGGAGATTGGTGCGGGTACGCTGAAAGAGTCTGACATGTGGGGCGCGACGCCATTTGATCAGCTGGCTTGCCGTATTGGTTTCAAATCCATGCGTTACGATGGCCTGTACACTGTACCGGGGACTGACCTCTCTCTTAGCTTCCCGGGATCGCTGGGTGGCATGAATTGGGGCAGCCTGTCGACCGATCCGAATAACCACTACATCTTCGCCAATGACATGCGTCTGGGCCTGTGGGTGCAGATGGTGCCGGTGAAAGCCGATGCGAAAGCCAGCGATGGCGGTGAAGCGGTTAACACTGGTATGGGGGCCGTTCCGCTGAAAGGCACGCCGTATGCCGTGAACAAAAACCGCTTTATGTCGCCAATGGGTATCCCTTGCCAGAAGCCACCATTTGGTACGCTTTCGGCTATCGACCTGAAAACACAGAAAGTGGTATGGCAGGTTCCGGTTGGCACCGTGCAGGACACCGGTCCGCTAGGCGTGAAAATGCATGCACCGATGCCGGTAGGTATGCCGACACTGGGCGGTACGCTGGCAACACAGGGCGGCCTGGTGTTTATCGCAGGAACGCAGGATTACTACCTGCGTGCATTCGATACCTCAACCGGTAAAGAAGTATGGAAAGCCCGTCTGCCAGTGGGCAGCCAGGGTGGCCCGATGAGCTACAAATCACCGAAAACCGGTAAGCAGTACATCATCATCTCTGCGGGCGGTGCGCGTCAGTCCCCCGATCGTGGTGACTATGTGATCGCTTACGCACTGGACAAATAAGGCGCAGCGACTCACTCGCTAACCTGATGTCAAAAAAGCCCCTTCATCGCTGAAGGGGCTTTTTTTGTCGGTCACTTTGTGGAGTTAACACTATCCGTCCTGGATGAGGGGGTAAAATCATGCAATTATCGGATCTTTTGAGCCAGGGCGGGAAACACTAAGCGCGCTGTTATAATTGAGTCATAACGTTTATCCCCTCTGATAATGAATAAAAGGAGAGATTAATGGAAAAGATAGAAAACCTGATAATAACACTGAAACAGTGCATTCCAGCATTGGATACCGCGCCATTACAGAGCGAAAAACCACTTAATGATGAGCAGTTTACGCTCTTAGAGTGGCTGTATAAGCACCTTAGCGCGCAAAACCTCATGGTCTATGAGGAATGGAAAGAATACACCGGTGATATTCCCGCATTAAAAACGCTGTCTGATTTATCTATGCCTGAAGCACCCGCGGACTTTATTTTTTCAGCTATCGAGAAAATAGATTGGTCAACAGCCAGTATTGATCCCTATGAGATAGCCTATTTCGTGCCGTGGCTCGAGCATATTAATTTTTATTTAAAGCCGCACGCATTAAGGTTAATCACCCTGCTGCCATTTGAAAATGCCTATATTTTCTGTGTGCGGGATGATGAAGTCTTACTGCAAAAACTGGAGGCAAGCCTGCAAGCTTTTGACATGGGCATCCATGACCGGCAGCCAATGGATCAACAACAGGTATTAGCGGACATCGAACAGCTGATTTCTCAATAACGACCGGCAACAGACATTTGCCGGGGTGAAATGAGTCAGTCGGTCTCAACGGCCGCCAGACTCATTTGCGTGACAAAGACTCGCTGCGTTTACGCGCTTTCTTCAGCGGCGTAATAGCGGTGACTTCACTCTCCACCCAACCGTCATCCAGGCGGGTTTTCAGCACGTCACCAGGGTGTAGCTGTTGCGTCTTTTTCACGACCTGGCCGTCTGCCGCTGTGGTGACACTGAAACCACGTGCCAGCGTGGCCAGCGGGCTGACCCCTTCCAACTGGGCCGCAAGATTGCCGAAGCGCTGTTTATTGGCGTTGAGCTGCTGCTGCATGGCCTGTTGCAGGCGGTGATGCCACTGCTGGAGCTGCTGTCCGGCGCGCTGGACGCGCATTTCCGGGCGAATGGCACTCAGACGCTGCCCCACGCGCTCCTGCTGGCGTACTGCCTGGCGAAGCCTGAGCTGCATGGCATCATCCAGTCGGCGCTGTAGCTTCATCAGCGCCGTCTGCTGGCGTGCCAGACGCAGTTGCGGGTGCTGTTGTTGCAGACGATGTTGAATGCGGGTGAAAGTCCGCTGCTGCTGCGCGAGGTAATAATCCATCGCCATTTCCAGCCGCTGCTGTTGTGACTGGAGCTGGCGCAGCAGTTCGAACTGATTACGACTGACCAGCTCCGCTGCCGCAGAAGGCGTGGGCGCGCGCAGGTCGGCCACAAAGTCGGCGATGGTCACATCGGTTTCATGCCCGACGGCGCTGACAATCGGAATGCGGCTGGCATAAATTGCCCGCGCCACACGCTCATCGTTAAAACTCCAGAGGTCTTCCAGCGAGCCGCCGCCGCGTCCCACAATCAATACATCGCACTCATTGCGCGCATTGGCCAGCTCAATGGCCCGTACGATGCCTGAGGGCGCTTCTGCGCCCTGTACCTGGGTCGGGTAGATAACCACGGGCAGTGACGGGTCGCGTCGCTGTAGCACGCGTAGCACGTCGTGTAGCGCGGCACCGCTGGCAGAGGTGATCACCCCAACCTGGCGTGCCGGGTCCGGCAGTGCCTGTTTATGGCTCTGCTCAAACAGTCCTTCTGACATCAGCCGCTGCTTCAGTTGCTCGAACTGTTGCTGCAACAGGCCATCTCCGGCGGGTTGCATACTTTCGGCAATCAACTGGTAGTCGCCGCGTGGCTCATACAGCGTAATGGTGGCGCGCACCAAAACCTGCTGGCCATTTTGCGGACGGAAGATGACACGGCGGTTGCTGTTGCGGAACATCGCACAGCGAACCTGGGCGCCATCATCCTTCAACGTGAAGTACCAGTGACCGGAAGAGGGCTGGGAGAAATTTGAGATCTCCGCGCTCAACCAGACCTGGCCCATTTCCATCTCCAGTAGCTTGCGCACTGTCGTATTGAGACGGCTGACGGTAAAAATATTGGCGGTTGGAGGTAGCGACATGTGATGAAGATCAAACTTTAAATCAGAGGGTTAATTAACCGATACTACATGGCTCAGTCAGGGGATCAAGAGTTTTTCGTAAATAATGCTGGAGGCAATCGATTACGCCCTGTATAATGCCGCGGCAATATTTTACAAGTTCTCATTCACCCTGAGGTTGAGATATTGCCATGCTAAGAATCGCTAAAGAAGCCCTGACATTTGACGACGTTTTGCTCGTTCCTGCACATTCAACTGTACTGCCAAACACGGCTGACCTCAGCACCCAACTTACCAAAACCATCCGTTTAAACATTCCTATGTTGTCCGCTGCTATGGATACCGTGACCGAAGCGGGTCTGGCTATTGCACTAGCACAGGAAGGTGGTCTGGGCTTTATTCACAAAAACATGTCCATTGAGCGCCAGGCTGAAGAAGTGCGCAAAGTGAAGAAACACGAAAGTGGCGTGGTTACTGACCCGCAGACCGTGTTGCCCACCACTGCCCTGAGCGAAGTAAAAATTCTGACCGAACGTAACGGCTTTGCCGGTTACCCGGTGGTGAACGGCGAAAACGAACTGGTGGGGATCATCACCGGCCGTGACGTCCGCTTCGTGACGGATTTGAGCCTGCCTGTTTCTGCCGTGATGACGCCGAAAGAACGTCTCGTGACGGTGAAAGAAGGCGAAGCGCGTGAAGTTGTGCTGCATAAAATGCACGAAAAACGCGTTGAGAAAGCGCTGGTTGTGGATGACAGCTTCCACCTGCTGGGCATGATCACCGTAAAAGACTTCCAGAAAGCCGAACGTAAACCTAACGCCTGTAAAGACGAGCACGGCCGCCTGCGCGTAGGCGCTGCTGTGGGTGCCGGTGCCGGTAACGAAGAGCGTGTGGATGCGCTGGTCGCGGCCGGTGTTGACGTGCTGCTGATCGACTCCTCACACGGCCATTCTGAAGGCGTACTGCAACGTATCCGTGATACCCGTGCAAAATACCCTGACCTGCAAATCGTGGGCGGTAACGTCGCGACAGGCGCTGGTGCACTGGCGCTGGCTGAAGCAGGCGTGAGCGCGGTGAAAGTCGGTATCGGCCCTGGCTCAATTTGTACCACCCGTATCGTAACGGGCGTAGGTGTGCCGCAGATTACCGCTGTTTCTGACGCGGTAGAAGCGCTGGAAGGCACCGGGATCCCGGTTATCGCCGATGGCGGTATCCGCTTCTCCGGTGATATCGCCAAAGCGATTGCCGCGGGCGCTGCTGCCGTGATGGTCGGTTCCATGCTGGCCGGGACCGATGAATCTCCGGGCGAAATCGAACTCTACCAGGGCCGTTCATTCAAATCCTATCGCGGTATGGGCTCCCTGGGCGCGATGTCGAAAGGTTCGTCTGACCGTTACTTCCAGACCGACAATGCCGCTGACAAACTGGTGCCGGAAGGTATCGAAGGCCGCGTAGCCTACAAAGGCTACCTGAAAGCGATCGTACACCAGCAAATGGGTGGCCTGCGCTCCTGTATGGGCCTGACCGGCTGTGCTACCATCGACGACCTGCGCACCAAGGCTGAATTTGTGCGTATCAGCGGTGCGGGTATTCAGGAAAGCCACGTTCATGACGTGACCATCACCAAAGAGTCGCCGAACTACCGCATGGGTTCCTGATAACCCTGTACTGCACGCCCGGCTTCACTGCCGGGCGTTTTACTCGTAATCCCGAATTTGTACTACATCGCCTGGAATAGCCCAATGACGACGGAAAATATTCATAAACATCGCATCCTGATCCTCGATTTCGGTTCGCAGTATACGCAACTGGTTGCCCGCCGCGTGCGTGAACTGGGTGTCTACTGTGAACTGTGGGCGTGGGACGTGACCGAAGAGCAGATTCGTGGTTTTAACCCGAACGGCATCATCCTCTCCGGCGGCCCTGAAAGCACCACTGAAAACGACAGCCCTCGCGCACCTGACTATGTGTTTAACGCAGGCGTTCCGGTTCTGGGCGTGTGCTACGGCATGCAGACGATGGCGATGCAGCTGGGCGGCAAAGTTGAAGGCTCCAGCGAGCGTGAATTTGGTTATGCTCAGGTTGAAGTACAGACCAACAGCGCGCTGATCCGTGACATCGAAGATGCGATCAGCCCAGCCGGTAAGCCGCTGCTGGACGTGTGGATGAGCCACGGCGACAAAGTGACGGCGATCCCGTCTGACTTCGTGACCGTTGCCAGCACCGACTCCTGTCCGTTTGCCATTATGGCCAACGAAGAGAAGCGCTTCTACGGCGTACAGTTCCACCCGGAAGTGACACACACCCGTCAGGGTCTGCGTCTGCTGGAGCGTTTCGTGCTGGATATCTGCCAGTGTGAAGCCCTGTGGACCCCGGCTAAAATCATTGAAGATGCCGTTGAACGTCTGCGTGTGCAGGTCGGCAACGATAAAGTGATTCTCGGCCTGTCCGGCGGCGTTGACTCCTCTGTGACCGCAATGCTGCTGCACCGTGCGATTGGCGACCGTCTGACCTGCGTCTTTGTCGACAACGGCCTGCTGCGCCTGAACGAAGCAGAGCAGGTGATGGAGATGTTTGGTGACCATTTCGGTCTGAACATCATTCATGTGGAAGGCGAAAAACGCTTCCTCGACGCACTGGCAGGCACAGATGAGCCGGAAGCCAAGCGTAAAATCATCGGCCGCGTCTTCGTTGAAGTCTTCGATGAACAAGCTCTGAAGCTGGAAGACGTGAAGTGGCTGGCCCAGGGAACTATCTACCCTGATGTGATTGAATCAGCCGCTTCTGCTACTGGCAAAGCGCACGTGATCAAATCGCACCACAACGTGGGTGGTCTGCCGAAAGAAATGAAGATGGGCCTGGTTGAACCACTGCGTGAGCTGTTTAAAGACGAAGTGCGTAAAATCGGCCTGGAACTGGGCCTGCCGCACGCAATGCTGTTCCGTCACCCGTTCCCGGGCCCGGGCCTGGGTGTGCGCGTACTGGGTGAAGTGAAGAAAGAGTACTGTGACCTGCTGCGTCGTGCCGATGCGATCTTCATTGAAGAGCTGCATAAAGCCGACCTGTACAACAAAGTCAGCCAGGCCTTTACCGTCTTCCTGCCCGTCCGTTCTGTCGGCGTGATGGGCGATGGCCGTAAGTACGACTGGGTGGTTTCCCTGCGTGCTGTCGAGACCATCGACTTTATGACCGCACACTGGGCGCATCTGCCGTATGATTTCCTCGGCCGCGTATCCAACCGCATCATCAACGAAGTCGACGGGATTTCCCGTGTGGTTTACGATATTTCAGGTAAACCACCGGCGACGATTGAGTGGGAATGATTTTTCTCCCTCTCGTTATCACTAACAGATAACTGAATGAACGAAGCCCGCATTCGCGGGCTTTTTTATTGGATTCCGGCAGCATTTTCCGTCACCTCAATACATCCACTTCTCCACGATAGCATCGCCCAGATGCTCACGCAGCAGCTCCTCATTGTCCTCCTCACCGTGAACGGCCAGCAGGCACATAAACATCAGCACGTCGAGGTACTGGCCCACGTCGCTGAAGATTTGCGTCAGCATCGGCGAGCTGTCGTGATCGAAATACCACACCTCGCCGGTCTCAACATGAAAGCACCACATATTGCCGTTGCCCAGATAGTCACCGAAGACGACCAGTTGCCTGACCAGCGCCCAAAGCGCGTCGGCATCGGGTGCATCTTCCAGAATGTCACTGATGCCGGGGTAGGCGTTATGCAGTGGTTCAATGCTGGCGTATTTGGCAGGTGTCACGCTACACAGCGTTTCGGCCAGGTCCAGCGTGCCAATCTGCTCATGATACGTGCGCAGTAACGGAGGGAGGGTGCAGCCCAGGCGCTGTTCAAGTGCGACCACATCTTCTGGTTTAACAGGCGTCAGCGGAGACGGATTATCCCACTGGTCGAGCCAGGCCAGTGCGCAGACACGCCACCAGTCCAGCCGGGCGTTATCATCGGCAAATTCTGGCCAGGCCAGAGGGGGAAGGTCGCTGGCCGGGGCTGGCGAGTGGGTGTCTGAATTCATAGCTGACGTTGCCTCAGGATAATTAATAAGTGCTGCTGTCGATGGTGAAACGATAGTTGATATCGACCTTAGACGTAATATCGGCGCGTTCAGTTTTCGTTAAAACGAACTCAAAAGCGGGTTCGTAGTCCTCACCTCTGAGCACTTCACCGCCGAGGATTTCAACATTATACAGGCCATTCTCAAGCGCGATCTGTGGCCGTCCCGGCTGGCGATAGCGTTCCTGCAGTGAGTGGATATCGGCATCGGTGAAGTTTTGCAGAATCCGCCATGTGAAGAGCAGGAGCTGCTGGTTTTCAATCCGCAGGAAGTAGCCGCCGCGCCGATGCTGTAAACGGCTCTCCGGCTTAAGCAGCTCCGGCATCTCATTCGAAAGGTTGAAAATAATCGTGTACGGGTAATTTTCAATGCCCGCTAAAGGGATGACGATGCCGTTCTGCACAGCCCTGTCACCGCTGTCATTGCTGGCAAATTCCGAGGCCAGATCGTCACTGAGTAGGTTGTCGTCCTTGAATTTTTTCAGCAGACGAAGGTCGCCAATCAAAAAGTAATCAATCAGGTCGTTAAGGACTTCAACGAATTCATAGCGCATCAATCAGCTGCTCCGTTATTTTTACCCTTGTTAAACTCAACGCCCCACATTGAAACGCCCTGGATCATCTGCAGTATGGCGCAGGTATGAATACTCAGGGAAACGGCATTTGAGTATTTACTGGCATAATTTTCACTGATCGGCTGGAAATAAAGTCGGCCTAACGTGTTCAGTATCGCCCTGTTCTTTTTCATTGCCTGATAGAGTTCCGCGGACTCCTTCAGTGAAAAGTGCTCGGTAACGCCCTCGACGATCAGGTCATCCAGCACCGTTGCACTTGCCTGAAACTGAGGTTGCAGCCTTTCCAGCTCAGCGCGGAAAGGGGCGATTTCGCGCTGCATGGTTAATAACAGCTCTGCATTTTGTTCCGGGTTGATGCGTGATTTCAGTTCGGATACCAGATGGCAAAAATAGATATCGTTCTTCAGATCGCTTTCAAGAAGACGGTTGGGATCGGCCAGATATTTTTGTTGTGAAACCGCTCTGAAATCGGCATCACCTGAGTGGCTGTCCAGGGCGTTCAGGTGGTCTTCAATGTGAATAAACGCTGCCAGTCTCCATGTCAAATTTTCTGCGGTTTGCCAGGCTAACTGCTCGCGAAATGCCCAAAAAACCATTTCGGAACTTTCATGCAGCAGATGGCGTAAATAACGCGGCGTGTGGTTCTTGAGATCAAAGCGATCGAACTGATGCACGACGTTGGTCAGCGTTTCCCCTGCCAGCCTGCTGAGCTGCGAAATGTCGTCTTTGTGGCGATCGCGGATCTGTTTTAACGCTTTACGATAGGGGGCGTGCTGTTCAGAGAGATAGGAACGGTAATCATTATGCGCGGCTATCCGGGAATGCTGATTCTGTTGCTTTGCATAACGCATACTGACCATCGAGACAACCAATGCCGCAAACGCCACACAGTCAGATACGGTGATATTCATTCTGTCCTCCCTGTGAATGCCAATTATCTTAGCGCAGTGAAAATGTGTGTAAACCCCGACGGGATGATACGCCCCGGCGCTGTGCAACCCCGGGCAATCAGGTATGCTGATAAATCCACTCCTGTCAGGAATCCCCGCTATGTTCTCACTGAAAGCCCTGAGCCTGATTTTGCTCTGTATTACGCTGTTGTCGCTGGGAGCAAGCCTGGCACAGGCCACGCGCCATAATGATGCGGGTGCACAGGGCTGGGCGACGGCGCGGAGTGATTCTTCCGGGCAGGCACCCGATCCTCAGCGTTTTGCCAACATGGCGATTGTGCAGGTCTATGCGGCCCCCACCTACGGCTGGAAAGGGGCAGTGGCAGTGCATCCGTGGATTATTTTTAAACGTGCAGGGGAAACCCGCTACAGCCGGTATGAAGTCATCAGTTGGGGAAGCGACGATAAAGTGCGGCGTAACCGCAATCTTCCGGATGCGTACTGGTATGGCTCGCGTCCTCGCTTGCTGGTGGATCATCGCGGAGCAGAAGCTGAAGCGATGATCCCTGGGATCGTGGCGGCGATTGGTTCTTATCCCTGGCCGCAAACCTATCACGCCTGGCCGGGACCCAACAGCAACACTTTTCTCGCCCATATTGGCCGTGAAGTCCCGGCATTGAAACTGAATCTCCCCGCGAATGCGATTGGCAAAGATTATCGTTCGCTGCTGAATCCGATCGGGTTGCCGCCTTCCGGGCGTGGATTACAGGTGTCGGTGTTGGGTGTGGCAGCGGTCACACTGGGCGCAGAAGAAGGATTTGAAATCAACGTACTGGGGCTGAACCTCGGACTGGGTTTCTCACCGCTACAGCTCCGCCTGCCTTTTATCGGCGGGCTGGGTGACGATAATTTGCAAAAAGAAAATTCGGGGATCTGAGTCGGTTATTTTCCTGTTCGCAGACGGCGCGATTTGCGAACAGATACGCAAATATTTTTCCCTGCCTGCAACCCGAAGCAATAGTTCCCGACATGCTTCGCAGTCAGTTACCACACCACTGGTACTTTCCCTTTATCGGAGACATTATCTCATCATTCCATTAAGGTTGTCAGTTGACAACCGGTATATGGCGATAGATACTGGAGGGGAAATATGGCGCGTCGTACTCATGCTATCAAGGAAATCGAAATAGTCCTCAAACATGCCGAGCAGCAAGGCTGGCGGGTGGTCTGTGGTGGCAGTCATGCCTGGGGGAAAATATATTGTCCCTGGAATAGCGCACAGTGCCGTTGCGGAGAGTTCTGCATCAGTTGTGTATGGAGTACGCCAAAAAATGCAGTGAATCACGCCAGGCAGCTTAAGCGCGTTGTGGATCACTGCACGATGAGCCAACGATTTGAACGCAATGGAAGGAATAAGACGCCATGGAATACACCTTTACACTAAAATATCAGTTAGTTGGCCAGACAGAAGAAGACGGCGATGCACTCGTTGAACGGCTGGCTGAGGCGGGTTGTGATGATGCCCTGATTGGCCTGGGCATCCCAGGGCGTATCGCGCTGGAGTTTATCCGTGAAGCATCGTCAGCGCAGCAGGCGATGGAGAGCGCACTGGAGCAGGTCCGGAGCGTACTGCCGGATGCCCGACTGTTTGAAGTTTCACCGGATTACGTAGGCCTGACGGATGTCGCTGATCTGATAGGTGTTACCCGGCAAAATATGCGCAAGCTGATGCTGGCGCATTATCATACCTTTCCGGCACCGATCCATGAAGGCACTGCGACGATCTGGCACCTTGCCGAGGTGCTGACATGGCTGGAAAAACGCGGCGGTTACCGCGTTCCTGAGAATGTTCAGGAAGCGGCTGCCGCTGCGCTAAACCTCAATCTCAGCAAAGAGATTCAGCGGCATCGCTCTCAGCCAGATATTCTCTGACCATTTCATCAAATGAGGCATTGGCCTGGAAACCCAGGCGGTTGGCATAGTGGGCATGGAAATCACCGGGCCAGGAGTTAACGATCTTAACGATAGCCGGGTCGGGCTGATGGCTGATTCGTGATAAGACTCCATCACCGCTGATACGCCTGAGTGAAGCCAGCATCTCTTCTACCGTCACCGACAGGCCGCACAGATTAATGACGCGGCCCTGATCCAAATCTTCACCGTTCAGTTCGTGCCCAAGGAGCAGCGCCTGTACAGCCCGGGCTGGAGACATTAACCACAGACGCGTGGCCAGGCTGACCGGGCAGTTCGCACGCTCTCCGTTGATGGGTTCGCGAATAATACCGCTGGCAAAGCTGGAGGCGGCTGCATTCGGCTTACCCGGGCGTACAACGATAGTGGGCATACGCAGGCTGCGCCCATCGAGGAAGCCCTTACGGCTGTAGTCGGACAGCAACAGGTCGTTCATGGCTTTCTGAGTGCCATAGGAACTTTGCGGCATCCAGACCTGGTCGTCAGGGACTTTCTCGGGGAGCTTGCCGCCGAACACCGCCACCGAACTGGTGGTGACCAGGCGTACGCACTGTGGCAATGCACGCAGTCGCTCCATAACCTGACGGGCAGCGTCAACGTTGATTTTCATCCCCAGATCGAAATCCTGTTCGGCCTGACCTGAAACGATCGCCGCCAGATGAAAAACACTGTCTGTTTGCGCATCAATCAGCGTTTCCAGCTCGGTACGGTTGCTGATATCCCCACAGCGGACGATCAGGCGTCGGTCATCAATGCCACTGAGGGGCGCAATATCAATGGCCGTAATCTGTTTAATCGGCTGTGGCTGTCCGTTTGCATCGTGCAGTGAACCTTTTGCCAGCAGTGCCTGAACCAGTTTTTTTCCCAGGAATCCGGCAGCGCCGGTAACAACGATATTCATAATATGCCTCATTGAGGTTAGCGGTTGACGATGCGACCAGGGATCAAAAAGATAGCCGCAGCGCCCACGAACAGGGTGCAGGAGATGATCATCATGCCGGTCAGGGTGGAGTGCGTGAGGTCGGTCAGTATTCCCATCAGATAAGGCGCAACAAAGCCGGCAAGGTTACCGAAGGAGTTAATCAGTGCGATACCTACGGCTGCCATCGTGCCTCCCAGGAAGGCTGTCGGCAGGCTCCAGAACAGTGGCAGAGTACTCAGTCCACCTGCCGCCCCCAGTGTCAGGCCGAACATGGCGATCCACAGGTTGTCGCTGTAGAGAGCGGAAATCACCATGCCCACGCCGCTGATAACGGCAATGACGGCGAGGTGCCAGCGGCGTTCGCGGTGACGGTCTGCGCTGCGCGAAGCCACGATCATGGTGACAATCGCCGCGGCATAAGGGATGGTCGTCAGCAGGCCCACGGTGAAGACATCCTCGACCCCGGCATTGCGTACCAGCGTCGGCAGCCAAAAGCTGACGGTATAAAAACCGGCAATCAGGCAGAAGTAGATAAACGTCAGCAACCACAGCTTGCCGTTACGCAATACACTACCCAGTGTCGCCTGCGCACCAGGGGAATCTTGCACTGCATCTTCTTTCAGGCGGATATTCAGCAGGGTCTTTTCTTCCGCACTCAGCCAGTTTGCATTTTCAATGCGGTCGGGGAGTAAAAAGAACACCAGTATGCCGATCAGCAGAGAAGGGGTTCCCTGAATGATAAACAGCCACTTCCAGCCTGCCATCCCGTGGGCATTATGGAAATAGTCCATAATCCAGCCGGATAGTGGCCCGCCAATCAGTCCTGACAAGGGAACCGCTGCTGCAAACAGGGCAAACATTTTCCCACGCCGATAGGAGGGGAACCACAGCGAAAGATAAAGGATGACCCCGGGGTAAAAACCGGATTCCGTCAGGCCAAGCAGGAAACGCACGGCGTAAAACTGAAAAGGTGTCGACACCAGCGCGGTAAGCGGTGCAATCACTGCCCAGGAGGCGAGCAGTGCGGCCAGCAGACGGCGGGCACCAAAGCGGTGCAGCGCCATATTGCTTGGCACCTGAAAAAAGAAGAAGCCGATAAAGAAGATCCCAGCACCGAGACCGTAAACCGTTTCGGAAAAGGCGAGATCGCTGGACATTTGAAGTTTGGCAATGCCGACGTTGATTCTGTCGAGATAGGCGAAAATATAACTGACAGTCAAAATCGGCAGGATACGCCAGACGGCGCGTTTCCAGGCATTCTCTTCCAAATCGCTGACCGCAGAGGGTGGCGGGAGAGCCGATATCGATGAATTCATTGGGTTTCCTTTGTCGGATAGAGTAGGAGATGTGCTTTATTCAGGCAATAGTCATCCTGTTCCCGGTGCACAGGGCTAGCCTGTGACCCGGAAAGGTGAATTGACGAGAATGTTTGTTATTTTTTGTTAGATTAGGCGGTGGGGGGGAAATTTTCTGCGCAATGAATCACATAATTAACCATTAATTATCATTTTATAACAAAATACGTAATATCTTATTCATCAGTGCAACAGGAACAGCGTCGCCAGACCGAGGAAGATAAAGAAGCCGCCGGTATCTGTCAGCGCGGTGATCAGCACGCTGGAACCGACCGCCGGATCGCGTTTCATTTTGATCATCAGTAGCGGGATCAGGACGCCCATCAGAGCGGCCAGCAGCAGGTTAAGCAACATCGCCAGCATCATCACACCACCCAACGCCGGGTTGCCGTACATCGCCCAGGTTACCCCTCCCATAATGCCGCCCCAGAACAGGCCGTTAATCAGCGCCACGCCAAGCTCACGGCCAATAAGAAACGTAAAGTTCCCCGGTTCCACCTGGTGAAGCGCCAGTGCGCGCACAATCATGGTGATGGTCTGATTACCGGTGTTGCCACCAATCCCGGCGACAATCGGCATGAGTGCGGCCAGTGCCACCAGTTGTGAAATTGTGTGCTCAAACAGGCCAATAACGCGTGACGCGATAAACGCTGTGCACAGATTGATCGCCAGCCAGGCCCAGCGAGTGCGGACTGATTTTCTTACCGGCGCGAAGACATCTTCCTCCGGGTTCACCCCCCCCATTTTACGAATGTTACTGTCGTTCTCATCGTTGACCAGGTCGATCACATCCTCAATGGTCACGCGCCCCATCAGCTTGCCTTTGGCATCAATAACGGCAGCAGAAATCAGGTTATAACGTTCGAAGGAACCGGCCGCATCTTCGGCTTTATCATCGATCAAAAAAGTGGTCGGGCGATCGTTCATCACCTCATGCACCCTTTTGTCCGGCGTATTCAGCAGAATTTCCGTCAACGGCAGTTCGCCAAGCAGGCGATTATTCTTATCGGTGATAAACAGTTTATCGGTGCCATCGGGAATGGACTTTTTCCGGCGCAGGAAACGTTGCACGGTAGCCAGAGTGACATCGGCCCGCACGGTGACCAGCTTGAAGTCCATAATGCGACCAACGCGGTCGCGGTCGAAATGCATCACGTCCAGTACGCGTGAACGCAATTCCGGATCAAGGGAGGTCAGCAGCCGGCCAGTTAAGTCGCGCGACAGATATTTAGCAAGGTAGGCCTGTTCATCAATGTCCAGCGGTGCGATAGCGCGCAGCAGGTCGCGGTCACTCATCTCCTCAATCAGGCTTTCCCAGACGTTTTCTGACGCCTCTACCAGCACCTGACCACGGCGGTCATTGCCAATCAGTCGCCACAGTGCCAGGCGTTCATCTTCCGGCAGCGCTTCCAGCAGGTCAGCAATGTCGGCAGCATGCAGCAGGGGAAGGGTGCGTTTAATCTCATCAACCTGCTCACGATGCGCTTCGGCTTCGGCGGGAGATTCACGCAGTGGGCGTTCATGTAACGTGTCAACAAGATCGCTATCATTCAGCAGGAGATTAAGGATACGGCTACGAATTTCGGCCAGCTGCTGAACATGAGAAGGTGCTACAGACATACAACATCCTTTTGTCTGGCTAACGAAGAAGACGAAATGAGGTTATAGTCTAGCGGATTTCAGACATAACTAATCTGCAAAAGCTCCGAAAAGCGTCTGCTTATCATCGCCACCGGGTTGTGGCTACTTATCGTTTACGACGGTTGTGGGGATCGCAGGAGCGTTCTTTTTCTGCTGGTGATGTTCGATAGCACCGGGAACGACATAGATCAGTCGTCCTAATAGAATGATAAAGCTGACCAGCAAAATGACCCGGGTCATGCGTCCGGTTTTCTGACGTTTTCTGAATGACATAGCGCTATTCACGCAAAATTTCCTGTTATTAACCCAAAAGGGCGATGAGTAATTTACGCACAGCGGGCTACTGAGGTCAATGGGAGAAGGCGATCGCGATGACAACGTGGATACGGTAAATAGATTCATTTAGTTAACATACGGATAAATACAGTGCTTTTACGTGCGCATTAATTGCCATTAAATTGATTTGAATCAATTTAACATGAGATGTTACTCCTACAATATCGCAACATTTCATAAGATACTTTCGTTCATAAGTATCGCCATGGCTGGCATTTTTGAATAAAAACGTAACAACACCACTTAAAAAATATCCTGACTCAATGAAAAAAGCGGCTCTTCTGAAGCGCTTCATCAACCGTTGGTGGGGATTACCTCTGATACTGGCCTTGTTGCTTATGCCATTGTCGTCCTCGCTATCCGTCAGGCTCTGGATCCCTGGCGGCTATGTCTATCTTATCTATCTGCCTCTGGCGATGATGATTGCAATGTTAATGGTTTTTGACTGGGCGGCACTGCCAGGCATTTTTATCGCGTTATGTTTCCACTATTTTTTCCGTTATACCCACTTGCAGGCAGTGTTGATCATCTCTATTTTCCTTGTCACTTTGACGTTCTGCTGGTGGGGATATCGCAATCAAGAGAAAGTGCGCTGGGGTGTCAGTTTTGGTGAACTGCATCTGGCTACGGTGCGTCTTTTCTGGCTGGCATTTGCTATGCCGACGGTATTTATTTTACTGAATCAGCTGATGATGCCGTTGGGTATTTTACCGAAAAGTAACTCTGTTTTTGCCCCTGACCCTTTTTCAGTGCATACCCTGCTCAACTATCAATCGACACTGCTGGCCTCGCTTGCCCTGGTGCAGCTGTTCTATTTTTTGATTCGCATTTTGCGTACACCCCGGTTTTTATTCATTTTTATCGACCGCTGTAAACGACAATGTTCCCCTTCGGTAACGCGCCATGAGTGGTTGATATGGCTGGTGATGCTGATGACGTCACTCATGATGCTGACACAGCTCCGATCCAGCCCGGAAAATTTGCTGACCACCGAGTACGGGGTGCCTTTTTTATTGCCGCTGATGCTCTGGGCTGCCCTGCGTTTTGGTTATCTTTTTACCTCCCTCAGTTGGGGAATATTGCTGGTGGTGCTTTACCAGTATCACGATCGATTTATGAATACGTCAGTGAAACCCCATGACCTTGCGGTTGTTTCTGCTAATCTCCTGGTTTTCACCTTGACGATTTTACTGATGTCCGCCATCAGTACCCGGCAGCGTCGACTGCTGGCTAAAGCCCGAGAAATGGCGCTCACCGATCCGGTCATCGGTTTGCCGAACTTGCGTGCGCTCAGTAAGGATCTGGCGGTCAGCTCCAGCTCTGTGCTCTGTTTTTTGTGTATTCCCGATCTGGATCGACTGAGCCGGACCTATGGCCTGCAACTGCGTATCCAGTATAAGCGCAGCCTTGCCGTACATCTCCAGCCCTGTCTGCTTCCCGGAGAAGATGTTTATCAACTTCCCGGTTTCGATCTGGTTTTACGTCTTGAGCATGCAGGGCATCAGTCACGGATCGAAGGGATTGAAGCCCGCCTGAAGGATTACCATTTGAGCTGGGATGGCCTGCCTATTCATCCTGATGTCGGGATCAGCTATTGCTCGGTTATTCCGCCAGTACTTCATCTGTATGAGCTTTTGGGTGAGATGAGTGCCATGGCACAAATGTCATTGCGCAGCGGCCACGCAGAAAATATGCAGCAGGCACAAAATGTGCCGGTACAAAGGCACATCGCGGAAAAACTGGTGATGCTGCACACTATCCAGCAGGCGTTACAGAGCGGGGGTTTTCATCTGATGGCGCAAAGGATAAAGGGTATTCGCGGCGACGATTACTATGAAATCCTGCTGTTTATGGTAAATGCACAGGGTGAACATATTAAACCCTGGCATTTTCTGCCGGTGGTGCGTGAGTTCGGTCTGACCTGGGAAGTGGACAGTATGATGCTTGACCAGGCCCTGGCATTTATCCATCGCCATCGGGAACAATTGCCGGGGATCCGTCTTGCGGTCAATTTTTTTGCGGCAACGTTGTGTCGTCCACAGTTTGTGGAAGACATTGCATCACGTCTTAAAGTGCATGACATCGAGCCGTGGCAGTTGATTGTTGAAGTGGAAGAGTCACCGATTCTCAGCGATCACAGCTGGGGAAATCGTTCCATTGCTCAACTGCGCCAGCTTGGCTGCCGGGTGGCGATTGACGATTTTGGTAAAGGTTATTCCAGCTATTCGCGCCTGAAACTGATACAGGCCGATATACTGAAAATCGATGGCAGCTTTGTGAACAATATGCTGGATAACAGCCTGGATTATCAGATTATACAATCGATTTGCGCCGTCGCACGGCTGAAACGGATGCAGGTGGTGGCTGAGTGCGTTGATAACGATGACACTGCCGAAGCACTGCGTAAGTTGGGCGTGGATTACTTGCAGGGGGCTATCGTGGGTCCGCCGATACCATTATATGATCTGGCCTCTGCACAGACAGCGGCCAGTCTGGCTGTCAGACTTTAACCATCGACTTCTGTGCCAGCAACGTGGCAAAACGCAGGGAAATACGTTGGCCATTTTCATCGATTCGGTGCAGTTGGCCGACATCTTCATTGTATTTAACAATATGCCAGTTACGGTAATAGTGGCTCAGTTCACCTGATTTAAAGGCGAACGGAAAGCCCTGGTTGCAAGGATAGTCGGTGGTGTCCATGGCGGCGACGATCAGGTTATAACCGTCCCGCACCGTGCTGGCTTGCATATCCGCAATCAGCTGTGGGATGGTTTCGGGCTGCAGGAACATCATCACTACCGTGGACAGCACCAGGTCATAAGCCCCGTTAAAGCGCAGCTGGTTGAGGTCCTGCTCGGCGGTATGAATACCGCTCAGGTTTTCTGCGGAGATAATCTGGTCAAGCCGTGCCAGGCTGGCCGGGTTTTTGTCCCATGCCGTCACATCAAAGCCTTTGCTGTTCAGATACAGCGTATTTCGTCCACTGCCGCAGCCGACATCCAGCGCTTTACCGCCGTCAAAATAACGTGAGGCTTCCACCACTTCAGAATGGGGCGCGGTCAGCCCGTATTGCTTGCTGAAATCTCTTTCCAGGTGTTGAGTCATGATTATCAGTTCATCATTTTCCAGTGGGTCATGCCGGTGGCTGACCAAAAATAAGGCCACTCTGCGCGATGATAAGCGCATGAGTGGCCGTTTACCGATAACGCTTAGCTTTCTTCCTGAATGGTCAGTTGCCAGCCCGTGACATCTTTCCAGTACGTCTGCTCACGTTCTAAATCCAGCTGAACCAGGTTGTTCTGGCTGAAGTAGCCGGCTGGGAACGTCAGGGTCCAGTTGCCATCATCGGTTTGCAGTTGAAGATCGCTCGGTTTAGTCGTCGCCTGGCGCTGATTATTGAGCAATGTCCCTAAACGCAACAGGAAAACCAGCGGCAGGAACTGCTTACGTTTAAACAGCGTAAGGCGCGGCATATCTTCCACTTTCACGCCTTTACGGTGGTAGCGTACCAGCGTGGCCAACAGCGTTTGTTGATCCTGATTAAACCCCGGGAGATTGGTATTTTGCAGGATATAAGCGGAATGCCGCTGCATACCGCTGTGGTTGATCGTCAGCCCAACCTCATGCAGCATCGCCGCCCACTTCAACAGAGCGGCAAGCTGCGGGTTCGCCTGCCGGGTATTCTGTGCGCGCCACTGCTCGTAGAGTAACTCTGTCGTTTCCAGAACTCTGCGCGCCTGATCGCTGTCGATAGCATAATGGTTCGCCAGGCTCTGGGCTGTGCGGCTGCGAATATCCTGATGACGGAAGCGGCCTTCCATTTCATACAACACACCTTCACGCAGTGCGCCGTCTGACAGGCGCAGTTCGCGGATCGCCAGGGCATCAAACACGCCACAGAGAATGGCAAGGCCAGGCACAAAGACGCCTTTACGCTCGTCAGAGAGGCCTGGCAGGCTGAGTGCATCAAACGACTTGTGCTTGATAACCTCGTTGTACAGCAACTCAAGGCGCTCCGGGGTGATCAGCTTTTCTTTCTCCCCCATCGCCAGCAGTACTTCGCAGGCTGCTTTAATCGTGCCAGAAGCACCCAGCGCAAACTGCCAGCCCATCAGACGATACTGCCACGCCAGGGTTTCCAGTTTTTGCACTGCTGCCAGCCGGGCGCGGTTAAAGTTCTCTTTACTGATGGCGCCGCCAGGGAAGTACATATTGGCAAAGCTCACACAGCCCATGCGGCGGCTTTCAACCAGCTTGGGTTCAAAGTCTTCACCTATAACGAGCTCGGTGGATCCGCCACCGATGTCAATTACCAGCTTGCGGCCTTTTTCCGGTTGGGTATGTTCTACGCCCATAAAGATTAAACGGGCTTCTTCATGGCCGGAAATCACTTCAATCGGGTAAGGGATCACATCGGCTGCACGCTGGAGGAAGTCTTCCGCGTTAATTGCCTGGCGCAGGGTATGCGTACCGACAATCGTAACGTTGGCCGGGCTGAAACCCTGTAAACGTTCGGCAAACAGCGCCAGACAGCCTAAACCGCGCTGAATAGCCTCTTCGCTCAGGACGTTATTGCTGTCCAGCCCGTCAGCCAGATGCACGCGTTGTTTCAGGCGTCCGAGCACCTGCATCGCCCCGTCAACTACGCGGGCAATCACCATGTGAAAACTGTTCGAACCCAAGTCAATGGCAGCAAATTCCTGCGGTTTGGGCGTACTTTTATGGGAAATTGGCATAGTGATTAATCAGGTTGCTCGAGAGATTTAATGTAATCGTAAATTGCAAGCTGGGCCCGGACCTTGCGGCGGTTACCGCGCGGAACATATCGGTTGCTTAACTCTTTATCGACGTAACGTGCTTTCAGCGTATCACTTAACAGGATGGCAATAATATCCAGCACACGCTGTTTAAGAATGGGGTCAAGTATGGAGACAGCCACTTCGATACGATAATCGATGTTGCGTGTCATCCAGTCTGCGGAGGAGAGGAAGACTTTTTTGTCGCCGCCGTTATCAAAAATATAGACCCTGTCATGCTCAAGATAACGGTCAACAATGCTGATCACACGAATATTATCGCTGATCCCTTCCAGATTGGGGATCAGGGAGCACATGCCGCGCACCAGCAGATTAACCTTAACGCCAACGCTGGAGGCGGTATACAGCCGATCGACCAGCCCCTTATCCACCAGGTTATTGATCTTCAGCGTAATACCCGCCGAAATTCCTTTTTGCGCATTGGCAATCTCGGCATCAATCAGTTGGTACAGCATTTTGCGCGAGTTCTGCGGTGACACCATCAGGTGCTCAAAGCTGACCGGGCGATACGGGTTTTCGATAAAGTTAAACACCCGGCGCACTTCGTTAGTGATACGCGCATCGGCGGTCAGCAACGAGTAGTCGGTGTAGATACGCGCGGTTTTCTCGTTAAAGTTACCGGTGCCGATGTGCGCATAGCGGGCAATCTCTCCGTTTTCACGGCGCGAAATCAGGAACAGCTTGGCGTGAATCTTCAGTCCGGGAGCGGAGAAAATTACATGCACGCCGGCTTCCGTCAGGCGTTTCGCCCAGTGAATATTGGCTTCTTCATCGAAACGCGCCTGCAGCTCGACGACCACGGTAACTTTCTTACCGTTATAGGCGGCATGGATCATCGCATCGATGATGCGTGAATTCTTCGCCACGCGGTAAATATTGATTTTTATTGCCAGTACCGCCGGGTCAAATGACGCCTGGCGCAGCAGTTCAAGCACATGCTCGAAGGTGTGATACGGATAATAGAGCAGCACGTCACGGTTGCGGATCGCATCAAAGCCGTTGCGGAAGCGATCAAACCAGATATGGCGCAGCTGCGGCAGAGGTTTGTTGACCAGATTCGCTTTGCCCACGTTCGGGAAGCTGATGAAGTCTTTGAAGTTATGGTAACGACCGCCGGGCACAATGGAGTCGTAATTGGAAATGTTCAGCTTTTTACGCAGCAGTTCAACCATGGCATCAGGCATATCGCGCTGATAAACAAACCGTACCGGCTCGGCATTCAGGCGCTGTTTCAGGCTTGAGGACATCAGCTCCAGCAGGCTCGATTCCATTTCAGTGACCAGATCGTACTCGGCGTCACGGGTCATTTTCATCGAGTAGGCATTCAGCGCATCGTAGTCGAAGAAGCCACGAAAAATGTCACCCAGGCAATAGCGCAGAATATTATCCAGCAGAATCATTGGTTTTCTGCGACGCGGGGTTTCCGGCGGCAGATTGACGAAACGCGGAACTTTATCTGACGGAATTTCCAGCAACGCGTAACGAATGTCTTCACCACGAATAATCTCTACGGCCAGGTAGGTATAATCGTCTTTCAGGAACTCGATCAGATCGGTGTCGTGATTGATCAAGATCGGCGTGATGTGCTGGCGAAGATGGTGTTTAAAATAGTGCCGCAGCCAGCTCTGCTGATTAGGAGAGAGCTGGCGTTCGTTGATCAGGAAGATCTGATTACGCGCCATTTCCAGCAACAGGTCGTTATACAGACTGTCGAACTCCTGGTCAGCTTTCAGCACCCGCGCCTGAATTTTTTTTAGTAAATGGCGTGGCGTGCTGGGGGAACCCTGCTCTTCTCCAATCAGAATGCGGCGTTTGAGATCGGCAAAACGAACTTTATAAAACTCTTCCAGATTATTGGAATAGATACCAAGAAAGCGCATACGTTCAATCAGCGGGTTGGTTTTGTCTGCCGCTTCTTGTAAAACGCGTTCATTAAAGGATAGCCAACTTAACTCTTTCTCTATATACAGCTTTTCCTGACCCATTTTTACTCCGTTCGGCTGATTCAGGATGAAGGTATCCATTGTCCTGAAACATTATGGCGAGAGTATGGCAGCATTGTCCAATGCCCGATGAATGTTGATTGTCTTATTAATCACATACGGGCAACATAGCGGCTTCTAAGCATAATGGAAAACCACCCTGATATGACTGATCGCCCAATCCCTGTTCACGACAACGCCGGGCGCCGCCGCAGGATTGATCGGCTGACGCGACGTGTGGTAACGGCGTGTGGGGTGGCGATCCTGCTGGTGATGACACTGCTGTTCTTCTGGCTGATTTGGGTGGTGGTGCCACTCTTTATCAGCCCTGGGATGCAGGCAGATAACAACATTAAGCTCTGGCAGAGCAGTCCTGCGGTTGCCATGGGAATGGACAGGCAGCAACAGTGGGGCTGGCGCATTGACCGTCAGGGCAGCGGGCGCTTTGTGCCGCTCAGTGCTCAACCTCCTTCCTCTGCAGTAACGCTGTTGCGCGGTACTATCCGGGCAGCGAGCAGTGCCGATCATAGTAGTGTGCTGTTGTTGTCAGATAGCGGCTCAATGGTGTTAGTTAAACCCGATTTTCCTCCCGGTGAGGAACCCCGCTGGACATTCCCGCTGGGCGATGTCCCACTTTCCAACGGGGAAGATCATGTGCGTCAGTTCAGTCTGGCGCAGACCGCTGAAAACCGCTGGCAGGTTGCACTGGCGACCGCCGATCATATTACGCTATGGCAACTCAATGCTCAGCAGCCAGCGCAAAACTACCGGCTGAACGTGCGTGACGTCGATCAGTTGCTGTTATCGCCCGATGGCAGCCTGTTATTTACCCTTTCTGGCGCTCAGTTGCGCGTCTGGCGACTTGGTAACGGTGAGCCCCAGCTGCGTGATTCTCTGATGCTGGCCGAGCCACCGAAAAACATCGCGTTGCTGAGTGGGGGGAATTCCTTGCTCATTTCCGATGGGCAGGGGATTTCCCAGTGGTTTGATATTGCAAGCTCCAGTGGCCCACATTTGCGTTATATCCGTCATTTTGAGGGGGCGCAGTGGCAGCCTCTGCTCTTTACCGAACCGCACCGTCGTGTTTTCGCCACCCTGAGTCCGCAGGGTGAGCTGAAGCTGTTTGCCAGTAAGCAGCAGGGCGCGATCCTCAGCCGACAGCTGGCGCCGGGTATTGAACTGGCGCAGTTCTCCCAGGAGGGCGATGGCTTATTGGTTGAACGTGCCGGGCACTGGCAGCATTATCGTCTGACTAACCCGTGGCCCGATCTCAGCTGGCGCAATCTGTGGCAGAAAGTCTGGTATGAAAACTATCCGGAGCCGGCCTGGGTCTGGCAGTCCACCTCGGCCAATGATTACTACCAGGGGAAATTTAGCCTGATCCCGATGGTGGCGGGCACGTTGAAAGCCGCAGGGCTGGCGATGCTGTTTGCGACGCCACTGGCACTGGCGGCCGCCATGTACACCGCCTGGTTTATGACGCCTCAGCTACGGCGTTGGGTGAAACCCACCATTGAAATGATGGGCGCGTTACCCAGCGTGGTGATTGGTCTGATTGCCGGGCTGTGGCTGGCCCCAAAAATTGCCGATCGGCTGCTTGGGGTACTGCTACTGCCTTTACTGCTGGCTGCGGTGCTGTTGCTGTGTGGTTGGATGGTGCAAAAACTGCCCCCTCGCTGGCGTAAACGTGCGTTTGCTGAAGGGCGTGAAGTCCTGCTATTGCTGCCGCTGTTGTTACTGACGGCGACAGGCTCCCTGTGGCTCATCCCGCTGGCGGAGCAGGCACTCTGGGGACAGGGACTGGCCGATCACATCAGCGCAGACTATCAGCAGCGCAACCTGTTGGTGGCGGGTGTGGCGATGGGCTTTGCTCTGGTCCCACTGATTTTCACGCTGGCAGAAGATGCTATTTTTAGTGTTCCGGCCTCACTGGGGCAGGGATCGCTGGCGCTGGGGGCGACACCGTGGCAAACCCTGACGCGCGTGGTACTGCCGGGGGCCTCTTCCGGTATCTTCGCCGCCCTGATGATCGGGTTTGGCCGCGCTATTGGCGAAACGATGATTGTGCTGATGGCTACCGGTAATACGCCGGTGACCGACGGGGGGCTGTTTGAAGGATTACGTTCACTGGCGGCCAATGTGGCGGTAGAAATGCCGGAAGCGGCGGCGGGCAGCACCCATTACCGTATTCTGTTCCTGTCTGCGCTGGTGCTGCTGATCTTCACGCTGGTGGTCAATACCGTTGCCGAGATGGTGCGTCAGCGACTGCGGCAGCGTTACAGCCAGCAGGAGGTGCAGGGATGAATGCGGTAAAGAATAATCACCGCTGGCGCTGGCTCACTGGTGGCGCTGTTGCCGTCAGTCTGCTGGCCTTCCTGTTGCTGATTACCCTGCTGGCCTGGCAGGGGCTGCGTTATTTCTGGCCGCAGCCGCTGGAACTGTTCACGTTGAATACCCCGCAAGGTCAGGTACAGGTACTGGGCGAGGTCACCCAGCAGCAGACCGTATCGCGCCAGCAACTGGTCGCCAGCGGCCAGCGAGATGCTGCGGGTCTGCCTGACAGCGTGACACGTTATCTGATTAAAACCGGTAACCGTGATTTCGATGCGCCTGACTTTCGCACGGTACTGTCCAGCGATGCGATCGCCAGGGAAACACCCCCGCAGGCCATCGTGTTGCAACGCCGCTCAGGCGGCAATGCCTATGGCTGGTTCGAAGGGCTGCGTGAAGATAGCCATTTGTTAACCTCCCAGGACCCTGGCAAGACCTTACAGCAGCGTTTATTGCAGGCTCGTCAGCGGATTGACGAGGCAGAGAAACTGCGGCGCAAGAACATGGCGCGGCTGAACGCACAGATGGAGTCGCTGGAGCAACAGCGGCAGCATCTGCGAGACGAAAAGCGCTATAACCCCGAGGCCCAGTCGGTGTATCAGGCGGATCGCGCTGAACTGCAACGTCAGTTCGCCCGTCAGGCCGCCAGACTCGCAACGCTTCAGCGTGAAAGCAACAATACGGCGGTGCTGCTGCGGGATGCCAGCGGTGTGCAGCATGAGATTTCGCTGGCGCAGATTATTGCTGCCTGGCAGCCCAATGCGATGACCACCGGTATGAAGTGGCGACATTTTGGCAGCCAGCTGTGGCACTTTGTCAGTGATTCTGGCGGCGGGAGCCAGGGGGAGGGCGGTGTCTTCCCGGCGATTTTCGGTACCGTGCTGATGGTGTTGCTGATGTCGGTGGTGGTGATGCCGCTGGGGGTGATTGCCGCCATCTGGTTACATGAGTATGCCGGACGCAATCTGTTAACCCGGCTGGTGCGTATTGCCGTCGTCAACCTGGCGGGGGTGCCATCGATTGTCTATGGCGTGTTCGGCCTGGGGTTCTTCGTCTGGTTTATGGGCGGCAGCCTCGATCGTCTGTTTTTCTCCAGCGCCTTGCCGAACCCGACCTTTGGCACGCCAGGCCTGCTATGGGCATCACTGACCCTGGCGTTGCTGACATTGCCAGTGGTGATTGTCGCCACTGAAGAGGGGCTGTCGCGCATTCCGGGTTCATTGCGCCAGGGTGCGCTGGCGCTGGGGGCGACGAAGGCAGAGATGCTGTGGCACGTGGTGTTACCGCAGGCATTACCGGCGATGCTTACCGGGCTGATCCTGGCGGTGGCACGTGCCGCTGGAGAAACCGCTCCACTGATGCTGGTGGGCGTGGTGAAGATGGTCCCGGAGCTGCCGATAGACTCGCTGTTCCCTTATTTACATCTGGATCGTAAATTTATGCACCTTGGTTTTCAGATTTACGATCTGGCGTTCCAAAGCCCCAATGCCGAAGCCGATCGCCCGCTGGTATTTGCCACGGCGCTGCTGTTGGTGTTGCTGATTCTGGGGTTAAATCTGATGGCGATGGTCCTTCGCCACCGTCTGCGCGAGCGCTACCGTGCGCTGATGCATTAACACGGAATTCCGTTATGACTGCGATGTTTGATGACAACGAAACCGCGCTTGAGATTGATAACCTCTGTTTGTGGTATGGCGATAAAGCCGCGCTGAATAACATCAGCCTGCGAGTGCCTAAAAACCGCATTACGGCGTTGATTGGTCCATCAGGCTGTGGGAAATCAACGCTGTTACGCTGTTTTAACCGTATGAACGATCTGATTGATGGTTGTCGCATTGAAGGGGATATCCGCCTGCAACAGCAGTCAATCCTCGGCCATAATCAGGATCTCTCTGCGCTGCGTCGCCGCGTGGGCATGGTGTTTCAACGGCCTAATCCCTTCCCGAAAACCATTTACGATAATGTGGTATACGGTCTGAGGTTGATGGGCGTGCGTGACAGGCGTGTACTGGATGAAGCGGTGGAGCGTGCGCTGCGTGCTGCGGCGCTGTGGCCAGAGGTGAAAGATAACCTCTGGCAAAATGCCCTCACGCTGTCGAGCGGACAGCAGCAGCGCCTGGTGATCGCCAGAGCTATCGCCATTGAGCCTGAAATCCTGCTGCTGGATGAGCCGACCTCGGCACTGGATCCGATTTCGACGCTGGTGATAGAAGAGCTGATGACATCGTTAAAACAGCACTTCACGCTGATTCTGGTCACGCACAATATGCAGCAGGCGGCACGTGTGTCGGACTATACGGCGTTTATGCACCAGGGGAGTGTGGTGGAGTTTGGCATGACCGATGATCTGTTTACGTCACCGCGTCAGCGTCGTACTGAGGATTATATTACCGGACGATATGGTTAATTTGGTGGAGGTCATTGATATGGGCGGACAGGAAAAAAGGTCCGCCCTTACGCAGGTAAGGCATTATTCGAATGCATGTCCTTCAGCGGACAACGGCTGACCGTCAAGCCATGCGGCATCGTCGCGCATAGCCAGTCGGCCATCCACAAACCAGCCGACGACCAGTGGATAAATCGCATGTTCCTGGTGCTGAACGCGCGCAGCAACATCCGCTTCGCTGTCGTTGCTGTACACCGGCACTTTTGCCTGCAGGATCACCGGACCGCCGTCCAGCTCTTCGGTGACAAAATGCACCGAGGTGCCGTGCTCGTCGTCACCGTTCTCGATGGCCTGGCGATGCGTATGCAGCCCCGGGTATTTCGGTAACAGCGAAGGATGGATATTCAGCATCCGACCGGCATAGTGCTGAACAAATGCCGGGCTGAGGATGCGCATGTAACCGGCCAGTACCACCAGATCGGGGGCGTAAGCGTCAATCTCCAGCATCAGCTGGCGATCGAACGCTTCACGGTCGGCAAACTGCGCAGCAGACAGCGCATGAGCAGCAACGTTCGCCTCACGCGCACGTTCCAGACCAAAGGCCTCAGCCTTGTTACTGAACACGGCAGCAACGCTGCCGTGAATCCGTCCCTGCTGGCAGGCGTCCAGGATTGCCTGTAAATTGCTTCCATTACCGGAAACCAGCACGACTATGCGTTTCATGCGTTAATAACCACACGTTCTTCAGAGTCAGAGGCTTTGATGACACCGATTTTCCAGGCTTTTTCGCCTGCATCAGTCATCAATTGTACCGCTTTGTCGGCGTCTGCCGGACTCAGGGCAATCACCATGCCGACACCACAGTTAAAGGTGCGGTACATCTCAAAGCGGCTGACGTTACCGGCCTGCTGCATCCAGCCAAAGACGGCTGGCCATTCCCAGCTTGACTCGTCCAGAACAGCCTGAGTGTTATTCGGCAGTACGCGCGGAATATTTTCCCAGAAACCGCCGCCAGTCAGGTGGGCAATCGCATGGACATCCACCTGTTCGATCAGGCTGAGGATGTTTTTCACGTAGATGCGGGTTGGAGCCAGCAGATGGTCAGACAGCGTTTTGCCTTCAAGCTGAGTGGTTTCCGGGTCAGTTTTGCTGACTTCCAGAATTTTGCGCACCAGCGAGTAGCCGTTGGAGTGAGGGCCGCTTGAACCCAGGGCGATCAGAACGTCGCCATCGGCCACTTTGCTGCCGTCGATAATTTCGGATTTCTCAACCACGCCGACACAAAAGCCTGCCACGTCGTAATCTTCACCGTGGTACATACCTGGCATTTCAGCGGTTTCGCCGCCCACCAGTGCACAGCCAGACTGTGAACAGCCTTCAGCGATGCCGGTGATCACACTGGCTGCCGTGTCAACGTCCAGCTTGCCGGTTGCATAATAATCCAGGAAGAACAGAGGCTCTGCGCCCTGTACCACCAGATCGTTAACGCACATCGCGACCAGATCGATACCGATGGTATCGTGGCGTTTAAGGTCCATCGCCAGACGCAGCTTGGTGCCGACGCCGTCAGTGCCGGAAACCAGGATAGGTTCACGGTATTTTTGCGGCAGTGCACAAAGGGCACCGAAACCGCCCAGTCCACCCATCACTTCCGGGCGACGAGTCTTTTTCACTACGCCTTTGATACGGTCGACTAAAGCATTGCCAGCATCGATATCTACGCCGGCGTCTTTATAGCTGAGAGAGGTTTTGTCGGTCACTGCGAAATCCCCACGCGGTTTGCGGTTGGTGTGGTGGTAAGTTTAAGCGCGGCAATTCTAGCAGCGCAGGCAAACGTTTGCGAGTGCCATCTTATTGCGCATTGCGGATAGCTGGATTTTAGCTAATTCTTAGAGGGGTTGCAGGAGATGTGCAAAGTATTGCACTAAGTCATATGGCGCCGGGGATAAATGGCGCTATAATCTCGCGATTTTTTTTTGCAGCTTAACACTCCGGGAGTACAACAATGAAGATCGTGGAAGTCAAACACCCGCTGGTCAAACATAAACTGGGTCTGATGCGGGAACATGATGTAAGCACCAAACGTTTCCGTGAACTCGCATCAGAAGTGGGAAGTCTGCTGACTTATGAAGCCACTGCCGATTTGGAAACCGAAACCGTGACCATTGAAGGCTGGAACGGTCCGGTTGAAATCGAACAGATCAAAGGTAAAAAAATTACCGTTGTCCCTATTCTGCGTGCTGGTCTCGGCATGATGGAAGGTGTGCTGGAACATGTGCCAAGCGCCCGGATCAGTGTCGTTGGCGTGTACCGCGATGAAGAAACACTGGAGCCAGTACCCTATTTCCAGAAGTTGGTGTCCAACATCGAAGAGCGCCTGGCACTGGTGGTTGACCCGATGCTGGCAACCGGTGGTTCGATGATTGCTACTATCGACCTGCTGAAAAAAGCGGGCTGTAACAGCATTAAGGTGCTGGTACTGGTCGCGGCACCGGAAGGTATTGCTGCGCTGGAAAAAGCGCACCCGGATGTTGAGCTGTACACTGCCTCAGTCGATCAGGGGCTGAACGAGAAGGGGTATATTATCCCTGGCCTCGGCGATGCAGGCGATAAGATCTTCGGTACTAAATAAGCCGGCTGCGGGCGAGGCGTGCCTCACCCCTACGAACCCCGTAGGGGCCGGGCATGCCCGGCCCGGCAAGCGCCGAATCCGCGAGTAATTCGTAGGGGTGGGGCATGCCCGGCCCGGCAAGCGCCGAATCCGCGAATAATCCGTAGGGGGCGGGCATGCCCGCCCCGATAAGCATCAAACCGACCAGAGAGTCGGTTTTTTTATAGCAAAGGCAAACTCAAGGGGTAATAACATCATGACGCGTCGTGCAATTGGCGTACACGAGCGGCCACCGCTGCTGCAAACCATTCCACTCAGCTTCCAGCATCTGTTCGCCATGTTTGGCGCGACGGTCCTGGTACCCATCCTGTTCCATATCAACCCGGCCACGGTGCTGCTGTTCAACGGCATCGGCACGCTGCTGTACCTGTTTATCTGTAAAGGTAAAATCCCGGCTTATCTGGGCTCCAGCTTTGCCTTTATCTCCCCGGTACTGCTGCTGTTACCGCTGGGTTATGAAGTGGCGCTGGGCGGTTTCATTATGTGTGGTGTGCTGTTCTGCCTGGTGGCGCTGATCGTCAAAAAAGCCGGTACAGGCTGGCTGGACGTGATGTTCCCGCCAGCGGCGATGGGCGCGATTGTGGCGGTGATTGGTCTGGAACTGGCGGGCGTGGCGGCGAATATGTCCGGTTTGTTACCAGCCGATGGCAGCATGGCTGACAGCAAAACCATTATTATCTCGATGGTCACGCTGGGCGTAACGGTCTTTGGCTCCGTGCTGTTCCGTGGTTTTCTGGCAATTATCCCGATTCTGATCGGTGTGCTGGTGGGCTACGCACTGTCCTATGGCATGGGCATTGTCGACTGGACGCCGGTGGCGAAAGCCCACTGGTTTGCCCTGCCAACCTTCTACACCCCGCGTTTTGAATGGTATGCCATTTTCACCATTCTGCCTGCGGCACTGGTGGTGATTGCCGAACATATCGGCCACCTGGTGGTAACGGCGAATATTGTGAAGAAAGACCTGCTGAAAGACCCGGGTCTGCATCGTTCAATGTTTGCCAATGGCATCTCGACCATTTTCTCCGGCTTCTTTGGCTCAACGCCCAATACCACTTATGGCGAAAACATCGGCGTGATGGCGATTACCCGCGTGTACAGCACCTGGGTAATTGGCGGCGCAGCGATTCTGGCCATCATGCTCTCCTGCGTGGGTAAGCTGGCTGCGGCAATCCAGGCCGTGCCAGTCCCGGTGATGGGCGGCGTATCGCTGTTGCTGTACGGTGTGATTGCGGCATCGGGTATTCGCGTACTGATTGAATCGAAAGTGGATTACAACAAAGCGCAGAATCTGATCCTGACCTCCGTGATCCTGATCATCGGCGTCAGTGGGGCGAAAGTACACATTGGTGCCGCTGAGCTGAAAGGCATGGCACTTGCCACCGTGGTGGGTGTGACGCTCAGCCTGATTTTCAAAGCGATCAGTCTGTTGAGTAAGGAAGAAGAGGTGATTGAGGTGCAGGACGAACGTCGCGACGCACAGTAAATCTAAGGGGCAGCTCTGGCTGCCCCTGCCTCATTGCATCTCCCGACCTTAGCGTTTCATGATCCTGAACGACTTGTGGTAGAATTTTCCCGTTTTCTGCCTGCTCAAACCCTGAGGTGAATCTGAACACGCCGGCACAGCTCTCACTGCCACTTTACCTGCCCGACGATGAAACCTTTGCCAGCTTCTGGCCGGGGGAAAATCCGTCGCTGCTGGCTGCGCTTCAGGGCGCACTGCATCAGCAACACGGGAGTTACTTCTACTTCTGGTCCCGCGAGGGCGGAGGACGCAGCCACCTGTTGCATGCCGCCTGTGCCGAACTGTCGGCCAAAGGTGAGGCGGTGGGCTATGTTCCTCTCGATAAACGCACCTGGTTTGTGCCTGAAGTGCTCGATGGCATGGAGCAGCTCGCGCTGATCTGCATCGACAATATCGAGTGCATTGCCGGGGATGAACCCTGGGAAATGGCGATCTTCGATCTGTATAATCGCATTCTGGAAACCGGTAAAACACGACTGCTGATCACGGGTGATCGTCCACCGCGTCAGCTCAACCTGAAGCTGGCGGATCTGGCCTCGCGTCTCGACTGGGGGCAGATCTATAAGCTGCAACCGCTTTCCGATGAAGATAAATTGCAGGCCTTACAGCTACGTGCAAAATTACGCGGTTTTGAACTACCGGAAGATGTGGGCCGCTTCCTGCTGAAACGGCTCGATCGTGAAATGCGTACGCTTTTTGTGACGCTGGATCAGCTCGATCAGGCCTCTATCAGCGCCCAGCGTAAACTGACCATTCCCTTCGTTAAAGAGACACTGGCGCTGTAGTTGCTCTGCGCCAGGCTTTCTTCCTTAAAGAATCTCCAGCACCTGCTCCGGCGGTCTGCCGATGCGCGCTTTGCCTCCATTGGTAACAATCGGGCGTTCAATCAGCTTCGGCTCAGCGACCAGCGCGGCCAGTAACTGCGCTTCCGTTAACGTTAAATCGTCCAGACCCGCCGCTTTATACTGCGCTTCTTTAGTCCGCATCAACTGACGCGCGCTGGTGAATCCCAGCTGCTGCAACAGCGTTTTCAGCGTGGCGACATCGGGTGGGGTCTCCAGATAAAGGATGACCTCAGGCGTTATTCCCTGGCGGGTCAGCAGCGCGAGCGTTTCGCGGCTCTTGGAGCAGCGCGGGTTATGGTAAATCTGTACCTCTGACATGGCTATCCTCAGGATTCGTTATGATTTCTGGTACTGACGGAAACGCTCCTGCAAATGGCGCAGCTGGTCGATGCGTGCGTCATAACGTGCCTGCTTCAGGCTGCCCAGTTTTACGGCTGCACTGGCGCTGCTCAGGCTGCGGATGGCCTGATCGAGCTGGCCGCTTAACGCCAGACCTTCAGCTCGCGCCGCCTGTTCTTCATCTGTCAGCCTCTGATCCGCCGAGGCCTGAGCCAGCAAGTCCCAGCCGTTGGGGTCATCTTTGTTCGCCCATGTGTAGCGGTAGAGCACTTTGCTGGCATTGGCCGGTTGTTTGGCCTCCACATAGGCGTTGGCGAGGTTAATCTGCAATACCGGATTGTTGTTTACCCCTTTAACGGCCAGCAGACGGTTTATCGCCTGTTGAGGCTGCTTCAGCCCGATATCGATGTCGGTCATGATATCGAGATACCACAGATTATCCGGTTGCTTTGCCAGCAGTGGCGCAATAATAGTACGCGCCTCCGTAAACTTACTTTCCCCCAGCAGCAACACTGCTTTCCCGTATAGCGCGGCGGACTGTTCACGGCTGTTACCGTGCGCCAGGGTCGTCAGCAGATCGGTGCCCAACTGGTTCTGTCCGGTTGAGAACATCCCCAGCGCCCTGACTTTGGCCATGTAGTAATCCTGCGAGGACTGCACCACCACTGGCTTCATCTGATTGGCGCGGTTCCGCGCATCGGCCAGACGACTGTCAGGCAGTGGGTGCGTCAGCAGCATTTCCGGTGGTTTTGACGCAAAACGGGAGGCGTCCGCCAGCTTCTGCAAGAAGTTGGGCATCGCTTCCGGGTCAAAACCGGCGCGCTGCAGCACCTGAATGCCGATGCGGTCCGCTTCCTGTTCATTTTGCTGGGTAAAACTGATGATGCCCTGTTGAGCCCCTGCCAGCGTGCCGCTCAATGCCGCCATCCCCGCCTGCGGGCTGGCCATTGCAAGAAGAATGGATCCCAGCGCGCCGACCCAGGTCAGTGGCGCATTACGTTGCTGCTCTTCCATCGCGCGCGCCAGGTGACGCTGGGTCACGTGGGAGATTTCATGCGCCATAACGGAGGCCAGCTGGCTTTCATTATCGCTGTAGCGGAACAGGGCGGAATGCAGGACAACGTTGCCGCCAAAGAAAGCAAAGGCGTTAATTTCATCGTTACGGATCAGGTAAAAATGGAACGGGGTTTTTACCGACCAGGCGTGGGTCACCAGGCGCTGCCCTAACTGATTGATATATTGATTCAGCAGCGGGTCGTTGATGATAGGGGCACTGGCACGCAACTGGCGCACATAAAAATCGCCCATCGCCAGTTCCTGATTAATCGACAGTGTGCCGCCTGCGGTGGTACCGATATCCGGCAGATTATCGCTGATATCGGCATGTGCCGGAAGCAAGCTACCCGTCAGCAGTGTCACCACCAGCGAAGCCAGCAGGCTTTTCTTTAATCGGATGAACATACGTAAACCCTAACAAGGAAGTCCAGTTTTTTGACCGGCAACGTGCCGAAATGTTCTGCATGTACGTAGAAAAAGACGCACTAATTCCACATCTTAAACCACAGCCCGGGGCGAATGAAATGGCTAAAATAGTGACGTCTGCCGGTACTCGTCAATTACGCACACGATGTTGCGGTAAAAAACTGAACAGGGCGGTGTGGGGGCGCTCCCCGACAGAGCAGGTGAATGTCGCTCTCATCGGCGCAATGGTTCGGCTTAAATTTAAAAGTTAGGTAAATTTAATCAGTTTTATTGATAGTGGCATGCTAATTGACCAGGTTTTTTCTTAAAAACGTCCCTGTCGTAGGAGAGGGCAGTGTAAGACGACATAAGCAAAATTATCATTGGCTGGGGGGCGGGTGAACAATGGCGAACCATTAAAAAGTATAAAGATATCCAGTCAGTTACGGTAATAACAATGATCTGACGGCGAGAGGGACCCGCGACTGTAGTTTGGTATGGACCTGCCTGATGACGGCTGTCTACGGGCATTGTTAGCTGATGCTACACAGTGACGTTCCGGCACTGTTTTAGAGGGGGACTATCCAGCCTGTATGATGAAAAACGCCGGTAAGCGTTTGTGATGAGGCTGTGTAATATCGCAGTCACAACGGTGTTTTGCGGAGAGTTCCTTATGCGTTCTGTGGTGTCTTATGTTCTGATTGCGGCTGTCGCGGGTTTTGTCGGGGCCAGTTTTACCAAAGCGCCTGAGCTTATCGACAAGATCAGCAATCGTGTTGCACCGGTCAGCGATCCTGAAGGGTTTTGGTCAACGCCCGCCATTGAAGGTTATGGGAAAATGCACTACGAGTCAGATGTTGCTTACAAACCCAACATCAATGACAGCAATAAAATTGTTTTCCAGATTACCCGCGCCGAAAACGCACCCCAGGACCCGAACCTGGGGCTGGAACGTGTGGCGCGTGTGGTGAATCTGTATGTGGCGTCCGGTGTTCCGACAGAAAAACTGAAGTTTGTGGTGTCAGTAACGGGGGAGGGTACGCCCGCCATGCTGAACAATGAGCAGTATCACCGGATTTATGGCATCGATAATCCTAACCTGAAACTGATTGGCGCCCTGCGTGCCAAAGGGGTAGATGTGTCCGTGTGCGATCAGTCTGTGGCCTTCCATCATTTCCAAAGCAACTGGATTGATCGGTCGGTTACCCATGCACTCTCTAGCCCAACAACCGTATCGACCCTTGAAAATCAAGGATATGCTTTCCTGTCGATGTAGACGGCTGTTCCGTGCGGGCCCTCGGCCCGCCTGGCCTCGATTTTCCTCTCCTTCGCTGCATTGCTGCGCTGCATGATTATCTCGCTTTAACCAAAATATTTATTGGCCCTGCGCGATTCAGAATATTCCCAAATCGGCTGAGAGGTGTACAATTGGCACGTGCTTTACCAGGGCATAACTCGCACTCAAAGACATACTCCGCATTTTTCACACCTGCCGTGTGAAGCCGATGGGGTATTAACGCGCATAATAAAATATAAGGCGCAGATGATGATGTTTCTCACGAAGGTGAGTCCATGTTGAGGCTATCGCGGCCAAAAACGGACTTGCGCACCCTTATTACGCTGCTGGCTGTCGCCAGTATCGTGATCACACTCGCTAATTCTCTGTACGCCAGCTGGCGTGTGCAGCGCGATGTGCTGATCGGTAACACACTGGAATCAAACCGGGTTTATGCCACCAAGCTGGCCTCCACTACCGAAGTGTTTTTCCAGTTGGCTGAGTCACAGCTCTCTTACAGCGCTAAAGTGCTGGGTAATGGCCTGGGTAACGATGCCACTCTGCAGGATGAAGTCGATCGCCTGCGCGAACAAACCAACAGTTTTAACTCCGTGGTGATTGTTGATGCCAACGGCTGGGTGCGCGCGATCTCGCCGGAGTCGTTGATGCTGAAAGGCATGCATCTCAGCTCCAGCGCGGCAAAACAGGCGCTCACAGAACGCAAGCCACTGGTCAGCCCGCCAACGATGTCTGCTGCCAATAATCTGCTGGTGTTTATCTCCTGGCCGATCTGGTCGAAAACCGGCAGCTACCTCGGCTATGTCGGCGGCTCTATTTACCTGAAGAAAAAAAGCATCCTTAACATTCTGCTGGGCGAGCAGTTCTATCGCGACGGTTCGTCATTGTATGTGATCGATGAAAAGAACCAGGTGTTATATCACCAGGATCGTCAGCTGATCGGGAAAACCATCGATCCGTTAATCGGTAACGAACAGCGTAAAAAATCCAGTAATGGCCATCAGCAGGTGACCGCCGAAAACGGTGATGCGATGCTGGCGGGCTATGCCAATGTACCGACGGCAGGCTGGACCATCGTGGCGCTTAAACCCACGGAGGCCACGCTGGCGCCGCTGAACAGCCTGTTGCTGAAAGTGCTGAAGCATTCGGTGCCGTTTGCTCTGCTGACGCTGATTATTGCGCTGATCCTTGCACAACGCATTGCACTGCCGCTATGGCAGCTGGCGCGCAAGGCCAGCCAGATGGATACGCAAAATGTCTCGAAAGAGATCAACAGCATCCGCTCCTGGTATTATGAGGCGTCACAGATCAAACGTGCGTTGCTGGTCGGGATTTCACTGATGCAGGATAAAATTGGCCGCCTGAAAAGTGAAGTACAGACTGACCCGATGACCAGCCTGCTCAACCGCCGTGGCCTGAATGCGGTACTGGACTATTTTCTGGCCACCACCCAGCCTTTTGCCGTGCTGGCACTGGATATCGACTACTTTAAACGGGTGAATGATACGTTCGGCCATGATGCAGGTGACACGGTGATCAAAACCGTGGCGCGTCAGCTGGAGCAAAGTGCCAGGCAGACCGATGTGATCTGCCGTAATGGCGGTGAAGAATTCCTGATGATCCTGCCGGGCGCCGATCGCGATGTGGCCATGATGATTGCTGAACGTGTGCGTAAGCGCATTGAAGCGCTGTCGCTGGATCCTGTCGGCCATATTACAATTTCAGTGGGTGTGGCTTTCTGGTCACCGGAAAGTGGCAATACCATGGATCAGACCTTCAAGCTGGCGGATGATGCGCTATATCAGGCAAAAAATGCCGGACGCAACCGGGTGATTGTCGCGAAAAATATCACTGAACCGCCTGCCGTTGTGCAGGTGCTGCCGCAGTAGTTTTTACGCCCGCTCTTGTTTTCACAAGGGCGGGCCGTATCAGGTACACTCTTCTTTATTCTTTTTCAGGCAAGGACTCCCATGCTGGAACTTCTTACGCAATGGTATCGTCGCCGTTTCAGCGATCCCCAGGCGATTGCGTTGCTGGTGATTTTAATCGCTGCATTTTGCATTTTGTTTTTCTTTAATGGCCTGCTGGCCCCGCTGTTAGTGGCGCTGGTACTGGCTTATCTGCTGGAGTGGCCAACGGTGCGGCTGGAGCGGCTTGGCTGCTCGCGCACCTGGGCGGTAACGCTGGTGCTGATTGTCTTTGCAACGCTGCTGCTGGTTCTGATGCTGGTGGTGGCCCCCGTGGCATGGCAGCAGGGCATTAATCTGACCCATGAGCTGCCCACCATGCTCACCCGCCTCTATCAGTTTGCCCTGCGTCTGCCGGAGCGTTTTCCTACGCTGATGGATGTGGGAATTATCGATATTGTGGTGGAAAACCTGCGCAGTCGCCTGAGTGGATTGGGTGACCAGGTGGTGAAATATTCTCTCGCCTCGCTGGTGGGGTTGATGACACTGGCGATCTATCTGGTGCTGGTACCGCTGATGGTGTTCTTTCTGCTAAAGGACAAAGAACAAATGCTGAGTGCCATTCGGCGTGTGCTGCCACGTAACCGTGGCCTGGCCGGGCAGGTCTGGATTGAGATGAACCAGCAGGTGTCTAACTACATTCGCGGTAAAGTGCTGGAGATGATCGTGGTCGGGGTGGTCAGCTGGCTGGGCTTCCTCGCGATTGGCATGAACTATGCGCTATTACTCGCGGTGCTGGTCGGTGTTTCCGTGCTGATCCCCTATATTGGTGCGATGGTGGTGACCATCCCGGTCGTGGGCGTTGGGCTGGGGCAGTGGGGATTGTCCGGTGACTTCTGGACCATGATGATGGTGTATCTGGTTATCCAGGCGCTGGATGGCAATATTCTGGTGCCTGTGCTGTTCTCAGAAGCCGTGAACCTGCATCCGCTGGTGATCATCCTGTCGGTGGTGATTTTTGGCGGGCTATGGGGATTCTGGGGCGTGTTCTTTGCGATCCCGCTGGCGACGCTGGTCAAAGCGGTCGTACATGCCTGGCCGGATGAGTTGGCCAAATAATCACGGGTTAAATCGTTACGGGTCGACCGGAAAAAGGCCGACCCGCACGTTCAAATCATGCTGACTTGAGGTAATCCATCACGATATCGTGGTGGTTGCTGGTTTTGAAATCATCAAAGACTTTCTCGACTTTACCATCCGCACCGATCAGGAAGCTGGTACGGTGAATCCCATCATAGGTTTTCCCCATAAAGGTTTTCTCGCCCCAGATACCAAACTGTTCAGAAACCTGGTGGTCTTCATCAGAGAGCAGGGTGAAGTTCAGCAGCTCTTTCTCAACGAAGCGCGACAGTTTTTCCGGCTTATCGGTGCTAATGCCTAAGACATCAACGCCAGCATTTTTCAGCTCATCCATGCTGTCACGCAGACCGCATGCCTGTACGGTGCAGCCTGGTGTCATCGCTTTCGGGTAGAAATAAACCAGAACGCGCTGTCCCTGGAAGTCGGCTAAATTTACTTGTTCGCCATCCTGATCGGGCAAGCTAAATTTCGGTGCGGTATCACCGGCTTTCAGTGGATTCATCACAACTCTCCGTTTTTATCATCATGCTATGGGGACATTCTATGGGTAAATGTGCGCACTTTCTCTCTCGCGGTTAGCCAGATTTACGCTCCGTGATGAGAAACCACCTTAATAGTGCCTTGAGCATTGAGTTCTGTACAGAGTCGGTTAAACGCTTGCTCAATAAATGAAGCATCCTGACTGGCCGGACTGTGGGCGGTTATCTGAATATAGAGCAGTGGAGGCTGATTTTCATCTGCTGGCTGCGTCCGTGAGACGAGCTCTGCAATATTCATCTGATGCGAATCAAACAGGTCGGTAAAGCGTTCAATGATATGCGGGGAGTCGGTTACATCCACCTGAACCCACACCGTGACGGGCATCGGAGGACGTGTGCTGGCGCTGGTGCGTTTCATCACGATCAGCAATTCCAGTTCGGCTCCTTTTAATGGCAGAGTGGATTCAATCAGGGTGATGGCATTCCAGCTACCGGATAACAGCATGATAAAGGTGAATTCGTCGCCCAGCATAGCAAGCCGGCTATCTTCAATGTTACATCCGCAACTGCTGACATGACGGGTGATGGCATTGACGATCCCTGGGCGGTCTACCCCAAGGGCAGTGATAACCAAATGGTGTTGCGATGACTGTGGCAAAATCAAGCTTCCTGTCCAAATACTAATAACTATAAGGTAAACATAAAAAAAACTGCTGACAAGCGCTTGAGCCGCCCTGCGCGCTTGCTTTTACTGCTCGTACAAACGTACCATGAAGCACTTGTTTGTCGAGGGGATGGCTAATGTTCACGGGAAGTATTGTTGCACTCGTTACGCCGATGGATGACAAAGGTAATGTCTGCCGTGCGAGTCTGAAAAAACTGATTGATTACCATATTGCCAGCGGCACCGCGGCAATTGTTTCTGTAGGAACGACAGGCGAATCTGCCACCCTCAGCCATGATGAACATGGTGATGTGGTGATGCTGACGCTGGAGCTGGCAGATGGCCGTATTCCGATTATTGCCGGGACCGGTGCAAATGCCACGGCTGAAGGCGTCTCTCTGACCAAACGTTTCGAAAACTCCGGCGTTGTCGGTTGCCTGACCGTCACCCCTTATTACAACCGTCCTACTCAGGAAGGGTTGTATCAGCATTTCAAAACCATCGCAGAAAGCACCGCTCTTCCGCAGATGTTATATAACGTACCGTCACGTACCGGCACCGATTTGCTGCCGGAAACCGTCGGTCGGCTGGCCAAAATTAAAAATATTATCGGAATCAAAGAGGCCACCGGGAACTTATCGCGGGTAAGTCAGATCCAAGAGCGTGTAAATGAAGATTTTGTGCTGGTGAGCGGCGATGACGCCACCTCGCTGGACTTTATGCACCTGGGCGGGCACGGCGTTATTTCCGTCACGGCAAACATTGCCGCACGTGAAATGGTTGAACTCTGTGCTCTGGCACAGCAGGGCAACTTTGCTGAAGCACGCCTTCTGAACCAGCGCCTGATGCACCTGCATCAGAAACTGTTTGTTGAACCGAATCCTATCCCGGTGAAATGGGCTGCGAAACGATTAGGATTAATAGCAACCGATACGCTGCGTCTGCCTATGACGCCGCTGACCGATGCCGGTCGTCCGGTTGTTGAGCAGGCACTGAAAAACGCTGGCCTGCTTTAAATTTAGGGAGAATTAATGGCTTACTCAGTACAAAAGTCCACGGTAGCGAAAGTGGTGGGACTGTCGTTGGTGATGCTGCTTGCAGCATGTTCTAACGACCAACGTTACAAGCGTCAGGTGAGCGGTGACGAATCCTACCTGCAGGCAGCCGATCTTAGCGATCTGCGCGCACCTGCTGGCATGATCCTGCCGCTGCAAAATGGCGACTTTGACATACCAAACGTCAGCAGCAAAGGGCAGGTGGGTAAGCAGTTGGATATTCGTCCACCAGCCCAGACGCTGGCGCTGATGAACGGTACGCGTAGCCAGTTTGCCGGCAATACCGGTACGCTGCTGGTCGATACCCGTAGTGCACTCTGGCCGCAGGTTGTTGATGTGGTGCAGGCTGCCAAGTTCCCGATCGCTGACCGTCAGGATGCTCGTCAGTCGCTGACCACCGATTGGGTCCAGTGGAACCGTGCTGATGAAGACAACCAGTATCGTGGTCGTTATCAGTTAAGCGTTCAGCAGCAGGGCGGTCAGCAGGCGCTGACAGTGAAACTGCTGGAGTTGCAGCAGGAGGACAAAGTCGTCACGTCCCCGGTGCAGATCCAGCGTTACACTGCGCAGATGTTGAACGAGATCAGCACCGGTCTGGATAAGATTGAAACTGGCCGTGAAGATGCCGCCGCCAGCCGCAGCCCAACGCAGATTGATGTGCAGAGTGGGGCGGATGATACCGGTCTGCCTAACCTGATCCTGCGTGCGCCATTCAACGTTGTCTGGCAGCGTCTGCCAGCGACCCTGAACCGCATGGGTATGGAAGTCACGGATAACAACCGTTCACAGGGTAGCCTGAACGTGACGTACAAAGCGCCGGGTAGCAGCACCTTTGATGAACTGGGTGCCAAAGATCCTGAACTGAAAAATGGTGACTACAAACTTCAGGTCGGTGACCTGGATAACCGTAGTAGTCTGCAGTTCCTTGATCCGAAGGGTCATCCGCTCACCCAGTCGCAGAATGATGCGCTGGTGGCGGTGTTCCAGGCCGCATTCAGCAAGTAAGCCAGGAAGGCCAGAGATTCTCTGGCCTTTTTTATTTGGTATTACGTAAACGATTGCTTCGGTTTTTTACCCGCGGAACATATAATTCCGCCAGGCAAAATTTTAACGGGACGGCACCGCCGCCCTGATAGTGTCACTTATATCGTTTGGAGTTAAACAAGATGCAGAAAAAAGCTGAGTTGTATCGCGGCAAAGCGAAAACCGTTTACAGCACCGAAAACCCGGATCTGTTGGTACTCGAATTCCGTAACGATACGTCAGCGCTGGACGGTGAGCGTATCGAACAGTTTGACCGTAAAGGAATGATTAACAACAAGTTCAATTATTTCATTATGACAAAACTGCAGGAAGCCGGGATCCCAACACAGATGGAAGCCCTGCTCTCTGATAACGAAGCGCTGGTGAAGAAGCTGGATATGGTGCCGGTGGAATGCGTAGTGCGTAACCGTGCGGCCGGATCTCTGGTAAAACGTCTGGGCGTGGAAGAGGGCCTGGTGCTCAATCCACCGTTGTTTGACCTGTTCCTGAAAGACGATGCTAAACATGACCCGATGGTCAACGAGTCTTACTGTGAGACCTTCGGCTGGGTCAACAGAGAAAATCTGGCCCGTATGCGTGAGCTGACCTACAAAGCGAACGACGTTCTGACTAAGCTGTTCTCGGATGCCGGTCTGATCCTCGTCGACTTCAAGCTGGAATTTGGTCTGTTCAAAGGCGAAGTGGTGCTGGGCGATGAGTTCTCCCCGGACGGAGCGCGTCTGTGGGATAAGGAAACCCTGAACAAGATGGACAAAGATCGCTACCGCCAGAGTCTGGGTGGCCTGATCGAAGCATACGAAGAAGTGGCGAATCGTCTGGGTGTGAAGCTGGACTGATTGCCGGGCGCGGTTGATCCGCCCCATCACACTGCATTATGGAAAGGTCAGGCTTGCCTGGCCTTTTTTGTTATATCCTTTCTACCCCCCGCGTTTTCTGGTGTTCCCCGCTGCGTCAGACTAAAATCGACTGATATGTTGTTGTGATGATCACGAGGGAAAATTTATGCGCTGGCAAGGGCGTCGCGAAAGCGACAATGTGGAAGATCGCCGTAACGAATCCGGGACGGTTGGCGGTGGGCGTATACGTATTCCCCGTGGCAAAGGGGGCATTGTTCTGCTGATCCTGGTGGCGATCGCCAGCTACTATGGCTACGATCTGACGCCATTGCTGACCGGGGACACCACCTCGATGTCACAAACGACTCAGCAGCAGCGTCGGGTCACGCCGAAAGAAGATGAAGCGGCACAGTTCACCCGTACCGTTTTTGCCCTGACGGAAGATACCTGGCAGAAGCTGTTCCAGCGAATGAATAAGACCTGGCAGCCGCCCACGCTGGTGATGTACCGCGGCCAGACCTCAACCGCCTGCGGCAGCGGACAGTCGGCAATGGGGCCGTTCTACTGCCCGGCAGACAGTAAAGTGTATATCGACCTCTCCTTCTATGACGAAATGACCAACAAACTGGGTGCGGGTGGAGAATTTGCTCAGGGCTATGTTATCGCTCATGAAGTGGGCCACCATGTGCAGCACCTGTTGGGTATTGATAAAAACGTTCGCCAGTTGCAACAGAACGCCGGACGCGCCGAAGTGAATCAGCTGTCAGTGAAAATGGAATTGCAGGCCGACTGTTTTGCCGGCGTCTGGGGCCACTATATGCAGCAGGAAAATATCCTGGAAACCGGTGACCTTGAGTCGGCGCTCAATGCTGCTCAGGCCATTGGTGATGACCGCCTGCAACAGCGCAGCCAGGGGAGAGTGGTGCCGGACAGCTTTACGCACGGCACTTCGCAGCAGCGTTACACCTGGTTTAAGAAAGGTTTCGACAGCGGCAATCCTGGCCAGTGTAATACCTTTGCGGGTTAACGCGGGTGCATGATCTGATAACGGCAACGGCTCAGATTGAACGACAGGGCTGGCGCCGTCTGCTGGTGATCAGCGGTGAGCCTGCGTGGTGCACACAGCAGGCCGCTGATGTGATGGCACAATTGCCCGGCGACTGGTTGTGGGCGGGGAAACCCGAGGGCACCGGGCTTTTCTGTGAGCCACAGGCCATCCGCACGCTGCTGGGGCGGGAGTTCCACCATGCCGTGTTTGATGCCCGTGACGGCTTTCATGCTGAGGCTTTTGCCGCGCTGGCGGGTACCCTGCGTGCCGGCAGCTGGCTGCTGCTGCTGGTCCCCGAATGGGACGGCTGGGCGCAGTGCCCGGATGTCGACTCACTGCGCTGGAGTGAGGGAGACACGCCCTGTGCCAGCACGCACTTTGTGCATCATGTTCAACAGTCGATACTGGCCGACCCGCGCGTTGTGCTGTGGCGTCAGCCTTTTCCCCAAACGCTTTCCCCTGTTGCTATCCAGCCCGACTGGCAGGTGGATCATCGCGCGCAGCAGAACATTCTCACCGAGCTTCTCAATGCCACCCCCGGGATTTATGCGCTGACCGCTGCCCGCGGGCGTGGAAAATCTGCACTGGCGGGGATGCTGGCGGCTCACTGGCCAGGACGTTGTCGGGTGACCGCGCCTGGCCGGGTGTCGACGGATGTGCTGGCGCAGTTTGCCGGAGAACGCTTCCAGTTTGTGGCACCAGACCGGCTGCTGGCAGAAGCAGAACAGTGTGTACCCGGCGTTGACTGGTTGCTGATTGACGAGGCTGCCGCCATTCCGGCACCGCTGTTGCAGCGGCTGGTGACATTATTCCCCCGGGTGCTGCTGACCACCACCGTGCAGGGCTACGAGGGCACCGGGCGTGGCTTTATGCTGAAGTTCTGCGCCTCACTGCCCGCGGTGACGCACTACCAGCTTGATGAGCCGCTGCGCTGGGCGGCTAACGATCCTCTGGAGCAGATTGTCGCCGGGATGCTGCTGTTCGAGGATGGCAGCGCTGAGCCACAGCAGGGAGCCATTCACTACAGCGCGCTGGAGCAGGATGACTGGTTGCGGCAGCCGGCCCGCATGACGGCGATCTATCAACTGCTGACCAGCGCCCACTATCGCACTTCGCCGCTGGACCTGCGCCGCATGATGGATGCACCGGGTATGCATTTTCTGGTGGCCACGCAGGCAGAGAACGTGCAGGGCGCGCTATGGCTGGTCGATGAAGGCGGATTATCAGCGGAGCTGGCGGCGGCGGTATGGGCAGGCAAACGGCGTCCGCGCGGTAATCTTGTTGCTCAGTCGCTGGCGGCCCACGGGGGGTCACTGGTTGCGCCGCAGCTACGTTCACGGCGTATCAGCCGCATTGCCGTCTCACCGCTGCTGCGCGGACGCGGTATCGGACAGCAGCTGATCGCCCATGCGCTTGAGCATACCCAGGGGCTGGACTATCTCTCGGTCAGCTTTGGCTTTACCGAACCGCTGTGGCGTTTCTGGCAGCGCTGTGGTTTTAAGCTGGTGCGCATCGGTAGCCAGCGTGAAGCCAGCAGCGGGTGTTATGCGGCGATGGCTGTGCTGCCGCTTAGTTCTGCGGGGCAGCGCCTGACCGCTGGTCTGGTTCAGCAGCTGGCGCGGGACGGTTACTGGCTGCGTCAGCAGGTCGATGGGCAGGACCTGCCGCTGGCAGACCACAAGGATCTGATGCTGACGGAAGATGACTGGCAGGCGTTGTGCGGTTTCGCCTGGGCACAGCGGCCCTTTGAGGCCAGTTTTGCTGCGCTGGGGCGTCTGGTCAGCCAGCATGTCGGTACACTGCCGCTTCTGCATGCTGCGCTGCTGGAGGGGCAGTCAGCGGCCGACATTTGCGCGCGATTCACTCTGAGCGGACGTAAAGCATTGCTGGTGGCGTGGCGACAGGAGGTACAGCAGGCACTGATCGGGCTGGATGCCTCCCGGGCGCAACAGTGCGAGCAGTGGATCAACTCGTTGCAATAAATCCAACATCATCGTCAAAAATACGCCATTTTCATTATCGCTGAGGGGCGTATGATCGTCTTATCGCATTAAGGAGATCCTGATGAAATATGACCATGTTGTCGTCCATAACCCCTCGTTACCCCCGAGCCAACTGTTTTTGCTGTATCACGCTGCGGGCGATAATCCGGTCGCCATGAGTGAAATTGGCCGCTGGTTTACCGGCGCATTTCCCCGTGCGTTGGTGGTGAGCATCGGCGGACCGGAGCAGAATGCGGAAGGGGGATTCCAGTGGTTTGATCCCTCTGCGGCCGAACCCCAGCAGGCGGTGGCGGAGGTGATGGACGGGTTTATCGCCAGCGTTCGCCACTGGCAGCAGCAAAGCGGTGTCAAAGCCGATGCAACGGCGCTGATTGGCTTTTCCCAGGGGGCAACGATGGTGCTGGAAGCGGTGAAGTCACATAGCGGGCTGGCAGGGCGGGTGGTGGCGTTTAGCGGGCGCTATATCACGTTGCCGCATCAGGCAAGCACACGCACCACCATCCATTTGATCCACGGTGATAATGATACTGTGCTGCCATTGACCCATGCGCTGGACGCAGAGGAGCGGTTAACGGCGCTCGGGGGCGATGTCACTCTGGATATCGCCCCCGACCTTCCCCATGCCATTGATGACCACGCGATGCAGTGTGCGCTCGAACGCCTGCAATTTACCGTGCCGCGTCGCTACTTTGATGAAGCGTTTAGCGGCAGTAAACCGGGCGATGAGGATGTTGTGGCGTTGATGTGATGCGGGGGATCGGGGCGGACCGGAAAAGAAAGTCCGCCCCTGCAATGAACGCACAAAGGCCGATCATCTGTTTCGATCGGCCTTTGTGTTTCATGGCGCTATTTCTTTTTCGGCCAGTCGTCTTCGTCATCCCACTTATCGTTGAAATCACGATGCGGAGGCAGTTCGGGTTTGTTATCGAGAAACTTTTTGTGATCGATACGCTTCAGGTCTTTGTAGACGTTCATCAGAATACCAATCATCAGCAGGATCACCAGGATCCACCAGTAATGTTTTATAAATTCCATCATCTCACCTTTATGCGATCAGCTGTTCCATGATCCGCTGGTACATGCGGCTAAGGAGCTGCAGGTCGGCGGCTTTGACGCACTCATTGATTTTATGAATGGTGGCATTCACCGGGCCGAGTTCCACAACCTGTGCGCCCATACGGGCAATAAAGCGTCCGTCAGAGGTGCCGCCAGTGGTTAACAGTTGCGGCTTGATCTCATTATAGTGCTCAACCGCGTTGACCACCGCATCCACCAGTTTCCCGCGTGATGTCAGGAAAGGTTGCCCGGAGAGTGTCCACTCAATGCTGTAACGCAACTGGTGGCGGTCGAGCAGCTCCTGCACTTTCTGCTGAATCAGTACATCGGTCAGCTCGGTACTGAAACGGAAATTGAACTGCACAAAACAGTCGCCGGGAATGACGTTGTTGCTCCCGGTGCCGGCCTGGACGTTGGCAATCTGCATGCTGGTCGGCGGGAAGAATTCATTACCGCGATCCCACTCGGTAGCGACCAGCTCGTTCAGCGCAGGCATCGCCCGATGTATCGGGTTATCAGCCAGGTGCGGATAGGCCACATGGCCCTGAACGCCGTGGATAGTCAGATTGGCGGTAATCGAGCCGCGACGACCGTTTTTGACCACATCGCCCACCACTTCGGTGCTGGAGGGTTCGCCTACCAGGCAGTAGTCCATGCGTTCGTTGCGCGCCATCAGCGCTTCCACCACCTTAACGGTGCCATGAGTCCCGCTGGCCTCTTCATCGGAAGTGATCAGGAAAGCCAGACGCCCTTTATGATTCGGGTGTGCTGTGACAAAGCGTTCAGCGGCAACGGTCATCGCGGCCAGCGACCCTTTCATATCAGCCGCGCCACGGCCAAATAGCATGCCGTCGCGGATCGTCGGTTCAAACGGGGGATTGATCCACAGATTTGCATCGCCGGTGGGCACCACGTCAGTGTGGCCGGCAAACGCCAGTGTTTCGCCTTCGCCGCGCCATGCCCAGAAGTTCAGCGTGTCGCCCATATTCATCGGTTCGATAGTGAAACCCAGCGCCTGGAGACGGGCAATCAGAATCGCCTGGCAACCCGCATCGTCAGGGCTGAGGGAAGGGCGACGAATAAGCTGCTGCGTCAGCTCAATGACCGGACAGTGCATAATTATGACTTCTCCTGGATAAACGGCGTATAGGTGGTTTCACTAAAGCCCAGCAGCATAGAGCCGTCTGGCGCACAGAGCAACGGGCGTTTAATGATTGCAGGCTGTGCCAGCATCAACTTCAGCGCAGTTGCTGGATTATCCACCGCATTACGCTCCGACTCTTCCAGTTTCCGCCAGGTAGTGCCCCGGGTATTGAGCAGCGCCTGCCAGCCGAGCGTATCGATAAAGCGCTGGAGCAAAGCGGCATCCAGCCCGTCTGCGCGGTAGTCATGGAACTGATAGTCCACGCCCTGGCTTTCCAGGTATTTACGGGCTTTTTTGATGGTGTCGCAGTTTTTAATGCCGTACATCGTTAAGGTGTTTTTTGCGGTGTTGTGTGTCATGAAAAAAGGGTTCCTGTGCCAGTGAATACGCGCCTGGCATACAGTCTACAGCGGATGGCACCAACAGGCAGCCCTTAGGGTGAGGAAAGACGGTGACATCTGAAGAACGTTTGATGCGCAGTCAGTAAAAGTCAGACTTCTGTACCCTTCTGTTTTTTGTGGGATTCATCTATATTCGGGAGAGCTCAACGTAGCATTATTGCTATGAGCACCGTTTACCAGGGCAGAAGGCCCGCGATCGAGAGGAGGGGAGCGATGAACTACATGAAAGAGTCTGCCGCACATACGGTGGAAGAAACCCAGTCGACCATTGTGCTGAAGCGTAAAAAGAAAACCCGCTGTGAAGAGTTTGCACATGTTGTTGACGCGGTGATGCGTGAACATCCCGATGCCAAAACGCATATCGACAGCGAAAGCGGCGGTTATGACAAAGTGATCATTCTCAAGTAATGATGCATCCGGCCCCGCCAGGGGTCGATGTTTTACCTTTCTGGCAACGATCGTGACAGGTGACATCCTCCGGCAGTGGATTTTTTGGGTCAACAGCGCAAAAGCCTATTCTGTGCTACTGCTAATAATTTCCTGCGAAATCATTACCCGCGAACTGTGCGTTGCCACACAAATTCATCACGCGCCCTTTAAAGGGTTTCCGCCGATAGCAGCAATTGTGATCCCCGTCTTTCTTTTGCTTAGGAATACTCTTAAAATAAACCTACAAAATAAGAGAGGATATTATGATTGATTTAGAACTGGGGAACTGGAAAGACTTTATCGAATCAATGTTACGTAAGTAATGAATTTGAGAAAAGAAAAGCACGGCGACTGCATCAAAATGCTTTACCTTCAGTTACCAAAATTATAAAAGGCAGCCCTTCACCGGCTGCCTTTTTGCTTTAGTTACTGAGGCTTATCTTTCAACGGGAAACGCCGACGGACCAGCACAAAGAACAGCGGGACGAAGAATATCGCCAGCACGGTAGCCGAGATCATCCCGCCCATTACCCCGGTTCCCACCGCATGCTGGCTGCTGGAACCCGCACCATTGCTGATCACCATCGGCAACACACCGAAGATAAAGGCCAGAGAGGTCATCAGAATCGGCCGCAGACGCTGGCGCGAGGCTTCCAGTGTGGCTTCGACCAGATCGCGCCCGCGCGTATTAATCTCATTGGCAAACTCGACAATCAGAATGGCATTCTTCGCAGACAGACCAATGACCGTCAGTAAACCGACCTGGAAGTAAACATCGTTTTCCAGCCCGCGCAACCAGGTAGCGACCAGCGCTCCGATCACACCGAGTGGCACCACCAGCATCACCGAGAACGGGATCGACCAGCTCTCGTATAACGCGGCCAGACAAAGGAATACCACCAGTAACGACAGCGCGTACAGGGCAGGTGCCTGGGCACCGGTCATACGCTCCTGAAGCGATGCCCCGGTCCACTGCAAACCAATCCCGGTGGGCAGTTGGCTGACCAGCTTCTCCATCACATCCATTGCAGCCCCGTTACTGATGCCCGCGGCGGATTCACCCACAATCTCGACCGCAGAATAACCGTTGTAACGTTCCAGACGTGGGGATCCACTCTCCCAGTGTGAGCGGGCAAATGCGGTAAAGGGCACCATCTGGTCGCTGCTGTTGCGCACATACCATTTACTGATGTCGTCTGGCAGCATACGGAATTTTGCATCGGCCTGAACATAGACCTTTTTCACACGCCCACGGTCGAGGAAGTCATTCACATAGGTTGAGCCCCAGCCCGTTTGCAGCGTGGCATTAATATCATCAAGCGATACGCCCAGCGCCTGGGCTTTACGCTGGTCAATATCAATACGCAGCTGCGGGCTGTCATCCAGACCGTTGTGGCGTACCCGGGTCAGCTGCGGGTTTTTCTGTGTCATCTCCAGCAGCGTATTACGCGCGTTCATCAGAGCGTTATGGCCCAGTCCTGCGTGATCCTGCAACTCCATATCAAACCCGGCGGAGTTACCCAGGCCGGTGATCGCTGGCGGGCTGCTGGCGATCACTTTTGCCTCGTTGATTTTTTCGAAGGCTTTGGTGGCGCGTTCGATAATGGCGAAGGCGGTGTTGTGGCTGTCGGTACGATCCTGCCAGTCTTTCAGTCGCACAAACATACGCGCCACGTTTTGCCCGTTACCGCCCGGCCCGGCACCGACGGTGGCAAACACCGACAGCACGTTGTCTTTCTCTTCTGTCAGATAGTATTTTTCCACCTTCTCCACCACTTTCATGGTCTGTTGCAGGGTGGAACCTGGCGGCAGCTGGACCTGAGTGGTGAAGATGCCGCGATCTTCCAGCGGCAGGAATGACGTCGGCAGGCGGAGAAAGAGGAAGGCCATAATGCCAATCAGCGCCAGATAGAGCAGCAGCCAGCGGCCGCCTTTGGCGAGAATTTTCCCCACTCCACGCTCGTAGCGATCGGCGCTACGGTTGAACATGCGGTTAAACCAGCCAAAGAAACCGCGCCGCCCGTGATGATGGCCCTTCGCCAGCGGTTTAAGCAGTGTGGCGCAGAGGGCCGGGGTGAGGATCATTGCCACCAGCACCGACAGCACCATGGCGGATACAATGGTCACCGAGAATTGACGATAGATCGCACCGGTGGTGCCGCCAAAGAACGCCATCGGAATAAATACCGCCGACAGTACCAGGGCAATACCGACCAGCGCCCCCTGTATCTGCCCCATCGATTTACGCGTGGCTTCCCGCGGGGATAACCCCTCTTCACTCATTATTCGTTCGACGTTTTCCACCACCACGATGGCATCATCCACCAGCAGGCCGATGGCCAGCACCATCGCAAACATCGTCAGGGTATTAATGCTGTAGCCAAAGGTGTAAAGCACGCCGAAGGTACCCAGCAGTACCACCGGAACGGCAATCGTCGGGATCAGCGTGGCACGGAAATTTTGCAGGAACAGGTACATGACAAGGAAGACCAGCAGCACCGCTTCAAACAGCGTTTTCACCACATCCTCGATGGAGGCTTTTACAAACGGCGTGGTTTCATAGGCAATTTCGGCTTTGAGTCCGTGCGGGAAGTAGTGGGACAGTTCGTCAAGACGGGCGCGTACCAGCGTATCCGTTTGCAGTTCGTTGGCACCGGATGCCAACTTAATTCCCAGCCCTGACGCCGCCATGCCGTTATAGCGGCTGAGGTAGTCATATTTCTCCGCGCCCAGTTCAATCTGTGCCACGTCACCCAGCGTGACAACTGAGCCATCCTGATTGACTTTGAGCGTGATCGCACGGAACTGTTCCGGTGTCTGCAACAGCGACTGGGAGTTAATGGTGGCATTCAGTGCCTGGCGGTCAACCGAGGGTAGCCCACCGAGCTGGCCCACTGCGACCTGACTGTTTTGCGATTCGATGGCGCTGACGACATCGCCCGTGGTCATGGCATAGTTAATCAGCTTGTCAGGATCGAGCCAGATGCGCATCGCATATTGTGAACCGTAAGCATCCACCTGGCCCACACCGTCAATACGGCTGAGAGGATCCTGAATATTACTGGCTACATAGTCAGAAATATCCTGCTTATCCATGCTGCCGTCGGTGGAGACGAAAGCCACCATCAGAATATTGGTGTCGCCGGTTTTATTGACCGTCACCCCCTGCGACTGGACATCCTGCGGCAGTTTACGCAGCGCGGTCTGAAGCTGATTTTGCACCTGCTGGCGTGCTTCGTCAGGGTTGGTCCCGGCTTCGAAGGTCAGCGTGATGGTTGCCTGGCCGGTATTGCTGCTCTGCGACGACATGTACATCAGGTTATCGATGCCCGTCATGTTCTGCTCAATCACCTGGGTCACAGTGTTTTCAAGTGTTTCAGCAGAGGCACCAGGATAGTTCGCGGTGATACGGACGTTGGGGGGAGCCAGGTCAGGATATTGTTCAATCGGCAGGGAAACAATCGCCAGCCCACCCGTCAGGCACATAAGGATCGCCAGTACCCAGGCAAATATCGGGCGGTCGATAAAGAAATTCGCCATCTCAAGCTCCGCAGCATGTTGTCTGAAAAAAGAAGAAAAGAATGCCTGTGTTCCCTGCGGCGTTTGAGAGTTCAGTGCGGAGCAAATTTCTCTAATTATTCAACGCGCTCCGGCAGTGAATCACTTTACTCGCGGTTGCGCGAACAATCGTGGAGAAATTGAGGAGAATATGTAAATTATCGTGCTGATACGACGCATTTTCGTTACAGACTGGCGTGATGCGACGCCAGCCATAGCACGGTAGCCGCTACCCTGGAGCGTACATTCAGTTTGCGCGTGACGTTGCGCAGATGCACTTTGACCGTTTGATCTGAAATCTCCAGCTTCTCTGCCACCTCTTTATTGGAAAGACCCAAAGCCACCGCTTTCATCACATCCCGTTCACGGATTGTCAGGTTGATGAACGGATCGGCCTTCCCGTTATCGTTGTGACGCAATGCCTCTAAAGGTGCACTGAAGGCGGTGCCACCTTTAGCGGCCAAAATAATGTGATGCAGTAACGATTCTGGTTCGCTGTCTTTCAGGAGATAACCATTGACGCCCGCCTCCAGCAGGGCGGAAATGTCGCGGCGATGGTCAGAGACGGTCAGCACGACGACGCGGGAAAGAATATTCTCGGCTCTCAGTGCATGCAGTGTTTCCAGCCCGGATAAGCCCTTCATATTCAGGTCTAACAGGATTAACGCCGGGTGCAGTTCCCGCGCGCTGATCAGTGCGTCTTCACCGTTGCTGGCTTCAGCCACGATGTCAAAATGGGGTTCCAGTGCCAGTAGCTGGCGAATGCCCTGGCGCATCAACGGGTGATCGTCGACAATCATCACACTGATTTTTTTGTGCTCTTCCATGATCATAATTCCTTTCCCGGTCCGCTTTCGGTGAGCGGTGTAAAATGCAATGACACGCAGGTGCCCCCGTTTGCACCACGCGTAATCGTTAACTCGCCGTTCAGCAGGGCAGCGCGTTCATGCATAATATTCAGGCCGTAATGCCCCTCCGGCTCTTCGATTGTGGCCATACCCACGCCATTATCGCAGATGGTGAGGGTCACTCCTTCTGTGGGATGATTATCGCCGCTGACACAAATTTCCGTCCCATGAGCATGACGTACCGCATTGAGCAGGGCTTCACGTACGATCTGTAAAACATGAATATGTTGCTGTGCCGGAAGCTGGACATCCAACTGGCACACCAGTGTGATGGCGGCCGTGCTTTGTGGGCGCAGCGGGGCGATCACCTGTTCCAGCGCCCGCGCCAGGCTGGCAGGCTCAATGCTCAGACGAAAAGTGGTTAACAACTCACGTAGCTGACGGTTAGCCGTGGATAGCGCCTGCTCAAACTCTTCCACGATAGCCCGTTCGCTTGCTGCATCAGCGTTGAGTGCGCGCTTTAACCTGACCAGTTGAATCCGTAAAAAGGTCAGGGATTGCGCCAGCGAGTCATGCAGTTCACGGGCAATCGCCGCCCGCTCTTGCAGCAGCAGCAGGCTTTGTACCTGCTGCTGGGCCTGCCACAGCTCCAGCCCATGGACCAGCAACGAAGCCACACTGTTCATTAGCGGCGACTCGTTTTGATCGGCCTGCCAGCGCAGTTCTCCGCAGATGGGCTGCTGCGGGTGCCGCCGTAACGGCAGCATTTGCCACTGTCTGTCGGCCAGAATGTGACCGACAGACAGTGAGCCAAACTCGGGCGTAGACAAGGCAATGAAACTGAGCTTTTCATGGTCAGACACCAGCTGCAGTGTCTGCAAAAAAGCCTCCTGCCCTTTCACGCTATGGCTGAGCTGCTGCGAACAGGCATACAGCAGGCTGAGACGGCGGTTAGCGCGTGTTAAATCAGCGGTTTTTTCCTCAACGTTCAATGACATTGCCCGCCATGACTTTTCCAGCTCGCCTGACATACGGGTAAATGCCCGCGCCAGTACGCCAAGCTCATTGGGCAGGTGGGTACTGAGCGGGGGCAGATGAAAATCGGTCTGTTCGATCGCCTCGCTGGCGCTGACCAATTGCTGCAACGGCCCAACCACGCTCTGCCGTATACGGCGCAGAATGAGATACACCAGCAGCGCAATCGCCACAAATCCCAGCAGACAGGTCAGGGCAGCCAGGCGCACTTTGCGTTCCGCCCAGTGCTGCAACGCCAGCACGAACCGATCGATTTGCGCCACCTGATGGATCACCTGACCCGGGTTCCCGGCCATCTGAGAGGCGGGATGTTGCGCCGCCATCAGCAGTTCCCGATAGCGCTGACGCACGGTGGCAGGCACATAGAAACGATCCAGCGCCGTGAGGGCAGGTGAGTGTAAGGTGCGCTGATAGTCAGCCATATGCTGCGCATAAAGCGGAGAGTGGGCGGTGACGTCCCAGTTCAGTCGCCAGACCTGCATACGCAGCGACCCCGCCAGATTGACCGCTTCCGCATCGCGCAGGCTGCCGGACAGCATTAATAGCGCCAGGCCGCTTGAGATAACGGAGAGCACGACTATCGCAAACAGGGCGCGGGCGAGGCTGGAGGTCAGTGAGCGTGTGAGGGGCAAAGTAATTATCCTTAATTTAATAAGGGTGATTATAACGTTATGCCATCGTTTACAGAAGGGCTACGCCGGGCGTGTCATGGGCGGTTACATCCCCGGGGTTTTGACATACTCCTTTACGTTTCTTGGCGCGTAAACGCTCTACGTCAACAATGTTTTAATGCCTTTACTGAATGCTCACTCTGCTTTTCATTGAATCGGTAATAATCAATCCCGTCACTACATGATTAATTAACGCATTGAGGAGCATCATGATGAACAAGTCTTTCCCCGCTTTGATTGTGGCGACCTTGCTCGCTGCGACCTCATTTTCAACCCTGGCGGCCACGCAGGTCGATGAAAGCCAGGCGACCAACTTACAAAGCATTGGCACCGTTTCCATTTCAGGCGTCAGAGGCTCGCTGGATGATGCCACTCACCAGTTAGCGAAAAAAGCCGATGCGATGGGTGCCAGCAGTTATCGCGTGATTGGTGTTAATACTCCCGGCGATTCCAGCCAGTGGAGCGGTAACGCCGAGATTTATCGTTAAGACCCGTTTTACCCCAGCCCAGTAATCCCTGTGTAGTCCCCTGTATGTCCCTGTGTAGTTCTTAGTGTTTTCACTGACCGACCGCAAATTGTGGTCGGTTTTTTTATGCGCCATCCGACAAAAATTACAAAAGCTCACGATTTCCAGCGTGGATTTTTTGCGTCAATTAATCAGAACGGTTAGGATGCATCGCCGCGATTTTCCTGCTTGTGTCATGAATAAAACTACAGCAGACAGGCGGATCGACCAGCGATGCATCATGCTACGCAATCGTTTGGTTGGCCTATAAGAATACAGGATGCCCGGGACAGGGTGCCGCATCACATTGTGGACAGGACAACAGGATAGAAAATGAACGCTGAAAAGAAATCTGGCGCTGAAAAACGCGCAGCAAAACGACGTTGGTTAAACTCTCATGATTCTGGCTACCATAAAGCGATGGACAATCGCCACGTTCAGATGATTGCCATCGGTGGTGCGATTGGTACCGGGCTGTTCCTGGGCGCCGGTTCCCGTCTGCAAGCCGCCGGGCCTGCACTGGCCATCGTCTATCTGGTCTGTGGTATATTCTCTTTCTTCATTCTGCGCGCGCTGGGGGAACTGGTATTACACCGCCCATCAAGCGGCAGTTTCGTTTCTTACTCCCGTGAATTCCTCGGTGAAAAAGCCTCTTATGTTGCGGGCTGGATGTATTTCGTCAACTGGGCAATGACCGGTATTGTCGATATCACCGCCGTTGCACTGTATATGCACTACTGGGGCGCATTTGGTGATGTGCCACAGTGGGTGTTTGCCCTCGGTGCGTTAGCCATTGTGGGTACTATGAACATGATCGGCGTGAAGTGGTTTGCCGAGATGGAGTTCTGGTTTGCATTGATTAAAGTGCTGGCGATTGTGATCTTCCTGGTTGTCGGTGTGGTGTTCCTCGGCAGCGGTAAGCCGCTGGATGGTAACGCGACCGGTTTCCACCTGATCAGCGATAACGGCGGCTTCTTCCCGAATGGTCTGATGCCGGCACTGGTATTAGTACAGGGCGTGGTCTTTGCTTTCGCCTCAATTGAACTGGTGGGAACGGCGGCCGGGGAATGTAAAGACCCGAAAACCATGCTGCCAAAAGCGATCAACAGCGTGATCTGGCGTATTGGTTTGTTCTACGTCGGTTCCGTGGTGCTGCTGGTACTGTTGCTGCCGTGGAATGCCTACCAGGCAGGGCAGAGCCCGTTTGTTACCTTCTTCTCTAAGCTGGGTGTGCCTTACGTGGGCAGCATCATGAATATCGTGGTGCTGAGTGCGGCACTGTCCAGTCTGAACTCGGGTCTCTATTCAACAGGGCGTATCTTGCGCTCGATGTCGATGGGCGGATCTGCACCGAAGTTCATGTCTAAAATGAGCGGCCAGCAGGTGCCTTATATGGGTATTCTGGTGACCATCGGTGTTTACATCATTGGTGTTTACCTCAACTACGTGGTCCCTTCACGCGTCTTTGAAATCGTGCTGAACGTGGCCGCGCTGGGTATCCTCTCTTCCTGGGCCTTTATCGTGGTGTGTCAGATGCGTCTGCGCAAAGCGATCAAAGAAGGCAAGGCTGAAGATGTCAGCTTCAAGCTGCCGTGGGCGCCATTTACCTCCTGGTTAACGCTGTTGTTCCTGTTCAGCGTGCTGGTGCTGATGGCGTTCGACTACCCGAACGGCACTTACACTATCGCTGCGATCCCCCTGATTGCCGTGGTGTTGGTCCTTGGCTGGTTTGGCGCGCGTAAGCGTGTTCATGCTCTGGCTCAGGAAGAACAAAACCACTAATCTTAACGGGCGCGGCATGCCACGCCCCTACAATCTCAACGCACGTCGGGGTCAGGTATACCACGGCCCCACAATCTCAACGCACGTCGGGGGCAGGTATACCACGGCCCCACAATCTCAACGCACGTAGGGGTCAGGCATACCACGGCCCCACAATCTCAACGCACTTAGGGGTCAGGCATGCCACGGCCCCACATCTCAACGCACGTAGGGGCAGGCATACCACGGCCCCACAATCTCAACGCGCGTAGGGTTCAGGCATACCACGGCCCCACAATCTCAACGCACGTCGGGTTAAGGCATACCGCGGCCCCACATCTCAACGCACGTAGGGGTCAGGCATACCACGGCCCCACAATCTCAACGCACGTAGGGGTCAGGCATGCCTGACCCGTTTCAGATAGTTTTCCAGGTTATTGCGATCTAAGATAGCAGGCTCCTTAAGCATCACCACGGGGCCTGTATGTCAGCCAAGATCGACGTCATCAAGAATAAAGTTCTGTCCGAGAACTGGTTCGTTCTGCGTAATTTTACCTACGATCTCACCGCCAAAGATGGCACCACCCTGCGTCACAAACGCGAAGTTTACGATCGCGGTAATGGCGCGACCATCCTGTTGTATAACCGCGATAAAAACAGCGTGGTGCTGACGCGTCAGTTTCGTATTGCCACCTGGGTGAATGGCAATCCCAGCGGGATGCTGATTGAGACCTGTGCGGGATTGCTGGACGATGATTCACCAGAAGACTGCATTCGTCGCGAAGCGATTGAAGAAACCGGTTATGTCGTGGGTGACGTGGAAAAGCTGTTCGAGTTGTATATGTCACCGGGCGGCGTCACCGAGATGGTGCATTTCTTTGCCGCTGAGTACAGCGATGCCCGGCGTGAAAACGCGGGTGGCGGGATTGATGACGAAGATATTGATGTGCTGGAAGTCACCTTTCCAGAGGCCTGGGCCATGGTGAAAGATGGCCGCATTAAAGACGGGAAAACCGTTACCCTGTTGCAGCATGCGCTGCTGGTGGGCTGGCTGCATCTTATTTGAATCTGCACGCTCTCCGACAACGGTGACTGTCCGATAAATCCGATTGAGACACTGGCAGGATCTGCGCATGATGAATGCTGTACACGGATTGTCCGTGATGGTGTTTTTTTGCTGGATGACCTAACAGGGACCTCATCGATCAATGTCTTACTGGACGAAATGGTTATGGCTACTCTCGCTCTCTTGTGCGGCTTCTGTGCAGGCGCAGCCGTTACAGAAGACCTTTTCTGACTGGCAGATCACCTGCAATAACCTCAACAGCTGCGAAGTGCGCAGTATTCCGGGAAACAATGGCCTGGCAATGACGCTACAGCGGGATGCGGGCAGCGATGCCCCGGCACAGTTGCGCATGGATTACGGCAACCGTTTCAGCGGCAAGCTGCCCGGCGGCGCATTGCAGGATAACCTGTTGCTGGACGGGCAGCGGTTAAAGCTCGACCTCAAACACTGGGAGGTTGAGCCGCACCATCTGCGCACCACCCACAGCATCTCAATTGATGAATTCCTCGCCCAGGTGATGGATGCAGATACCATTCAACTGCTCTACCGCGCGGATGCGATTATTTCTCTGCATGGCCTGAAAGCCGCGTTATTACTGATGGATGAAGTGCAGGGACGTATTAACAGCACCAGTGCCTGGATCCAGCGCGGTGACCGTGCGGCCAACAACGTCCCTCCTGCCCCGGTATTGCCGCAGGTCAGCGCACCGCCGCATGCACCTCAGGCGTTAACGCAGGAAGAGTCCACCGGGTTGATTGATTTTGCGACCTGGCGGATTAACAACGACAGCTGCTCGCTCAACCCACTGCGGCGCGAAGTCAGCGTTTCACCGCTCAGTGATGAGAAGGCACTGCTGCTGGTCAGTTGTGAAATGGGGGCTTACAACATTATTGACCTGGCGTTTGAAGTCTCGCGCAGTCAGCCTTATGTGTCGAAAAGCATTACCCTGACGCTGCCGTTTTCTCCGCCGGAGCGCACGGATAATCAGCTGGAGCTGGTGAATGCCGATTTTGATGCAGCACGCGGTGAGCTGCTGACCTTCAGTAAAGATCGTGGCCTGGGCGACTGCGGTGTGGCCACGCGCTGGCAGTATAATGGCCGCCAGTTTGTGCTGGCAGAATATGCGCAGGAAAGTACCTGTGATGCCTGGCACAGCAGCGACCAGTGGCCGATGCTGTATGAGAGTCAAAGCGTTCCGCCACAGCAGAACGCCTCGGTGGAGATGCAGCAGGAGTGATGACACAAACGAACTCCCTGTGCGGCCATTACCTGACACAATAGGCTATCAAGTAATAAACGATGAGATGAACGACAACAATGCCCCCCACAATACACGCCACAAAGCGGATATCGTAATCGGTCAGAAAATTTTCAAACCGTGAGGGGCAGCGTTTCGTTCTTTTCATCGTCACTAAAACGTGTAGGTGATAGCGGCCGTGGCGGTGGCTTCATTACGACGGAATACAATCGGGCTGTCGGCGGCGTGGTCACTGAGCCAGGTATAGCCCGCCACCAGCGTGGTGCCCCACTGCGGGGTAAACTGGTGTCCCCACGTCAGACTGTTTTGTACGCCATACAGCCCGCCGGGTGCAGCGTAGTGGCGGTAACCGCTGCGTGAACTCTGCTGCGCATTGACGCCGTAAAACGTATTCATAGAGCGACTGTCGCCAAACAGCGCGGCGGACTGAAAGGCGAGGGTATCGCTTTCATTTTGCAGCGGGATCAGCGTCACGGATGTCTGATACTGCACGCCCTGACTGTCGCTCAACGGCAGCGTTGCTTTGCCTTCCACGGAGAGCCACGGCGCAATCGTCCAGCCGACGGCCACCGCCGTATTCAGCGCGGCGTCAATATTTCCCATCCCTTTGAGTTTGTCAGACCCGTCGCGCCATGAGGCATTTTTATCCGAACGCCCCAGGCTGTAGCCCAGCGTATGCTCCAGATACAGCCCCGAGTCGGTCTGCAGGTCGTAGCCCAGCCCTTTTTGCGAGTCGAAAAACACCGCGCCATCGCGGGCCTGAATCACCGGCACAAACTGCCACTGGCGCTGGTCGGAACCGCTGTAACGCGGCGCACTGGTTGCCCCGATACCCAGAGTCAGGCTTTTCGGGTCCGGCTCGGCGGCGCGGGCGATAAGACTGATGTTCATGACGGCAAGACAGCTAATGCACAGGGTAAATTTTCTGGTTATCATCGTCGCTCCTCAGCACCGAATCATCACGGCTCATAAGTGGCCGCACATCTGATACCGAATGATGAACAGGCAGTGTCAATTTACTGCCAGGGTTTTATGAAGAAACAGTCAAGGTGATGTCATGCAGATGAAACGCGTACTGATTATTGAGGATGATGCGGATGCGGCTAACGTGCTGGAAGCCTATTTACGCCGGGAGAATTACCATGTCGCTATCGCCAGCGACGGAGTCACCGGGCTGGATCTGTCGCAGAGCTGGAAGCCGGACCTGATCCTGCTTGATATCATGCTGCCTGGCATGAATGGCACAGAGGTGCTGGCCGCCGTGCGTCGTAAAGGGGATATTCCGGTGATCATGGTCTCCGCGATGGGGGATACACCTGATAAAATTGGCGCACTGCGCTATGGGGCCGATGACTACGTGGTAAAACCGTACAACCCGGGTGAGGTTGTGGCGCGCGTTCAGGCGGTGCTGCGCCGTACATCAAACCTTACCCCGCGCAAAGAGATCCTGCGCTGGCAGGGGCTGGAGGTTGATGTTGAATCGCTCACCGCCGTTGTCAGAGACGGGGCAGGCAAGGTGACCGGGCTGGAACTCACCCCGACCGAACTCTCATTGCTCACCACACTGATGCAGTCCCAAACCTATCCTTTTTCTCGTCAGCTGCTGCTGGAACGCTGTCTTCCCGAGAGCGAAGCGCTGGAGCGCGTGGTCGATACGCATATGTATAACCTGCGTAAAAAGCTGGAAAATGCGGGTATTGCGGATGTCCTGCATAACGTGCGCGGCGTGGGTTACCGGTTCAGGCAGCCATGAGTCAGCCAAAAAAACAGAGCCTGTGGCGCTGGATTTGCATGAGGATCCTGGCGCTGGCGATGGGATCCGTTGTCTTGATCGCTTTATGCATGTGGCTGCGTTTTGTGATTCAGAAATACTGGGTACTCCATCATATGCCAGCCTCTCAGCGCGCGGAGCTGGCTGTCCTGTTTCAACATCCGGAGCGGGATATTGCCCGTTTTCACCAACTGGTCGATGCTGGCTGGGGCATCAGTTATTCGATGCCGGATATCGGCTCATCGGACTGGCTGATGCTGGCGGCGTTAATTGTGATCGCGTTGCCGATCATTATGATCTTCGGGCTGCGTGCCGCGCGGCCGCTGTCCGAACAGTTCAGTCGCCTGGCAGCGGCCGCACGATCGGTGGCACGCGGTGAGTTTGGTACGCGGGCAGGGACGGTGGAAAACGCCCCCGCGGAACTCGCGCAGTTTACCCACGATTTTAATCTTATGTCTCAGCAGCTTGAACGTTACGATCGTGAGCTGCGCACCTCCCACGTTGCGATGGCGCACGAGCTGCGTTCGCCGCTGACGGCTGCGATAGGGCGCCTTCAGGGCATGATAGACGGCGTATTTGAGCCGGACCCGGGCCAGCTGAACATGGTGATGAAACAGCTTCAGCACCTGAACCGTCTGACGGATGAGCTGCATTTGTTATCGCTTGCCGATGCCGGACAACTGTCGTTCACCCTCAGTACCTTTGATTTAACCGAACTGCTGCGCGAGCGCGTGATATGGATGAAACCGCAGGCGGAAGCGGCTGGGATGAATATGCCTGTCAGAGCGGCCGCACCTGCGCCTTTTCGCGGAGATCCGTTTCGTCTGGGGCAGGTCTTTACCATTCTGATGGAAAATGCCCTGCGCTACGCAGGCGAAGGCAAGGTGCTGGATATCGATGTTCAGCGCCAGCCAAAGGGCTATTTGATCACCTTCCGCGATCGCGGGCCGGGCGTGGAGGCGGAATTTCTGCCGCTGATGTTCGAACGATTTGCCCGGGCTGACTCGTCGCGGGCACGACACTCAGGCGGCAGTGGGCTGGGTCTGTCGATAGCCCGGGCAATTTGTGAAGCCTGTGGCGGGCAGCTGGTGGCCTCATTACCAGCGGAAGGCGGGCTGATGATCAGCCTGCATTTGCCCTTTGCCACGCCGGAGGTGGGAATAAAAATCGCCTGAATTGACGATTTCTTGATAATACGTGCAGCAAATCTGGACAGTCGCGCGATTGAATAAGGCGATTACCGTTCAGGAATAGTGCTATGACCGATACCTTCACCGATTACGCCCGTCAGATACTGCATCATCTCAACCTCCCGGGGCGGTTATCCCTCTTCTGGCTGTGGCTCATGGCACTGCCCGTCGTGTTTCTCCTTGTTGCCTGTGGCGACAAGGAGAAAACCGCTGCGCCTCTGGCACGTCCGGTGCGCTATGTGGTGGCACCGGCGTCGCTTTCCGGCAGCGTGCAGTCGCAGACCGGGGAAATCCGCGCTCACGATGAAACGACCCTGGCGTTTCGTCTGGATGGACGCATGCTGTCACGTGCCGTGGATGTGGGGGACAAGGTGAAGGCAGGACAGCTGCTGGCGATGCAGGATAACAGCACGGGCCTGAATCAGCTGGGCAGTGCGCGCGCCGATCTCGCCAGCGCCCAGGCGGCGGAGCGGGTGGCAGCACTGAATGTGCAGCGGATGACCACGCTGACGCGAACCGGGGCTATCGCCCGGGTTCAGCTGGATACGGCGCGTTCAGACTGGCAGGCTGCTTTATCCAAACGACAGAGCAGCGAAGCGGCGCTTAAAAATGCCCAGGACAGCCTGAGCTGGACGCGCCTGACGGCACCCTCGGACGGCATTATCACCGCGGTCAGCGCCCAGCCGGGGCAGGTCGTCAGTGCCGGACAAGCGGTGTTCACCCTCGCTGCGGGCAATGATCGCGATGCGATCTTTGATGTCAGCGATCCGCATGCGCTGACGCCAAACAGCGCACTGCCTGTACAGATCTCACTGCTTGCCGATCCCGCTGTGACAACCCTGGGACATCTGCGTGATGTCAGCCCACAGGCCGACCCGCAAACGCGTACCTGGCGCGTGCGCGTGACGCTGGTGAATCCACCGGAAAGCATGGCGCTGGGAGCCAGTGTGCAGGCAGCGTGGCAGCAGCAGGGGCAACGCAGCATCGCACTGCCAGCGTCAGCATTGACCCGGCTGGGGGATAAGCCCGCCGTTTTCGTGGTGGACAGTACCCACCTCCGCGTGCTGCTACGTCCGGTCACCCTGGGGAACTCTGACGTGAACAGCATTGCGGTAACGGCGGGCATCCTGCCGGGAGAACGGGTGGTGACGGCAGGCGTCAGTAAACTGCGTGACGGTGAAAAAGTGACGCTGCTGGAGGAGGGCCAATGACCCCGCACATTCCGACATCGCGTTTCAATCTCTCCACCTGGGCCTTACAGCATCAGCCGCTGATCGTCTTTTTCATGCTGCTGGTAATGGCGGCCGGTATCTTCAGCTATGAACAACTGCCGCGCAATGAAGACCCGGCGTTTACCATCAAAACCGCCGTGGTATCGGCGTCCTGGCCGGGTGCGGATGTGAAAGATACTGTTAATCTGGTCACGGATACCCTGGAGAAGAAACTTCAGGAAATTCCTTATCTCGATTATGTCGAGAGTGAAACCCGTGCCGGGCAGTCCGTGATTTTTGTTAACCTGCGCGATGATACGCCCCCTGCCTCAGTGCCTGAGATCTGGTATCAGGTGCGCAAAAAAGTGCAGGATATTACACCTTCACTTCCCCAGGGAGTGCAGACGCCCCAGGTAAACGACGAGTTTGATGACACGTTTGGCACGATTTACGGTTTCACCGCGGAAGGCTTTTCCCTGCGCGAACTGCGCGACCGGGTTGAAGACATTCGTCGTAACCTGATGTCGCTGCCGGATATCGGCAAAATCACGCTGACGGGTGTGCAGGAAGAGCAAATGGTGATTGCCTTCTCGCCGCGTAAAATGGCGGGGCTGGGGATTGACCTTCAGCAGGTCACCGAGGCCATCCGTGCGCAGAATGCCGTGGTACCCGCCGGGGAAATACGCAGCGACAGGGAGAATATCGCGCTGAGCGTGACGGGAGCACTGGGGTCTGCGCAGAGTCTGCAGGCTGTCGTGCTGCATATCGGCGATCGTTATATTCCCCTTAGCGCGATGGCCACCGTCACCCGACAGGTGGCAGAGCCGCCCGCTGCTGCCTTTCGGGTCAATGGACAACCTGCCATTGGTCTGGCGATATCCATGGCGGCTACCGGCAACATGATTCGTTTTGGTGAGGCGGTGAACCAGCGTATGGCGGCGATTCAGGCCGGGCTGCCGCACGGGATTGAGATGGTCAGGGTGGCTGACCAGAGCGCCGTGGTACAGCAGGCCGTCAGTGGATTTACCCGGGTGCTGACGGAAGCCGTGGTTATCGTGATGGCGGTTTCTTTTCTCTCGCTCGGTATGCGTGCCGGCCTGGTGGTGGCCGCCGCGATCCCGCTGGTGCTGGCGATGACCTTTGTGGGCATGATGCTGGCGGGGATCGGGTTACAGCGCATTTCACTGGGGGCGCTGATTATCGCGCTCGGCCTGCTGGTGGATGATGCGATGATCACCGTGGAAAGCATGGTGTCGCGGCTGGAAGCGGGAGACAGCCGCTGGAAGGCCGCCAGCTACGCGTTTCAAACCACCGCCTTCCCGATGTTGACGGGTACGCTGGTGATGATTGCCGGTTTTATCCCGGTCGGGTTTGCCGCCTCCAGCGCGGGAGAATACTGTTTTTCTCTGTTCGTTGTGGTGACGATCGCGCTGCTCTCCTCCTGGGTCGTGGCTATCCTGTTTTCTCCGCTGATCGGCACCTGGCTACTGCCCGCCACGCTTAAATCACATCAGGCCGGGCCGGGTCGGCTGGCGCGCGGGTATCACCGCTTACTGACGCTGGCGCTGGGGCACCGGCTGAAAACCGTGACCGCCGCGCTGACGTTACTGGTGCTGGCTGCCTGGGGAACCACCTTTATGCAGGGAGAGTTTTTTCCGGCGTCCGACCGTCCTGAGCTGCTGGTGAGCCTGACATTACCCGGCAACGCCTCACAGAAAGAAACCGAACGCCAGACCGAGCGGCTTGAGCGTGCGCTGCGCGGCAATCCTCACATCGATCGCCTGTCCAGCTATATCGGCACCGGGGCGATCCGTTTTTATCTGCCGATGGATGTATTACTCGATAATGAAAACACCGCCCAACTGGTGGTGGTGGCGAAGAGCCTTGAGGATCGTGAAGCGCTGCAACAGCAGTTAGAGAAGATTCTGTCGGAGGGTTTCAGTGATATCGCTACGCGCGTGTCGCCGCTCGAACTGGGGCCGCCAGTCGGCTGGCCGATAAAGTACCGCGTCAGCGGGCCGGACTACCATCAGGTTCAGTCCATTGCCCGGCAGCTGGCGGCGATCCTTGGCGACAGTACGCTCACCCGTGAAGTGAATCTGACCGCCGGGGAGCCGGAGCGCGTCATTACTCTGATTATCAATCAGACGGCGGCACGGGCGGCGGGTGTCTCCTCGGAAAGCGTTGCCACGGCACTGAATACCCTCTGGTCAGGCAGCGTGGTGACGACCGTCCGCGACGGTAACCGGCAGGTGGATGTGATGCTGCGGGCCAATGATCGGGAACGTCAGGACCTGACAACGCTCTCCTCCCTACAACTGACCACCAGCGGCGGCATGAAGGTGCCCTTAAGTCAGGTGGCAACGCTTCGCTGGGGCATCCAGGATCCGGTGATCTGGCGCCATCAGCGTATGCCGTTCATCACCGTGCAGACTGACCTGGCACCGGGCCTGCGTGCGGAGGGGGTATCGCAACAGTTGGCGGCCTCGGTCACGCAACTGCGAGCGTCGTTACCCCCTGATTACCGGATTGACGAAGGCGGATCGGTGGCTGAATCGGATAAGGGGAACACCTCGGTGTTTGCCGTCTTGCCGGTGACGTTGTTTGTGATGCTGATCCTGCTGATGATTCAGCTACAGCGTTTCTCGCGAATGCTGTTGGCGCTGCTGATGGCACCCTTTGGGCTGATTGGTATTGTGCTGGCGATGTTACCGACCGGCACGCCGATGGGCTTTGTGGCACTGCTCGGCATGATTGCGCTGGCCGGGATGATTATCCGTAATGCGGTGATTCTGATCGGTGAGGTGGACAGTAATCTTGGGCGGGGGATGGAAAAACAGCCGGCGATTATCGCTGCCGCGCAGCATCGATCTCGCCCGATCATGCTGACCGCCTGTGCGGCAATTCTCGGGATGATCCCGATAGCCGAACAGGTATTCTGGGGGCCGATGGCCTATGCCATCATTGGCGGGTTGCTGGTAGCAACGCTGGTGACACTGACGGTACTGCCTGCCTGTCTCAGCCGGGTGATCAAAGACGATGTGGTGCCGAAAGCATAAAAAAAACCGCCTTGCGGCGGTTTTGTCTTTTTGGCTGGAAAGGAATTAATGCGGTTTGAGCAGCGCCTCGGCATGGCTGACGATGTTTTCCACCGTAAAGCCAAATTCCGGGAACAGCTTCTCGGCCGGGGCCGATTCACCGAAGCCGGTCATCCCGACGATGGCACCGTTCAGGCCAACATATTTGTACCAGTAATCAGCGATACCGGCTTCAACAGCGACACGCGCCGTGACGCCGGAAGGCAGCACGGATTCGCGGTAGGCCGCATCCTGGGCATCGAATAGATCGGTAGACGGCAGCGATACCACGCGCACCTTGTGGCCGCTGGCGCTCAGCTTGTCGGCTGCGCCCAGAGTGATTTCCACTTCGGAACCGGTGGCAATCAGGATCACCTCCGGCGTGCCGTCACTGTCTTTCAGCACGTAACCGCCGCGTGAAATATTGGCCAGCTGCTCTTTAGTACGCTCCGGCTGTGCCAGGTTCTGACGCGACAGGATCAGCGCGGTCGGACCATGATGACGCTCGACGGCATGTTTCCACGCCACGGCGGTTTCCACCTGGTCGCACGGACGCCAGACGCTCATGTTCGGCGTCACGCGCAGGCTGGCAATCTGCTCGACAGGCTGGTGCGTTGGACCATCTTCGCCCAGACCGATGGAGTCATGGGTATAGACCATAATCTGACGCGCCTTCATCAGCGCGGCCATACGCACCGCATTACGCGCATACTCGACGAACATCAGGAAGGTGGCGGTATACGGGATAAAGCCACCGTGATGCGCCAGGCCATTGGCAATCGCCGTCATCCCGAATTCGCGTACGCCGTAGTGAATATAGTTTCCGGCTTCATCCTCTTTAATCGACTTCGAGCCGGACCAGATGGTCAGGTTACTCGGGGCGAGGTCAGCAGAACCGCCAAGGAACTCTTTCAGCAGCGGACCGTAGGCCTCCAGCGCGTTTTGCGATGCTTTACGGCTGGCGATTTTCTGCGGATTGGCCTGCAACTGTTCAATATACTTCTGGGTTTCCGCCTGCCAGTTCTCCGGCATGCCCCCGGTCATACGACGGGTATATTCTGCGGCCAGCTCAGGGTGGGCCGCTTTGTAGGCAGCAAATTTCTCATCCCAGGCTTTTTCCGCTTTGGCTCCGGCGTCTTTCGCATCCCACTGAGCGTAGATCTCTTTCGGAATTTCAAACGGCGGATAATTCCAGCCCAGCGCTTTACGTGTCAGTGCCACTTCTTCATCGCCCAGCGCAGCACCGTGCGCTTCTTCTTTACCGGCTTTGTTCGGTGAACCGAAACCAATTACGGTTTTACAAATCAGCAGCGACGGTTTGTCGGTGACGCTTTGCGCTTCTTTGATGGCGTTGGCAATCGCATCCGGGTTATGGCCGTCGATATCGCGGATCACATGCCAGTGATAGGCTTCAAAGCGTTGTGCGGTATCGTCGGTGAACCAGCCTTCCACTTCACCATCAATCGAGATGCCGTTGTGATCGTAAAAACCGATCAGTTTACCCAGCCCCAGCGTACCCGCCAGTGAGCAGACTTCATGGGAGATACCTTCCATCAGGCAGCCATCGCCCATAAACACGTAGGTGTGGTGATCGACAATTTTATGGTCAGGGCGGTTAAACTGTGCGCCCAGCGTCCGTTCCGCAATCGCCAGACCGACCGCATTCGCCAGGCCCTGGCCCAGCGGTCCGGTGGTGGTTTCCACACCTGGCGTGTAGCCCAACTCCGGGTGACCCGGGGTTTTTGAATGCAGCTGGCGGAAGTTTTTCAGCTCGGACATCGGCAGATCGTAGCCGCTGAGGTGCAGCAGGCTGTAAAGCAGCATCGAGGCGTGGCCGTTAGACAAAATAAAGCGGTCGCGGTCAGCCCAGGCTGGGTTGTTCGGGTTGTGATGCAGGAAATCACGCCACAGGACTTCAGCGATATCGGCCATACCCATTGGCGCACCCGGATGGCCAGATTTGGCTTTTTGCACCGCATCCATACTGAGCGCGCGGATGGCATTTGCCAGTTCTTTACGTGAAGACATTGCTTCCTCCTGGTTGCAAGAGGGCGGATCGTCGATCCGCCCGGGGAGACAGAGATAAGAGGGGGGATTAGAGACGTGCAGCCAGCACGTCTTCCAGTTTCTGCTGGTCAATGGCGAACTGGCGGATACCTTCGGCCAGTTTTTCTACCGCCATCGGGTCCTGATTATGTTCCCAGCGGAATTCCGCTTCAGACAGCGGGGCTGGCTGGTGGAAGCCCTGAGTGGACGGCGTCAGTTTACGTTCGACCGGCGCATTGCTGGCCTGAAGTTCTTCCAGCAGATTCGGTGCGATGGTCAGACGATCGCAGCCCGCCAGGGCCAGGATCTGCTCAACTTTACGGAAGCTGGCACCCATGATCACGGTGTTATAGCGATGCTGCTTATAGTAGTCGTAGATATTGCGTACGGATTTCACACCCGGATCTTCATCCACCACGTACGGGTCGAGCGGTTTACGGCTGTTGTACCAGTCGTAGATGCGGCCAACAAATGGCGAGATCAGGAACACATCGGCTTCGGCGCAGGCACGGGCCTGAGCGAAGGAGAACAGCAGGGTCAGGTTGCACTGAATACCGTTTTTCTCAAGCTCTTCAGCCGCTTTAATACCTTCCCAGGTGGAAGCCAGTTTAATGAGGATGCGTGAACGGTCGATACCGTGTTCTTCATACATTCTCACCAGCTTTTCCGCTTTGGTCACGCACATCCCGCGATCGAAAGAGAGGCGTGCATCCACTTCGGTAGACACGCGGCCAGGAACACTTTTCAGGATCTCCAGACCGAGGTTAACGGCGACCTTATCGCTGGCATTGATAATTTGGGTTTCTTTACTGCCGCCCTGTTTTTTGGCGTACTCGATGGCGTCAGTAATCAGATGTTTGTAGGCGTCGAGGCCGGAGGCTTTCAGGATCAGAGACGGGTTGGTTGTGGCATCTTCCGGATGGTAGTTACGGATGGATTCAATATCGCCACTATCAGCCACCACGGTGGTGAATTGTTTCAGTGCGTCTAGCTGGTTCATCTAAAGCTCCTTGATAAGCAATCTGTGATGCAAGTTTAACCGTGACGCGATTGTTGCGGCTGTTTCTTACAGGCAAGACGCAACAACTGTACCCGACACGGCTGAGTATTCTTAGGCGAAACATTGCATCAGACCCGCGACAATGGGAATGCGTTTTCTCTGATTGTTGCGATGGGTTCGCCCAATGGGCCAGTCTGCTGGCAGCAAAAATAGCACAACGATTAAGTGTAGCAGCTCAGGGAAAACGCGGCGGCGCAGAGGGGGTGCGCCGCACTTAAAGATTACTTTTCGCCGACTTTCTGCTCGTAATAGCTGATTTTCTCGACTTTTTCCGTTGAGCCGCCCCCTTCAAATTCAGCATTTAGCCAGCTATTCACAATACTTCGGGCCAGCTCCGGGCCGATGACGCGTGCACCCAGTGTCATCACCTGTGCATTGTTACTCTTGCGAGCACGCTCGGCAGAGTAAGTATCGTGACACTGTGCAGCACGGATGCCCGGCACTTTGTTCGCCACAATCGCCATGCCGATCCCGGTTCCGCAAATCAAAATTCCCCGCTGATGTTTGCCTTCTCGAATGGCGTTGGCCACCGTCCAGGCGACATCCGGATAGAGGGGTCTGCTGGACTGTGCATCATTGCTGTAGTCGCTGACGTCGATATTTTTTTCCTGCAAAAGCTGCTTGATCAGGTTTTTTAATTCCAGTGCCGCATCGTCGGCGCCAATTGCGATAGAAGACATAGGGTTACTCCCGCTGAGATAACAGGGCCGCCGGATCCCGGTGAATCATCAGGATCTCCGGCAACGATTCACTTTTACCCTAACGCATTTTTGTTCATATGTTCAATAGATGTTCTTTTGTTTTATTCAGTATGCCTCTTCGCTCTGCTGATTTTTTCCTTATGGCGCTTGGTTTTGCCTATTATTGCCGCTAAATGGCAAAATTAAAGGTTTTGAGATCCGTCACAGTTTTCGTTTTGCATGCTGGGAAATGAACATTAATCCATATAGTGTTCATTTGTTCACGCATTGATGCAATGCACAAGAAGACCCACTGAGGACTCAACCATGCGTCAAATTTGCCATCTGCCTACCCCTGATCTGGTGCGTCATTGCCAGAGTCATTTCACCAGTATTCTGTTCCAGTCTGTCGGAGGTGCCGTATGACTGCCCTTAATCCACAGGCGATTGAAAAATCCGCTATTCGAAAAGTCTCGCTGCGGCTGGTGCCCTTTGTGGCACTGATGTTCTTCATCAACTTCCTTGACCGTACGGCGATCTCCTTTGCCGGACCGAACGGCATGACACAAGATCTCGGGCTGAGTGCGGTGCAGTTTGGCCTGGCGTCCGGCATCTTCTTTATTGGTTACATCCTGCTGGAAGTGCCAAGCAACCTGGCCTTACATCGCTACGGCGCACGCAAATGGCTGGCGCGCATTATGGTCAGCTGGGGCATCGTTTCGCTGCTGTTTACCTGGGTGAGCAGTATTGAAGGGTTGTATACCCTGCGACTGCTGCTGGGGATTGCCGAAGCGGGCTTCTTCCCGGGGGCGATCCTGTTCCTCAGCATGTGGGTTCCGGCTAAACACCGCAGTAAGGTGTTGTCCCTGTTTTACCTCGCACAGCCGCTGACGGTGGTGCTGGGTGCGCCGCTGGCTGCCGCACTGATTGAACAGCACGGTCTGTTTGGCCTCTCCGGCTGGCGGGTGATGTTCCTCGGTGTCTCCATTCCGGCGATTATTATCGGCATCGTGGCCTGGTTCTATCTGGTGGACTCCCCGCGTGAGGCAAAATGGCTGAATAAAGAAGAGAAAGAGTGGCTGACTACGGCGCTGGAAAAAGAGCAGCGTGAAAAAGGCTCCACCGCGCATGCCAGCCTGCGTAGCGTGATGACCAACGGCCGCGTCTGGCTGCTGTGCCTGATCTACTTCGGCTTTATCTATGGTCTGTATGCGCTGGCTTTCTTCCTGCCGACCATTATTTCTGGCTTCCAGCAGCAGTTCGGCACCTCGTTTAACGTCATCGAGAAGGGGCTGATTACCGGAGCGCCGTATCTGGTGGCGGCCATCGTGATGTTCTTCTGGTCACGCGATGCAACCCGTCGCGGTTGCAAAACCTGGCATATCGCACTGCCTGCGTTGACCGGGGCTATCAGCGTACCGCTGGCGCTCTATATGGAATCTCCGCTGGCCACCATGCTGGTGATTGCGGTAACGGCCAGCTCGATTTTTGCCGCGCTGCCGAATTTCTGGACGCTGCCAACGCAGTTTCTGACCGGCGCGTCTGCGGCGGCAGCCATCGCGCTGATTAACACCCTCGGTAACGTTGCGGGCTTCTCGGCGGGCTACCTCACCGGAATGCTGCATGACGCCACCGGAGCCTACACCGTTCCCATGATGGTCGTGGGGGGCTTCATGCTGCTCTCTGCACTGCTGATGTTGTTACTTAACGCCAAACGTTCTGGATTTCAGTCTGCCCCCATTACACAGGAGCCATCCCAATGACCTATCTGTTTAATCAACCCTCTGCTTTCGCCAGTGAGCTGATTGAGGGTTTCGTCGCGGCCAATGCCGATAAAGTCCGTCAGGTTCCGGGGGGCGTGGTGCGCAGCACCCGCAGCCCTGCGGGATGTGTGGCGGTGGTGATTGGCGGCGGGTCCGGCCACTATCCGGCATTTTCAGGCCTGGTCGGGCAGGGTATGGCGCACGGGGCGGCGATGGGTAACCTGTTTGCTTCCCCGTCAGCCCAGCAGATCTACAACGTGGCGCGTGCGGCGGACAATGGCGGGGGCGTTCTGCTGGCCTTTGGTAACTATGCCGGGGACGCGCTGCATTTTGGTCAGGCCAGCGAACGTCTGAAAGCCGAAGGCATTGATTGCGAACTGCTGGCAGTGACAGACGATATTTCCAGTGCGGCGCTGTCCGAGCGCGAAAAACGTCGTGGTGTGGCGGGCGATCTGGCGGTGTTTAAGGCCGCAGCCGCGGCGGCTGAGGCAGGATACTCGCTTGCCGAGGTCACGCGTCTGGCACGCCATGCGAATCATCGCACGCGCTCTCTGGGTGTGGCGTTCTCCGGTTGTACCCTGCCGGGGGCCACACAGCCACTGTTCAGCGTGGCGCACGGCACCATGGCGCTGGGAATGGGGATACACGGTGAGCCGGGCATCCGCGAATGCGATATTCCTGCGGCAGATACGCTGGCAGAACTGTTTGTCAGCAGTCTGCTGAAGGAGTGCCCGGAAGAGATTACGCAGCGTAAAGGGCAGCGGGTAGCGGCGATCCTCAACGGCCTCGGCTCGGTGAAATATGAAGAGCTGTTTGTCGTTTATCGCCGCGTGGCACAGCTGCTGGCGGCGGAAGGGTTGCAGGTGGTGGAGCCGGAAGTGGGTGAGTTTGTGACCAGCTTTAATATGGCCGGTGCTTCACTGACGCTGATGTGGCTGGACGATGAACTGGAAACCTTGTGGCGTGCCCCGGCCAATGCGCCGGCGTTCCGTAAAGGCAGTGTGCTGATGGCGGAACCGCTGGATGCTGCTGAGCAGATCCTCGCCGAGGTAGATGTGGTGCCCACTGCCAGCGCGGCCTCGCAGCAGGCGGCCACCTGTGTCCTGTCGGTGGTCACTGCGATAGCTGAAGTGATTGAAGAACATGCCACTGAACTGGGGCGTATTGATGCGGTTGCCGGAGACGGTGACCACGGGATCGGTATGGAACGCGGATCGCGGGGGGCACTCGAAAAAGCCCGTGAGATGCAGCAGCGCCAGGCGGGTGCCGGAACGCTGCTGTGTCGCGCCGCCGATGCCTGGGCGGACAAAGCCGGAGGCACTTCAGGTGCGCTCTGGGGCGTGCTGCTGACGGCGATTGGCACGGCGCTGGGGGATGTTAAAACCCCGAATGCCCGGCGCGTTGCGTTGGGGGTGCAGCATGCCAAAGAGGGGATTATGCACTTCGGTAAAGCGAAGCCGGGCGATAAAACCATGGTCGATGTGCTGGTGCCTTTCAGCGAGTGCCTGAGTGCCCGCGTGGCCGCAGGTGACACGCTGATTGATGCCTGGGCGGCGGCAGCACAGCAGGCGACCAAAAGCGCCAAAGAGACGGCGCAGCTGTTGCCGAAAATGGGCCGCGCCCGTCCACTGGCTGAGAAGAGCCTGGGCACGCCAGACGCGGGGGCCGTCTCGCTGGCGCTGATCGTCAATAAAGTGCTGGTGCAGCTACAGGCCCGCGCACCCGCGACACTCTCCCTTCAGGAGGCCAGCCAGTGAGCGCGCGCATCACACTGGGCGTCAGCCTGAAAATGTATTTCAGCTATCAACAAACCCTGACCTGGAGCCAGCAGGTGGCAGAGCTGGCTCGTCAGCATCCGGCGATCGTCAGCGGTGAGGTGGGGCTGTTCGTTCTGCCTGCGTTCCCCGCTATTCCGGCGGTGAAGCAGATTTTTGCTGATACGGCAGTCAGCGTGGGGGCACAGGATCTGGCCTGGGAGGACAGCGGGGCCTGGACCGGTGAGGTCAGTGGCCCGATGCTGGCTGAAATCGGCTGTCGCTATGTGGAGGTCGGCCATGCGGAACGTCGTCGCCATTTTGCCGAAGATGACCGTCAGGTGGCGGGGAAACTGGCGGCAGCGCTGCGTAACGGGTTAATCCCGGTACTGTGCCTGGGGGAAGAACAACGTCTGAGCAGTGAGCAGGCGATAGCGATCTGCCGTCATCAGTTAAGCGCGGCACTGAGTCAGGCGCGTCAGCAACAGCTGAGCGGTGATGTGGTGCTGGCCTGGGAACCGCAGTGGGCGATTGGTGCGCCTGCGCCTGCACCGGATGCCTTTATCGGTGAGGTGTGTACCGGGTTGCGCCAGCTTGATCTGGCGGGCGATATCAACATTCGCGTGATTTACGGTGGCAGCGCCGGGCCGGGGCTGTTGAGTCGTCTTGGCCATCAGGTCAGCGGGCTGTTTCTCGGGCGCTTCGCCCACAAACCCGATGCGCTGGCACAGATTATTGATGAAGCCGCCGCACTGGCCCACAGCGCTCAGCGGCAGGAGGCATAAATGGCGATTGGTCTGAGTACCTATGCCTTTTTCTGGCGTGCCTCGGCGCGTGTATCCGTTCCGATGACGCTGGCGCAGATGCTGGAAAAGACCGCCGATATGGGCGTGACGCTGTTTCAAATCTGTGATTATCCGCAGATCGAAAGCTGGAGCGATGCCGAGCTGGTCACACTGCGTCAGCAGGCCGATACGCTGGGCATCGAGCTGGAGCTGGGAACGCGCGGTCTGCAAACCGCCCACTTACAGCGTTATCTGCACCTGGCACAGGTGTTACAGGTGACGGTGATCCGTTCGATGTTTAACAGTGCCAGCCATCGTCCAACGCTGCCGGAAGCCGCCGCGCTGATTGAAAGCATTCTGCCCGCGTTTGAACGCCAGCAGGTTCGGCTGTGTCTGGAGACTTACGAGCAGGTCAACAGCGCGCAGATGATGTCGGTGATCGATCGTTTCCCTTCCGATTACCTGGGCGTGTGCCTGGACCCGGCAAACTGCGTCGCCGCTCTCGAACTCCCCCAGCAAGTGGTGGCAAACACCGCGCACCGGGTGCTCAATCTGCATATTAAAGATTTTGCTTTCAGCCGCCAGGAGGGCTGGGTCGGTTTCACGCTGACCGGTTGCCCGCTGGGCGAAGGGCTGCTTGATTACGATCTGCTGATAGACCAGGTGCGTCCGGCAGAGCGTGGCATTAATCAGATCGTCGAACACTGGCTGCCGTGGCAGCAGGATGCCGAAAGCACCTGCCAGCGGGAAGCCGAGTGGACGCAACAGAGCGTTGATTTTTTACGTCACAAACAACTTCAGGAGTCAGTATGAGCACACAATTAACCACCATCACCGTGATTGGCGCGGGCGGCAAAATGGGCATGCGCATTTCGGCGAATTTGCAGCGCAGCGACTATCAGGTGTTTTACTGTGAGAGTGCGCCGAAGGCCCAGGAGCAGGTCACCGGGCAGGGGCGTGAGCTGTCCAGCACGGAATCCGTGGTGCCGCACAGTGATGTGGTGATCCTCGCGGTGCCGGATATTGTGCTGGGCAAAGTCTCTGAAGGTGTGGTGCCGTTGATGAAAAACGGTGCCACGCTGTTAACGCTGGACCCGGCAGCGGCTTATGCCAATCTGATTGCGCTGCGCGAGGGCATTCACTACGCCGTGGCCCATCCGTGCCATCCTTCCGTATTCCTTGACCGTTATACCAAAGAAGAACACGCCGATGCCTTCGGTGGCGTGGCTGCCATTCAGCATGTGGCGGCGTCGTTTGAAAGCGGCAGCGATGCGCAGAAGAGTGAACTGAGCAAGGTGATCAGCGTGATGTATGGCCCGGTTGAGCAGGTGCACTGGGTGACGGTTAAACAGCTGGCGTATCTTGAGCCCACGCTGGTGGAAACCGTAGCCTGTATGGTCGGTGCTTTTATGAAAGAGGCGCTGGATGAGACGGTTAAACACTCCGGCGTGCCGGAAGAGGCGGCAAAAGCAATGCTGTACGGCCATATTCAGATCGCGCTGGCAGTGGCATTCCGCGCCACTAACCCGTTCTCTGATGCCTGCATGATTGCGATGGAGTATGGCCGCGAGAAGATCGTTAAGCCCGACTGGAAACAGATTTTCGAGGAGAAAGAACTGGATATCGTGATTGCGCGCATGCTCAAAATTGACGCGATCCGTCGTTAATCCTCTGTCGGATAGCGTAAAATGGTATAAATTGTTGCCTGAGGCGCGGCACAGGCTGCCGCGCTCGCTACCGAAACCGACGAGAAGAGACGACTGCCCGGATGGAAAAAAACACGCTATCTCAGGACACTGAACTGCTGACGGAAATTGCCGTTGCATACTATCAGGACGAAATTACCCAGGAAGAGATTGCGCGTAAATTTGGTATCTCCCGCATTAAAGTGGGGCGCTTGTTAAAGCGAGCCAAAGAAGAGGGCATCGTTGAAATCAACGTGCGCTATCACCCGGTCTTCAGTACCCGGCTGGAGCAGCAGTTACTGGAACGTTTCCCATTACAACGTGCGCTGATTGCCCTCGATCATCATGACGAGGATGAGCAGCGCCGTCAGGTGGCGGCACTGGTCGCGATGCACCTGTCACAGTCACTGAAAGATAATGCGGTGGTGGCGGTCGGGCAGGGGCGTAACGTGGCAGCGGTCGCTGACCATCCAGGCAGTGTCCCCACGCGTAACTGCCACTTTATTAGCGGTATTGGCGGGACGCACCGCCCCGGTGATGCCATCAATGCTGACCACATCAGTCGCCGTCTGGCGAAAAAGTTCGGCGGTATCAGTGAAACGCTCTATGCTCCGGCCTATGTTGAAGACCGTGCGCTGAAAGAGGCATTCATGCAGAACGGCACCATCAAAGAGACGCTGGATCGCGCGCGTAAAGCCGATGTAGCGCTGGTGGGGATCGGTGACATGAATGAAAACAGTTATATGGTCAAACTCGGCTGGTTTACCCCCCATGAGATTATCGATGCCAGCCTGAATCAGGGGGTGATTGGTGATGTGGCGGGTTATGATTTCTTTAACGCTCAGGGGCTGCATGTGGATACGGTGATGAATGACCGGGTTATCGGCCTGAGCATCGACGAGCTGCGTAAAATCCCCTGTGTGATAGCTATCGCATCGGAGAACACCAAAGCGATGGCGTTGCTGGGTGCGCTGCGCACCGGGGCGATTGATATTATCGCCACCACGGCACAGAACATTCGTACGCTGTTGAATATGACGAAGTAGTTTTCCACGGGTCAGGCATGCCTGACCCCTACGACCGGCTGGAATATTTGACCATTGCGGCGGGTTGGAATACCTGACTCCTGCGCCGGGCATCGTAGGGGCGAGGCATGCCTCGCCCGGTCCTGCACATGCCTCGCCCGATCGTTGAATGCCAATTCTATGCACTCCCTCAAGTTTTTCTCCCGTCCGGCACTCCTATACTGAGCAGTTGTACCCCACCATAAAAAAGGATCCTGCTAATGGACGATCAGTTAAAACAGAGTGCGCTCGATTTTCACCAATTCCCGGTTCCCGGAAAAATTCAGGTTTCCCCGACCAAGCCCCTTGCCACACAGCGCGATCTGGCGCTGGCCTACTCGCCTGGTGTGGCCGCGCCATGCCTGGCGATCGCCGCCGATCCTGAAGCGGCAGACAAGTACACCGCCCGCGCTAACCTGGTGGCGGTGATCTCTAACGGTACGGCGGTGCTGGGCTTAGGGAATATCGGCGCGCTGGCCAGCAAGCCGGTGATGGAAGGGAAAGGCGTACTGTTCAAGAAATTTGCCGGTATCGATGTCTTCGATATCGAAGTGGATGAGCTGGACCCGGACAGACTGATTGATGTGATCGCCGCGCTGGAACCCACCTTTGGTGGCATCAACCTTGAAGACATTAAAGCACCCGAGTGCTTCTACATTGAAAAGAAACTGCGCGAGCGCATGAACATCCCGGTGTTCCACGACGATCAGCACGGGACGGCGATCATCTGTACGGCAGCGGTGCTGAACGGCCTGCGGGTAGTGAAAAAGAACATTTCGGACGTGCGGCTGGTGGTCTCCGGGGCGGGGGCATCTGCCATTGCCTGCCTTAACCTGCTGGTGGCACTGGGGATGCAGAAACACAATATTGTGGTCTGCGACTCGAAAGGGGTGATCTACCAGGGGCGCGAAACCCCGATGGCGGAAACCAAAGCGGCTTATGCCGTGGCCGATAACGGCAAACGAACGCTGTCTGAGGTGATCGAAGGCGCAGATATCTTCCTTGGCTGCTCCGGCCCAAAAGTGATGACCCAGGAAATGGTCAAAGGGATGGCGCGTGACCCGCTGATCCTTGCGCTGGCCAACCCGGAGCCGGAAATCCTGCCACCACTGGCGAAAGCCGTGCGCCCGGACGCTATCATCTGTACGGGCCGCTCGGACTTCCCTAACCAGGTGAACAACGTGCTGTGCTTCCCGTTTATCTTCCGCGGTGCGCTGGATGTGGGGGCAACGGCGATCAACGAAGAGATGAAGCTGGCGGCGGTGCATGCCATTGCCGAACTGGCGCTGGCAGAGCAGAGCGATGTGGTGGCCTCCGCTTACGGCGATCAGGAGCTGTCGTTTGGCCCGGAGTATCTGATCCCGAAACCCTTCGACCCGCGCCTGATTGTGCAGATCGCCCCGGCGGTGGCAAAAGCGGCGATGGATTCCGGTGTGGCACGGCGGCCTATTGCTGACTTTGACGCCTACCGCGAAAAGCTGATGGAGTTTGTCTACAAAACCAATCTGTTTATGAAACCGGTGTTCTCGCAGGCGCGTAAAGATCCGAAACGCGTGGTGCTGGCCGAAGGGGAAGAGGCGCGTGTGCTGCATGCCACCCAGGAGCTGGTGACGCTGGGGCTGGCGAAGCCGATCCTGATTGGCCGCCCGAGTGTGATTGAGATGCGTCTGCAAAAGCTGGGACTGAAAATCGAAGCGGGCAAAGATTTCGACGTGGTGAACAACGAATCCGATCCGCGTTTTAAGGAGTACTGGAACGAGTATTACCAGATCATGAAGCGCCGTGGCGTGTCGCCGCAGCAGGCGCAACGTGATGTGATCGGCAATCCGACGTTGATCGGTGCCATTATGGTTCACCGTGGGGAAGCCGATGCGCTGATCTGCGGCACCGTGGGGGATTACAGGCAGCATTACGATATCGTCGAGAAGCTGTTTGGCTTCCGTCCGGACGTGAAAGTGGCCGGGGCGATGAACGCGCTGGAGCTGCCGAGCGGTAACACCTTTATTGCCGATACTTACGTTAATGAAGACCCGACGCCGGAACAGCTGGCTGAGCTGACGCTGATGGCGGCGGAAACGGTGCGTCGCTTTGGTATCGAACCGAAGGTGGCGCTGCTTTCACACTCCAGCTTTGGGGCCTCGGATGCACCTGCCGCGCGTAAGATGCGTGACACGCTGGCGCTGGTAAAAGCCCGTGCGCCTGAGCTGGAAATTGATGGCGAAATGCACGGCGATGCGGCACTGGTAGAGAGCATTCGTCAGGATCTGATGCCGGACAGCCCGCTAAAAGGCTCGGCGAATATTCTGATTATGCCTAACGTCGAAGCGGCGCGTATCAGCTATAACCTGCTGCGTGTTTCCTGCTCTGACGGTGTAACGGTGGGGCCGGTGCTGATGGGGATGGCGAAACCGGTCCATGTGTTGACGCCGATTTCATCAGTGCGGCGCATTGTGAATATGGTGGCACTGGCGGTGGTGGAGGCGCAGACCGCGCCGCTATAAGGCGCAGGCCTGCCTGGGGGCCAGGTCAAGGTCTCAAGGTCAAGGTCAAGGTCAAGGCCAGGTCAAGGGCGTTTCGCTTTCCCGCTGCGCGGGCTGAGCGACCCAGGGCGGCCAGTCGCCACCACCCTGGGGACCCGGGCTTGCGGCAGGCGCATCGCCCGCTAAAGCGGGTTCCCTCAGTCGGTCGGCTTTCCCGCCGGACCGGGCGTGACGGGACATCCCTGTGCCGACACGCCCTTTCACCGCCGTCCTGGCGGTTCATCCTGGTTCACATCGCTTCCTCAGCGCAGCTTAATTGCCGCCTCAACATCAAAACCCAGGTCAAACCCCAAATCTTAAAAAAACCAAAATGACCATCAGCCCAGAAAGGCTTTCTATCTTTGATTTGTCTTTTGAAGTGGATTTTGACCTTTGAGCGGCAATTAAGCCTCGCTGAAGGAGAGGGGATTTCCAGGACGAGCAGACAGGACGTCGGCGAGAGGGGGTGCCGGGGCAGGGATGCCCCGTCACGCCCGGTCCGGCCGGAAAGCCGCTTGACTGAGGGAACCCGCTGTAAGCGGGCGATGCGCCTGCCGCAAGCCCGGATCCCTAAGGGCGGGGCGACTGCCGCCCTTAGGTCGCTTCGCCCGCGACAGCGGGAAAGCGAAACGCCCTTGACGTTGACCTGGCCCTAAAGACCCCTGGGCTTTAAATCCACGCCTTAACCGGCAGAAAATCACTGTACAACGCCGCCTCCGGGCTGCCTGCTTCCGGCTGATAATCATATTCCCAGCGCACCAGCGGCGGCATCGACATCAGAATCGATTCCGTGCGCCCGCCGGTTTGCAGGCCAAACAGCGTGCCGCGATCCCACACCAGATTAAACTCCACGTAGCGCCCACGGCGGTAGAGTTGGAAATCGCGCTCGCGCTCGCCCCACGGCAGCGTTTTACGGCGTTCAACAATCGGCAAATAGGCATCGGTAAAGCCGTTACCCACCGCCTGCATAAAGCGGAAGCTCTGATCGAAATCCGGGGTGTTCAGATCGTCAAAGAACAGCCCGCCAATACCGCGCTGCTCGTTACGGTGCTTCAGGTGGAAGTAGTCATCGCACCACTTTTTATAGCGCGGGTAGACCTCATCACCAAACGGCTGACACAGGTCGGCAGCGGTCTGATGCCAGTGCACGGCATCGTCCTCGAAGCCGTAGAAGGGCGTCATATCGAAGCCACCGCCAAACCACCAGACCGGATCGGCACCCGGTTTTTCGGCGATAAAGAAACGCACGTTGGCATGACTGGTCGGCACATAGGGATTCTCCGGGTGGATCACCAGTGACACGCCCAGCGCCTCGAAGCTGCGTCCGGCCAGTTCAGGACGGTGCGCGGTGGCAGAGGCGGGCATCGCATCACCGTGGACATGGGAGAAGTTGACGCCCGCCTGTTCGAACACCCGGCCCTGACGCAGAACGCGGCTGCGCCCGCCACCGCCTCCGGGACGCTGCCAGCTGTCTTCGGCAAACCGGGCTTCGCCATCTGCCTGTGCCAGCTTGCGACAAATTTCATCCTGAAGGTTGAGCAAAAACTGTTTTACCTGGGCAATATCCGGAGTGTTCATAACAAATCCTGTGCAAAAAAAGACGCGTGGATTATACGTCAGCCTGTGCGCCTGGTCGCCTCATACTCGTCAAAAAAGCTGACGATGCCGTTAGCGATGGCCCCGGCAATTTTCTGACGAAATGCGGTGGTGCCCAGTAATTTCTCCTCGTCAGGGTTGGTGATAAAGGAGGTTTCGACCAGCACGGATGGAATAGACGGCGACTTGAGCACGGCAAACGCCGCCTGCTCGGTATGCTGGCTGTGCAGGTGATGGACCGGGCGGATTTGCCCCAGAACGTGTTTGCCGAGGATCAGACTGTTCTTGATAGTGTCTGTCTGCACCAGATCAAACAGCACCTGCTGGAGGTAGTGATCTTTATCCGCTGCTTTCACGCCGCCGACGTCATCAGCCGCATTCTCCCGCTGAGAAAGATAGCGAGCCATAGTGCTGCTGGCACCGCGATTCGACAGGGCAAACACTGACGCGCCGTTTGCGGACGGGCTGGTGAAACCGTCGGCATGAACGGACATAAACAGGTCGGCGCCGTGCTGGTGGGCGATCTCAACCCGTTCACCGAGGGGAATAAAGTGGTCGCTTTCGCGCGTCAGGCGCACCTCGATATGAGGATGTTCACCCAGCAGATGGCGGATATGCTGGGCAATCTCCAGCACCACATGCTTCTCTTCAGAGCCTTCATGCCCCACCGCACCGGAATCAATACCGCCGTGGCCCGGATCAATCATCACAATACGTTTGCTGTTTGCCGGGCGTGCAGGTGGCGGTGAGCTGACCACTTTATGCGGACGCGGGCTGACGCGCAGAGTGGCATCTTCCTCTGCGGCACGTGCAGGGCGGCGAGCCAGCAGAGCCAATGCCAGGCCGGAAAGCAGCAACTGGCGGCGAGTGGTGAGCGGCGTCAACAGGTTTATCTTTTTCATGGCACATCCTGGGGCAAAAAGTGCTTATTGTTATATCGTAACAAGGAGGTGGCGGCGAGAAGGGAACTATTTCAGGCTTTTGCTATGTATTTCAAACACTGAGTTCGCCGGGGGGGCTTTTTTTTACTTGTGTCGGACCAACACACTTGCACCTACAGAAGAATACGTGATAATCAGCAAATTATGCTTAACCACAGGCCAAATCTCATGGAAATCCGCGCATTCCGGCAAGATGATTTTGAAGAAGTAATTACCCTCTGGGAGCGTTGCGATCTGTTACGTCCCTGGAATGATCCTGAGATGGATATTGAGCGTAAGCTGAACCACGACCCGGATCTGTTTATGGTCGCGGTGGTGGGCGGTGAAATTGTCGGCACGCTAATGGGCGGCTACGACGGGCATCGCGGCTCTGCTTATTATCTTGGCGTTCATCCTGATTATCAGGGACGCGGCTTTGCCAACGCGCTGATTAATCGCCTGGAGAAAAAGCTGATTGCCCGTGGCTGCCCGAAAATCCATGTGATGGTCCGTGAAGAGAACGATGCCGTGACCGGGTTTTATGAAAAGCTGGATTACGAAACGGTGGACAGCCTGCTGTTGGGCAAACGTCTGATTGAAGATCGCGAGTATTGATATACCCGTCATACTTCAAGCTGCATTTTTGTTGGCTGCGTTCACTCACCCGAATCACTTACCTGTGTAAGCTCATCGGGACTCATTCTCTTGCCGCCTCAATGCACCTCGAATTATTTTGGGTATTCACTATTTTGAAATATTTACCTGACGATTACGACACCAAAGGCCAGCTCCATCTGCCCCTCTCTTTCTGGGCGATTTTGCTGTTGCAGGCACGCACATGGGTGTTGTTTGTGGCGGCCGGTGCGTCACGCCAGCAGGGCGAGAGCCTGCTTGAGCTGTTTTATCCGGATAACCACGTCTTCTGGCTGGGGCTGGCGTCAGGTGTTCCTGCCGCCCTCGGGCTGCTGCTGACCGGTTATCGCCAGCGTCTGCCGCGCCTGTGGCAGGCATGGCGTTGGGTGCTGGTGCTGACGCTGGTTTTAACGCTCGCTGTTCAGCTGGTGGCGCTGTGGCAGAACGATGAAGCCGCATCCTCTCTGGTGCTGATGGTCACGCTGCTGGATGGCTTCGCCATTCTGGCGCTGCTGGGATATCGGCGGTTACGTGACTGCTTTGATCCGGCTGAAAATCACTGAGTTAAACTTTTAGGTCAATTCACACTCCAAGCAGTACGGAAGCCCCTGACAATGAATACTGGAGTTGCAATGAAAACTTTTCGCCCGGCGATACTGCTGGCTGCCCTGATACTGGCGGGCTGCGCAGGCTCATCTTCTCAGCCCGATAGCGCGTCTTCGTCCACCTGGTGGAATCCCGTCTCCTGGTCGTGGTCCAGCCTGTCACCGATGCACTGGTTCGGTTCATCGTTAATGGTGACCGAACAGGGGCTGGGTGAGGTGAACAGCAGCACGCTGATGCAGCGTGAGGTGCTGAATGATGCCCTGAACGGCAACTATCACCTGCGCCAGGGGATGCGTACTACCGATGGGAATATCGTCCACTTCTGGCAGGGCGTCGACAGCGATAAGCAGGTGAAAGTGGAGCTGGTCGGTGATACCACGGTCAACCGCATCGATATCATGGACCACGACGTGACAACCGAAAGCGGTGTGAAGTTTGGCACGGCATTTAGCGATCTCTACAGCAAAGCCTATGGTGCCTGCCAGAAAGCCAGCGGCGCGGACAGTGCCAGCGTCGAGTGTAAAGCCCCTGGCAGCCAGCATATCAGCTATGTTTTCAGCGGCGACTGGCATGGCCCGGAAGGCCTGATGCCTTCTGACGATACGCTGAAAAACTGGACCTTAAGCAAAATTATCTGGCGCCGCTAATGCGGTTAGCATAAAGACCCCATAAATATTGCGTTTGAACACTCTCCTGGCATGCACTTGGGTTATCATATTCTGAAAAACTGACCAGAATTAACCTGAGAGCCAGGAGAGCAACATGTCCCATTTTCAGAGCGGCATCTTATTAGAGCATCGCCGTTTTGCTATTTATCTTGAAGCCATGGTGGAAGGCGATGTTGACGCTGTTCGCCGTGGCAGCCAGCAATTTCTTCAGCAGCTATCCCAGTTGCAACAACGCTATCCCGATGCCGGGCTGGGGGCAGTCATCGCCTTTGGCAACGGTCTGTGGAGCGACCTCTGCGCGGGTAACAGCAGCGCCGAACTCAAAGACTTCCAGCCGCTGGGGAAAGGTATGGCACCGGCCACCCAGCGCGATATGTTGATCCATATTCAGTCCCTGCGTCACGATGTGAATTTCAGTCTGGCACAAGCCGCACTGGCAGCATTTGGCAGTGCTATTCGCATCGCCGAAGAAACACACGGGTTCCGCTGGACGGAAGATCGCGATCTCAGCGGGTTTGTCGACGGTACCGAAAACCCACAGGGTGAACAGCGCGAAGCGGTAGCGATTATTCACCAGGGGGACAATGCGGGCGGGAGCTACGTCTTCAGCCAGCGCTGGCAGCATAATTTGCCGATGTTTAATCGCCTGGCGGTGAATAAGCAGGAGCAGATTATGGGTCGCACCAAAGAGAGTAACGAAGAGCTGGAGGGCGATGCGCGCCCGGCCACGTCTCATGTGGCGCGTGTGGACCTGAAAGAAAACGGCAAAGGACTGAAAATCTTACGTCAAAGCCTGCCTTACGGCACGGCCAGCGGGACCCATGGCCTGTTCTTCCTGGCCTACTGCGCTACGCTGTATAACATTGAGCAGCAGCTGTTAAGCATGTTTGGTGAAACCGATGGCAAGTTCGATGCGATGCTACGTTTCACCAAACCGGTCAGTGGCAGCTATTTCTATGCGCCGTCTCTTGAGCAGTTGGCAGCATTGTAGGGTCCAGGCATGCCAGGACAGGGCGGGTCATGACCCGCCCCTACGTTTATCCACCAAAGTCGTTTTCATTCCCACTCGCTGCATAATCAATTCCACACGCTTATAGCGTTTTCTGCTTGCAAAGCACTAAACGGTATATAAAACCGTTACAGCTTTTACCCTGGTTATAAATAAACTGAACGCACTTCAGGTCAGTCGACCGGTGAATCTCACAGGGTGCATAATGACGTTACCAACGGTAAAAAAATACGTAACAGCCTCCGCGCTGGCGTTATTGCTGAGTACGGGCGCACAGGCAACCGAGCTGCTCAACAGCTCTTATGATGTCTCGCGTGAGCTGTTCAGCGCCCTGAACGCACCGTTTGAAAAACAGTGGGCGCAGCAGCATCCTGGCGACACGCTGACCATCAAACAATCTCATGCGGGTTCCTCCAAGCAGGCGCTGGCGATTTTGCAGGGCCTGAAAGCCGATGTGGTGACCTACAATCAGGTCACCGATGTGCAGATCCTGCACGACAAAGGCAAACTGATCCCCGCCGACTGGCAGCAGCGTTTACCGAATGCCAGCTCGCCGTTCTATTCCACCATGGCGTTTCTGGTCCGCAAGGGTAACCCGAAGCATATCCGCGACTGGAACGACCTGGTGCGTAACGATGTAAAACTGATTTTCCCGAATCCCAAAACCTCCGGCAACGCCCGCTATACCTATCTGGCTGCATGGGGTGCTTTTGATCGTACCGACGGTAAAGATAAAGCGAAGACGGAAGCGTTAATGACGCAGTTCCTGAAAAACGTCGAAGTGTTTGATACCGGCGGGCGTGGTGCCACCACTACCTTTGTGGAGCGCGGTCTGGGCGATGTGCTGATCAGTTTCGAATCGGAGGTGAACACCATCCGCAATCAGTACGCCAAAGATGGCTATGAAGTCATCGTGCCGAAAACCAATATTCTGGCTGAGTTCCCGGTCGCGTGGGTTGATAAAAATGTCGAACATAACCACACAGAAGCGGCAGCCAAAGCCTATCTAAACTATCTGTATACCCCGGCTGCCCAGCAAATTATCACGCAGTTTTATTATCGTGTGAATAATCCCCAGTTGATGGCGCAACAAAAAGATCGTTTCCCACAGACGGATTTATTCCGCGTGGCCGATGATTTTGGCAGCTGGGATCAGGTGATGAAAACCCATTTCGTCAGTGGTGGCGAACTGGATAAGTTGTTAGCGGCGGGGCGGTAGTCAATGTTTTCAGCAAGCAGTAAACGCGTTCTGCCTGGGTTTGGTATCAGCCTGGGCAGTAGCCTTTTTTTCACCTGTCTGATTCTGCTGCTGCCGATCAGTGCGCTGCTGATGCAGTTGTCGCAGATGACGCTGGCGCAGTATTGGGAGGTGATTACCAACCCGCAGGTTATGGCAGCCTATGAAGTGACGCTGCTGGCCGCCGGGGTTGCCTCTATTTTTAACGCGGTCTTTGGCATGCTGATGGCGTGGATCCTGACCCGTTACCGTTTTCCCGGGCGTGCGCTGCTGGATGGCCTGATGGACCTGCCGTTTGCCCTACCGACGGCGGTCGCGGGGCTGACGCTGGCCGGGCTGTTCTCCGTCAATGGCTGGTACGGCGAGTGGCTGGCGCAGTTTGGTATCAAAGTGTCTTATACCTGGCTCGGCATCGCCGTGGCGATGGCTTTTACCAGCATCCCGTTTGTGGTGCGTACCGTTCAGCCTGTTCTGGAAGAGCTGGGGCCGGAATATGAAGAGGCGGCGGAAACACTCGGCGCGACGCCGTGGCAAAGTTTTCGCCGTGTGGTGCTGCCGGAAGTGGGCCCGGCGCTGCTGGCCGGTACGGCACTGTCATTCACCCGCAGCCTGGGCGAATTTGGCGCGGTGATTTTTATCGCCGGGAACATTGCGTGGAAAACCGAAGTGACCTCGCTGATGATCTTTGTGCGCTTGCAGGAGTTTGACTATCCGGCCGCCAGCGCCATCGCCTCGGTGATTCTGGCCGCTTCTCTCCTGTTACTGTTTGCGATTAACACCTTACAGAGCCGCTTTGGCCGTCGTATTGGAGGTCACTAATGGCTGACGTTACCGATTTTAAGGGCGTGGGACGCGCACGTATTCAGTGGGGGAAATGGGTTCTGATTGGCCTCGGCATGCTGATCTCGCTGATGCTGTTGGTGATCCCGCTGGTGGCGATTTTTACCGCCGCGTTGTCAGAGGGCCTGATGGCCTCTCTGGACAACCTTAGTGATTCCGACATGCTGCACTCCATCTGGCTAACGGTGCTGATTGCGCTGATTACCGTCCCGGTGAATCTGGTGTTTGGCACGCTGCTGGCCTGGCTGGTAACGCGCTTTACCTTCCCGGGCCGCCAGCTGTTGCTGACATTGTTTGATATTCCGTTTGCCGTATCACCGGTGGTGGCGGGGCTGATGTACCTGCTGTTCTGGGGCGTCAATGGTTCGGCGGGCGGCTGGCTGGATGCGCATAATATCCAGCTGATGTTCTCCTGGCAGGGGATGGCGATGGTGACCATTTTCGTTACCTGTCCGTTTGTGGTGCGTGAGCTGGTGCCGGTGATGTTGAGCCAGGGCAGTCATGAAGATGAAGCCGCGGTATTACTGGGTGCATCGGGCTGGAAGATGTTCTGGCGCGTGACCTTACCGAATATTCGCTGGGCGCTGCTGTACGGCGTGGTGCTGACCAACGCCCGCGCCATCGGTGAGTTTGGTGCCGTGTCGGTGGTCTCCGGCTCGATTCGCGGCGAGACCTATACGCTGCCATTACAGGTTGAATTACTGCATCAGGATTACAACACCGTCGGGGCCTTTACCGCCGCCGCGCTGCTGACCCTGATGGCGATAGTAACGTTGTTTTTAAAAAGCGCGGTGCAGTGGCGGTTAGAAAGCCAGAGCAAGCGTCTGGAACTGGAGGGGAAGCATGAGCATTGAAATCGGTAGCATTAATAAATACTTCGGCAAGACGAAAGTCCTGAACGATATTTCACTGGATATCCCTTCCGGTCAAATGGTGGCATTGCTGGGTCCTTCTGGCTCCGGGAAAACCACGCTGCTGCGTATTATCGCCGGGCTGGAAAACCAGAACAGCGGGCGCCTGAGCTTCCACGGTAAAGACGTCAGCCGGGTCCATGCCCGCGACCGTCAGGTGGGCTTTGTGTTCCAGCACTATGCACTGTTCCGTCATATGACCGTGTTCGAGAATATCGCGTTTGGCCTGACGGTACTGCCGCGTCGTGAGCGCCCCTCTGCTGCTGAAATTAAGCAGAAAGTCACTCGCTTACTGGAGATGGTTCAGCTTGGGCATCTTGCTGGCCGTTTCCCGGCACAGCTTTCCGGCGGCCAGAAGCAGCGTGTCGCCCTGGCGCGTGCGCTGGCAGTGGAACCTCAAATCCTGCTGTTGGATGAACCTTTCGGTGCGTTGGACGCTCAGGTGCGTAAAGAACTGCGCCGCTGGCTGCGTCAGCTGCATGAAGAGCTGAAATTCACTAGCGTGTTCGTGACTCACGATCAGGAAGAAGCCATGGAAGTGGCCGATCGCGTGGTGGTGATGAGCCAGGGTAACATTGAGCAGGTTGGCACACCGGATGATGTCTGGCGTGATCCGGCCACCCGCTTTGTGCTGGAGTTCCTCGGCGAAGTAAACCGCTTCGATGGCGCGGTGCAGGGGTCTCAGTTCCATGTTGGCGCACATCACTGGCCGCTGGGCTACGCGCCTGCGCACCAGGGGCCGGTAGAACTGTTCCTGCGCCCGTGGGAAATCGACGTCAGCCGTCAGAGCAGCCTGGAAACACCGTTGCCGGCCCAGGTACTGGAAGTTAGCCCGCGCGGACACTTCTGGCAGCTGGTCGTGGTGCCTGCTGACTGGAGCGGTGAACCGATTACCGTGGTGATGGACGGTGACCAGGTGGCTCCTGTTCGCGGTGAACGTCTGTTCGTTGGCTTGCAACACGCACGTCTGTACCACGGTGACACCGCGTTACGGCCTGTTGCCTTTGCACAAAGCGCCTGATATTTTTCTCTGATGTCATTTTAAAGTACAGAGGGTCGGTTTTTCCGGCCCTTTGCCATTTCATGCGGGAACTCACAGACCTTGACCACACTCGAAAATACCATCGGTAATACGCCGCTGATTCAACTGCAGCGCCTGACGCCCATGAACGGCAGTGAAATCTGGCTAAAGCTGGAGGGGAATAATCCCGCCGGTTCGGTAAAAGATCGCGCCGCATTCTCGATGATTCACCACGCGGAGCTGCGCGGTGAAATTCACCCCGGTGATGTGCTGATTGAAGCCACCAGTGGCAATACCGGGATTGCGCTGGCGATGATCGCCGCGATGAAAGGTTACCGTTTAAAACTGCTGATGCCGGACAATATGAGCGTTGAACGCCAGGCGGCAATGCGTGCTTACGGGGCGGAATTAATTCTGGTGAGCCGCGAACAGGGGATGGAAGGCGCGCGTGATCTGGCGGATGCCATGGCGGCACGCGGTGAAGGCAAGGTGCTGGACCAGTTTAACAATCCGGATAACCCCCTCGGGCATTATCTCACCACCGGGCCGGAGATCTGGCAGCAGACGGCGGGGCGCTTAACTCACTTTGTGTCCAGCATGGGCACCACCGGCACCATTACCGGCGTGGGGCGTTATCTGAAAGAGCAGAGCCAGAGCGTACAGATCGTCGGCCTGCAACCTTCGGAAGGCAGCAGCATTCCGGGCATTCGCCGCTGGCCTGCCGCGTATCTGCCGGGAATTTTCCGTCCGGAGCTGGTGGATCAGGTTCTGGATATGTCGCAGCAGGAAGCCGAAGAGACGATGCGCCTGCTGGCAAAGCGTGAAGGGATATTCTGTGGTGTCAGTTCCGGCGGAGCCGTTGCCGGTGCAATACGTCTTGCCCACGTCCATCCTGGTAGCGTGATTGTGGCGATCGTCTGCGATCGCGGCGATCGCTATCTCTCCACCGGCGTTTACTGACCTGCCATTATTTCTTCGCAGCGGCCGAACCTTCTGCCGCTGCGCGCATCAAATCCTTCCTGACACTTCCCCCACCTTTGATTAGACTGTAAGGATTGGGTAAAAGCGGCTGCGAAGCCGTCGATAACAGGCGAAAATAGCGGCTGTATCATTGAGAGATCCCGTATGAAAATTTTACTGGTTGATGACGACCTTGAACTGGGCACCATGCTCAGTCAGTACCTGATTGCCGAAGGCTTTGATGCTTCACTGGTGTTAACGGGGAAAGCAGGTGTGGAAGGCGCGCTCTCCGGCGACTACAGCGCCATGATCCTCGATATTATGCTGCCTGATATGAGCGGTATCGATGTGCTGCGCCAGGTGCGTCAGAATGGCCGCCTGCCGGTGATTATGCTGACTGCCAAGGGCGACAACATCGACCGGGTGATTGGCCTGGAGATGGGTGCGGATGACTATATGCCGAAACCGTGCTACCCGCGTGAGCTGGTGGCGCGTCTGCGTGCGGTGCTGCGTCGCGTAGAAGAGCAGCCCGTGGTGCTGGAAAACAAAGAGGTGATTGGCTGGGGTGAGTTGACGCTTAACCCGGCAACGCGTATCAGCGAGTGGCAGAAAAAGCCGTTCGACCTGACCGCCTCAGAGTTCAACCTGTTGGATCTTCTGCTGCGCTCCCCCGATCGCGTGGTCTCAAAGGACGAGCTGTCGGAAAAAGGGCTGGGACGTCCGCGTGAAGCCTATGACCGCAGCGTGGATGTGCATATCAGCAATATCCGTCAGAAGCTGGCGGCACTGACGCAAGACACCATCAACATCGAGACGGTGCGCAGCATCGGTTACCGTATCCGATGAAATCCGGGTTCCGTGGTTTTCTGTTCTGGAAAATCCTGCTGGGCTTCTGGCTGACCTATATTGCGATTACCCAGCTGCTGTGGCTGGGTTTTAGTCTGTATGGCAAACATCATGAACCCCCGGAAAACATGGCCACTAAGCGTATCGTCAATTTGCAGATGACCTCTGCGGTGTCGGTGCTGCAACGCGGCGGGCTGGAAGCGTTGAACGACATGATGGTTGACTGGCCGCCTAACGATCGGCGTTTTTTCTCCGTGCGGCTGATGGATAAACCGCCACAGCAGGTGATGCCGCGCGATGAGTTAAACCGCGATCTTGCCCCTGGCGAATTCCCGAAAGAGGTGACGGAATGGGTCACCGGGGCTGACGGCCGCCAGTATCAGCTAAGGTATGATGTGGCAGGCCTGCGTGCTGACAGTACCATGGGCAGACGTCCGCACAGTATTCTCAATATGCCGGAGCCGCTATTTATTGTCGGCGGCATCTGCGGGTTGCTGTTCAGCCTGTTCCTGGCATGGAATCTGACGCGCCCGATGCGCCAGCTGCGTGCGGGATTTGGCCGCGTCTCGAAAGGCGATCTTTCGGTCCGTCTGTTCCCACAGATGCGCCGTCGCCACGATGAGTTTTCGGTTGTGGCACAGGACTTCGATGCGATGGTTGAGCGCCTGTCGGTGCTGGTCAAAGCGCGTGAAGAGCTGCTGCACGATGTCTCTCACGAACTGCGTTCGCCACTGGCACGCTTGCAGCTGGCAACCGGGCTGGCAAGGCAGACGCCGGAAAGTGTTAATGCCTCGCTCGATCGTATTGATGAAGAGGCGCGTCGTCTGGATAAAATGATTGGTGAACTGCTGACGTTGTCGCGTGCAGAACATCAGAGCCTGCCCGATGAGCAGTATTTTGATTTACTGGGGTTACTGAACGCCGTCACCAACGATGCGCGCTATGAAGCGCAGATCCCCGGCGTCGAGATTCTGTTGAATGCGGATGAGCAGCAGGATTATACGGTCAAAGGGGATGCGAACCTGATCCGCTCGGCCGTCGAAAATGTGGTGCGCAACGCGCTGCGTTTTTCCCTGCACGGCCAGCAGGTGATCATTAGCCTGCACAAGGAACATGACTGGCTGGTGATTAGCGTCCGCGATCATGGACCCGGTGTGGAGGCTGACAAGCTTTCGAGTATTTTTGACCCCTTTGTACGTGTCAATTCACCCTTATCAGGTAAAGGCTATGGGCTTGGGCTGTCAATTGTGCGTAAAGTGGTGACTGCCCATCAAGGGGAAGTTAGTGCGGTGAACGCCCGTGATGGCGGACTGGAACTCACTATTCGTTTGCCGCATTGGGTGGTTTAGCCACGGCTATCAGCACCATTTTTTTATTTCGTTGAGGTAAGACATGAGCGGTGTGGCCAGCGCCAGACAGCAGGAAGTACAGCGCATCGTCGATTCTCTGTCGATGGCTATCGCACAGCATCGATTAAAGCCCGGTATGCGGCTGGTAGAAGCACAAATCGTTGACGTGCTGTCAGCCAATCGCAATCACGTGCAGGCGGCCTTACAGAGGCTGGCGTTGCAGCATATCGTCACGATTGCCCCGAATCGCGGAGCGAAGGTCGCACAGCCCGAAGCTCGTGAGGCGCGGGAAGTGTTTATCGCCCGCCGGGCGATTGAACATGCCGTACTGGCCGGGATCAGCATCGGGAAAATGGCACTGCATTATGATGAGATAGAAGCTCATTTACAGGCGGGGGAAGAGGCTGCTACCCGTGAAGACCGCCGCGATATTATCCGTGAGCTGAGCCAGTTTCATTTGCTGCTGGCGAAAATCAGTGATAATCAGGTATTGAGTGAGATGCTCTCTACTCTGATGGTGCGTAGCTCGCTGATTGTCGCGTTATATCAGCGTAATGACACACCGGATTGCCAGTGCCGGGAACACCGCGGGGTGATTACTGCTCTGCGGGCAGGGGAGGTGGAGCGAGCGCAGATCATTATGGATGAACATCTTCACCATATTGAGCAGCAACTGGAGTTGGACGATGTTCCAATACCGTCTCTCAACCTGCGAGATGCGTTGCTGAGCAGTTGGTAATTTCCCCATAAAAAAAGCCCCCGGACCGAAATCAGGGGGCTTATCGACGATGACCGCTGTTACTTCCTGATGCGGATAACCGGGGTTTCACCCACGACAACGTTACCCGTCAGCTTAACCAGCTCTTTGATCTCATCCATATTCGAGATCACCACTGGGGTCAGCGTTGATTTTGCTTTTTCTTCCAGCAGCGCCAGATCAAACTCGATCACCACGTCGCCTTTTTTAACTTTCTGACCTTCTTCAGCGATGCGTTTGAAGCCTTCGCCTTTCAGTTCAACCGTATCAATTCCGAAGTGGACAAACAGCTCGATGCCGTTGTCTGATTCGATGGAAAAAGCATGATTGGTTTCGAAGATTTTACCGATGGTGCCATCGACCGGCGCAACCATTTTATTGCCAGTAGGTTTGATAGCGATACCGTCGCCAACAATCTTCTCCGCAAACACCACGTCTGGAACGTCTTCGATATTGACGATTTCACCCGACAGAGGTGCTACGATCTCGATGGCACCTGATGCGGAATCAGACTTATCGCCAAAAAGTTTTGAAAACAAACCCATGTTCTTCTCCTAAGCAGTAATATTGGGCCAGCGTGTCCTGGTCTCAGCAGAGTGTTTTTTCTTCAATGAACTTGTTGACCAGGTTCATCAACTCGTCCGCTGTAGGTTGAGCCAGAGCCTGCTCTGCCAATGCCTTCGCATCTTCAAAATTCGTATTACGAATAATTTTCTTAATGCGTGGAATAGAAATGGCACTCATGCTGAATTCGTCCAGCCCCATTCCCAATAACAGTAGTGTAGCACGTTCGTCGCCTGCCAGCTCACCACACATGCCAGTCCATTTACCTTCGGCATGAGAAGCATCAATAACCTGCTTAATCAGCGTCAGAACAGAAGGAGACATTGGGTTGTAGAGATGGGAGATCAGGTCGTTACCACGATCCACTGCCAGAGTATACTGCGTCAGGTCGTTTGTCCCAATACTGAAGAAATCGACTTCTTTTGCCAGATGATGAGCAATGACGGCTGAAGCAGGTGTTTCCACCATAATACCCACTTCAATACTTTCGTCGAAGGCTTTGCCTTCTTCGCGCAGCTGAGCTTTCAGGGTTTCCAGTTCAGCTTTCAGGAAGCGAACTTCCTCAACGGCGATGATCATGGGGAACATGATACGCAGTTTGCCAAACGCAGAGGCACGCAGGATAGCGCGCAGCTGAGCATGCAGAATTTCAGGACGGTCCATCGCGATGCGAATCGCACGCCAGCCGAGGAAGGGATTGTCTTCTTTCGGCAGGTTCATGTACGGCAGGTCTTTATCACCACCGATGTCCATGGTACGTACAATCACAGCCTGAGCACCGACGGCTTCAGCAACGGCTTTATACGCCTGGAACTGTTCGTCTTCCGTTGGCAGTGATTCACGGTCCATAAACAGGAATTCGGTGCGGTACAGGCCAACACCTTCTGCGCCATTACGTTCAGCACCCGCGACATCACGCACAGTACCGATGTTAGCGCACACTTCTACCTGATGGCCATCAAGCGTAATTGCCGGCAGATCTTTCAGTTTCGCCAGCTCAGTTTTCTCGCTGAGATACTGATGTGCTACGGCTTTCAGCTCTTCGATTTTTTCAGATGTCGGGTTAACGTACACCTGATTGTTGACGCCATCGAGGATCAGGAAATCGTCATTTTTAACCTGGCTGGTCACATTACCGGTGCCGACGATAGCGGGAAGTTCCAGAGAACGCGCCATGATCGAGGTGTGTGACGTGCGGCCACCGATATCGGTGATAAAGCCCAGCACTTTGTTCAGGTTGAGCTGTGCGGTTTCTGACGGAGTCAGATCTTTCGCGATCAGCAGCACTTCTTCATTGATGGCGCTAAGGTCAACGATATGCAGGCCAAGAATGTTTTGCAGCAGGCGTTTACCGATGTCACGAACGTCGGCAGCACGCTCTTTCAGATACTCGTCATCGAGCTCTTCCAGCGCTTTCGCCTGGCCTTCAATCACAGAAAAGGCAGCAGCATCCGCAGTGGCGTGCTCGTCTTTAATCAGGGCGATGATTTCTTGCTCAAGTTCTTCATCTTCGAGCAGCATGATGTGCCCTTCGAAGATCGCTTCTTTCTCTTCACCGAAGGTTTCCCCGGCTTTGATTTTGATCGCTTCCAGCTGCACGGCAGCTTTTTTACGACCATCAAGAAAACGTTGAATTTCCTGGTCGACCTGGTCGGCAGAAATCTTTTTCCGGTTGATGATAATCTCATCTTCTTTCAGCAGAAGCGCCTTGCCGAAAGCGATACCCGGTGATGCTAAAATGCCTGAAATCATAACCCTACCTTTTCTTTCTCTGATAATCATCTGAGGCGGAGAACCGCGGATGACTGCACATCGGTTAATCCACTCAGCGAGCCAGATGGAGTACACAATCCGTTTCGTCAGTTTTGGGTAACTTTACGGAAACAATATCGCGAACGTACTGTTCGCGATCAATATTGCATAACTCTGTCTGGAAACACTTCGCTATCGAAGCTGAAAGCGAACGGATTACTCCAGTTCTGCCATCAGTTTAACCAGGTGCTCAACGGCTTTCTGCTCATCTTCGCCTTCAGCTGACAGGGTAACCACGGTGCCCTGAGTCAGACCCAGAGTCTGTAACTTGAACAGGCTTTTCGCGCTGGCAGATTTACCGTTAGAGGTCACGGTGATTTCTGAAGCGAAAGCTTTAGCTTCTTTAACGAACTGAGCTGCTGGACGAGTGTGCAGGCCGTTTGGTGCGGTGATGGTAACTTCTTGCTGGAACATTATGTTTCCCCAACTTAATTTGGTTTGGTGTTGTTGATCTAAAGTCTAGCCTGGTGGCTGAACTTTAGCCTGTAGTGAGTCGCGCTGGCATGGTACAAAGACTGGCCAAAAAATGCGCTGGTAAGGTGGAGTGAAGAGTGAGAAAGAACGTGGTGTTTCCCAGTACTTATCCATTTACCATTATGCCGCTATTTCGCTTTGTGCGCCAAACCAGTAAATCGATTCAGCTTGATCCAGTTCACGCGGCGATTAATTTTACGGATCGAAATAATTGGCAGCTTAAATACCAGACACTGGTGGGTAAAATCAATCTACAGGGTGGTAAAAGTTTGACGCACTCCACAAAAAAGCACCCGATCGGGTGCTTTTTCAGACAATATCGCCTTTCTGGCACTACTGTTGCAGTTCTTTCTCAGTAAAGAGATCGGCAAACAGCGCAGTTGACAGGTAGCGTTCGCCAGAAGAGGGCAGAATCACCACGATATTTTTGTTGGCGAAAGCTTCATCTTCCTGCAGTTTCAGCGCAGCAGCAACGGCCGCACCGGAAGAGATACCCGCCAGAATGCCTTCCTCTTCCATCAGGAGGCGTGCCGTCGAAATAGCTTCCTCGTTGGAGATGGATACCACGCGGTCAACCAGATTCAGATCGAGGTTACCCGGAATGAAACCGGCACCGATACCCTGAATTTTGTGGGGACCTGGTTTAATCTCTTCACCTGCGATGGCCTGAGCAATGACCGGCGAGTCCACAGGCTCAACGGCGACGGTAATCAGCTCTTTTTTACCTTTGGTGTTTTTAATGTAGCGGCTGACGCCAGTCAGCGTACCGCCGGTGCCGACGCCGGCAATAAACACGTCAACTTCGCCATCGGTGTCTTCCCAGATTTCCGGGCCGGTGGTCTTTTCATGAATTTCAGGGTTAGCCGGGTTGCTGAACTGCTGTAACAGAACAAATTTGTCCGGATCGGCCGCGACAATCTCTTCCGCTTTGCTGATGGCACCTTTCATGCCTTTCGCGCCTTCGGTCAGCACCAGATTCGCACCCAGCGCTTTCAGCAGTTTACGGCGCTCAACGCTCATGGTTTCCGGCATGGTCAGCGTCAGTTTGTAACCGCGTGCAGCGGCAACATACGCCAGGGCAATACCGGTATTACCACTGGTCGGCTCAACCAATTCAATGCCTGGCTTCAGAATTCCGCGTTTTTCTGCGTCCCAAATCATATTGGCACCGATACGGCATTTGACACTGAAGCTAGGGTTACGCGACTCTACTTTTGCCAGAATGCGTCCATTACCGATGCGGTTCAGTCGAACCAGCGGCGTATGACCGATTGTTAACGAGTTGTCTTCATAGATCTTACTCATAGCCCGTCCTTAACTGTATGAAATATTGGGAACGCTTAGAGCATACCTTGTTCATTTAGCCAGTGAAGTGATGAAATCGAATATAGATATGTTCTGCAGAAATAAGCCCTACAGAAATGGCATAAGCAGCCTGTTTTGCTTAAACCCACCCCGGTGGGCAAGGCCGACCACGCCTGTCAGTCGGCCCGTGATGATCTATCGGTTCAGCGCCAGATGCGGACGATATTTATCCACCCACATGGCGGTGGCCCCACAGACCGCTACCGGCATAATCACCAGATTCAGTAGTGGGATCATGGTGAATAAACTCACCAGTGCCCCGAACTGCATATTCTCCGTTTTATTCTGCCGCAGCGCGGAACGCATCTGGCGGAAGCTCACTTTGTGATTATCGAAGGGAAAATCGCAGTACTGAATAGACAGCATCCACGCGCTGAACAGGAACCACAATACCGGGGCGGCGGTCTGACCGAATACCGGCACAAAATAAAGCAAAAACAGCACCAGGGCGCGGGGCAGGTAATAAGCCAGTTTTTGCCATTCGCGCTTCATGATACGCGGCAGGTCTTTCACCAGTCCGCTCCAGCCATTATCGGGCAACGGCTTGCCGGTCAGACGGCCTTCCAATTGTTCGGCAAGCAGGCCGCAGAAAGGCGCGGCAATCCAATTGGCAATGGTGGAGAAAAAGTAACTAAAGACTAAAATAATCGACAGGACCATGAGCGGCCAGAGCAAATAGCTTAACCACTGCAACCAACTGGGGATCATCGCCATCAATTCTGGGATCCAGTGGCCGAGACGGCCAAACAACCAGACGAAAGCGCCCCCCATTAACAGGATGTTGACCAGCAGTGGAAGAATGACGAAACGACGGATACCCGGGAGAAGGATCAGCTTCCATCCCTGGGCAAAATAGTGGACGCCACTGTGTGTCGGATCAGAATTGTGAGGTGACATGTACTGCTTTTCTCCTTTGAATGGGCAGGCGAAGGTTATCATAACTCAGCTTTTTTCCCTTTACAGAGGGACTTTGAGCGAAAAATCAGCAAAAAAGCGGCCTCAGACTGGGATATTTGTCAGAAAATACTGCACAGACTTGCACTTGTGTACCTGGGCAAATACAGTTAGAGGATAAAGTTTGCCGCGGTGGCAAGGTATTGGAACAACAGAGAATACAATGATGCAGGATTTGCGTCTGATATTAATCGTTGTTGGCGCGATCGCCATAATAGCGCTTCTCCTTCACGGCCTGTGGACCAGCCGTAAAGAGCGCTCATCCGTTTTTCGTGATCGCCCACACAAACGTTTAAAGCAGGATAGAGAAGAAGCGTTCGAGGACGAAGATGAGAGCGTGGGCGAAGTGCGTGTACAACGCAGCCAGCCTGAGCCATCGGAGCCTTCCCTGAGTGGCTTTAATGCCGGGGATGAGCCGCCGCGTCAACCCAAACCTCGCCCGCAGCCTGAACCGGTTCGTCATCAGCCGGTGGTGGATGAACAACCTGAATCCGATCCGCTGTTCGGTGGTGCGCTGCAGCATGCCCCTGAACCCGAACGGGAAGTCGCTGAACCTCTGCGTCAGCCTGAGCCGATCCGTCAGGTCGCGCCTGCTGTTCCAGTGCAACCTCAGCCTGAACCCGAGGCCGTGCCGCCATCAGCCGCAGAGATTGCCGAAGCGAAGCGCGAAGAAGCACGTCGGAAAGAGACGGTGCTGGTGCTGCATGTTTCTGCCCACGCGGGTGGCAGCATCAACGGTGAAGCCCTGTTACAGGGTGTACTGCAAGCCGGTTTCCAGTTTGGTGAAATGAATATCTTCCATCGTCATCTGAACCCGGCGGGCAGCGGCCCGGTCCTGTTCAGTCTGGCGAATATGGTAAAACCGGGGTCGTTTAATCCAGACAACATGTCTGATTTCACCACGCCGGGCGTGTCGATCTTTATGATGGTGCCGTCCTACGGCGATGCGCATCAGAACTTTAAGCTGATGCTGCAATCTGCCCAGCGTATCGCCGACGATGTCGGTGGTGTTGTACTGGATGATGAACGCCGCATGATGACACCGCAAAAGCTGGAAACGTATAAAGCACGCATTCGCGATGTGATTGACGCTAACAGCAACTAATTTTATCTTTATCCGCAATCTCTTCCTGAACCCCCGGTCTCCGGGGGTTTTTTATCTCTGATGGTGCCGCTATGGAATCCGTACAAAACAAAATCAACCATTTGCGAACCCTGCTTCGCCACCATGAACATCAGTATCACGTACTGGATGCCCCGGAAGTGCCGGATGCGGAGTACGATCGCCTGATGGGTGAACTGCGTGAGCTGGAAACGGCTCATCCGGAGCTGATAACCGCTGATTCACCCACCCAGCGCGTTGGCGCTGCACCGCTGGCGGCTTTTGATCAGGTGCGCCACGAAGTGCCGATGTTGTCGCTGGATAATGCTTTCGATGAAGAGAGCTACCTGGCATTCGATAAGCGTGTGAAAGATCGTCTGAAAAACAGCGATGACATCACCTTCTGCTGTGAGCTGAAACTGGATGGGCTGGCGGTCAGCCTGCTGTATGAAAACGGTGAGCTGGTGCGTGCAGCAACGCGTGGCGACGGCACCACGGGTGAAAATATCACGGCTAACGTGCGCACCATTCGCGCCATCCCGTTGCGTCTCAGCGGTGACAATATTCCGGCGCGCATGGAAGTGCGCGGTGAAGTGTTTATGCCGCTGGCCGGTTTTGAAAAAATGAACGACGAAGCGCGCCGTACCGGGAGTAAGGTCTTTGCTAACCCGCGTAACGCTGCTGCGGGCTCTTTGCGTCAGCTTGACCCGCGTATTACCGCCAAACGCCCGCTGACGTTCTTCTGTTACGGCCTCGGGCTGCTGGAAGGGGGCGAGATGCCGCGCAGCCATTGGGGGCGCCTGCAACAGTTTAAAGCCTGGGGTTTACCGGTCAGCGACCGCGTGCGCCTGTGCCATAACGCCGATGAAGTGCTGACCTTTTACCGTGAAGTAGAAACCGCTCGCCCAACGCTGGGTTTTGATATTGATGGCGTGGTGATCAAAGTGGATTCGCTGGATCGCCAGGAACAGCTGGGCTTTGTTGCCCGCGCACCTCGCTGGGCGATCGCCTTTAAATTCCCCGCTCAGGAGCAGATGACGGTCGTGCGTGACGTTGAGTTCCAGGTGGGGCGTACCGGGGCGATTACCCCGGTAGCCCGACTGGAGCCGGTGCTGGTGGCCGGGGTTATCGTCAGCAATGCCACGTTGCACAACGCTGACGAGATTGAACGGCTGGGGCTGAAGATCGGCGATCGCGTGGTGATCCGCCGCGCGGGTGATGTGATCCCGAAAGTGGTCAGCGTGGTCGATCACGCGGAAGATGCCCGTGACGTAGTGTTTCCTACCCAATGTCCGGTCTGTGGTTCCGACGTTGAGCGCGTGGAGGGCGAGGTGGTTGCTCGCTGCACGGGCGGCCTGATCTGTGGCGCACAGCGCAAAGGCGCGTTAAAACACTTTGTCTCCCGTCGGGCACTGGATATCGACGGAATGGGCGAAAAGATTATCGACCAGTTGGTGGATAAAGAGTACGTCCTGAACCCGGCCGACCTGTTCGATCTGACGGCGGGTAAACTGACCGGGCTGGATCGTATGGGGCCGAAATCGGCACAGAATGTGGTAGATGCGCTGGCGAAAGCGAAGCAGACCACCTTTGCCCGCTTCCTGTATGCCCTGGGCATCAGTGAAGTCGGTGAGGCGACGGCGGCTAACCTGGCAGCGCATTTTGGTACGCTGGAGGCGCTGATGGCGGCGGATCTGGAGGCATTGATTGCCGTGCCGGATGTCGGCAAAGTGGTGGCCAGCCACGTGCGGAACTTCCTGGATGAAGAGAGTAACCGTGAAGTGATCCGCCTGCTGGTGGAGAAAGCCGGTATAAGCTGGCCTGACGTTGTGGTCGTGAAAGCGGAAGAGATCGATAGCCCGTTTGCCGGGAAAACCGTGGTACTGACCGGTTCACTGACCGTTCTGTCGCGTGATGAAGCCAAAGACCGCCTGGCGGCGCTCGGTGCGAAAGTGAGTGGCAGCGTGTCGAAGAAAACGGATCTGGTGATCGCCGGAGAGGCCGCAGGCTCCAAGCTGGCTAAAGCGCAGGAACTGGGTATTCCGGTGATCGACGAAGCGGAAATGATACGTTTACTGGGTGAATGACATGGAAAAACAGCACCTGATTGAGATTGCCAATACCGAAATGCCGTTTGGCAAATACAAAGGCCGGGCGTTGATTGACCTGCCGGAAGAGTATTTGCTGTGGTTTGCCCGCAAAGATGAGTTTCCTCAGGGCCACCTGGGGGAGCTGATGCAGATCACGCTGGCCATCAAAATAGAAGGGCTGGAAGGTCTGGTGAAACCGCTAAAACGGGGCCACCAGGCCCCGTAATCTCACTTATTTCTGCGACTCCATCACCGCGGGTTTCGAACGGCTCGCCTTATGCTGCGCAGCCAGTTTTTCGCCTGCTTTTTTGTAGCGCTGGGCCAGCATTGAACACACCATTAACTGCACCTGATGGAAGATCATCAGCGGCAGCACGATAATCCCTACGGCGGCCGACGGGAACAGAATATTGGCCATTGGTACGCCGTTTGCCAGGCTCTTTTTCGACCCGCAGAACAGAATGGTAATCTCATCCGCACGGTTAAAGCCAAACAGTCGCGCGGCCGCCAGGTTAATCGCCAGCACCACGAACAACAGACCCAGGCTACCCACCACAATCCACACCAGCGTCATCACGCCGACACGGTGCCAGATGCCGTTCACTACCGCTTCACTGAAGGCCGAATAAACCACCAGCAGGATTGAGGCCTGATCGGTTTTGCCAATCAGACCACGATTTCTTTCCACCCAGTCAGCAATCCAGCGACGGGAAAGATGCCCGACAACAAACGGTACCAGCAGTTGCAGCATGATTTTACCAATCTGCTCCAGGCTGCCGCCCACGGCATCACTGTGGACATTCATCAACAGGCTGACCAGCAAGGGTGAAATAAAGACCCCAAGCAGGCTCGATGCCGAGGCGCTACACACCGCAGCGGCTACGTTACCGCCCGCCAGTGAGGTCAGGGCGATGGATGACTGCACCGTGGCAGGCAAAATAGACAGGTAAAGGAACCCGGTATAAATCTCTGTGCTGAGATTCAACGGATGCCACCAGACAAACAGCATGCCCAGTGCCGGGAACAGCACAAAGGTGCTGAACATCACCCACAGATGCAGGCGCCAGTGGCCGCCGCCCGCAATAATTTTCTCCCGCGACAGCTTGGCGCCATGCATAAAGAACAGCAGGGCGATGGCTGCCGTTGTCAGCCATTCAAAAAAATCGACAAAATGACCGCGCGCAGGCAGAAATGACGCCAGCAGCACGGTGATAATCAGTTTCAACATCAGTGGATCGATACGAAAAATACCCATTGTTAATGCCTGGTTAAAAAATCATGCGGCTATTGTGCGCTGGCAGGGTTTAGAAATAAAATTGATTTATTGAATTCATATATGAGCCGAATCGATGAATTACACATTACGCCAGCTGCGGGTGTTCGTTGCCGTTGCCCAGCAGGGGAGTTTCAGCCAGGCGGGCCAGCTGATTGGCCTTAGCCAGTCGGCGGTGAGCCACAGTATTAAAGAGCTGGAAAGTGAAATGGGTATCCGTCTGCTTGATCGCACAACGCGGGAGGTTCTGCTGACGGAAGCCGGAGAGCAGCTCGCCAGCCGCCTTGAGCGGCTGCTGGAGGAGCTGAATACCACGCTGCTGGATGTGCGCAGCTATGGGCAACAGCGCAGCGGTACGGTGCGTGTGGCGGCCAGTCAGACCATTTCTGCGCATCTGATGCCGCAGTGTCTGGCGGCGGGGCAGCTGCATTACCCGGAAATCAAAGTGATGTTGCGCGATCGCCCGCAACAATGGGTGCTGCAAAGCATCCGCAATGCGGAAGTGGATTTTGGCATTGTGGTCGGGCCGCTACAGGCGGATGACCTTGAGTGCGAAGCGATTTTGGATGAGCCGTTTCTGCTACTGTGCAGGCAGGACGATCCGCTGGCACAGCAGGAGACAATCCACTGGCATATGCTCAATCAGCGCACGCTGGTATTGCAGGACTATGCGTCTGGCAGTCGCGTGCTGATTGATGAAGCGCTGCGTGTGCAGCAGGTGCAGGCTGAGATTGCTCAGGAGATCGGCCATCCGGCCACGCTGTATCCGATGGTAGAAGCCGGGATCGGGATCAGCATTCTACCGGCGCTCGCGCTGCCATTGCCGCAGGGCAGGCCGCTGCTGGTCCGCCGGATTGTGCCAGAGATCAACCGCACCATTATGCTGGTCAGGCGTAAAAACCGCTCGCTGACGCCCGCCGCAGAAGCCATATGGCAGGAAGTGCGTCAGCAGGCAGAGCTGCTGACGCAACAGCGTGCTAGCGCATCGCCATTTTAGATATAGACATTCAGCTTATTATTTTCAGTCGGGCGGTTAACACCGTCAGCAATTTTGCTGCTACCGCTGTCCGCTGCTTTATTGGCTTCCTGCTTTTCGGCTGCTTTTTCTGCCTGCTGCTGCTGGATTTGCGCTAACTGTGCTTCCAGCATGGCAATCTGGTTTTCGATCATCTGCTGCTGTTCAGCTTTTTGATCGTCTGTCAGGGTGGTATCGCCGCTCAGGCTTTTCAGCTGTTCTTGCAGCTTAGTAATCTGCTTGGCGATGCTGGCAGTCTGTGAAACGGCACTGCCACTGCTGGCACCGCTGGATACGCTGGAACTGGTATTGATGGTTGTCATCTCTGTCTCCTTTGTAATTAACCAATACGGGTTATCGGACCGAAGCACTGTAGACTTGAGGCAATAAAGCGTAAAAGGAGTGATAAGAATGTGAAAGGAAAACCAGAAGGGTAAATCGCAGACAGCAAAAAGGCGCCTTTAGGGCGCCTTCTTACATTGGTGGGTCGTGCAGGATATGCCTCGCATCATATTGATGCTCGCCCTGCGGGTGATGCTGGCGCATCGGCACAAAATTGCAGTGCAATTTTGTCGAACCTGCTGCAGGTTCTCATCCTGCACGTTAAGCTTCACCGCACAGAAACGAAAAAAGCGCCTGTTAGGCGCTTTTCTCTGAAT